>CANKVS010000039.1 GCA_947487155.1 uncultured Flaviramulus sp.
ACCAGCAATTAAATTTGAAACGCAAAATACAACGCAATTAGCTTTGTTTTTATAAATCCTTACATCGAACTCAGGTTTATAACAAACTGGAATAATTTCACCTTTGGCTAAACAGTATTTTTCTATTTCTGCATCAGATAAATTTGCTGTATAATCCACTTCATCAACCTTAAAACCAATAGATCGAAGTTTATTAAAGTAATCACGACCATAAACACGAACATGGTCATATTGTCCAAATACTTTAGCACGTTCTTTTTTATCAGTTATACTATTATCTTCAAAGGTTTTTTCTCTATTTAAGTCTTGTGGAATTTGAAGTATAGCTATTCCTTTAGGTTTTAAAACACGATATAATTCTTGCATAGCTTTAGTGTCGTTTGGAATATGTTCTAAAACATGATTGCACAAAATAACATCGTAAGTATTATCATTAAAGGGGAGGTTGCAAATATTAGCTTTTACATCGGCTAAAGGAGACTCTAAATCTGTTGTGGTGTAATTTAGATTTTTCATCTTTCTAAAGCGTTTGTAAAACGCTTGTTCAGGAGCAAAATGAAGTACTTTTTTATTAGCAGAAAAGAAATCAGTTTTATTTTGTAAATACAACCATAACAACCTGTGGCGCTCTAAACTTAAAGTAGACGGTGATAATACATTGTTGCGTTGTGTGCCATAACCATATGGTAAAAAACTTCTGAAACTTTTTCCGTCAATAGGATCAATGTACCTGTTACCTTTTAAAAAAAAAGCTAAAACCGGGCGAATAATATAGCTTAACCTTATAAGTAAAGGTCTTGGAATAAGATTAAGTATAAGTTTGAAAAGTTTTTTCATGAAGTTACACTAAGATTCATAGAGAAAAAACACAGAGTTTCTCGGAGTTCTTACTCTGTTGTATTTATAAATCGTTTTATTCCGTTTTTTAAAAGTTTTGTGCGAAAGTTTAATAATAACCCTAATGGATAATCTCCTAGTTTCATGTAGGTTAAAATTTGAGCAGAATGCACATCAATGAAATTTTCAACAGTTTTTAGCTCAATAACAATTTTGTTTTCTACAAGTAAATCTATTCTATAGCCGTGGTCTAACGTTATGTCTTTATAGGTTATTGGCTGTGTTACTTCTTTTTGCACAGCGTACCCCATAGTTTTTAATTCATAGAGTAAACATTCTTGATAAGCAGATTCTAACAAACCAGGACCAAGTGTCTTATGGACTTTGATTGCAGCTCCAATAATATTTTTTGTGATTTTATTGTAACTCATATTTTTAAATTGAAGTAAAAAATACTCTGTGATACTCTTGCGTAAACTCAGTGAACCTCAGTGTAAAACCTAAATAACTTTCTGCCTAAACTCATCCTCTTCATTACTCTCAATGCCTAAAGCATCATAAATATAAGCAAAGGTTGAAAGTAGTTCTGGTTTACCGTTTACAAGTGCTACATCGTGTTCAAAATGAGCACTCGGTTTATTATCTAAAGTGGTTATTGTCCAGCCGTCTCTATGTTGTTTTATACGATGTGTTCCCAAGTTTATCATAGGCTCAATGGCAACAACCATACCTTCAATAAACTTTTTACCACGACCGCGTTTTCCATAGTTTGGCATTTCTGGGTCTTCATGCATTTTACTGCCTAAGCCATGACCAACTAATTCTCTAACAACTCCATAACCATGGTTTTCACAATGTTTTTGAATGGCATACCCCACATCTCCTACACGATTTCCTTTTTTGAATTCTCTAATACCAACGTATAAAGATGCTTTGGTAACTTGAAGAAGTTTTTCGGTTTCAGGAGCAATTTCACCTACTGGAAATGTATAAGCATGATCGCCATAAAAACCATTTTTTAAAGCCCCACAATCTATAGATATAATATCGCCTTCTACCAACGGGGTGCTATTAGGAATACCATGAACCACTTGCGTGTTAGGGCTCATACAAAGTGTGTTAGGAAAATCGTATAGTCCTAAAAACCCAGGTATTGCACCTTGGTCTCTAATACAGTCTTCGGCAATTTTATCTAATTGCAAAGTTGTAACGCCTGGTTTAATTGCTTTGGCAACTTCTCCTAAAGTTTTAGATACTATTAAAGCGCTTTCACGCATTAATTCAATTTCTTCACTAGATTTTACTACAATCATATTTAAAAAAATAATGACAAAGATACTTAAAAGAAATATTCTTCTTTTAAATGGGCTTAACGAATTACATAAATTTGAAGCGTGCTGTTTTTGATTTAAAGGCGCTTATTTAAAGAAGTTAAATAACCCTTTTTTCTTTTCTTTAGAAATCAATTTTTCATTAGAATTTGTAAGTTTCTGATATATTTCGCCCCAGCCAATAAAACCTCCAACATTTCTATCATCAATAAATAGGTCTGCATGGATTTTTCTACTCACATCATCACTGTACGTTTCTTCAGGAAAACTACTATTTATAGCGTAAAAGAATACACCATTACTTTCGCAAAATTTAACAGCTTCATCTAATTTATTGCCACATCTGTAAGTCCATAAAATTAGGCGATGCCCTTCTTCTTGAAGTTTTTTTAGTGTTTCAAAAGCAAAAAGATTAGGTTTACCTATTTTGGGGTAAGCGTCTTCAACAATGGTTCCATCAAAGTCGACAGCAATTATAAGAGTCCCATTAAAATTCATGAATTTGAGGCGTCAATTAGTTGTAAAGTTACAATAAATTTATTTTTCTTTCAATTAAACTAAGGGATGTTGAGTCATTGCATCGGGTTGTTCTATTCCCATCAATTTTAAAATTGTTGGTGCCATATCACCTAAAATACCATCCTTAATCTCTTTTAAATTATTATCTATTAAAATAACGGGCACTGGGTTAGTTGTATGTGCTGTATTTGGTGACCCATCAGGATTAATCATGGTTTCGCAATTACCATGATCTGCAATTAATAAGGTCGTGTAATCGTTTTCTAAAGCTGTTGTAATTACATTTTTCACACATTCATCTACTGCTTCACATGCTTTTATAGCTGCTTCCATAACACCTGTATGTCCTACCATATCGCCGTTAGCAAAATTGAGACATACAAAGTCTACATCGCCCTTTTGTAATTCAGGAATTAATGCATCACGTAACTCGTAAGCACTCATTTCTGGTTTTAAATCGTAAGTAGCTACTTTGGGTGAATTCCTTAAAATTCGAGATTCGCCATTAAAAGGAGCTTCTCTCCCGCCAGAGAAAAAGAAAGTAACATGGGGATATTTTTCAGTTTCTGCAATTCGAATTTGCGTTTTGTTATGTTTTTCTAAAACTTCACCTAATGTTTCAGTTAAATTGTCTTTATTAAAAATAACGTTAATGTTTTTATAAGTATCGTCGTAGTTTGTAAGTGTAACATAATGCAAATTGAGTTTATGCATATTTTGCTCATGAAAATCGGTTTGCGATAACGCTTCTGTTAATTCACGACCGCGATCTGTTCTAAAATTAAAAAAGATTACAACATCGTTTTCTTTTATATTAGCGACAGGATTACCTTCATTATCAGTCATAATAATAGGTTTGATGAATTCATCAGTAATATCATTATCATAACTCTTTTGCATAGTATTTGTAACATTTGTCGATTTTTCACCAACAGAGTTTACCACAGCATCGTAAGCTAGTTTTACACGTTCCCAACGTTTATCTCTATCCATAGCATAATAACGGCCAGTTACAGTTGCTAGTTTGGTATTAGTGTGTTCTATATGTTCTTGCAATTCTGTTAAAAAGCCATACCCAGATTTCGGGTCTACATCACGACCGTCGGTAAAAGCGTGTACGTAGGTGTTAGATAAGCCAAAATTGTTAGCTGTGTCTACTAAACCTAATAAATGATTAATATGCGAATGCACGCCACCATCGCTTAATAACCCTAAAAAATGAACATCTTTATTGTTGTTTTTAGCGTACTTAAAAGCATCAACCAAAACCTTTTCAGTATGTAAAATTTTGTTTTTTACTGCTAAGTTTACTTTTACTAAATCTTGGTATACAATACGTCCGGCACCTAAATTCATATGCCCAACTTCACTATTCCCCATTTGTCCTTCAGGTAAACCAACATGTAAACCATCAGTTCTTAAAGTAGCATAAGGGTATTTTGAATAAAGCGAATCTATAAATTGAGTATTAGCATGATCGATAGCTGAAACTTTTGGGTCTGGTGAGTTTCCCCATCCATCAAGAATCATTAAGATGACTTTTTTGTTCATTTTATGAAAGTTTTTTTAAGACTTCAAAGATAAGAAGTTTAGCGAAAAAAGCTTTTAAAAAAAGGCTGAAAAGTATTAGAAATAAACGATTTTTATAGGTTTATTAAAGAATCATTCTTTTCTTAAAGAAATGTGAATTTAATGTTAAAAAAAATATTTTAACCTTTTTTTGTGTAACAGATTAAGATTAATGTCGTCTCTTTAGTATATCAAAAAAACAATTCATTAATCAAATTAAATCACTCATCATGAAAAAATCAATCATCACTTCTGCTTTGGCATTATGTTTTGCCGTAGTTAATGTAAATGCAAACCCTGTTTCTGAAACCATAGAAAGACACGCCGTTGAAACTGTATTTAAGGTTAACCCTTTTTGTGTATCTATTGCTAAGGGCGATATGGAGACAGTAGTTAAGCTTATTAATTTAGGTACAGACGTAAATCAAAAATCAAATGGAATGACTCCAGCAATGTATGCTGCTAAATTTAACAGGTGCGAGATATTAAAACTTTTAATTAAAAATGGAGCTAAATTAAAAGTGAAATCAGACAAAGGTATGACAGCAAAAAAATATGCTGAGTTATCTAAAGCAAAAGAGGCTAAAGCAATTATTGAAGACGCTTTAAAGGCATCAAAAAAGAAAAAGTAATTATCTTCATATAATAATTATTTTTTATTTAGTCAGGAAAGCCTTGTTTATCAAGGCTTTTTTATTTTATTCGATAATTGAGACTTAAACGTTTTAAAGCTTCTGCCTAGGTAGTTTTACTGATTTTTATATTTTTCAATCGACTCCCTTATTTTTTCTATTCTGTTGTCAGGATCTGGATGAGAACTTTGAAATTCTGGAACACGATTTGGTCCAGCAGCAGCTTTTAGTATTTCCATAACACCAATCATTTCTTCTGGATTGTAACCAGAATTAAGCATAAATAACACGCCTAAATCATCACTTTCTAATTCATCTCCTCTACCATTCTTTAATAGTGTTTTCTGGCCAATGCCACTAACTAAACCACCCATATCTGCGCCAACTGATGCACCAGTAGATACGGTTTGCCAAAAATCGCTTTCTGCAATACGTTCTGCAGAATGTCGTCCTAAAACATGACCAATTTCATGACCTAATACTCCTGCGAGTTGATCTTCGTTTTCTAATTTCGAAAATAAAGCATAGGTAATAAATATTTGACCTCCAGGAAGCGCAAAGGCGTTTATAGTTTGTTCGTCTGCTAATAAATGAAATTCATAGTTATAAGGCGTATCTTTTGCCATACTATTATTAATAAGTGCATTACCCACTTTATCAACTAAGGCTTGGTATTGATTATTTGAATGTAATCCACCATGTTGTTGAGCCATTTGCGGAGCGTTTTGCAACCCAATAGCAATTTCTTGTTCAGAAGTCATATTAATTGTTTGCGACCTACCTGTATATTTATTTGTTTCCGTGCTGTTACATTTTTTAATAAATGCAAAAGCAACAGTTGCTAAACCTATTAATAACCTAACTTTAAAATTTTTACTTCTCATTTGTGAAAATTATAGAATTAAAATTACAAAAAAAATGATACCATTTTCAGAATTCATAGCGATTACTTTTTTTTAGAGCTACTGTTTAGACACCATTGTAATGATTTAGTCACTAAACTCAAGTCACATTTTTCATGGTTTTTATGGTATCATCTATTTCAAAAATATTTATCTTCACAATAAAAAAGTCATGCCTTTTACATTTAAAATAATTGATAAAGAGGAAATAAATTCTATCATTCCTTTGGTTCAAAAACTAACAAACAATAATGTTTCTTATGATGTTTTAAAACAACGATTTTCTGAAATGATTACTCAAAATTATGAATGCGCTGGCATTTTTGATGACAATACGTTAATAGGCGTATCGGGTTTGTGGTTTTGTACGCGGCATTATGCTGGTAAAAGTGTCGAAGCAGATCATGTTTATATAGATGATGGTTATCGAGGACAAGGTTTAGGGAAGCAGTTTTTTAAATGGATTTATAATTATGCAAAGCAAAAAGGTTGTGAATCAGCAGAGTTAAACACCTACGTAAGTAATTATCCATCTCATAAATTTTACTACAATGAAGGGTTTGAAATTTATGGCTACCATTTTTTTAAAAAACTATAATTTTCTTGTAAAAAAGTAACTAGGTTTTATATATTTGCAAGCGTTAAGCGGGAGTAGCTCAGTTGGTAGAGCGTCAGCCTTCCAAGCTGAATGTCGCCAGTTCGAACCTGGTCTCCCGCTCAAAAAACCTCATAGAAATATGAGGTTTTTTTATGCCAAAAAGTTCAAGAAGTTTGTCTTGAGTGGAGTTGACGAGAACTTGGCCTCCCTCTTAAAATTTAATTAAGCGTGTATAGTTCTGTACCAGCTTCAACTTCGTAGGGTGTTTTATTATATTCAAAAATCCGAGCTGTTAAATTACCTTTTAAAACAATAGAGTTATGTTTTACATATAGCCAACTACCTTCTCGCAAACCAACAACTGGAGGTGTATTATAACTATGAAATTCTTTTATTCTAGTTTCTCTTGTCTCACCCATGTGGGTACTGTCTACATCTGGATCTAAATAATGCGGATTAATATTAAAAGGCACTAAGCCCAAAACATTAAAACTTGGCGGGTAAATTATAGGCATATCGTTTGATGTTTTTATAGTAAGTCCACAAATATTACTGCCTGCACTTGTGCCTAAATATGGTGTGCCGTTACTAACGGTTTCTTTTAACACATCAATTAAATTATTTTTGTAAAGCTGATTTACCAAAACAAAAGTATTACCGCCACCAACAAATATACCGTCTGCTTTTTTAATCGTTTCAATAGGGTTTTCAAAAGTGTGTAGCCCTTTTACGGTTTTACCAATTTTAATAAAAGCATCTTCCGCTTTTTTTGTATAATCATCATGAGAAATACCTCCAGGTCTTGCGTAGGGAATAAATATAATCTCTTTTACATCTTTAAAAAAAAGAGCTAAATCATTTAAAATATATTCTAAATAACCACTTCCGTGTATTGTAGAAGTACTTGCAATAATTATGTTTTTCATTGGTGTAATTTTATGCGATAACCGAGATTTAACGCAGAGGTAATTTACTTGGTAAAAGTACTAAAATGCCTATTTTAACAAAAGTTTGAAGCGCTTTTTCAATTTATTTAAGATTTGATATACGTTCTTTATATATTAAAACTAATCAGCGATATAAAATATATTATGCTTAAATTAAGGTGCTTAACAGTTCTTTTACTTGTAGTTTTTGCACAATTAGCTTTTTCTCAATCCATAGAAATTTCTGGAAAAGTTAAAAGTAAAGCAGACGTTGAAAATATTCATGTAATTAATAAAACCGCTCAAATATATACGATTACTAATGCAAAAGGTGAATTTAAAATTAATGTAACATTAAATGATACGCTTCAGTTTTCATCTATTCAACATAAACTAAAAGAGGTTATGGTTTCACAAGAAATAATTTCAACTAAAATATGTTTGGTTGTGTTAGATGAACTAATAAACGAGTTAGATGAAGTTTTAGTTGGAAAAGTCCTCACAGGTAATTTATTGACTGATATTAAAAATATAGAAGGTGACCCGCCAATTAATTTTTATGATTTAGGAATTCCAGGTTATACAGGGAAAATAGCCACACAAAGTGAACGACGCTTATACCAAGCTGGAGAATTTAAGCCCAAAATGCTTTTAGGACTTTTAGTAGGGTCGATGCCTTTAGATCCTGTTTTAAACGGAATCTCAGGAAGAACAAAGGAACTAAAAGAACGTGTAAAATTAGAGGCAACCGCAGCTTTACTACGTAAAATAAAATCTAAATTACCTGAAGATTTTTTTAGTTTAAACCAGTTAGACGAAGATTTAAGAGCAGATTTTTTTTATTTCTGTGAAGACTCACCAAACTTTAACGAACGTTGCAACGGAAAAAAGGATATTGAAATATTAGAATTTTTAAAAGAAAAACTAATTGAATATAAAAACAACCTCAACTCAAATAAAGATTAATTTTTTGGAATACTTTTTGAAGCATTTAAATCATTTAAACTTTTTCAATCAGTGAAAAAGTTTAAACCACTTCATTAAATATAATTACATTAGCAAAAAAATTGATGATGCGTTTAAAACCATTTTTATTCTTTTTAATTATACCACTATTTGCGTTTACAGTAGTCCATAAATACTACATAAGTGTTACTCAAATAGATTATATTGAAGAAAGTAAATCGGTTCAAATAATTTCTAGAATTTTTATTGACGATTTCGAAAACGTGTTAAGAGAACGCTACGATGAAAATATAACTTTAGCAGGCGATGATGAATTGGAAACGACCAATTTATATATTGAAAAATATTTAACCGAAAAATTAAAAATAACCATTAACGGTAAAGAAGCTAATCTTAATTTTATAGGTAAAGATTACGATGCAGATATTATGAAATGCTACCTAGAAATTGAAGCTGTTAATAGTATTGAATCTATGGAAATAAAAAACAAAGTTTTGTTTGATTTATATAACGATCAGCAAAACATTATAAAAACCAAAATCAACACCAAACAAAAGAGCTTTATACTTATCTCTCAAAATGATAAAGCTGTGTTAAATTTTAATTAAAATAAAGTTAATAAACTTCTAAATTAGTATTTTCGAGCGCTTTTTCTAAAGATTTTGTTATAATTTCTAATTAAAAGATGTCGCTTTTTAAACAATTTTAAAATAGTAAAATGAAAAAAATCACCTATTATCTGCTTTATATAGCATTCCTTTCAACAAGTGTTTTTGCACAAGAACAGGAACAAGTAGCTCCTCAATCTGGTCATCAAAACAATAATAAATTTAAACAGTTGTATGATGAGTTTTCTACACCTAATATGTATAGAGCAGCATCTGGTGCTCCAGGAGCAGCTTATTATCAGCAGCAGGCCGATTATAAAATGGATATTGTTTTAGATGATAAAAACACAAAATTATCTGGTTTTGAAACAATTACATACACCAATAACTCACCAGATGTGCTAAAATATCTTTGGGTTCAACTCGATCAAAATAAAAGGGCTAAAGATTCTAAATCGCCATTAATAGAAACAGGCGAAGTGATACCTGTAATGAGACCTGGGCAGTTTATAGATGAACATACAAAAGACCTTTTTGATGGAGGATTTAATATTCAAGAAGTTAAGGATACCAATGGTAAACCATTACCACACATGATTAACAGAACAATGATGCGTGTAGAGTTGCCAAAAGCTTTAAAATCTGGAGAGAAATTTTCGTTTTCAATTAAGTGGTGGTACAATATAAATAATCACCTTGTTGTAGATGGTCGTTCTGGATATGAGCATTTTGAAAAAGATGGAAACAATGCCTATGTAATTGCTCAATTTTACCCAAGAATGGCAGTTTATAGTGATGTTGAAGGTTGGCAGAATTCACAATTTTGGGGGCGTGATGAGTTTGCATTACCTTTTGGTAATTTTGAAGTTAATATTACAGTTCCTGCAGATCATATTTTAGATGGAACAGGAAAACTTACTAACAGAAAAGACATGTTTTCTAAAACCATGATGCAACGTTACGAACAGGCAAAGAAATCTTATAATGAGCCTGTTGTAATTGTAACTCAAGAAGAGGCTGAAGCTGCTGAAAAAGGGTTTTCTAATGAGACCAAAACATGGAAATTATATGCTGAAAATGTAAGAGACTTTGGTTTTGCTACCTCTAGAAAATTTATATGGGATATGATGGCTGTTAAAATAGGAAATAAAGATGTTATGGCTGTGTCTATGTACCCAAAAGAAGGTAATCCACTTTGGGAAGAATGGTCTACAAAAGCGGTGGCTAGTACATTAGAATCGTATTCAAGAATGACATTCAATTATCCTTACCATAAAGCAATTTCAGTACATGCTAAACAGCAGGGAATGGAATATCCAATGATTTGTTGGAATTTTGGTCGTCCAAAAGAAGATGGTACGTATAGTGATCGTGTAAAATATGGCATGATGGGAGTAATTATTCACGAAGTAGGGCATAACTTTTTCCCTATGATTGTGAATAGCGATGAGCGCCAATGGACATGGATGGACGAAGGTTTAAATACCTTTGTACAGTATGTTGCCGAACAAGATTTTGGAGAAAAATACCCGCAAGCCTTATCTCCTGAAGATAAGCATTTCCCTTCAGACCGTGGACCAGCAAGAATGATTGTGCCTTATATGGGAGGAAATCAAGATTATATTGCGCCAATTATGACCAAAGGACTTAATACCTATCAGTTTGGAAATAATGCATATGGCAAACCAGCAACAGCATTAAACATTTTAAGAGAAACTGTAATGGGACGTGATTTGTTCGATTACGCTTTTAGAGAATATGCACAACGTTGGATGTTTAAACACCCAACACCAGAAGACTTTTTTAGAACTATGGAAGATGCATCTGCATTCGATTTAGATTGGTATTGGAGAGGTTGGTTTTACACAACAGATTGGACAGATATAGGTGTAAAAGAAGTGAAAAAATATTATGTGTCTTCAAAACCTAATAAGTTAATAAAAGACATGGCGAAAGAAAGAGGTAGAAAATTAAAAGACCTACCGCCATTAGTGTATATGGTTGAAGAAGGTAGCGAAGAGTATAACGAAAAAATGAAAACTAACGAAGTTATAGAAAACACAAAATCGCTTAAAGAATATGTGATGGATAACTTTACTGCCGAAGAACGTAAAAGTATAAAAGTACCTAAGTTTTTCTATAATATTACTTTTGAAAAACCAGGAGGCTTAGTTATGCCTATTATTGTAGAGTACACCTATGCTGATGGTACAAAAAAGAGAGAAACTTACCCAGCACAAATTTGGAGACATAATGATAACGAAGTAAGTAAAGCCATTGCTTCAGAAAAAGAAATTGTTAATATTACTATCGACCCAGATTTAGAAACAGCAGATGTTGATACATCAAATAACTCTTGGCCTAAAGTTGCCAAAGAAAATGAGTTTGATGAGTTTAAACAAAAAGTTAAAGGGTAATTAGATAAATAAAAATGCTAAAGCCGACTTTTTTAAGTCGGCTTTTTTTATTCTAACAAAACAACTCACTATATTTGTACTGTGATACAACAAGCAATATTTTTATTTATTAGTGGTGGCGAAATAGCTTTTATACTATTTATAGTCATTATGGTTTTTGGCGCAGATAAACTACCAGAAATAGCCCGTGGTTTGGGTAAAGGCATGCGCACACTAAAAGATGCCACAAACGATATAAAACACGAAATTACAAAAACTGCCGAAAACAATGGCATCAATACAAGCATTACTACCGATGTAAAAAAGGAATTAGATAAAGTAAAAGACGATTTAGAAGACTTTACAGGTTCAGTAAAACGTAAATTTTAATTTTTTGGCGTTATCCTGTCGGGTCGGGCTTTCCACTACAATCTTTTTAAAACGTCATTGCGAGGAGGTAACGACGTGGCAATCTGTCAAATTTTAGTGCTAATCAAAATAGATGCTTGTTATATTTTAAAAAGGATTTTCATTACAATCCCTAACGCACCTATCTGCTAGAATAAGTTCTAACATAAATAATTATACTTTCCTGCTAATAGTAAGTCCATCCCTAATAGGTAAAACAACAGTTTCAACACGTTTGTCGTTTTTCAAAAGCTTGTTGTATTCAATTAATGCAGGCGTAGAGGTGTCATCCTTTTTAAACGTAGTATCTAAAATTTTGCCACTCCAAAGCACATTATCCGATAAAATAATACCGCCAACATTTAATTTATCAATAATAATATTAAAATAATTAGAGTAGTTATCTTTATCAGCATCAATAAAAACTAAATCAAAAGTTGTATTAAGCTTAGGTATAATATCTAAAGCGTTTCCAATATGCTGAAATATTTGTTTTCCAAAACCAGATTTATCAAAATATTTACGCTGAAAATCAACCAATTCCTCATTAATATCAATAGTGTGTAATTCACCCTTTACCTGTATGCCTTCTGCTAAACATAAAGCCGAATACCCTGTGTAAGTCCCAATTTCTAAAATGTTTTTAGGATTTACCAACTTAGAAATTATACTTAAAATACGCCCTTGGTAATGCCCACTAAGCATTCGTGGTTGCAATATTTTTTGATAGGTTTCTCTATTAAGTTCTTGTAATAGCTCAGGTTCGTTTTCTGAATGTGTTACAACATAATCGTCTAATTCTTCTGGTATAAAATGCATGTTTCGTCAAATCGAGTCTTTCGGCTACGTTCAAAATAAACTAAAGTCGAAATCTTATTGTGTTAATTAAAAATATAGCTCTTGTTGAGCAGTACTTGTTACCGACATAAAAGGGTTGCCTTCGGAGATGCCTAAGTGGCACTTTGTTTAAATTTATACCAAAAGTATTACTTTTTTATGTATTAGGTTTTCATTAAATCACCTTAATTGTAATTTATAATACCTATGTGCAGTTGGTCAAAAATTAGTTTCAGTAATCAAACATACAACCTTTCTTTGAGGTATTATAAATACTTAAATTTACAATTATGAAGAAAATTATTTTACTGCTACTTATCATTTTAATTATTCCAATTGTAATAATAGATGAAGATAGTAAAAACCGTAGTTATTATAATGATAATTTTCCAGACTTACCAAAAGATGAAAAATGGGAATATGTTAAAGAACGAGTATTTAATGGTTACAATGAAAAAGTTTTTAAGTTTACGGGACCAATTTTGTGTGAGCTATACAACGCCACAGCTAAAGATAGTCTCGTGGTAAATGAAATACTTGAAGAACTTAAAATTTTATTAACAAATAAGGAAGTCGATTATTTTAAAAACTATACGGGTATTTCATTAAAGGAATCTAATAATGGTGTTTCTTATAAAAAAAATATTAATAGCCAAGATGGATATAAATTAAATAGGAATACTATTAAGTTGTTTTTTCACCAAAACGATACTATTAGCTTATCAGAAAGTTTTATTGGTTTTAGCACAAAAGAGGGTGTTGAAACCTACAAACATGATAAGAAATATAAAACAGGTAACTTGGGAATAGAATATCCTCATTCTTCATTTGTTTTTAATGAAAACACAACTTTAGATGAGCGGAAAAAGGTAGTTAAAAGAGATGTTATTAGAATAATTGCCTGTGTAAATTTTTTTCAACCAAAGGCATTAGAAAAGATAGTAGATTTAAAAAAATCCTTATTAAATGATAAGGAACTTGTCAGTATTAATTATCACTTTAGTCAATTAGATAAATTTTTATTACAAAAATTATACTCTCCCAATCTAAAAAAGGAGTTTAGAGCTTATATGTACAAAACTTACCCATGGCGATATGCTAGTAAATTTTTAAATACAGTAAGAAACAAAGTAATAGCTTTGTGGGTATCTGTAGTATTGGGCATTACTTTTTTCTTGACAAGTTTTAGTTTAATTTATAAGAGAAAATATAAAAGGTTGTATTTTAGTTACTTTACGCCTATTTTATTTATACTATTGGGAGGGTTGTATATTTATAAAATATACAATTACATAACTATTCCTTATGGATTTGAACATTGGCGACAATATATTAGTGTACACGTTATTTTTATAATTTTAGCGTCTTTAATTGCTTTATGTTTAATGCTCTTTGATAAGTATTTTATAAAAATGAGTATGAGTTTTACAACTGAAATTATTTTAAAAGTGAGTTTCACTTTTTTAATTTGTATGTTTCCAATTGTTATTGTTTTTTTACTCGAAAATAATCCAAATGTAAATTGGTTTAAATTAAATACATTTATACTAATGGTAATTAGTTTTGCGGTTAGTAGGGGAGTATTACTGTATCTAGATTACTTTTCAGAATCCTTAGTAAAACAAAAAGACGTAGAGTTAAGCCATTTAAAAGAAATAAATGCACAAGCCGAGGTCAAGCTCCTACAATCTCAAATAAATCCTCACTTTTTATATAATGCTTTAAATTCTATTGCAACTTTAGCACGAAAAAATGCTGGTAAAACAGAACAAATGGCATTATCGTTATCTGATTTGTTTAAGTACTCCATTAATAAAAAAGGAGACAAAATGAGCACCGTTGCCGATGAGGTTGAAATGGTACAAAACTATTTAGATATTGAACAAATCCGCTTTGGAGACCGCTTAAAGTTTTCAATTCAAGTAGATAAAGATGTTAAATCTGTAAAAATTCCTATGTTTATTATCCAACCTTTGATTGAAAATGCTGTTAAACACGGTATTTCTAAAATTGAAGGAGCAGGTGAGATTATGCTAAATATTAAAAAGAAAAGTGAAGGTGTTGAAATTATAGTAGAAGATAATGGTCCTCATTTTTCTGAAGGAGTTGTAAGTGGTCATGGTTTGCAAACTGTGTTTGATTTATTGCGGTTAACTTATGGAGAAAAAGCGTCCTTAAGTTGGGAGAATGAACCTGTAAAACATATTAAGATTTTGATTGAAAAAACAGGGTTAAAATGAATCAACCTTATAAAACGATTATAATTGATGATGAACCGTTGGCTAGAGAGCGGTTGTTAGATTTACTTGAAAATTTCACAGAAACTTTTCAAGTTATTGATACCGCAAAAAATGGTAATGAAGCTAAAGAAAAGATTAATGAGCTTAAACCCGATTTAATATTTTTAGATATTGAGATGCCAAAATTATCAGGATTTGAATTATTGGAGCAACTAGAAACTATTCCCATTGTAGTTTTTTGTACAGCTTACGACCAATATTCGCTTAAAGCGTTTGAAACTAATAGTATTGATTATTTGGTAAAACCAGTACGATTAGAACGTATTGAGAAAACCATTAAAAAACTAAAACTATTTAAAGGTAATACGAGTTCTCAAGAACTTTTACAGGCTATTAAAGAAATTTCTATTAAAAAAACGACTAAAAAAATGACTTCTATTACCGTAAAAAAGGAAGATAAACTATTTTTTATAAAGTTAGAAGATGTTGTTTTTTTAGAAGCTAACAATAAATATGTAACTATATATACAAATACGACTAATCATTTAACAAATCTATCTTTATCTCAATTAGAAGTTAAATTACCAGATGAATTTTTACGAGTGCATAGAGCTATTATAATTAATACAAATTATGCTGAAGAAGTTCAGAAATACTTTAATAATAGATATGTTATTACATTAAGAAACAAACAAAAAACGAAACTTACTTCTGGTAGAAGTTATACATCAAAAATTAAAGATTGGATGGGATTGTAATTAGTTTAAAATTTTATTAATCAAATTTTCTTTAGCAGTTTCATCATCACCAAACACCCAACGTAATACATTATCTTCCCAAATATCATCATATTGTTTTTGGTTAATAATATCTCTATCAATAGCTAAATCTAATAATTTCCCTGGGTACGATGATTGGGCATCGCTTTCCATTTCACCAAGTGGGTAAGGATCATCGAGACCCATAATAACTTGATTGCTACCTTGGCGATCAATCATAAGCTTTAAAGAATCTGTATCGTGTACTAAAGTGTCAAAATAAATATTTGGGTGTCCAACAGCTTTTCGCGGATGGTGTTTGCCCACAAACAAGTCTGGTCTACCATCAAATCCTTGAATACGTCTACCTAAATTCATTTGTGCCAATTGCCCTCCATGAGCAAAACAAGTTCTAATATTAGGAAACCGCTCTTGCATACCATTTAATGTGTAAAAATGATAGGCATCTCCGCATTGAGCAAGCATCCAAATAAGGTGAAAACGCCACGCCGTATTTTCTAGGTTTATCATTTTATCACCATCGTACGGATGAATTTCAATAGCTAATTTATACTTGTCAGCCATTTCAAAAATTGCATCATTTTCTTTATCAAAAGCTGATCGCCATTGTCCAATAGAATCCATAAAATGAGTTGGAAGACATAAAACTTTCATGTCTAACTGTTCAACACAACGTTCAATTTCCCATAAAGCACCTTGGATAAATCCTGGGTGTACTACAAAACCACAGGTAAATTTATCAGGATTATCATGTTGTATTTTAGCATTAAAATCATTTTGAAAGCGCAAAGCTTTTTTCATTTCTTCTAAGCGTAATCCATTACCATATAACTGAGATAGGTTTAAAACAACGGCATGGTCAAGTTTGTTTCTTTCCATCCATTCTAATTTTTCATCTAGGAAAAAACTGGAATGTGTAACAGGTCTTTTCCATCCTTTTTGAAGCATATGTTTGCGTTCATCATCAACCCAAAATATTTCTTTTTCCTTCATAAACTGAGGGATTTCCTCAGGATAAGGGAGTAAATGCGAATGCCCGTTAATGCGGAGTTTTTGTTTCATAAATTAGTCTTCCAATTTAATTTTCTTTGGCGGCTGCATCACTTCACCACAATTTGGGCAAGAGCGCTTATCATTATCGCTATAGTAATTGTCAAAAATTTTAGGCATATCAGTTTCAATATTGTCTAACGTAAAATCTTCTTCATATAATTTAGTTGTACAATTTTCACAAAACCAAAGTAAAGCGTCTTGTACTCCTTTTTCTCTCGGATACTCAATGACTAAGCCTACTGTATTAGCGCCTCGTTGTGGAGAATGAGGTACTTTTGGAGGTAATAAAAAAATCTCACCTTCTTTTATATGAATATCTTTGGGTGTGCCTTTATCAATGATTTTTAAAACAATATCTCCTTCAACTTGGTAGAAAAACTCTGGAGTTTCATTATAGTGATAATCCTTTCTGCTATTTGGTCCACCAACTACCATTACAATGAAATCGCCATCTTTCCAAACCACTTTATTACCCACAGGAGGTTTTAGTAAATGTCTGTTTTCATCAATCCAAGCTTTAAAATTTATTGGTGGATATACTTTACTCATGATTTTATTTTTATGTTGTCTTTAAAGTTACAAAGATTTTGTGCGTCCGCCATCAACCGGAACGTTAATTCCGTTAACATAGCCTGCTGTTTCACTTGCTAAAAAAGTTATAACATTTGCAGTTTCCTCTGGCTTTGCAAAGCGTTTAGCTGGCGTATAATTTTTCATTATTTCTGCCATCTCTTCAATACTTCTATCTTCTTGTGTTGCCTTAATTTTAATGATTTCATTTAAACGCTCTGTTTCGGTAAACCCAGGCAACACGTTATTTACAGTAATACCAAAAGCACCAACTTCAATAGATAATGTTTTACTCCAATTGCCAACAGCTCCTCTAATGGTGTTACTTACACCCAAACCAGGAATAGGCTCTTTAACTGATGTAGAAATGATATTAATAATTCTACCAAAACCTACTTCTTTCATAAAAGGAATAGTAGCTTGAGCTAAAACATGATTACATTTTAAGTGCTGTATAAACGCATTATCAAATTCCTCAAGTGCTGCTGTTAAAATAGATCCGCTTCTTGGCCCACCAGTATTATTTATAACAATATGGAATCCATGATTTTTCTCTATAAATTTAATGACTTGCTCTTGTAACTCTCTTGGGTTTGAAAAGTCTGCAACTATATAACTATGGTTTCTGTGTTCTGGTAATTCTGCTAAAACCGCTTTGAGTTTTTCTCTATTTCTTGCTACTAAAGTTACATTTACACCTTCGGAAGCTAGAGCCATTGCAGTTGCTTTTCCAATGCCTGCTGTACTTCCGCAAACCAAAGCGTTTTTATTATTTAAGTTTAAATTCATATTATTCGTATATTATTTTTGCGCGTTTACTTAATTTTTCCATTAACTTTTCAGGGCTTTTTATGGCAGTAAATCCAAACTTTTCATATAATGTATGGGCGTCTCTTGTTGCTAACATCCATTTGTCAATAGCCTTTAACTCTGGAAAATTAATTATTTTATCCATTAATAATTTTGAGTAACCCTTGCCTTGATAATCTTCAATAACAAAAACATCTAAAAGATAAGCAAAAAACACTTTATCAGTCATAACTCTCGTGTAGGCAATTTGCTTTCCATTATGAAAAAGACCAAAATTAATGGTGTTCTCAGAGGCTATTTTTTGCTCTTCAAAGGTTCTCCTGTTGTTGTTCCTAATCCATGAACAATATTTAAAACACCTTTTGGGAGGCCAGCCTCATTTAGTATCTCACTCAATAAAAAAGCTGTTAAGGGTGTAACTTCACTAGGCTTTGCAACAACACAATTACCTGCAGCTATTGCAGGAGCTATTTTCCAAGTAAAAAGATAGAGTGGTAGATTCCAAGGTGAAATACAACCAACCACACCAATAGGTTGACGAAGTGTGTAGTTTATAGCTTGTTGACCAACACTTTCGTGACTTTCGCTAGCAAATTGTGTAATAGCATTGCCAAAGAATCTAAAATTATTTGCAGCTCGTGGAATATCTACTGTTTTTGCTAAACTAATGGGTTTGCCATTGTCTTTGCTTTCAGCCTCGGCAAAGCGTTGTAAGTTGGCTTCTAGTAATTCAGAAATCCTTATTAAAATACGACTACGTTCTTCTAATGTGGTTTGCGACCAAGTTGGAAAAGCAGATTTTGCTGCGATGTATGCATTTTCTACGTCTTCTTTGGATGAGTTAGGTATTTGCCCGTATATTTCTCCACTCGCTGGATTGTAATTGTCAATCCACCCATTAGCAATGGGGGACATAAATTTTCCGTTTATGTAGTTTTGGATGTTAATCATGAGATGATTGTTTGTCTGGTCGAGCGTAGTCGAGACCTACTTTTGTTTCTGAATTGAAATTAAAATGTGTAGCATTTCTACATTCTGCAAGTATTTGTAGCATGTCAAAATCTCCATTTGCCAATGCTAGTTTCTTTTTCCCACTCCATTTTTTAATTTTCTTTTCAAAATAGATAGCTTGATTTATATCATTGAATTCTTGATGAAATATTAAATCTAAAGGTCGTCTTTTAAATGTAAAACAATTTTTATTTAAACCTTTTTGGTGTTCTTCAAATCTTCTAGGTAAATTATTTGTAACTCCTGTGTAAGTTAAACCATCAGAACATTTTAATATATATACAAAATATAGTTTCATAAAAGACCTCTCGACTGCGCTCGAGGAGACATTTAGTTTGTTATTTAATTTCTAACATAAGCCATCACCTTAATTTCTACAACCAAATCCGGGTGTGGTAATTGGTGCACAGCAACAGTTGTTCTTGTCGGACCAGTTTCTGCATTAAAAAATTCTGCGTACGCTTTATTATAACCTGCAAAATCATTCATATTAACTAAAAACGATGTGACATCAACCACGTCATTCAAAGTAGCACCTTCTTTAGCTAGACTTTTTTCAATGTTTTGTATAACCTCACGGGTTTGAACTTCAATATTTAAACGTTTGGTTCCCATTTCATCAATAATATCTACACCAGCAATGGTGTTGTCTGCTCGTCGAGAACTGGTACCAGATACAAATATAAAATCGCCAACCCGTTTTGTGTGTGGATAAGCGCCTCTAGGTGTTACTTTAGTTCCCGCGGAAGCAGGAATCTCATTTTTGTTGTTACTCATATTTTTTCTTTTTATTTGTTCATTTTGTCTTGATACAAAACGAACCAAAAAATCATATTGAAATAAGGAAATTCCTGTGGAACATTCTCTTTCGGAATTTCGTGCTTAAAGCTTCGCTATGCATCTCCATTCCTTCGTTCATTATTTCTGCATTTCAATATTCAATTCTCCGAATTGATTTAAGACTTGACTTACCTAAATTTATACTTTTCCTAACTCCTAACTCCTAACTCCTAACTCCTAACTCCTGACTCCTAACTTTAGTGTAATCCAGCAATTTTATCGTCTTCTAAAATAGCTTTGGTTTCTTGTTTTACTTTATTTAAAATAGATTTTAAATTTTCTTTTAAATCTATTTTTCCATCTGATAATAAATTTAAAATGGCTTTGTCTTGTGCTCTTCCTTTTAGCATAGCTTCTCGATAGCCAATGGTTTCATTAAAAGTGACTAATGCGTATTTTGATGAATATGCATTTGGAAAATTTTGTTCTAAAGCCATTTCTAATTTACGCTTTTCTTGGAATATAGGGTTTGTAACATGGTCTTTCATTTCATGAAAATTGTCAATAGCTAAATCTGCAATAGCATCGGTATCTTTTTTACGTGTTTTTTCGTATGCTGTAAATGTAGCTTCCCAACTGCCTAAATTTTGATCTAAAATGGCATCCAACTCAACAACGTCTTCAAAGGATGCATTCATACCTTGACCGTAAAATGGAACAATAGCATGTGCCGAATCTCCCATTAAAAGCGTATTGCCTTTATAGTGCCAAGGCGAACATTTTATAGTGCCTAGGGGCGATGTTGGATTTTTAAAGAAATCGTCAATTAGATTTGGCATTAAAACTAAAGCATCTGGAAATTCTTTTCGGAAAAATTCTAAAACTATTTCTTCGGTTGTAAGGTTGTTAAAATTGTATTCACCTTCATCATAACTTAAAAACAGAGTAACCGTAAAACTGCCATCTAAATTTGGTAAAGCGATAAGCATAAACGATCCACGAGGCCAAATATGAAGCGCGTTTTTATACGTTTTAAAATCGCCATTTTCCTTTGGGAGAATACTTAATTCTTTATAGCCATGTGTTAAATACTCTTGCGAAAAACTAAACAAAAACTTTTTGCCTAAATAGTAACTTTTTCGCATTGCAGATCCTGCACCATCGGTTGCTATAATAACATCGGCATCTTCTATAAATTCATCTTTAGTTTTGTAATCTTGAAATAGTGCTGTGATTTTTTCAAAATCGACCGATTTGCATTTTTTGTTGAAGTAAATAGAAACGTTTTTATGTTTTTCGGCTTCGGTTAAAAGCAATGCATTGAGCTCGCCACGAGAAATGGAATTAATATATTCGTGCTCTCGTCCGCTATAATTTGATAAATGGGTGTTCCCTTTTTTATCGTGAATCATACGCCCATTCATAGGAATACAAAGTGCTTTTACTTTATCTTCAATACCAACAAGTTTCATGGCTTTATTGCCACGATTTGAAAATGCTAAATTTATAGACCGACCAGCATTAATATCTACTTTGCGTAAATCTGGACGTTTTTCGTAAATGCTTACATTGTAACCGCGTTGCCCTAAGCGTAAGGCTAGGAGTGAACCACAGAGACCTGCACCAATGATTAATATGTTTTGTTGTTTTTCTTTCATTTTGTCATTCCTGCGAAGGCAGGAATCTTATAGTTTTAGTTCAAGTTTTTTTTTCATTTTGTCTTGATACAAAACGAACCAAAAAATCAAATCAAAATTAGGAAATTGCTAAAGCAACATTCACTTTCAGAATTACGTGCTTGAAGCTTTGTTTCGCACCTACATTCTTTCGTTCATTATTTCTAAACTTTGATGATTCCGACTTTGTCGGAATTCCAAGTTCATTTGATGTTCTTCGTTTTAATTTAATATAATATCTCTTTCAATTTTTCAACCAAATTATAAATGTCTTGAAACGAGTTGTATAGAGGTGTTGGTGCGCAACGAATAACATCGGGTTCTCTCCAATCACTTATAACACCTGCCTCAGTCAATTTATTATGTAAATTTTTATCAGCATTTTTAACTTGAATGGATAATTGGCAACCGCGTTCTTCAGGATTACTAGGTGTAATTATTTTAATAGCATCATCTCCTAATTGCTTTAAAAGAAACTCGAAATATCCCGTTAGTTTTTTAGACTTCTCATTTAACTTTTTAATACCAACGTCATTAAACATATCTAATGATGCTTTAATGGCTGCCATAGATAAAATAGGAGGGTTGCTAAGTTGCCAACCTTCAGCTCCTGGAAGTACATCAAATTCATCGCGCATATTAAATCGTGTTTGTTTGTTGTGACTCCACCAGCCTGTAAATCGGTTTAAATTTTTATCATAGGCATGTCGTTCGTGAATAAAAGCTCCTGCTAAACTCCCTGGTCCAGAATTTAAATATTTATAAGTACACCAAACGGCAAAATCTGCTCCCGAATCGTGCAAATTGAGTTCTACATTTCCTGCGCCATGGGCACAATCAAAACCTACTGTACAACCGTGTTTGTGACCAAGATTGGTTATTCTTTTTAAATCGAAATATTGACCTGTATAGTAATTAACACCGCCAATCATGATTAAGGCGATTTCATCACCTTGAGCTTTAAGAATAGCTTCTAAATCTTCATATTGTAATAACTCTTCGTCTTTACGAGGTTTCCATAAAATTAATCCGTCTTTATCATCAATTCCATGATGGCGCAATTGCGATTCTACTGCGTATTTATCAGAAGGAAAAGCATCACTTTCAATTAGTATTTTATAGCGTGTTTTAGTAGGTTTATAAAACGATACCATCATAAAATGAAGGTTAGCTGTTAAGGTGTTCATAACCACAACTTCAATAGGTTTTGCACCAACTACATTTGCCATATTTTTAGTTAGAAATTCATGATAAGGTAGCCACGGGTTTTTAGCTTCAGTATGCCCTTCAACACCTAAATTTGCCCAATCTTCAAGTTCCTGATTAATGTAAGATTTTGTAGATTTTGGCTGCAAACCAAGAGAGTTACCAGTCATGTAAATTAATTCATTTCCATGCTTATCTTTTGGAATATGAAATTGATTTCTGTACTGTGATAATTCATCATTTTGATCTTGTTCTTTAGCGTAATCAAGACCTAATTTATATTTGGACAAAGTGAATTGTATTTAGGTTTCTAACAAAAATAAGAATTATAAAGTTAGAAAAGAACTGATGAATTATACTAAATTGAAGAATATTCTTTTTTGTATATTTAGTAAAAACTTTAAGATATGGGAAAGATAAAAGAATATTCGAATGGAGAAACTACCGTAGTTTGGGAAGCCGAAAAATGTATTCATTCTGCTATTTGTGCCAAAGGTTTGCCTGAAGTATTTCAACCTAGAGATAGACCTTGGGTGAAAATTGATGGTGCAAACACTGAAACTATTATTAATCAAGTAAAAGCATGTCCTTCTGGAGCTTTAAGATTTTATATGAATGCAGAAGGAGATGAGTCGTCTGAAATCTTAAAAACGAAAGTTGAGGTTTTAGAAAATGGCCCTTTATTGGTTTACGGAACACTTAAGGTTACTCATAAAGATGGTTCGTCTGAGACTAAAAATAAAACAACCGCTTTTTGCAGGTGTGGTGCATCAAACAATAAACCGTTTTGTGATGGCGCACATGTAAAAGAAGCTTTTATAGGTTAAAATAGTTATGTTTAAAAAGGGAAAAGCGCTCCAACCATGGGTTGAAACGCTTTTCATATATATAGGCGCAAATGCGGAAAAAACAATATTGCTGTTTATTTAGATTTTAGTCGAAAACAAGACCCTTTACTTACATTGTAAATAAAATAAATGCTCTAAAAATTATACTTCAAAGTTTGTGCCACATTTTAATCTAGAATCACTTTTACGTTTGTAAACGGTAAACTCCAATCTCCTTCCGCTTTTTTATGGTTTAAAGCTATTTTAATACCATTAAAATCTTGGTAATTTTCAAACGTATTAATTAGTCCTGCTTTAGTTTTATTACCTTTTCTAAAAGCCCATTCTGTAATTATATAATCATCATTAAAATAAATGTCGTAAGCATCTCCAGGTGTGTAACCGCCTTCGTTAGCGTATGTTAATGTTATTTTGTTTATTTCGGTTTTGCTTATTGGTGCTTTGGTTTTTATAGCTTCAGAAATTGTGAGTCCTTCGTCCCAAATTAACTGAAATGGTATAAGTAGCCAAAACTTATCGTTTATAAATGCACGATCAGTTTTCATCGACATACTATCTATAGAACTTCTGTTGTAGCTTATAGTATCTTTAGAAGTAGTTAATGTAACATCATTTGTTTTTGGTTGCCACACCCAACTTCTATTTTTACCAAAGGTAAAAGTGATTTCTGAAACGTTTTTCCAGTTTTCAAAACCATGAGCATTAGCAATTTTTTCAGCAATAGTTAGTGATTTTTTTTCAACCGTATGTTTTGTTTCTTTTTTACAACACACAAAAAGAAATGCAATAAAAATTAGGTAGATAAAGTTTTTCATAATTTAGTATTTTTTGTAAAGATATATAACTTAATTATGAGTGAAAATAAAAACTATTTTAAAGTTAATAAAGCAACTTGGAACGCGAAGGTAAAAGTACATGCAGCAAGTAAGATGTATAATCTTGATGCTTTTAAAAAAGGAAAGTCGTCGTTAATGCCTTATGAACAGGAAGCTTTAGGTGATGTAAATGGTAAATCGTTATTACACTTACAATGTCATTTTGGGCAAGACACATTAAGTTGGAGTAGGTTAGGTGCAAAATGTACGGGGGTTGATTTAAGCGATGAGGGTATAAAACTAGCTAAACAATTAAATAAAGAATTAAACTTAGATGCAGAGTTTGTATGCTGTAATGTTTTGGATACTTCACAATTTGTGAAAGAAACTTTCGATATTGTTTTTACAAGTTATGGTGTTATAGGTTGGTTACCTAATTTAAAGCCTTGGGGTAAAATGATTGCTGAAAGGCTTAATAAAGGCGGTACGTTTTTTATGGCTGAGTTTCACCCAATAGTTTGGATGTTTGATTATTTAGAAGACAAGCCTGTTTTAAAATATGAGTATATGCAAGATGATGTTATTTATGAAGAATATGAGGGTACTTACGCCAATGAAAATTCAAAAATGATTAGTAAAGAGTATGGTTGGAATCATGGGTTAGGATACGTTATTTCTGCTTTAACCGAGGCTGGTTTACATATAGACTATTTAAAAGAATACGACGAAAGTCCGTATAATGTGTTGCCAGATTTAATAAAAAATGAATCTGGTATGTATGTTACAAAAGATAAATTGTACCCTTTGATTTTTACATTGAAGGCTACTAAGGTTTAGGGTTTAAAAAGTGTTTTTTGGAAAAGTTCGTTTAACGGTTGATGTATGATATAGTTGCGTTGCGATGTTTGGTTTGTAATTTAGTAAACAATCACGAGCTTGTGAAAATTCCAAAGGAATTTTCCAGATAAGTACTTACCAAAGCAATTAATTATACACGTTAACTACTTTTACTCGTGTATATTTTGTTTAAAAACTGCCTAATTATTTTAATGAAATGTCTGATTAATTCATCGTTTTCAAATTCAAGGATATAATAATCGCTTTTCTCTGTAATTTTTAACTGTTCTATGTCTTTAATGGTATTTATTCTTTTTTTAGATTCCGACTTTCTTAAAATCAAATTTGAGGAGTGAACAAACAAATTTCTTAGCTGGTTCAGCTTTGTGATTTCATTCCATTCATCGTTTATTTCTTCAAAATCAATCTCAATAACTTTTTCTAAATACTTTTTAGCTTTAAAGATTATTCCATTTCCAGAAATATCATCAATTTTAATTTTCCTGTCCTTTTCTGAAATCTTAACAAGTCTAAGTAAAGATTGCTCTAAAAAAGAGTATAAGGAAATTACGATCGAACTGTAATATAGTTGTAATTGTTTTTCTTTTATATAAACATCTTCATAGTCAAAAAAGTGATCTTTGGTATCATATATAGTCTTATTATATTCACTTAGATATTTTTTTAGATTATTATCAATGAGTGCATTTGTTAATTTCAGATATTGCATGAAAGAATCTAATCCAAAATCGATTTCGACAAAATGAAAATTTTTGGATAAAAAATTATTATTTATTGATGTTAATCACATTTGTACTACTTGTAGTTAATGTTTTTTAATATATGAATCCATTTGAATGATTTATATACAACCTTAAACAAAGTTATCGTTTTTTCTGACAAAGTCAAACTTAACTACTCTGTGAATTTTAATGAGTTTTTTTAAAAACTCTTGCGCAATATCATCTACAGTATTATGATAAGTGTTCCATTTATTATAAACGTTTAACGCTCATTTTTTTTCTGCTAAATCAATATAATTTTGCATTGTTTTTTTACTCGTTGCTAATACTTTTTTTGAATTTTTATATTCTGTATTAAACGAAAGTAGCTGAAAAATTTTATAAAATCAAGTTTGAGTATATACCTGCGAATTTTATTAAGAAGAGTTTAATGCGCGTCTTTCAATAATGCTTTAGGAAACTTAGCTTTAAACCTTTTTAATCTTGGTATAGAAACATTTTGAATGTAAGGATGATTAGGATGCAATCTTTCGTAATTTTGATGATAATTTTCGGCTATCCAAAACTTTTGAAAAGGGTAGACTTCAGCAGCAATTTTAACATTCAATTTTTTGGCTAAAGCATTTTTCTTTTTTAGAATAATTTGTTTTTGTGCCTCATTCTGATAAAAAATAATAGAACGGTATTGCGAGCCTCTATCGTTACCTTGTCCGTTTACTTGAGTAACATTCTGCGAAGCAAAATACACATCAACCAAAGTAGAGAAACTTACAATGTTTGGATCGTATATAATTTCTACGGCTTCAGCATGACCTGTTCGCCCTGTATTACTAGCATCATAAGTTGGATTTTTTGTATGTCCACCAGAATATCCAGAAATAGATTCTTCAACACCTTTTACACTTTCATAAATAGCTTCAACACACCAAAAACATCCGCTAGCAAAATAGGCTTTAGCTTTACCGTTTTCTAAAGGTACTTCAATGGGGTTTGCGTTAATTACTGCATGTTGTTTATTGTTTACTTGAGCTGTGTTTTGACAACTAACAAGTAAGGCTAGTACAATTATAGGAAGGATGTTTTTCATTTGTATAAATTTTATTGATATAAGTAGTAATAGACGAATAAAAAGTGCAAACCTTAAAAAATAAAAAAGCCTTCATGATAGAAGGCTTTTAAAAATATGATTTTAAAATGGATTACAGTTTTGAAAACATTTTTTCCATTTTTGTTTTTTGTTCTTCAGCTAAAGCGGCATCAACTAAAATACGCCCACTATGCTCGTCTGTAATTACTTTTTTACGAGAAGCAATTTCTACTTGTACTTGTGGCGGAATTGTGAAGAAAGACCCTCCAGAAGCACCTCTTTCAATAGGTACGACTGCTAAACCATTTTTTACATTTTGGCGAATTCTGTTATAAGCAGAAACTAAGCGTTCTTCAATTTGAGTTTTGTAATCTTCAGATTTTGAGATTAAAGCTTGCTCTTCTTTTTCAGTTTCAGCTAAAATGGCATCCAGTTCACTCTTTTTATGTTTAAGGTGATTTTCGCGTTCTTTTAAGCGCTCTTTAGTTTCTGCAATGACTTCTTTTTTCTGCTCTATTTGAGCTTTAAATTCTTTAATGTGCTTTTCGGCTAATTCAATTTCTAATTCTTGAAATTCAACTTCTTTTGTAAGCGAATTAAATTCTCTGTTATTTCTAACATTTTTTTGTTGTTCGCTATATTTCTTTATTAAAGCCTTTGCTTCTTCAATTAGGTTTTTCTTGCCAGTAATATCGTTATCTATTACTTCTAAATTAGCGACAAGTTTTTCTAACCTAATGTTTAATCCTGCAACTTCATCTTCTAAATCACGAACTTCTAATGGAAGTTCTCCACGAACATTTCTTATTTCATCTATACGAGAATCGATGAGTTGTAAATCGTATAAAGCTCTTAAGCGCTCTTCAACAGTTACTTCTTTCTTTTTAGCCATACTTTAAAAATACTTAATAGGATTGGTATTTGTCTTTGATAAAACGACTGCAAAATTAGTAATTTTTTTTGTAAGATATGCTACTAAAAGGTTTTTTGTGAACTGTTCACTCTCATAATGTCCAATATCTGCTAAAAGTATGCTGTTTTCTGCCGAAAAAAAATCGTGATATTTTAAATCGGCAGTTATAAATGCATCAGCACCAGATGCTTTAGCAGATTGAATAGCAAAACTCCCAGAACCACCTAACACTGCAATTTTCTTAATTGGGGTGTTAGGTAATGCAGAGTGCCTAATGCACTCAGTATTCATTTTATTTTTAGTGTAGCTTAAAAAACGTTGTGCATCTAGTGGGGTTTTTAATTCACCAACCATACCCATGCCAATATTTTGGTTTTTATTTTCTAATGTTGTAACCTCATAAGCTACTTCCTCATAGCTATGTGCTTTAAATAATGTTTTAAGAATTTTAGATTCTAAGTGCTTAGGAAAGGTTACAGATATTTGTGTTTCATTTTCGGTATGTAAAATGCCTTTTTCTCCTTTTACAGGCGTTGCATTCTCATTGCCCTTATATGTGCCATAACCTTCGGTATTAAAACTGCAATTACTGTAATTACCAATATTACCAGCGCCAACATTAAATAGAGCAGTTCGTAACTGTTCAGCTTCATCTTTAGGAGCGTAAGTTGTTAATTTTTTTATAGTAGCAGCTTGCGGAATTAATATGCGTTTATTTGTTAATTCTAATTGATTGCATATCATGTCGTTTACGCCTTGTAAAGCATTATCTAAAGCTGTATGGATGGCATAAATAGCAATGTCATGTTTTATGGCTTTTAAAATGACACGTTCTACATAGGTTTTTCCTGTAAGTTTTTTTAAACCTTTAAAAATAATTGGATGAAAACTAACAATAAGATTACAGTTTTCTGCAATGGCTTCATCTACTATGCTTTCCAAAGTATCTAAGGTAACGAGTATGCCATTAACTTTCGTTTTTTTATTTCCAACTAAAAGCCCAACATTATCAAAATCTTCAGCGTAAGCTAAAGGGGCTAGTTCTTCTAAATGGTTTATAACATCTTGAACAATCATATTTGCTATATTTACCATCAAATATAAAATAATTAATTTCGTGCTGTGAAGCTATTGAGAAAAATATTATTTCCGATTGTCCCAATATATTATGCAGTAACTAGTGTGCGAAATAAATTATATGATTTGGGAATTAAAACATCTAAATCGTATAACTTTCCCATAATTTGTGTTGGAAATTTAAGTGTTGGTGGTACAGGAAAAACACCAATGATTGAATATTTAATTTATTTATTGAAAGCTGATTATAAACTAGCTACATTAAGTAGAGGTTATGGGAGAAATACAAAGGGGTTTTTACTTGCCAGTGAAAATGTTAGTGCTGCATCTTTAGGAGATGAACCGTTTCAATTTTATAATAAGTTTAAAGATGATATTTTAGTTGCGGTTGATGAAAACAGGAATCATGGTATACAATGTTTGAAGCAACTTGAAGAACCACCCCAAGTTATTTTGCTTGATGATGCATTTCAGCATAGAAAAGTTAAAGCGGGATTTAATATTTTACTCACTACTTATAATAATATATACACGCACGATTTTGTTTTGCCAACAGGTAATTTACGCGAACCCCAAGATGGAGCTAAACGTGCTAATATTATTATAGCTACAAAATGCCCTAAGCATTTAACAGAGCATGATAAGAATGAAATAATAAAAGACATTAATCCTAAAAATTACCAGCAGGTGTTTTTTAGTACTATTGAATATTCAAATCATGTGATTTCTTGTATAGATACTAAAAAAATAGATGATTTACCTCGCTTTACTTTAGTTACGGGAATAGCAAATTCGCAACCTTTGGTTAATTTTTTAAATGAAAAGCATTTAAATTTTGACCATTTAAACTTTAAAGATCATCACGAGTTTTCTGCACAAGAAGTTAATGATTTAAGTAAAAAGGAACTTATTGTAACTACCGAAAAAGATTTTATGAGGTTGAATCAGTATGCATCTTTAAGAGAGACATTATACTATATCCCCATTACAGTTTCTATAACCGATGCTAAGAAAATGAATAGTTTAATTAAAGATTTTGTAAAATCTTAAGCCGTAGTAGAAGAGTCATTTTTTAATGACAATGCATTGAAAAGTTTTTTCTCGAATTCTTCTTGCTTAAATGGTTTAGGTATAATATCTGTAAAACCAGCTTCTTCAAATTCATGCATTTTATCTTCAATGGTTACCGCTGTTAAAGCAAAAATGGTTAATTCTTTATCAAAAGTTCTAACAATTTTAGTGGCTTCAATACCACTAATTCCTGGCATGTGAATATCCATTAAAATAATATTGTAATTGTTGGTTTTAATCATATCAACAGCTTCTTCACCATTGTCAACAATATCACATTTAAGATTCATTTTGGTAAGAATCTTTTTGGTAATCATTTGGTTAATCTTATTGTCTTCAACTACCAATATTTTTACATTGGTTAAATCTAACTCGTTAACTTCTTTAAAGTATGTGGCTTTCTTTTCTTTGGCTTCTTTTACTGTTGTGAATTCTAATGGAATTTCAAAGAAAAAAGTAGAGCCTTTACCTAATTCACTTTTTAAATAAATATCGCCTTTTAAAATTTCTATTAGCCCTTTTACAATAGAAAGTCCTAAACCTGTACCGCCGTATTTTCGGTTAATTTGTATGGACCCTTGAGAAAAGCTTTCAAACATATTGTCTTGTTTTTCTTGGCTTATACCAATACCATTATCTTCTACTTCAAAACGTAATGTATACGTATTGCCTTTTTCTTCAATTTTATAAACTCTAATCCAAATGTCTCCGTCTTTGGTAAACTTTATAGAGTTACCAATTAAATTGATTAATATTTGTGATATTTTTAATTGATCGGCAATAAAGTTTTCAGGTAAATCTTGATCGTATTCAAAATGAATTTTGATGTTATTATCTAATGCTGAATTATTAAGAGCTAAAACAATATTGTTTATTTTCTTTTTTAAGTTGAACGATTCTGGTTCTAAATTAACTTTATTCGCTTCAATTTTATTTATTTGAAGAATATCATTAATAAACGTTAATAAGTAATCGCCAGAAAATTTAAGAGATTTTAAGTGTTGAACCTGGTCGGGTCTTGGGTTTTCATCTAATAACATATTACTTAAACCAGTAACCGCATATAAAGGTGTGCGTAACTCGTGTGTTACCGTAGATAAAAAGTTTGCTTTTGTTTTAGATGCTAATTCAGCTTTTTCTTTAGCAATTATAAGTTCCCCATTTTTTTTATGGAGCATATTATTAGTTTTTAGCCTAATGTTATTGTTTTTATAAAGCGATAAGGTTAATAACGAAAGAATGGTAATTAAAGCAACACTTAAAATAGATATTAATGTACCTAAATCGTTGTCACTTTTTTCCTTTTCTAATTTTTCGGCAAACTCGTTGTTTTTTTCAGTAGCTTCATCAAGTAAATATTGTGTTTCTTGATCTTGAGATGCGTTAGTTCGTTTTATGTTTCTTAGCGAATCAGATAATTTTAAATGCTGTTGTTGGTAATCTCTAGAAAGTTTATAATCTCCAATATTATAATTAATATCGCTAAGTACTAAATAGCCTTCGTTAATAATATTAATAAACTTATTTTCCTTTGCAATTTGCAAGCCTTCGTTGGCAAAATCTAAAGCTCTTTCGGTATTGTTTAATGCCATGTGTATTTTACCATGGTTAATTAAACTATTGCTTTGTGTTTCAATTAAATTGTACCTTTTGGCTTGCGCTATAGCTTCTTCATTAAGCATTCTTGCTTTTCTATAATTACCTAAACTTATATAGGTTTTACTTTCGTATAGTAATGTTTCTGCTAATTTATCGTGTATATCTTCTTCTTCAAATTTAGATTTAGCCGCTGTATAAGAATCTAAAGCGTCAAGGTGTTCTTTTTTTAAATGATAAATTTCTCCTTGTATTTTATATGAATTACCAAGGTTGGCATTATCATTAATTTCGTTTTGTATTTCTATGGCTTTAGTAATCCATAGTAATGCCTTATCTAATTCTTCTTTTATAAGGTGTAGCTTTCCTTTTCTAGTTTGAATAAGGGCTATGGTTTTTTTGCTTTTTAGTGTTTCTGCATAATTTAAAGCGTCATCTAAACTTCTTTGAGCTTCATAGTAATTGTATTTTTCTAATTCACTTTGCGATTTAGAAATATGATGATCTATTTGGTTTTGTAATATTTCAGGGTCGGTCTCTATCTTATTTTGAGCGGACATACTGAAGCAAAACAGCAGAATTATAAGGGATATATAGTTTTTAATTTGGAACATTATTGTTAAAATTACAAGCAAATATAATCATTTTATCGATAAAATACACTTTTTATCCGATAAATTACATAATAAATCAATAATTCTACTAGAATACCCTGTTTCGTTGTCGTACCACCCTATAATTTTTACCATATTCCCTATAACCGATGTCATTTCTGAATCGAAAATACAAGAATGGGTATTCCCTACAATATCTATAGAAACTATTGGATCTTTTGTGTATTCTATAATGCCTTTGTATTGATTCTTTTCTGAAGCTTCTTTAAAAGCCTCATTAATATCTTCAATTGAAACCGTTTTTTTTACATTAAATGTAATATCTGTTAACGAGCCATTAATAACGGGGACTCTAATACCACAACCGCCTATAACATTTGAAAGTTCTGGAAAAATTTTTGTTAATGCCTTGGCTGCTCCAGTTGTTGTAGGTACTATAGATTGTCCGGCAGCGCGAGACCGACGTAAATCGCGATGCGGTTCGTCATGCAAGCTTTGGTCTGTTGTGTATGAATGTACCGTTGTTATATAAGCTTGATTGATACCACAAAGTTTATTGATAATATCAATCATTGGTGCTGCATTATTAGTAGTACATGAGGCGTTAGATATTATTGTTTCAGAGCCATCAATACTTGCGTTGTTTACACCTAAAACAATTGTTTTAATAGAATCTTCTTCGGCAGGAACACTTAAAATAACTTTTTTTGCACCATTGTTTATATGGTGTTGTAACTCAAGTTGTGTTTTAAATTTACCTGTGGCTTCAATTACAAAATCTACATTAAAAGGCTGCCAATTAATATCTTTTGGATGGTTACAATTTAATAATGGAATGTTTTGGTTGTTTACCGCAATACCATTATTGTAATGAGAAACGGTTTCTTTAAAAAGACCATGAATACTATCGTACTTAAGTAAATGACTTAAAGTTCTTGCATCTGCTAAATCATTTATGGCTACAACTTGAATATTTTCAAAATCTTGCAATAATCTAAAAACCCGCCTGCCTATTCTGCCAAAACCATTAATCGCAACAGTAATCATATTTTAATTGATATGTTTTTGAGCTTTATATGACGACCGCACTAAAGCACTGCTTTCTACGTGCCTAAAACCTAATTCTAAACCAATATTTTCGTATTCTTTAAACTGATCTGGTGTGATAAAACGGTTTACCGGTAAATGTTTTTTACTGGGTTGAAGGTATTGCCCAATGGTAACGACATCTACATCATTTTCTTTAAGATCATGAAGCGTAGCGATAACTTCTTCGCGAGTTTCACCTAAACCAAGCATAATACCCGATTTTGTTCTGCGTTGTCCTTGTTGCTTTAAATATTTTAAAACGCCTAAGCTTCTATTGTATTTAGCTTGAATGCGCACTTCTCTAGTTAATCGTCTAACCGTTTCAATATTGTGCGACACAACTTCTGGTGCAACATTAATAATTCTATCAATATGTTGTTTGATACCTTGAAAATCTGGAATTAGCGTTTCAAGTGTGGTTTCAGGATTCATTCGGCGTACAGCTTTAACAGTTTCTGCCCACATAATACTTCCCATATCTTTTAAGTCGTCTCTATCAACACTAGTTAAAACAGCGTGTTTAATTTTCATTAATTTAATAGAACGGGCTACTTTTTCTGGTTCATCCCAATCAACAGTTTCTGGTCTGCCCGTTTTTACACCACAAAAACCACAAGAGCGGGTGCAAACGTTTCCTAGAATCATAAAAGTGGCAGTACCTTCTCCCCAACATTCTCCCATGTTAGGGCAACTTCCAGAAGTGCAAATAGTGTTTAGTTTGTATTTGTCTACTAAACTTCTAAGTTCTGTGTATTTTTTACCTGTTGGAAGTTTAACGCGAAGCCATTTAGGTTTTGCTTGCCTTTTGGGTAATATATTTGATGCAGTTTCTGTATTCATCGATTAAATAAAGCTAGCTACAAAGATACAAAGTATTCTATTAAAAGTAAGTTATAACGTTGTTAGAAACCAAATGCTGAATCCTATTAAAAAAACAATTCCAAACCAACTTAAAATATGTAGTTTTTTAGAGGGTCTCCATGCTTTTGGAGTGTGTTTGCTAGATATTAAAATGTAGTTTATTATAGCGTAAAAAGGTGCTGTAATGAATGATAAGATAGTCGCTATTTTTATTAATAAACCCATTTCTGAAGCTAAAAAAACAAAAATTAGTATTGTGCCTAATGCCAATAGCCCAATCCAAAACCTATAATTAAGTTTAGTGGTGTTTTTAAAAAGAAGTGCTGTTGTTTTTGCCATAGCTCTTGGCGACGCATCTAAAGTAGTAAGTGTTGTACTAAACATAGTGGTAAAAGCTGCAATACCAATAATAATATAAGCCCAACTACCCATGCTTGTTGTGTACATGTTTATTAATTGACTAGAAAATTTGCCTGCTGAATTACTAAAAGTTTCACCACTATTAAACATAACCAAGGTGCCTAGTAGTAAAAAGCCAATGCCTAGTACAATGGTACTTATATAACCAACATTAAAATCGAATAAAGCCGATTTTGGAGTAAACTGTTTTAAATCTTTTTTCTTTTCAATGGCCCATAAAGAATGCCATACAGAAATATCTAAAGGCGCAGGCATCCAACCCATAAAGGCAATTAAAAAGGCGATTTCTAAACGGTTTTTTGGAAGTATCTGTTTAAATGAAACAGGGTTGTGATTATCAAATAACGCTATACTCACAGCTATAATAGTACTAATAGTTAGCGTAATAATAATGATTTTCATCATTCGGTCTAAAAATTTGTATTTTCCAAAAACCAATAGAGATAAGCAAATAAAGAGTATAATAATAGTCCAAATTTCAATACTCACAAAATCGCCAAAAAGTGTAGATGCTAAACCTGCTGTTACTATTGTTACTGCCGTTTGTATGGTGAACATGGTGGCGAAAGACAAAATGTAATATATAATTAAAACACCTTTTCCTAATTTATTGTATCCATCTAATAAACTTTCTCCTGTAGCCGTTGCATATCGAGGTCCAAACTGAAAAAACGGATACTTAAATACATTCACCAAAAGTAATGCCCACAGCAAGCCTAGGCCAAAATCGGCACCAGCTCTAGTAGACTGCACTAAATGAGAAACACCAATCGCTGCGCCTGCAAATAGTAAACCTGGGCCTAAATTTTTAAGTTTAGTAGTCATCTACTTTTGTTGAATAATTTCTGCCAATAACTTTTTAGCACGCAACAATTTTACTTTTATATTATTAATAGGGGCTTTAAGCTCTTTAGAAATTTCTTTATAGCTTAGTTCTTGAAAATAGCGTAGGTTGATAACTTCTTGATAATGAGGTTTTAATTTTTTAACATCGCGAAGTAATTTTGCTAAATGTTGCTCGGTTATAATTTTATCTTCAGGTGATGGCGATTCATCTAAAATTTGATAAATACTTTTATCATCATTAGACATAGTTTGTGTTATAGAGTTTTTTTCTTTCCGCATTAAATCAATATGAACGTTTTTTGAAATTGTAATTAGCCAAGTTTTAAATTTGTAATTTTCATCAAAAGTGTCAATTCTATCAAAAGCTTTAGAAAATGTTTGAATGGTAATATCTTCAGCATCATTTTCGTTTTCAATGCGTTTTAGTTGAAATCCGTAAACGTCATCCCAAAATTGGTCTAATAAATAATTAAACGCTTTTTGTTCATTTTTCTTTGCTCGTTTGATGGCTTCTTCTATTTCCAATGATTTGGTTTCGTTATAAGATTGTTTATAAATATACTTAATTGTACAATCATTAAAAAGAAATCTAAAAAAGGAAGTAAAAATAGCAAGTCTACTTCATTTAGTTTTTTTGAAGACATTCCTATGATGATATACTGAATAATAAGACGTAAAAAGAATAATAATAGTACTATTAACTGGTTAAATTGAAGGATTAAAAGCGTTATGGTTAATATCCAAAAAAGGAAGTTTGAACCGTATATTAACGATAGTAAAAATTTGTGTTTTAGTTTGTAATAATTTGCCGTTGATACGTGACGCCTTTTTTGCTTAAACCAACTTTTAAATGATGCTTTTGGTGTAGATTCTGTAAAACTATTTTTTGAAATACAAATGGCTGTATTTTTATTTGTAGCGACTTGATTAACAAATAAATCATCATCGCCCGACAGAATATTCATGTGGTTCATAAACCCTTTAGCATTAAAAAAAATGTCCTTTTTATAAGCTAAATTTCTACCAACACCCATATATGGGATACCAATTTTAGCAAAAGAAAAGTAATGAATAGCTGTAATAAGTGTTTCAAACCTAATGAGTTTGTTTACAAAAGAATTTTTAATTTTTGAATAACAACCGTAGCCTAATATAATGGATTTATTGTTACTAAAGTGAGACGTTACTTGTTGTATCCAATATTTTGATAATGGTTTACAGTCGGCATCAGTAAATAATAGAAAATCGTTTTTTGATGCTTTTATACCAAGTGTTAAAGCATACTTTTTGTTACCCCAAAAGGCTTCAATGTTTTCTACATTAACAATTTTAATGTTATGGTGTTTATTAGCAAAATATTCCATTACATCTAACGATTCATCATAAGACGCATCATTAATTAGTATGATTTCAAAATCTGGATAGTTTTGAGATATAACTGAAGGCAGAAAACATTTTAAATTTTCAGCTTCATTTTTTGCACAAATAATAACAGATACGGCAATGTTTTTTTGTGCGCGTTTTTGTGGTTTTAAAAATGCAAATTTTGCAAAAAAGATAATATGAAAAACAACTTGAATACAAACTACAACTATAAATGTGTAGAATAATAAATCAAGTAACATCATAAATTTTTATGAATGTTGAGGTTCGTTACAATCACTAAACTGATCTGGAGTTTTACCACAAAATCCACAAGCTTCCCCCTCTGTGTTTAACATAGGGTTTTGGCTTGCACAAGTGCCTGCAAATTTACCGTCTTTTTTTGCCCAAATTTTTATGGCAATCCCTAAAATGCCTAAACCTAATAGTATAATGGTTATTAAAACAAGTTTCATTTGTTTGTTTTTATTGTTCTGTTATACTTCAACTATAAGCCTAGTATAAGTATGTAATTTGCCAATAATTGTTTTGGGGAATACCAATTTAATTATAAGGCTTATTTTAAAAGAAAAACTTTATGCAAAGATAATGCTTTACCAGTAAATTTTTATGTGTTTTTAATACAAAGCATGTGACGGAATAGTTAACCTGTGTCTAAAACATAATTAATTATTTGTAAATTAACCATCTAACTATTTAACTAAAAGAATTATGAAAAAATTATTTGCAGAATTTTTTGGAACATTTTGGCTCGTTTTTGGGGGCTGTGGAAGTGCAGTATTTGCAGCAGGATTTCCTGAACTAGGTATTGGATTTGCAGGCGTTGCACTAGCCTTTGGACTTACTGTTTTAACAATGGCTTATGCTGTAGGGCATATTTCTGGTGGGCATTTTAACCCTGCTGTGTCTCTTGGCCTATGGGCAGGAGGTAAGTTTGAAGCTAGAAGTTTAGTTGGCTATATAATGGCTCAACTTATTGGAGCTATTGCAGCGGCTGGAGCTTTATACTTAATAGTAACAAATAAATCAGATTTTGTTGATATTGGTGGTTTTGCTGCTAATGGTTATGGCGCGTTATCTCCAGGAGGTTTTTCTATGATGGCAGCTTTAATTGCTGAGTTTTTATTAACGATGTTTTTTCTTTTAATAATTTTAGGAAGTACAAATGCCAGAGCACCAAAAGGTTTTGCTCCAATTGCTATTGGGTTGGGCTTAACACTTATTCATTTAATTAGTATTCCAATTACTAATACATCTGTTAACCCTGCGCGTTCTACAAGTCAAGCCTTATTTGCTGGTGGAGATTTTACGGGGCAACTTTGGTTGTTTTGGGTTGCACCTATTGCTGGAGCAATTATAGCTGGATTTATTCATAAAGCGTTGTTCGATAAAGAATAACTTGTCATTCCGAATGAGGCACGAAGAGGAATCTCATCTTTATAAGATTTCTCATCACTCGTTCCTCGCTCTATCGAAATGACAATATATAGGTACTTTCAGGAGTAGTTCAACCTATTGACTTTCAGTTATTTAATTTGTATTTTAGATAAAACAAAACCCCGAATATGA
>CANKVS010000040.1 GCA_947487155.1 uncultured Flaviramulus sp.
TGATAAGGCGATATGTCAAATATCAAGAACATCATAATTAGAAATGAGTGTTATGCCCCTATGGGGCTAATCTGAAACCCAAAGCCTCCGTTTTTAACGGAGGTTGTTTACTTTATAAAGTTCCTCTGTTAGCTTGCTCTCTTTCTATAGACTCAAAAAGCGCTTTAAAATTACCTGCTCCAAAGCCTTTGGCTCCCATACGCTGAATGATTTCAAAAAACAACGTTGGTCTGTCTTCAACAGGTTTTGTAAAAATTTGCAGTAAGTACCCTTCTTCATCGGCATCAATCATAATTCCTAAACGTTTTAAAGTTTCAATATCTTCACGTAATTCATGACTATATTCTTCTAATCTACATGGAACTGCCTTATAATATTCTTCTGGTGGTATAGACAAAAATTCTACTCCTCTTGATTTTAACTGACTCACAGTTTCAATAATATCATCGGTTGCAACAGCTATATGCTGTACACCTGCACCTTCATAAAAGTCTAAATATTCTTCTATTTGAGATCGTTTTTTTCCTTTTGCTGGTTCGTTAATTGGAAATTTTATTCGGCCATTACCATTACTCATTACTTTACTCATTAAAGCAGAGTATTCTGTATGGATTTGTTTGTCATCAAAGGATAAAAAATTCTCAAACCCCATAACATCTTCATACCATTTAACCCAAGTATTCATTTGCCCCCAACCAACATTTCCAACCATATGATCGATATACTTTAAGCCCGTTGCTGTTGGATTATAATCTGATTCCCAAGCAACAAATCCAGGCATAAATGCACCATTATAATTTTTACGCTCTATAAACATGTGTACCGTTTCACCGTAGGTGTAAATTCCCGCTTTAACAACTTCACCATATTCATCTTTTTCAACAAATGGTTCTATATACGATTTAGCACCTCTACTTGTAGTTTCTTTATAAGCTTTTCTAGCATCATCAACCCAAAGTGCTATTACTTTTACACCATCACCATGCTTTACAATATGATCGTTTATTGTTGATTTACTGTGTAATGGCGTAGTTAATACTAAGCGAATTTTATCTTGCTTTAACACATAACTCACGGTGTCTTTAGAACCCGTTTCTAAACCTTTATAAGCATACGATTGAAATCCAAATGCTGTCTTATAAAAATGTGCTGCTTGTTTTGCATTACCTACGTAAAATTCTACGTAATCTGTTCCTAAAAGCGGTAAGAAGTCTTGTGCGCCTTCAAATATTTTTTCTAAACCGTAGTTTACTGATTTTATGTCTTTACTCATTGTTTTGTGTTTTTGTCATTCCTGCGAAGGCAGGAATCTTATTCTTTAAAATATTAATTTAATAAAATGGATTCCTGCCTTCGCAGGAATGACAGTTTACTCTAACCAAGATTTAAAATAGTCTTCATCGGCAATTTTCATAGCTTCTTCGGTAACCATTAGTGGTTTAAACGTATCTACCATAACTGCTAATTCTTCAGTTTTTGTTTTACCTATACTACGCTCCACTGCTCCTGGGTGTGGCCCGTGAGGAATACCTGCGGGGTGCAATGATATATGACCTGCTTCGATATCGTTTCTGCTCATAAAATCACCATCTACATAATATAACACCTCATCGGCATCTATATTACTATGGTTATATGGTGCAGGAATGGATTGCGGATGATAATCGTACAAACGTGGTACAAACGAGCATATTACAAATGCTGTAGTTTCAAAGGTTTGATGAATTGGTGGCGGTAAATGAATACGCCCTGTAATAGGCTCGAAATCGTGAATTGACAAAGCATACGGGTAATTATACCCATCGTAACCCACAACATCAAAGGGATGCGAATCGTAAACCATATCGAAGATTTCATCCTTCTTTTTCACTTTAATCATGAAATCTCCCTTTTCGTTATTGGTTTCTAACTCGTATGGACGACGAATATCGCGCTCGCAAAACGGCGAATGCTCTAACAGTTGCCCAAACCAATTGCGGTATTGTTTTGGCGTATAAATTGGCGCGTGAGATTCTACAATAAACAACCGGTTATCTTCGGTGTCGAAATCTATTTTATAAATAATTCCACGAGGAATGATTAAATAATCACCATATTTAAAATCTAAATTTCCATAAATTGTTCTGAGTTTTCCCGTGCCTTTATGGATAAAAATCATCTCATCGGAATCTGTATTCTTATAAAAATATTCGGTGGTTGATTTTTTTGGTGCCGCCAAAGCAATGTGGCAATCGGAGTTTGTTAAAACAATTTTTCTGCTTTCTAAATAATCATCTTCTGGCGGTACTTGAAACCCGCGTAACCTGTATGATTGTATATTGTTTTCTTTTGAAATTTTTGGAGCAACAGTATATTGCTTTCTAATTTCTTTTACTTGTGTTGGTCTTTGTTCGTGATATGAGTTGGTTGACATGCCATCAAACCCAACCGTACCAAATAGTTGTTCGTAATATAAACTTCCATCTGGTTTTCTAAATTGAATATGACGCTTATGCGGAATGTTTCCTAATTTGTGATAAAAAGGCATATATCTTTATTATGAAATTATACAATAAATATTAAAATGAATTCAACTTGAAGGGTTTAGTGTGTATAAAAACGCTTCAAAAAGTAATATATTTATAGATACTCACTCAGGATTCCTCTTGATGAGATAGTGTAGAAACAATAATAAATCTTGCCAAAAAAGGTTCATATTAAGACAAATATCGTGAAAAATAACGATATTAAAAAACGTGTTTAAAACCAGAAGCCAAGATTAAAAAACCAAAAGCCTTTTTTTGTTTGTGGAGACCAAGAATATTTAGCTTCTATAGGACCAATAAACGTTTCTAAAGAATAGCCTAATGCATATCCAGAAAAATCTGGAAGAGAAAACCATTCGCTTGTTTCAAAAATATTATTTTCAATATTAGCAACGTTTACCGCGAAATTTATATGGTTCTTTTTAATTATTTCGCAATCTAAAGTCAGTGTAGATTTTACAAAACTATTGCCTGTAAGCGATAAAAAGTCGTATCCAAAAAATGGCGTGTAATTATTTATTAAGCGGCTACCATAACCTCCTAGAGCAAAACTTAAATAAGGGTTTGTCCCTTCTCCTATTCTAAATCCGCCTTGTGTAGTTAGATTCACTGTTAAATTTGAAGTAATACTTTGGGAAAACCCAAATGTTGCTTTGGCTATTGAAAATCCTGAAAAATTATCGTTAAAATCTGAAGAATGAAAATAGGTATGAAAATCGCCATCAAATAAAAACCCTTTCTTTGGGAAATGCATATTATCATAAGTATCAAACTTAAGTTTTCCAAACAAACTTAGGTAGTCGCTGTTTTCAAAAATAGTTTCACCATCATCATTATCAGTTAAAAGGGTTTCTGTTTTTACTTTTAAACGCTTATGCTCTGCCCCAAGAGTTAACGAAAGATCTTTGCTAAAGAGTGTTTGTAAATAAAATTGATTTGTAAAATCGGACACATGAATAGCCAATTTATTTATAAGGCCTAATTCATCTGGATCTAAAAAGGTTTCTGCTGCTACATTTTGATTAAACTCATCAAATCTAGAGCGCACCCCAACACTCCAATAAAACCCATTATCTATATAATATTCAAAATTATACCTTACGTTATCGCCAATAATAAAATCGAATGATGCCACATCGTTTTTTCCTAATATTCTCTTTTTTGTTAAATTTATTAATGCCGAACTTTTGTACAAATCGTTATAATGTACTCCTAATTTTAAAAATGTTGTTTTTGCACTTTCAGTTAAAACGGCATTCATACTATACCCCTCATCATACTGCGACGATTTTAAATCGTATAAAAAATTATCAAAATTATTTGTAGCTACTAGGTTATTAACGCCTTTATTAAAATCGTTATAACTTACTTTTTGAGAAGCCTTAAACTTTAACTTCCCTAAAATATAAGCTCTTGTGTAGTTTTTATTTCCTTTTATTGAAATATCATTAATTTTTATACTATCAATAGCCTGTATTGACTCTCGATTAACTGACTTTAAAATTTGATTGTTTACTATATTGTTTAAAGCATGACTATGTTTTAAGGTGGCTTCTACTCCCAAATTAACTAATTCATTTACCCCATCAAACGATACCACATTAAATGCTTCAACATTTGGTTTTATATAAATGTCTGTCTTTTTAGACTTCACATTCATAGCCTTAATGGTTCTATAATTATTAATTTGAAGTAAAATTTCGGGGGCAGACGTTAAATCTTTTCTTGTGGCTAAACCATCTTGAACATCAACACCAATAATAACATCAACACCTTTAGCTTTCAATTCATCAACCGGATAATTATTTACTACACCGCCATCAATTAAAATTTGATTATTAATAACCACTGGCTGAAATAACGACGGAAATGCACCGCTTGCCATTACAGATTGTGCCAAATTCCCTTTATCTAAAACAACAGGTTGTCCTGTTTCAACATTGGTAGCAATGCAAAAAAACGGAATAGGTAACTTGCTAAAATCATCAATATTATTAATGTGTAGCATTAATTTAGCAATCATTCCGTAAGTATTTTGTCCTCTCGAAAGTGCCGAAGGTAACTTTACTTTATAATTAACCACAGGAAGTACAATGGCATATTTTTCAGAACTTTCACGCTCGTAAAACGTTTTAGCTTCTCTGGGTAAATTATCGCTAATAATGTCATTAAAATCTACATTCTTAAAAATAGAATCGAGAGCTTTTCCAGAATACCCAGAAGCGTACAGTGACCCAATAATAGCCCCCATGCTTGTTCCCGCTATATAATCTACACGAACACCCAAACTGTCTAATACTTTAAGCGTCCCAATATGCGCCAATCCTTTAGCACCACCTCCACTTAGGACTAAACCAACTTTTACATCCTGGGTTTTTGAGTCTTTATTTTGCGCTTTCGCGGAAAATGAAGCTAGTAGTAATAAGGTTAATATGATGCTTTTATTATTCAATATTTCACTTTCTTTTTACTTATGATTATCTTAACTAGTATGGAAAAATATTTTTCATTTCTCATGATAATAATTATAAACTTTCTCAGCTCTCGAAACCCCAACAACAACTTCCAATTCATCTAACTTTGCATGGGCAACTCGTTTAGCCGATTTAAAATGCTTTAACAATTCTACAACGGTTTTGTCTCCTATTCCAGGAATGGTTTCAAGCTCGGTATTTAAGGCTGTTTTACTCCGTTTATTCCTATGGTGTTCAATACCAAAACGATGCGCTTCATTTCGTAATTGCTGTATTATTTTTAAGGTTTCACTTTTCTTATCTAAATATAAGGGAATTGGATCGTCTGGATAAAATAATTCTTCTAAACGTTTCGCAATACCTATAATAGCAATCTTTCCTCTTAAATTAAGGGCGTCTAAACTTTTTAATGCAGACGATAACTGCCCCTTCCCTCCATCTATGATGATTAAATGTGGTAAAGGTTGCGTCTCATCCTGCAATCTTTTATATCTACGGTACACAACTTCTTCCATTGAAGCAAAATCGTCTGGTCCTTCAACTGTTTTTATGTTAAAATGGCGATAATCTCTTTTGCTTGGTTTCCCATTTTTAAAAACTACACACGCTGCTACAGGGTGTGTACCTTGTATGTTCGAATTATCGAAACACTCTATATGTCGTGGCTCTACCGAAAGTCTTAAATCGGCTTTCATTTGTGCCATTATACGATTTGCATGCCTATCTGGATCTACAATTTTAACCTGCTTTAATTGATCCATGCGGTAATACTTTGCATTGCGTATAGATAAATCTAAAATGTGCTTTTTATCACCTAACTTTGGCACCGTAATTTTTAAATCGCCTCCCAAATCGACTTTAAAAGGCACATAAATTTCTTTAGAATTTGAATTAAAACGCTGCCTAATTTCGGTTATAGCAAGTTCTAATAATTGTAAATCGGTTTCGTCCAGTTTCTTTTTAATTTCTAAAGTATGAGATCTAATTATAGACCCATACGACAGTTGTAAAAAATTAATATAACCATAGCTCTCGTCGCTAACAATACTAAACACATCTACATTGCTAATCTTAGGGTTTACAATGGTTGATCGTGCTTGGTAATTTTCAAGAATCTCAATTTTTTCTTTTATTTTTTGGGCATCTTCAAATTGCATAGCATTAGCGAAATCTTTCATTTGACTTTTAAATTGCGCCAACGAGTCTTTAAAATTCCCTTTTAATATCTGTCGAACAGCCTTTATATTTTCATCATATTCTTTAATGGTTTCTTTTCCTTCGCAAGGGCCTTTACAATTTCCTAAATGATATTCTAAACACACTTTATATTTTCCTGCATCAATTTTGTCTTGAGCCAAATCATAATTACACGTTCGTAATTGATACAACCCTCTAATTAAATCTAATAAAGTGTAAACTGTTTTAACACTGGTGTATGGACCAAAATAATCGCTACCATCTTTAATTAAACGTCTGGTTTGAAACACGAGTGGGAAACGCTCATTTTTTATACAAATCCAAGGATAGGATTTGTCGTCTTTAAGCAACACATTATAACGTGGTTTATATTTTTTTATCAGGTTGTTTTCTAAAAGTAAAGCATCGGTTTCAGTATCGACAACAATATGTTTAATGTTTGCAATTTTTTTTACAAGCACTCGCGTTTTACCATTATCATGTGTTTTTGTGAAGTATGAACTAACGCGTTTTTTTAAATTTTTTGCTTTTCCAACGTATATAATTATTCCTTGCGCATCATAATATTGATACACTCCAGGTTGATTTGGTAAGGTTTTTAATTGTATATCTAAAGCAGGATAATCCATCTACTCAAAGGTATATTAAATTCTAGATATTGTAAAAAATCGTTTCCCTTTTATTAGTATATTGCGTATAAGTTATAAGTACTTAAAGTTTTAAGTGCCAAAATTAAACACAAAACGTTATAACATTAATTAAATCTTCAACTTTAAATATTGAAGTCGTTTAGACTTTATACGCTTCAAGTACTTTTATGAATATTGTTATTCTATCTCGAAACCCTAATTTATATTCAACGTCACGACTTGTTGAGGCAGGAGAAGAACGCGGACATATTGTAGAAGTTATTGATCCCTTACAGTGCGATCTTATTATTGAAAAGGAAAAACCTACTATTTATTATAAAGATCGTTATTTAAATTATGTTGATGCTATTATTCCTAGAATTGGTGCTTCGGTTACCTTTTTTGGTTGCGCAGTGGTGCGTCAATTTGAAATGATGAATGTGTTTACATCGGTTACTTCTGATGCCATTATACGCTCAAGAGATAAACTACGAAGTTTTCAACGGCTTTCTAAAGCTGGTATTGGTATGCCAAAAACGGTATTTACCAATTATTCTAGAGATGTAGAAGAAGTAATTTCTCATGTTGGCGGAACCCCCGTAATTATTAAATTACTAGAAGGCACACAAGGTTTAGGAGTTGTTTTAGCCGAAACTAAAAACGCCGCAGAATCTGTTTTAGAAGCTTTTAACGGGCTACAAGCTAGAGCCTTAGTTCAAGAATATATAGCTGAGGCTAATGGTGCCGATTTAAGAGCCTTGGTGGTAGATGGGCATGTTGTTGGTGCTATGAAAAGGCAAGGGCGCGAAGGTGAATTTCGTTCTAACTTACACCGAGGAGGAACAGCGGAAGTTGTAAAACTTAATGAAGCTGAAATAAAAGTAGCTATGAAAGCAGCACGCGCTTTAAAACTTCCCATTTGCGGGGTAGATATGTTGCAGTCTTCAAGAGGACCTTTATTGTTGGAAGTTAATTCAACACCTGGTTTAGAAGGCATTGAAACGGCTACAGGCAAAAATATCGCTAAAAGTATTATTACTTATATTGAAAGAAATAGACGCTAGAAAATAATTGTTTTAATGAAACGGAATTAATGAAAAAGAGATATGACTAAAAATAATATTTTAACCATTCTAGGTGTCCCTATTAAGCTTGGTGAAAGCAAAGAAGTAAATTTTGATGTGGCTAACCTTCATACCTCATCACCTGTAAATGTACCTGTTATTATAGAGCGTTCAAAAAAACCTGGTCCTACCGTATTATTTACTGCTGGAATTCATGGCGACGAAGTTAATGGCGTAGAAATAGTGCGTCAACTTATCGCCAAAGGCATAAACAAACCTAGATGCGGCACCACTATTTGTATTCCCGTAATTAACATTTTTGGGTTTATAAATTTAAAACGAGAATTCCCCGATGGGCGCGATTTAAATCGTGTGTTTCCTGGTAGCCCTAATGGCTCTTTAGCAAGTCGAGTAGCCCATAAACTTATACGCGATATTGTGCCTCATGCCGATTATATTATGGATTTCCACACAGGTGGTTCAGGGCGATTTAACGCACCTCAAATTCGTATTATTAAAGGTAATAGATCCCTTAACAGTTTAGCAAAAGTTTTTGGAGCACCTTTTGTTTTGTATTCAAAAAATTTAAATAAATCGTTTAGAAATACCTGTTATAAATTACAAAAACCCATGTTGCTTTTTGAGGGTGGAAAATCGTTTCATATAGATGATGTTGTAACCAATTCTGGAGTAAACGGCGCTAAACGTGTATTGCACGATTTAGGAATGTTGAGTTCTAAATTTAAAGTCTCATCACCAAAAAAAGATTGTGTTTTTATAGATGAAAGCAAGTGGCAACGCGCCAATTATTCTGGTATGTTTAAGCCTTCAATAGCCATAAGCTCTAAAGTGTTGAAAGGCGATGTTATTGGAAATATTACCGATCCTTACGGGAAGTTTAACCACTTTGTAAAAGCTCAAAATACGGGGTATATAATCAATGTTAACGAATCTCCAATTGTGTACCAAGGCGATGCGCTCTTTCATATTACCACTAAGCTTAAACGATAAAAGAGAGACCTGTTAGATTTTAAAAACCTAATAAGTTAAAAGCATATAGTTACTATGTCCAAATTAGATTTACGTAAAAAATATAAAACGCTTCGAAACGACTTATCTTCTGAAAATAGAGATGATTTAAGTATCGCCATTGCAAATCAAGTTTTAAAACTTCCTATTTGGGAGTATACCTTTTATCACATTTTTTTAACTATTGAAGAACACAAAGAAATTAACACCGACTATATTTTGAATATCCTTGCTGGAAAAGATAAAAACATTGTGATTTCTAAAAGTGATTTTAAAACAACGTCATTAATTAATTTTCTTTTAACCGATAGTACCGTTATTAAAAAAAATCAATGGAATATTCCAGAACCAGTAGATGGTATAGAAATTGAAAACGAAAAAATTGATATTGTTTTTGTACCGCTTTTAGCTTTTGATAAAAAAGGAAACCGCGTAGGTTACGGCAAAGGCTTTTACGATAATTTTTTAGCTAACTGCAAACCAGAAACTATTAAAATAGGCTTATCGTTTTTTGAAGCTGAAAATGAAACTATAGCTATTTTTGAAGGAGATATTGGATTAGATTATTGCGTAACACCAGAGCGAGTTTATGAGTTTTAGTTATTGCAATCTTCACAAAAAGTGTTTCTTAAATACTCATATTCCAACAACTGAAAAGTGACTCCTCCTTTTTCAATGGAATTAAACAATTTGCAATAACGTGATTTATTCATATTAATAGCATTAAGCATAATTGTTCTGTAATTAGAATCATTAGTTGAATTGATATCAACTAATGTTAAATTTAAATAATAAAACAATAAGTTTTCATCAATATCGATACTTTTAACTTTCTCATCTAAAAGTTTTACCGCCATATTTATATTAGCATAATACGTGAAAAATTGAGCTAAACTTAAATAGTCGTAATTAGACATTGGGAAATTTTTATAGTTAGCATTAATATAGTTAACCGACTTGTCCTTATTGTCATAATCTCTCTTTTTCATTAATTCTTCTGCCTTAATGATATGAAAATTAACCATCATTCTAGAAATAAGTGAATTATCAATCCCATAAGTCTTTAAAGCTTTTATTTGATTCTTCAACTTATTTTCATCAATCTCTTTCCATTTAAAATGCCATAATTTTAATTTAATAGCTACCAAATTATACTTTACCTCTGCATTTTTAGGGACTAACTTTTCAAGCTCTATCAATTCATTATAAACAATAACTGCTTCCCTCACATTTAGCATATATCTATACGCTGAATTCTTATTGAATATTTTTGCGAATTTTACTTGCTTAGGAATATTCATTTTTCTTAGAAACTCTGGAGATATTTCCTTTTTCTTCATTTTTTCGAAAATAGAATTCTGAATTTTATTAGCCTCATCTAATTGTCCTTCTGAAATGGCAGTATTAAATTTCGAGAGTAGATCATTCGTTAGCATATTCGTATATTTATCTTTCTTCTCTAGTTCTAATTCCAAAACAGCTTTTCTATGCTTTTGCAAAATAGGCTCTAAAGCTTTTGAAAGTGACCCTTTAAGTTTAACTTTAGTTTCCTCTTTACTGAGACTTGTTAAATTCTCGTAATTTGTTCCTTGAATATCATTTAAAAACTCCACCCAATTTTCAGATGATGAGACATATGTTTTTATAGTTGGTTTTTGAAATGCCTGTAGTGCTTTTACAATACTGTTAACACGTTGCTCTTGCAATTCAATGTTTCGTTCCAAACTTCCTTCAACTGATGAATAAGCTTTAATGTTTATCGTTTTTATATTAAAATCTGTTAGTCTTAATGAATCATAAATAGGTCTTATATCTTCTTGTGAATATTCTGCTTTATTTTTTTCAAAAGGAATTTTAAACTTTAAGGTTTTATTTCTAATAGTATAACCATCTTTTCCAGAAGGTTTAATCTCTTTAGGATTATAAGTTAAAGAGTCTAAATACATACCCATATCTAACAATTCCCATGGATAAGATTCTAAATTATACACCCAATAGTAGTTACATAAATTTTTATTACTTAAAAACAAAATATTATATTCAAGTTTATCATTAATAAAGGCTTCAGGTATTCTACCAACATGCACTTTATAAACGTTTTCTTCCATGGATTTTAATCCACTTTTTAGTTTTTGTGTATAAATAGGTTTGAGAAGTAGTCCTCTTATTTGGGTGTTATTTATAGTTTCATATTCGCATTTGTACCTATCCCTTACAACAACGTCGACTGCTAAACCATCTCCTGGGTTTTTAAATAATAAATTAAACCACTTTTTATCATTCACTTGGAAATATAAGTTAGTTCCTTCTCGTTTAATTGAAAAATGAACTTCTTTAGGTTTTTTGCTAAATATTTGAATACATTGTTGACACTTTTGATTTCTATCGTTGTTGGGGAAAACAATATCAAAAGTGTTTTGTGAAAAAAGACTACTTGAATTTAATATTAAAAGAACGAACGTAATTAGTAAGTTTTTGGTTTTCATTAATCTAATAAATAAAACTTAAAGATAATGAATAGATTTAAAGTAGAAAATACTTACTAAACATGTTTAATCAAAAAGTTATTTCTTAGGAAACGCCCTCTTATTAAACACAATAAGCATAATAAATCCTGTACTAATAGCCATATCTGCTATATTAAATACTGGGTTAAAAAAGATAAAATGTTCACCACCATAAAAGGGTATCCAATTAGGTAAGTCGCCTTTCCATAGCGGGAAATATAGCATATCTACAACCTTACCATGTAGTAAATTGTCATAACCCCCTGTTTCAGGTAAAAATGAGGCGATTTGCCCAAAACTATCACTAAATAAAACCCCATAAAAAACAGAATCTATAATATTACCTAAAGCCCCAGCAAAAATTAGGGCAATAGCAAATATTAAAACTTTAGGGCTTTTCTTTTTTGCGGCATCATATAACCAATACCCAATACCCAAAATAGCAACAACTCTAAACAAAGTTAAAACTACTTTGGCTGTTCTGTCGTCAATAAACGACACAAAATCGCTAATTTTTGTGCCCCAAGCCATCCCATCATTTTCAATAAAATATATTTTAAACCACTCAAAAACTTGTACACTCTCCTGTAATGAAAAATGAGTTTTTATATATATTTTACTTATTTGGTCGATAAGTAAAATGAGTACTATAAGTAAAATGGATTTTTTTAGTGTCATTATAAATTTTACAAAACAGTGGGTTTCTGCTTTCACAGAAAAGACAATTAGGTTTAAAATAAAAACGCCTCAAAAAATGAGACGTTCAATACTATATTTAAAATATGCTTACTGCATGTTTTTGGCTTCAATACTTAAAGTTGCATGTGGCACTAACTTTAAACGTTCCTTACCAATAAGCTTTTTTGTTACACGACAAATGCCGTATGTTTTATTCTCAATTCTAATTAAAGCGTTTTTTAAATCGCGAATAAATTTTTCTTGTCTAATAGCCAATTGCGAATTCGATTCTTTACTCATTACCGCACTACCTTCATCAAAAGCCTTAAATGTTGGCGATGTATCTTCAGTACCATTATTATGGTCGTTCATATACGCACTTTTAATAAGCTCTAAATCGTGTTGTGCCTTTTCAATTTTTTCGATTATTAGCGTTTTAAATTCAGCTAAATCAGCATCAGAATATCTTACACTAGCTTCTTCCATGTTTTAATTTTTTAGTATAGACAATTTGGTATTTACATCATCAAAAGCAATTTCTATACCATTGTCTAATTGATCAATAATTTCAAGTTCTTCAGTTAGGGTTTCTGTTTTTATGTATGCCATATTTGCATCAACGGCATCTATAATAGTATCGTCTTTTTGAAGCTTGACATTTATTCTGTCAGTAACTTCAAAACCTGAATCCTTACGTAAATTTTGAATGCGATTTACCAATTCTCTGGCAATACCTTCTTTTCGTAACTCATCATTTATGGTAACATCCAAAGCTACCGTTAAAGCACCTTCGTTTGCAACCAACCAACCCTCAATATCTTGAGATGTAATCTCTACATCCTCAAGCCCTAAAGTAATATTTTTTCCATTAATGTCAACATCTAAAGCACCATTTTGTTCAATTTTTTTTATATCTTCAGAATTAAACTGCCTTATTGCATTGGCAATCAGTTTCATATCCTTACCAAAACGAGGTCCAAGTGACTTAAAATTAGGTTTTATCTGCTTCACCAAAATATCTGAAGCATCCTCTAAAAGTTCAACATCTTTTACATTAACTTCATGCTTTATTAAGTCTGAAACTGCTAATATTTCTTCCTTTTGCTGCATACTATCAACTGGAATCATTATTTTTTGAAGTGGTTGGCGCACTTTTATCTTTTCTTTTGCTCGTAATGACAATACTAAAGATGATATGGTTTGAGCTGCTTCCATTTTTCGCTCTAAACTTTTATCGACAAATGAGGCATCAAAAACAGGGAAGTTTGATAAATGAACACTTTCAAAAGTTTCTTTTTTAGTTACCGAGTTTAAATCTAAATACAATCTGTCCATAAAGAAAGGTGCTATAGGAGCGCCTAACTTTGCAATGGTTTCCATACACGTATAAAGGGTTTGGTACGCCGAAATTTTATCTGTTTGATAATCGCCTTTCCAAAAACGTCTTCTGCTTAAACGCACAAACCAATTGCTTAAATAATCTTGTGTGAAATTAGATATGGCTCTAGCCGCTTTTGTTGGTTCGTATTCGGCATAAAATGCATCTACTTTTTTAATCAATGTATGTAATTCTGATAAAATCCAACGATCAATTTCAGGGCGTTCCGCTAACGGAATATTGGCTTCTGCATAACTAAAATTATCTAGGTTAGTATATAAGGTAAAAAAGGAATACGTGTTATAAAGTGTTCCGAAGAATTTACGTTTTACTTCTTCAATACCTTCTATATCGAACTTTAAATTATCCCATGGGTTGGCATTACTAATCATGTACCAGCGTGTAGCATCGGCGCCATAATTTCCTAAAGTTTCAAACGGGTCTACAGCATTACCTAAACGCTTCGACATTTTTTGTCCGTTTTTATCTAAAACCAAACCATTGGACACGACATTTTTATAAGCAACCGAATCAAAAACCATAGTTCCAATGGCGTGAAGCGTATAAAACCACCCGCGAGTTTGATCGACACCTTCAGCAATAAAATTGGCAGGAAATGCTCTTTTGTTAATCTGAACTTGTTTCATGTTCTCATCATGAGATTCCGAAACAAGTTCGGAATGACGAGAGCCATCAATGAGCTCTCTATTTTCAAATGGATAATGCCATTGCGCATAGGGCATAGAGCCAGAATCGAACCACACATCTATTAAATCGCTTTCGCGGAACATGGGCTTACCCGAAGGCGATACTAATGTGATGGCATCAACTATGTTTTTATGTAAATCGAGTTTCGCATAGTTGTCTTCGGAATTGTTTCCAACTTCAAAATCTTCAAAAATATCTTTATCTAAAACACCTGCTGAAACTGCTTTTTGCATTTCAGCTTTTAATTCTTCAACAGAACCTATGCAAATTTCTTCTTTTCCGTCTTCGGTTCTCCAAATTGGCAAGGGAATACCCCAATAACGCGAACGCGATAAATTCCAATCGTTTGCATTAGCTAACCAATTTCCAAAACGCCCTTCGCCTGTGCTTTTAGGTTTCCAATTAATGGTGTTATTTAGCTCGTGCATTCTATCTTTAACATCGGTTACTTTAATGAACCAAGAATCTAAAGGATAGTATAAAATAGGTTTGTCTGTACGCCAACAGTTGGGGTAACTGTGTTTGTATTTTTCAACCTTAAAGGCTTTGTTTTCTTCTTTTAATTTAATGGCTAACTCAACATCTACAGAACGCTCTGGGGCTTCACCATCATTGTAATATTCGTTCTTTACATATTTACCTGCATACTCACCCATTTCTGGACGGAACTTACCTTGTAAATCTACCAATGGTACTAAGTTATTATTCTCGTCTTTTACTAACATTGGTGGCACTTCTGGAATTGCTTGTTTGGCAACCAAAGCATCGTCGACACCAAAAGTTGGTGCGGTATGTACTATGCCTGTGCCGTCTTCGGTAGTAACAAAATCTCCTGAAATAACTCTAAATGCATTTTCTGGATTATCGTTAGGAAGTGCGTATGGAAACAACTGCTCGTATGTAATACCAACTAAATTTTTTCCTTTAAATTCTTTAACAACATAAAAAGGAATTTTTTTATCGCCTGAATTATATGTTAATAATTCTGATTTTTCTTCAACCTGATTAAATTTTCCTGCGAATTGTTTTGCAACTAATGGTTTTGCTAACACCACATTTATTGGTTCAAATGTATATTGATTATAGGTTTCTACCAACACATAATCAATTTTTGACCCTACGGTTAAGGCTGTATTACTTGGCAATGTCCAAGGTGTTGTTGTCCAAGCTAAAAAGTATATATCCCCTTCATTTTGAAGAAAGTCTGGAAGTGAATCTTTATTGGTTTTAAACTGCGCTACAACTGTTGTATCGGTTACATCTTGATAGGTTCCTGGTTGGTTTAATTCATGCGAACTTAAACCTGTTCCTGCTTTTGGTGAGTATGGCTGAATGGTATACCCTTTATACAACAAATTCTTGTTATAAATCTGCTTTAGTAACCACCAAACAGATTCCATATATTTTGGTTCGTAAGTAATATATGGGTCGTCCATATCTACCCAATAGCCCATTTTTTGAGTGAGGTCATTCCACACATCGGTATAGCGCATAACGGCTTTACGACAAGCGTCATTATAATCTTCAACCGAAATGGTTTTACCTATATCTTCTTTGGTTATTCCTAGTTCTTTTTCTACACCTAACTCAATAGGTAACCCATGCGTATCCCAACCAGCTTTACGCTTTACTTGGTAGCCTTTCATGGTTTTATATCGTGGAAAAATATCTTTAATAGCACGCGCTAAAACGTGGTGTACCCCTGGAAGCCCATTCGCAGATGGTGGCCCTTCATAAAACACATAGGGTTCGTTGCCTTCTCTTGTGGAAACACTTTTTTCAAAAATGTTGTTTTCTTGCCAATATTGTAGTATTTCGTTTGCTACGTTTGGCAAGTCAAGTCCTTTATATTCAGGAAATTTAGTGCTCATTTACTCTTAAATCTTATAAGTTCGCGAATTTAAGGAATTATATTAATTTTTATTATAAAAAAAAGCCAAAACACATGTTTTGGCTAATTAGTTTTTATTTAGATTCCTGTTTTATTCATTACTAACTAATTCATGAATTTTTTAATTTCACGGGAACAACAACGCTCTCTAATTAATTCTTTTTTTTAATTAATTAAATATAATCTTTTTAGTAATTACTTGATTATCTTCTGTTCTTATACAAGCAATGTACGCACCTGTTGCCATATTAGATAATTGTAATCCGTTATTTAATGTTGCTTGCGACACATTTGTAAGTTCTAAAACGGTTTGCCCAGTCATATTTACCACTGCTAATCGACTTACTGGAGAGTTCATCTTTTTTGCAAATAAGGTATTTGTTTTATTTTGATAATAGATAAAATTACTTTCTGTTTTTGTTTCTTCAACACTTAATGTTTTTTCTTCTGATTGAAATACTATTTCGAATCGTTCATTAAATTTACCTTGTTCTGAAGAAAAACTATAGGAGGTATCTTCTTTTAAATTGAAATATGTTCCTGTTATATTATCTCTTAAGTAAACGGCTTGACCATTATCAATATTCTCAGAATCAGACATTTTAATTTCAAATGTATTGCTTCCAGATGACTTAAAGTTTAGCGCTACTACTTTATCATCTGTAATGTCACTATACGCCTGAATATTCATGTTTTTCCCTTCAAAATTTAGGTTAATATCGTTGTTGTTAGAATCTGTATATTCAGCATCATAGCCATAATCGAAACCATCTGTAGTCGTTTCGCTAAAACCTAAAAGTAATTCTCGTCTTGTGGCTGGTCCTGATATTGCATTTAACTCTAAACGTATCTTTTTAAATTCGACTATTTCATTAGTTTTTGCTGAATTGTTTTTGCTTTTTTCTTTTCCTCCGTCAGATTTAAAAAATGTTGATCCGTTATTATAACTGCCATCTGCATCAGCTTCTTTTATAAATATACGCTGTGTGTTATTAAATTCTACATCCCCATCTGCAACAATTTCTGTAATAAACCCTTGACCAACTGGAAGGGATCTTGATGGTATTAATGTACCATCTTGTGATCCATTATTTGCGCCTTCTAATCCAACAAACTGAAATGCTCTAATAGACCCTAGTTTATTTACTTGCGCATAACCGCCTTCATATTCTCTAAGGATATGTGAATTTCCGCCCCATTGTTGCCATAAGTATAAATAACCACCTATAACGCCAGCGTTATCATCTATAAACTTATGAATATCTATAGCCGATGGGTATGGATTTCCTAAAAGATATTCTGTTTTTGATACCGAAGGTACTGATCCAGCGCCTCCTTTATCTGTCACATTTACTAGTATGGTGCCATTGTTTGGTTTTCCATCAAAAATATATTGCTGCTCTAAACCTGCATTTCCTGTTCCTTTTTGTGTGTATCCTACACCTGATGGAATAGCTGTACTTGAAGTTAATGCAGACCAATCCCAGTAGGTTAATCCATTTATATATGTGTACAACCAATAGGCACTAATTTTTCCAGCCTCATCATAAGCAGATGTAAATGACAAATTAATTCCCATTTCATCTTTTATCATATCTAAAGTAAAGGCTGAATTATTACTATTATTTACACTCGCATTATTATTGGTTAAAGCGGTAACTCCTTTTGCTCCAACGGGTGATGCCCAATAGTTATACCTGTACACGTTAGAAGTTCCTTCTTGTCGCCTTAAAACTGCACCTGTAGCAGATGTTACTAAATCGCTATATTCTGTTTGAATTAATTGAGAATCGCCTTCTAAATTAAGTGATCCATTTAATTCTAAATACCAAGAGTTTTCTACTAAATTATCGCTGTTAACGGTTAGTGTTTGTCCTGAGTCGATAACTAATCCAATTGTTTTTAAGGTATGAGAAATTGAAACATCACTGGCTATTTTTACAATACACCAATCTTTATTATTTGCAATGTTTTCTACATCCCAAACATCGCCATGTAACCAAGTAGATTGTGCTGTCCATGCACCGTTTGATGATGTTATAAAAGGCATAGGTGCTGTTTGGTCTTGAATGGTGGTGATGTAGTTTATATATAATTCTTTATCATAACTAGAATAATCTGATGTTCTACCCATAACAATATTAGTCATTGGGTAATAAGCTATTAAATTAGCCCACGGTACGTTGGCACTAGTTACTGTATCTTCTATATCTTTTGCTGCAATAACGCCTTTAACATTATTAGTTCCTGAGTTATTTTCAATTTCTTGATACACCATTTTATTTATTTGTTCGCTTGTTAAAGCGATATCAAATACACGTACCTCATCAATATCGCCTTTAAAATATTCTTTATTGCTTATATCGCTTGATAATCTTCCAATTTCGAAATTCCCATTAGAATCTTCTGTATTTTCAATTGCGGCACCAGTACTTCCAATATTTGCTGAATTTAACAAAGCACCATCAATATATATAGCTATTTCACCTGAAGCACTCGAATAAACACCTGTTATATGATGCCATTCATCAAAATTAATGGCACTACAGTTTACCGAAGCTTCAGAATTCCCTGCAGTTTTTACCGTAAATTTAGGTGTATTTCCGTTTTCTAACCATAATTTACACCCCGTATCTTCACCCGCTATAACCATGTTTGTAGAATTTCCTGAATCTGTTTTTACCCAAGCCATTATAGTCACATTATTTAAACCATCAATAAATGCCTCTCTAGATAAATAATCGTCTATTCCATCAAAATCTATAGATGCAATGGCTGGCGGGTTAATATCGAATAAATCTCTGTAATCTAAATCGCCTCCTATAGTGGCATCGCTATCTACATCTCCAAAAGAAGTTGTAAGATCTGCAACATCGCCTGTTGATACTTCATCATTAACATCTAAATATGCCATGACTGAATCTAAGTTATCATGCAGTCCATCGTTATCTATATCAACACCATTAATTGTATTGGCTTGACCGTTTTCTTCTATATCTGGCGTACCGTCGTTATCTGTATCGCTATCTAAATAGTCTTTTAAACTGTCTCCATCTGTATCTTCTAAATCATTTAAATCTGTACCTCCCATTGCCGTTTCATAAACATCATCAAGCCCATTACCATTAGCATCGGTTATATTACTACTTATATTACTTGGTGGAATATACCCAATGGTAGGTTGCGCTTCTACGTTATCTGGAATTCCATCATTATCACTATCAATATCAACGGTATCTGAGATATTATCATTATCAAAATCACATTTAGAACTCACTCCAAAATTTGTTAACCTAAGGCCTGTACTAGAATCTGTTCCTGTAGCACCAAATAACAAATCTACATGAGAAAATATGTCAAATTCCATATATAAATAAAAGTCTGGGTCGTCACCTTGTGTTCCTCCATCATCTGGCTCATATAACCAATCTGTAGCAGGAGCAGCAATTGTAGGATCTAATCTATACAATGTATAACCTGTAGGGTCTGGTCCATTTGAAAAACCAGCCTGTTCTAAGTTAGTTGTAGCGTTTAAATAACCTGTAACTGCAGATGTTACGGTTGCGGGATTAAATCCTGCAATCTCAGTATAATTTCTAGAATACCTAGTATCTATATCTCTTGATTCTAAAATAATACTATAAAGAATAGCTGGTATACCAATAGGGTTGGAAGGTGTTGCACTTCCTGCTTCTACCAAATCAAAAGAATAAGCTACATATTCATCGTTACTAGAATTAAAACTACTAACTCTTAATTCATTATTACAATCAACCGTGAAAGATCCATTTATACTTATAATTGTAAGAACAATATCGTAATATTTGTTTTGAAAAAAGAGCGCATTTGAATATACTACTTTTTCACCAGCCTTAACATCGCTTAAATTGGTTGCTGTAAGCAATGATGGACTATTAAACTGAATAGACGATGAACACTCATAAGTATCTATAATACCATCGTTATCATCATCTAAATCACAACTATCACTAACGCCATCACCATCTGAATCTAAATTACCAGAGGCAACAGCATCACAGGGGTCGATAGGTATAGTAACTGTTAATGTTGCACAATAGGTTTCAGAAATACACGGGTTATCATCATGTGTAACGACTACGCAATATTCATTACCATCTAAACCCGTTACATCATTTATCTCTAAAATGGAATAATCTACATTTTGATATATTGCCGAATCGGTTAAAGCCACTCCTCCTGATGATGGGTTCCCCAAATACCATTGGTAATTAAGGTTGTGATTTGAATTGTATCCACCACCACCATAATTTGGGTTACCTGAACCAGTAAAACTTGTAGTATTTAGCGCACTAGCATCAATTTCAAAAAATGTGTAATTTCCTGCTAATTCTGTTTGGTTACTTGGAGCTGTGTTTATTGTAAGTCTTGTAGCAATTGTTTCGTTACCTGTAACTCCATTATAGCCTCCAGACCCACCAGAGACTCTGCCATTTGAATCAAAGCCTGTACCATCTAATATTCCATCATTATTTCCATCTACTCCACCTGACTCTATTGAATCATAGCACCCATCATGATCACTATCTAATTCAAAGTAGTCATATACACCATCACCATTAGTATCATTAGGTTCATTAATATCTAGAATACCATCGTTATCGTCATCATCATCTACAGCATCTGCTATTCCGTCTCCATCAAAATCTTGAGCATAAGTTGTATTTGAAATCAACAATACAAATAAAAACAGTACTTTAAAAAGTATAATCTTTTTCATTGGTTAAGTTTTAATAGCTTTAGGGAACTATTTTATTTAATACCAAAATGATACTTTTTAATACAATGGATGGGTTGTAAAATACTTGAGGGAAGTGCTATTCATATAAACCAAATACATGGCTTTAATGAATTACTATAGGCAATATTAAGGATAAATATATTTTCAACCAAAATAAATTACATCTTTTTTCCGACAAAGTGTATAAATTAATCGTTAAAGTGTTTATTTTTCGTGTTTTTATCACTAAAAAAACTTGTAAAAACCTAAAAAAGAGCCAATTAACAACTAAAATGAGTATATATCCTTAAAAACTACGGTTAATATATGTAAATACATACAAATATTAACGTACGCTTTTTAAACAAATTTTAAAATGAATTAGCTCAATCCAAGAGCACCAAATACCAAAAAAGAAACTTTTTTTCTGTTTTGCGGTGAGCGTCTTCTAGATATTAAATTAAAAAGATTTTACTAAAAATTGGGATTTGTGGAAGCATCCATTTTGGATATATTGTTTCGTAAATTTTTAAAATAGAGTTTCACTAATAAAAATGGCATCATTTTAATATGCCTATTTGTTTTTTACATATTTTAGATACCTGTTTTTAAACCCTTATAATTAAGTGTCCAAATGATTATGAATAAAACCAAAATAGTCTTTTTACTTCTTGTAGTTACTGTATTTCTAGGGTGCCAATCTAAACCATCATACTCCAACCAACCAGAGTCTATAGCTAGAGGAAATGAACTGTTTGAGCAACATTGTACTGCGTGTCATAATTTTAAAAGTGCTGGAATAGGTTCTAACCTTTCTGGAATAACAAAAATGGTAAGTTATAATTGGTTAAACAATTTTATTAAAAACCCAAAGCAATTAATTGATAGCGGCGATGAAAGAGCGGTTAAATTATATAAAAAATATAATATTTACATGCCTAATTTTGAGCATTTAAAAACTGAAGAATTAAATAATATATTGGCTTTTCTTAACACAAAAACCGACATTCCTAAGTCCGTAAAAAATAATTATGGTACGCCTTTAAAGAATCCTATTAAAGATAGTATTGCTAAAAATGGTAAAACGTTAGTTTTAAAATACATTATGCAAGTTCCTGCTACATCAAAAAATAAACCTGTAGCGAGAATTAATAAAATGCATTCTACTCCCGATGGCAAAAACACCTTTATTAACGATTTAAACGGTATTCTTTATCATATAAATGGTAATACTGTAAGCACCGTTTTAAAAATTGAAGATTATTTTAAAAATTTTATTAGCACACCTGGTCTAGGCACAGGCTTTGGAAGTTTCGCCTTTCATCCAGATTTTAAAGCAAATGGATTACTTTACACCAGTCATACCGAAAAAAATAATGTTAGTAAAGCGGTTGATTTTACCTATAACGACAGCATTCCTAAAACATTACAATGGGTTGTGACCGAATGGGAAATGAATCCTAAAAACTTTGCAATAAAAAACACTCACAGAGAACTTTTGCGTATAGATATGCCTACTAGAATTCACGGTATGCAAGACATTACATTTAACCCAGTTACTACCAAAAACTCGTTAGATTATGGAAACTTATATATTGGTATTGGTGATGGTGGTTCTGCAGAAAACGGGTTTACACATTTAACCCAAAGTACGTCGCAAATTTGGGGGACAATTCTTAGAATAAACCCATTAGGTAACACTAGTAAAAACAAAAAATATGGTATTCCTAACAATAACCCTTTTGCTAATAATAAAAATGCTCTTGGTGAAATATGGGCTTATGGCTTTAGAAATCCGCATCGTATGTCATGGCATCCAAACAACGGGCAAATGTTAGCCTCTGATATTGGTCATAAAAAAATTGAAGAAATTAATAGTATTGAAAAAGGTTATAATTACGGTTGGCCAAAAAGAGAAGGCACTTTTGCTATTTATACCGATACCAATATGGAAAATGTATATTCAATAAAAAATAGAGATACAACTTTAATAGATCCCGTATTACAATTTGATCATGATGAAGCTAACGCCATTTGTGGTGGTTTTGTGTACAATGGAAAAGCCATTCCTGAATTAAAAGGAAAATACATATTTGGAAGCATTGTTAAAGGTTGTGTTTTTATGGCGGATGCTAAGCATTTAGAATTAGGAAAGCAAAGTACAATTACAAAATTTGAAATTTCTGTAAACAACAAAACCACAACATTTCAAGAACTTACAAAACACCACCGTATCGATTTAAGATTAGATATTGATGGCTCTAACGAACCATACCTTTACACTAAAGCCGATGGGAAAATATATAAAATTATCGGAGTTAAATAGTTTATTTTAAACTAGTGTTAATCATTTATAAATTCAAATTATAAACGGAAATGAAAGAAAAAATAATAAAAAACAAAGGAGAAAAGTACTCTGTAATGCTATATAAGATTGTACAGGAATTTGATGACAATCTTCCAAAAGATTTAACCTTTGAAGAAACTATAGAAATTGGTATTGAAGCTTGGAATTTAGCAAACAACAAAGAGTTTTTAGAAAAGAACGGTCTTTACGAGAAAGAACTAAAAAATTACAAATATTCAGAAACAATAAACAAAATGGTTTCTTTCAAGTTGGAGCATTTTTCTAATTTCAATAACATCATTGTTGATTATAGCACAGAAAATGACAGCCTTCAAGTGAAAACACAAACACCTCAAAATCATATTGATAGCTTTTTAAAAAATATCATGCTAACAAATCCAAATCAAACAAAAAAATAAAAGCTACACCACAAAACCAACCAAATCTTCAATTTTTGAAATGAGTTGAATTTTAATTACGGTATTTTTTAGTGATATTTTATTGTATTTAGACACAAAAATGGTTGAAAACCCTAATTTTTCAGCTTCTAAAATACGTTGTTCAACACGTTGTACAGGGCGAATTTCTCCAGATAAACCAACCTCGGCAGCAAAACAAAAATCATTTTGTAATGCTACGTCTTCGTTTGATGATAGTATGGATGCAACAACTGCCAAATCTATTGCAGGATCATCAACGGTAATGCCTCCTGTAATATTTAAAAACACATCTTTTGCCCCCAAACGAAACCCAGCACGTTTTTCTAAAACGGCTAGTAGCATGTTTAATCGTTTTGCATTAAACCCTGTAGCACTTCGTTGTGGTGTGCCATAAACCGCTGTACTTACTAAAGCTTGCACTTCTATCATAAGCGGGCGCATACCTTCTAAAGTTGCAGCAACAGCGTTTCCGCTTAATTCTTCATCCTTTTTTGAAATTAAAATTTCTGAAGGATTAGAAACTTCTCTCAATCCAGACCCTTGCATTTCGTATATACCCAGCTCGTTGGTAGAACCAAATCGGTTTTTATTGGCACGTAGAATTCTGAATACATGATTACGATCACCTTCAAATTGTAACACAGTATCTACCATATGTTCCAAAATTTTTGGACCCGCAATATGTCCATCTTTTGTAATATGCCCAATAAGCAACACAGGCGTCGCTGTTTCTTTTGCAAATTTTATAAGCTCGGTAGTGCATTCCTTGATTTGAGAAATACTTCCCGAAGACGACTCGATATAATCGCTATGTAACGTTTGAATAGAGTCTATAATTACAATATCTGGCTCTAAAGTTTCTATTTGCTTGAATATATTTTGAGTTTTTGTTTCTGTAAGAATGTAACAATTATTGTTATTTGGATTGATGCGTTCTGCCCGCATTTTTATTTGTTTCTGGCTTTCTTCACCCGAAACATATAATACTTTATAGGGTAATTTTAATGAAATTTGAAGCAATAATGTACTCTTTCCTATTCCTGGTTCACCACCTAAAAGTGTTAAAGATCCTGGTACAATACCACCGCCTAAAACACGATTGAATTCGGCATCAAAAGTATCTAACCGAGCTTCTTTAGAGCTATCAATTTCGTTAATTCTTAATGGAACAGCGGCGCGCTTTACAGGTGATGTTGGCGATTTCCAATCGCTCTTTTCTTGTTTTTGTACAACTTCTTCAACAATAGTATTCCACGCTTTACAAGCTGTACATTGTCCTTGCCATTTTGCATATTGATTGCCGCAACTCTGACAGAAAAATGTGGTTTTAACTTTTGCCATATTTCTCTCCTAACCTCTCCAAAGGAGAGGGATTAATTCAGTTTTTAAATTTATACTAGTAGCCAAAATCTGATTTAATTAAATCTGCTTTTTCTAACATTAAGTCTTTTGTTATACCCGCAATTTCATCTAATGTGTAAGCCGATTGGTAGGTACGCATTGCTTTTTTTGGCTCGCCTGTTTCTTCGTAAAAGCGTGCTAAATAATAATTGCCTAAAAGAGTTTTAGGGTATTCTTTTCTTGCTATTTTCCCTAAAGCTTCAAAATATTCAAACTGTTCTGTTTTTTCTATAGCAGCCGAAATTGCTTTAAAATCATTTGTAAGAATTTGTTTTTTAATACCAAATAGCTCATAAATGGTTTGGTATTTTTCTTGAAGATATTCTACAGGCGACGTATCTAATTCTAAAATAACGTCTTTATATTCCCTTTTACTAATAGGCTGGAAAACATAAAAAATACTTTCTATGGCTTTTGGCATAGCATATGCTGGCACCGAGTAATGCGATGCGCCTTCAAAACTATCAAAATTGTAAAAGATGTTTTTAGTTTCTAAAGCTGATATGCCTGTATTTAAAGCTTCTGTCATTTTTTTTATAGACTTTGAGTCATTTTTAGTATTTGCCAAATAGTAAAATATTTTAGACTCTAATTTCCCTAATTGTTCTGGAATATAATCTAGCATATTTGGGGCTAATTCTGGGCTAATAACCACATAACCTTGAAACATTGGTTGCTGTTTTAGCAAATAATAATTAATAAAATTTGCCGTTTCACCGTGCCCTATAGCTACTCTAAAATTTTCGATTCTATATGTTTTTTCTATATATGGAATAAGCTCCATACCAATAAACTCATAAAAAGCAGCACCTGTTTCAATTGGTAACGAATTTTGCCCGTACATGCAATCGTCAAATCGTTTGTTTAATTGGTTAATACCAACCACAATGGCTTCTGGCATGTCTTCCCAATAGGAATAATAATCTACGTTTCCTGCGACAGCTTCAAATAAATAATCGCCATCTAAAACAATAAATAATGGGTAACTCTTGTCTTGATTACCGCTGTAACCTCTTGGTAGTTGTATTTTAAGCTCGCGGGTTTCTCCTAGTTTTGAAGACTCAAAAGTTTCGTATTTAACTTGTGCGTTAACATTTATAAAGGTTAGTAAAAAGATTAAACAGGTAATGATTGGTTTTAGCATTTTAAATTGGTTTGAAGGTTTAGCTTTAGCAAGGTATGAAATAAAGCGAAACTATAAAACTTGTTGTTTTGAGTTTTTTCTATTATAAATAGGTAAATAAATAAGCGATAAACCTCCAAAAACAATAATCATAAGGGTTTGTGATGCCCACATAATCCAACCGAAAGCAATACTTGGTTCTTCGGCTATTCCAAAAATTTGAAACGCTGCATAAATAGCTAATGGATAAGACCCTATACCGCCATTTGTGGCAGCAATACTAAAACTTGCTGCAATAAAACCAATAAGAACAGCACCTGTTGAAATACCATGTAACTCTTCAATTGCTATAGATGTAACATAAAACATTAGTACGTACATACCCCAAATAAAAAGTGTATGAAAAATGAATGCCCATTTCTTTTTCATTTTAAAAACACTTAAAGCACCTTCTATTAGTCCGTTTACAAAGGCTTTAATTTTTAATGCAATTTTTGAATTACTTCTTTTTATATAACTTAAAAAAAAGATAATCAATACAATTAATCCTGCTAAGACTAGTATAATTTTTTGGGGGTTAAACTTTTCAATTAAAAAATTATAAATAAAATCGAATTCCAAAAATAATGTAATTGCAATAATCCCTAACATTACTAACATATCTGCAATACGTTCTGCTACAATGGTACCAAAACCTTTTTCAAAAGGCACACTTTCATAATTTGTTAAAATTGATGCTCTGGCTACTTCGCCCGCTCTGGGAACAGTATAATTAATTAAATATGTTGCAAAGACAGCCATCATACTATTGCCAAACTTAATGTTGTAGCCCATTGGTTCTAATTGAAAACGCCAACGGTAAGCTCTAGATAAATGACTAAGAAATCCTAAAAACATTCCTAAAATTATCCACGAATAATCAGATTTTTTTAAATAACCGTAAATGTCTTCAAGAGACACTTTAGAAAGTGAGTACCAAACCAAAAAAACTCCCAATAATAATGGGAGTGTGATTTTTAATATATATTTTAGCTTTTTATTCAAAATTTATTTTAACAAATTTGTAGCTTCATCTGGAAATACCAAAGAAGGTTTAAATACTTTTGCATCTTCAATATCCATAAACGCATAAGTAATTAAAATTAAGGTATCGCCTACTGATACTTTTCTAGCTGCAGCTCCATTAAGTGTTATTTCGCCACTATGTCTAGGACCAGGTATACAATAGGTTTCTAAACGTTCGCCATTGTCGTTATTTACAATTTGAACCTTTTCGCCTTGTATAATGTTGGCAGCTTCCATTAGGTTTTCGTCAATGGTTATACTACCTATATAATTGAGTTCTGCACCAGTGCATTTTACTCTATGAATTTTAGATTTTACTACTTGAATTTGCATGCGGCAAAGATAATTAATTTAGTGCGATATTATCTATTAGTCTAATATCATCTGCATATACAGCTATAAACGCTCTATATGATTTTTTACCCCCATAATTATCGGGAGATTTTCGTTTTACCAATTTAAGGGTATCAACATCTGCAATAATAAAATACTCAAGCTGTAACAACTTATGTTTTGCAAATTCTTTTTCTACCCATTCTGTTACTTTATTAGCACTTTTTGTACCAAACAATGTTTTGGCAGTTGTTAATGTTTTATAAATAAATGGCGCAGCATTTTTATATGCTGGTTTTAGTCTGGTATTACGCGAACTCATGGCAAGACCAGTAGCTTCTCTATGTATTTTACAGCCTACTATGTTTACAGGAATTTGATGCTTTTCTACAAGCTTTCTTATAATTTGTAATTGCTGAAAATCTTTTTCGCCAAAATACGCATTATGCGGTTTTATAATATCGAAAAATCGTTTAACAATAGTACCTACACCATCAAAATGCCCTTGACGAAATTTACCTTCCATTTCAAACTCAAGACCATCAAAATCAAATTTTTGCGACACGGTATTGCCTTCATAAATATCGTTAACAGTTGGCGCATATATTACAATATTATCTTTAGACACTGTTTTTAGCAAAACGACATCATCGTTTAAAGTTCTTGGATATTTTTTAAGGTCATCATTATTATCAAATTGTGTTGGATTCACAAAAATACTTACAATCACATAATCATTATCGGTTAACGCTTTTTTTACCAATTCTAAATGTCCTTCATGTAAAGCACCCATAGTTGGCACTAAACCAATAGTAAAATGTCTTGCTTTTAAATCTTCAATTTCTTTTAAAATTGGCTCTTTTTGTGAAAAAACTTTCATTATTTAATAAAAAATTAACGCTTGCAAACTTAAGTTTTTACAATGAATCTGCATAAATTTTTGTACTTTTGCGAGGTTTTTATTTTGAATTTCCAAAAGCAACACACATATGAAAGATAAGAGGATATTATATGTATCATCTGAAGTAGTTCCTTATTTACCTGAAACCGAAATTTCGTCTATGTCTTTTGAGGCACCAAGAATGGTGAATCAACAAGGCGGTCAAATAAGAATTTTCATGCCTCGATACGGGAATATTAATGAGAGAAGACACCAATTGCATGAAGTTATACGACTATCTGGAATAAATTTAGTTATTAACGATTTAGATATGCCTCTTATTATTAAAGTAGCCTCTATACCTAAAGAGCGTATACAAGTTTACTTTATTGATAACGATGAATACTTTAAAAGAAAAGCAACCCTAACTGATGAAAATGGAAAACTGTTTTCTGATAATGACGAGCGTGCAATTTTCTTTGCAAAAGGCGTTATAGAAACGGTTAAAAAATTAAACTGGTCGCCAGATGTTATACATGTTCATGGTTGGTTAGCATCTTTATTACCTGTTTATTTAAAAGAATATTATAAAGACGAACCTTTATTTAATGAAAGTAAAATTGTAACATCTGTGTACAATCAAAGTTTCGATGATACGTTAAATAAAGACATGATTAATAAAATTAAGTTTGATAATATTGATGACGAAGCCATTAAAACGCTTGAAAATCCATCATACGACAACTTAATGAAAGTTGCTATTGATTATTCGGATGCATTAATTGTTGGGTCTGAAAACATACCAGAAAACTTAGAAACCTATATTAAAGAATCTAATAAACCTGTATTAGATTATAAAAGTAAAGATGAATTTGGAGAAGCTTACACCAACTTTTTTAACACCGAAGTTTTAAGTTAATTTATTATTCATTTAAATAAATATGAAAAATACTTATAAAGCCCTTAAATTAAGTAGTACTGTTCTGCTTATTGTTTTGTTATTTGTTTCTTGCGATAAAGACTTTAACACCATAGAAAGTGACGTTCTGGGAAAAGACAATGCTAACTTTATCACCGATGATAGGTCTGTTTTAATAACAGCCTACAATAAAAAACTTAATGGGTTACAAATAAACAACTTATCATCAAACCTACTTGGATTTTTTAACGATCCTGCTTTTGGTAAAACTACAGCTAGCGTTGTTACCCAAATTACACCTACTACTTTTAGTCCTACTTTTGGAGAAAATGTAGCTATAGATTCTGTTATTGTAAGTATTCCATATTTTAGTAGGGTGGATCCTGATAATTCTCCTGATGATCTTGGAAATATAGTATACACCATAAAAGATTCGCTATACGGTAGCAACCCTATAAAACTATCTATTTATCAGAATAATTATTTTTTAAGAACTTTTAATCCAGATCTAGATGTAGATGATGCCCAAAACTATTATTCAATGTCGGATGCCGCTATTACTGGTACAGATAATTTCGCAATTACAGAAAATGCTACCATAAATTTTGACACTAATAAAGGCGGTTTAATTCATACTGTTCCAAGTTTTATACCAAGCAGTAATAGTATTATTCTAACAACAGGAAGTGGTGAGGATAAAACTTCAGAGCTAATTAACCCTACATTTAGAATAGAATTAGATGATACAGATTTTTGGAAAACGGCCATTATAGATAAAGAAGGTGATGCTGTATTAAGTAATGCCAATAACTTTAATGATTATTTTAGAGGCTTATACTTTAAAGCTGAAGCTATTGGTGGCACTGGTAATATGGTATTTCTAGATTTCGCATCTACCAGCGCAAACATTATAATTTATTATTCAGAAGATTCAACTGCAAATACCGAAAGAGTAGCAAAAACATACACTCTAAACTTTACAGGAAATAGACTAAACACCTTTATTAATGATTATAGTTTAGTGACTTTAGCCGATGGTGACCAAACTTTAGGAGACGAAAAATTGTATTTAAAAGGAGCTGAAGGTTCTATGGCTGTTGTAGATTTATTTGGACCTTATGTAGATGCCAATGGTAATGGTGTTCATGATGGATTAGACGATTTAAGAGCTGAATACATTGATTCATCAAGTGGTCAATTAAAATTAATTAACGAAGCGCAATTGATTATTTATGAAGACACACCCTCTTTAAACGACGCTACAGATTCTCATATATACGATCGTATTTACGCCTATGATGCTAATAACAATATCCCGCTTATAGACTATAACTTCGATACAACTGAAAATACTACGACTCCTGTTTTCTCAAGAATATCTCATTTAGGGCAACGAATAGAAAGAGACGACAATGGTATTTTTAAATATAAAATTCGCATTACCGAGCATTTAACCAACTTAGTTTTTAATGATTCTACAAACACTAAAATAGGATTAGCACTTTCTAGTAACGTAAATTATATTGCTAATGCTCAAATTTTAAATAGCACTGACAATGTTACAGCAGTACCAGCTGCCTCGTTATTAACTACTAGAGGCACCGTTTTACATGGAACGAATGAAAACGTTCCAGCGGATAGAAGAATGAAGTTGGAAATATTTTTTACCGATCCAGATAATTAAAAAAATTCCCTTATTATAAAATTTAAAGCAGAGGTTAATTCCTCTGCTTTTTGCTTTACACCAATTCTTGTTTGATATTATTCAAAAGAAAGCTAAAGCTATTCTTTCAAAAAGAAACTGGTAGTATTCTATTTTCTGAATTTTATCGTTTAAAACTTCATATTGATGTATTATTTTGACATTTATTGATATTTATTTTGCATATTTGCTATTATTAAAATTAAAACCCAAACTAAATTAATTGCTTATGTGCGGAATTGTTGGATATATAGGACATAGAGAAGCTTACCCAATTATTATTGAAGGACTTAAACGTTTAGAATACAGAGGATATGACAGTGCTGGTATTGCTCTATTTGATGGAGACCATCTAAAAATCTCTAAAACCAAAGGGAAAGTTTCAGATTTAGAAAAACAATCAGAAAAAGAAATTACTAAAAACGGTAGCTTAGGAATTGGTCACACAAGGTGGGCTACACATGGTGTTCCAAACAATGTTAATTCTCATCCACACACTTCAAATTCAGGCGACTTAGTGATTATTCACAACGGTATTATTGAAAATTACGATGCCCTAAAAAAAGAATTAATATCTAGAGGCTATACATTCCAATCTGATACCGATACCGAAGTATTAATCAATTTAATTGAAGACGTAAAAAAACAAGAAAACGTAAAATTAGGTAAAGCAGTACAAATTGCATTAAATCAAGTAATTGGGGCTTACGCCATTGCTGTTTTCGATAAAAATAAATCAGGTGAAGTTGTTATTGCAAGACTTGGTAGCCCACTAGCAGTAGGCATAGGGGAAGACGAGTTTTTTATAGCTAGTGATGCTTCTCCTTTTATAGAATATACTAAAAACGCTATTTATTTAGAGGATGAAGAAATGGCAATTCTTAGATTAGGAAAGGACATTAAAATAAGAAAAATTAAAGATGATTCATTAGTAGATCCTTATATTCAAGAACTTCAAATGAATCTTGAGCAAATAGAAAAAGGAGGTTACGAACATTTCATGCTAAAAGAAATACACGAACAACCAAGAGCCATAAGAGATACTTACAGAGGAAGACTTTTAAAAGACGAAGCCATAATAAAAATGGCTGGAATTGAAGATAATATGAAAACGTTTTTAAATGCCAATCGTATTATTATTGTGGCTTGCGGAACCTCATGGCATGCAGGATTAGTTGCTGAATACATTTTTGAAGAATTTTCTAGAATTCCTGTTGAGGTTGAGTACGCCTCAGAGTTCCGTTATAGAAATCCTGTAATTACTGAAAAAGATGTAATTATTGCCATATCACAATCTGGAGAAACTGCCGATACTTTAGCAGCAATTAAGTTAGCAAAATCTAAAGGTGCTTTTGTTTTTGGAGTTTGTAATGTAGTAGGCTCATCAATTGCTAGAGAAACACATGCAGGGGCATACACCCATGCTGGACCAGAAATTGGTGTGGCTTCAACCAAAGCATTTACTACACAGATAACTGTACTAACCTTAATTGCTTTGCGTTTAGCCAGAGCCAAAGGAGCCATGTCAAGTTCCGATTTTAGGTTGTATTTACAAGAATTAGAACTAATTCCGCAAAAGGTAGAGGAATTATTGCAAGTTGATGACCATGTAAAAGACATTGCTAAAGAATATTTATTATCTACCAATTGCTTGTATTTAGGTAGAGGATATAATTTTCCCGTGGCATTAGAGGGAGCCTTAAAGCTAAAAGAAATCTCTTATATTCATGCCGAAGGTTATCCTGCTGCCGAAATGAAACATGGCCCTATAGCGTTAATTGATGACAGAATGCCTGTAATTGTTATTGCAACCAGTAAAGGCCATTATGAAAAAGTTGTTAGTAATATCCAAGAAATTAAATCGAGAAAAGGTAAAATTATTGCGGTTGTAACCGAAGGCGATACATCAGTTAGAGAAATTGCAGACCATGTTATTGAAATACCAGATTCAGAAGAAGCCTTTTCGCCTTTATTAACTACAATTCCGCTTCAACTTCTATCTTATCATATAGCAGTAATGCGTAATTGTAATGTAGACCAACCTCGTAATTTAGCAAAATCTGTTACTGTAGAATAAAATAATCACATAAATTTAATTCACATTATATAATTCCTAAGATTGGAATATAACAAAAAATCATATTTATGCGGTTTTTTTATTAAAAACCTAATAAATCAATAGTTTTTTTGTTAAAAAATACTATGCATGCATAATTTTTTTATATTTTTATGTGCAAGTAATATTTTATATACATATATTGCTAGGCTAAAACTTAAACTAATTCTTATTAAATGAAAACACTTCTTCTTTATTTATTAATGTTTTTTTGTGGGTTAACTTTTTCACAAACAACTATTACTGGAACGGTGCTTGACGATAATAGTCAACCTATTCCAGGAGCTAATATTATTATTACTGGTACTTCTACAGGAAGTGTAACAGATTTTGATGGTAACTTTACACTTACTTACAATCAAAACCCTCCTTTTTCAGTACAAGCAAGCAGCATTGGTTTTCAATCTATGACTATTGAAGTAACCACTAATAATCAAGTATTAAATTTTATACTTAAAGAAGGAACAGCATTAGATGAAATTGTAATTTCAGCTTCCAGAACACCAGAAAGTGTTAGAGAATCTCCTGTTACAATTGAAAGGTTTGATGCTAAGGATATACAATTTGCAACCACACCTGATTTCTATTCAAGCTTAGAAAATTTAAAAGGAGTTGATGTTAATAAAGGTAGTTTAACTTTTAATGCTGTTAATACACGTGGATTTGCCACTTTTGCTAATACACGATTTGTTCAACTCGTTGATGGTATGGATAACTCTTTACCAGGATTAAATTTTGCTTTAGGTAACATACTAGGGTTGAGTGAACTTGATATAAATAGTGTGGAAATACTACCAGGTGCTTCTTCTGCTCTTTACGGCGCTAATGCTTTTAATGGTATTCTATTTATGACTAGTAAAGATCCTTTTACACACCAAGGCGTAAGTGCTTATGTTAAAACAGGATTGACAGTACAGAATGAAGCTGGTGATAATCAATTTCATGATTTTGGATTTCGAGCTGCTCATGCATTTAGTGATAAATTTGCAGCCAAAGCATCATTTTCTTATTTGAGAGGTACAGACTGGTACGCATCAGACGATAACCAATATACATTAGGTGCAGTAGGAACAGCAGATGCCATATCGCCTTTTAGATCTGATCCTGCTCACGATGGACTAAACATATACGGCGACGAAGTTGCTTTAGCAGCAAATGAACCAGGTCTACCGCAAAATCTTAATGAAGTTGCCCAGTTTTTAGAGAGTAGTGGTGTATTACCTCCTGGAGCAAGTGCATTAGTTCCTGCAGTAAATGTGGCAAGAACAGGATATAAAGAATCTGATTTAACCGATTATAAAGCCGAAAGTTTAAAAGCATATTTCACCCTAAATTATAAACCTTTTGGAAATAATACTGAAATTATTTGGAGCTCTAAAATTGGATCAGGATCTTCTATTTATCAAGGTTCAAATAGGTATGCTATAAAAGATTTCGCATTACAACAACACAAATTAGAATTTAGAGGAGACAATTTTTTTCTTAGAGGCTACACAACTATTGAAAATGCTGGTAACTCATACGATATGCGTTTTACAGGAATTAATATGAATAAAGTAGGAGCGACAGAGTGGTTTGGCGCATACGCAGTAGCATATGCTCAAGGTGCTGGACAAATACTGACGGGAGGTGGTAATCCTAACGATCCTGCAACCCAAACTCAAATACATACAGGAGCAAGGGTTTTTGCTGATGACTTATTAACTCCACAACCAGGTACTCCAGAGTTTATTGCGCTTTTTAATAAGGTCACTTCAGATCCAGATGTCGCTACTGGTTCTAGGCTTGTAGACAAATCAAAAATGAATGTTGCCGAAGGAAATTATAATTTTAAAGACTTACTAAATAATGTCTTAGACTTACAGTTAGGAGGTCAGTACAGACAATATTCATTAAATTCAAGCGGAAGTGTATTTACAGATTATGATGGATCAATAGATTACAATGAATACGGTGCTTATTTACAAGGTATTAAAAAATTAATGGACGACCGTTTAAAAATAACCGCTTCAGTACGTTATGATAAAAATGAGTTTTTTGATGCTAGTTATTCACCAAGACTTTCTTTTGTTTATGCTGCTGGAGAAAACAAGGAGCATAACTTTAGAGCATCTTTTCAAACGGGATTTAGAAACCCCGATACCCAAGCGTTATTTATAGGATTTAATGTAGGTAGAGCTATTTTGGTAGGGTCGGCACCTGATAATTTAGATAGAAGGTTACCAGGTACAGATTTAACAGGTAGAGACGCTTACTTCAATTCTTATACAAGAACATCGGCTGAAGCATTTGGAGCAGCAGTTGGCACTGCAATTGCTGGAGGAACTAATCCTAATGTAGCAGTACAACAAAACGCAAGTTTATTAATGCCTGTACAAGGCACTGGTATAACACCTCTTGCTGAACAAGAGAAAGTAACAGCCTTTGACGTAGGGTATCGTGGAAAAGTAGGATTTATAACTGTCGATTTTAATGCTTATTACAATACTTACGATAACTTTAGCGCTCAAAAATTGGTAGTAACACCTAAAACAGGATCGGTAACAGATTTATCAGGTGTACTAGATGTGGCAGGTGGTAACACCCAAGTGTTTAATGTATACACAAATTCATCAGCAGATGTTAGTTCTTATGGCGGTGTTATTGGGTTATCTACAAAAATTGCTAAAAATTTTGATTTAGGGTTTAACTACACCTATTCAAAATTAGATTTCGACCAATCAACAGATCCCGATTTTACCGTTGGTTTTAATACGCCCGAACATAAAGTAAAAGTATCTTTAGGAAATCGTGAGTTATTTAAAAATTTCGGATTTAATGTTAATGCCCGTTGGAGCGATGAATATTTCTGGCAAGCAACTATAGCCAATACTATTATACCTTCAAGAACAGTTGTTGATGCTCAAATAAACTATTCTGTACCATCTATGAAATCTATATTTAAAATTGGGGGAACTAATTTAGGTGGAAAAGAATATCAAAGTGCAGTTGGGTCTCCTTTTATTGGCTCGCAATATTTTGTTTCTTGGACAATAAACAATTAATCAATTCTAAAAAGAATTTATTACAAATTATACTTTCTAAACACCTTCTAATTGAAGGTGTTTTTTTATTACAAAAAAGCTTTAAAAACAACTTTATTTTTAAATAAAAAAATATATCTTTGCACGCGAAAACTTAAAGTGTTTTCATAGAATTAAAACGCATAATATTAAATACATAAGTAATGTCTAAAGTTACAGGTAAAGTTGCACAAATAGTAGGTCCAGTAATCGATGTTGAATTCGCTGCAGGTTCTGAACTTCCAAAAATTTATGATTCATTAGAAATTAAAAGACCTGACGGTTCTTTATTAGTATTAGAAGTACAATCTCACATTGGAGAAGATACGGTTCGTACTATTGCTATGGATTCGTCTGATGGTTTAAGTAGAGGTACTGAGGTTACTGCAACTGGTGCTCCAATACAAATGCCAATTGGAGATGATGTTTACGGACGTTTATTTAATGTTATTGGAGATGCCATTGATGGATTAGGTGATTTACCTAAAGCAGGTGAAGCGGGTTTACCAATTCACAGACAAGCACCTAAATTTGAAGATTTATCAACGTCTACTGAAGTTTTATTTACTGGTATTAAAGTAATCGATTTAATTGAGCCTTATGCAAAAGGTGGTAAAATTGGATTATTTGGTGGTGCTGGTGTAGGTAAAACGGTATTGATTCAAGAGTTGATTAACAATATAGCAAAAGGACACGGTGGACTTTCAGTATTTGCTGGAGTAGGAGAAAGAACTCGTGAAGGAAATGACCTTTTAAGAGAAATGTTAGAATCTGGAATTATCCGTTATGGTGATGATTTTATGCATTCTATGGAAGAAGGTGGATGGGATTTATCTAAAGTTGATAAATCTAAAATGAAAGAATCTAAAGCTACTTTCGTATTCGGACAAATGAATGAGCCTCCTGGAGCACGTGCGCGTGTTGCCTTATCGGGTTTAACAATTGCTGAATATTTCCGTGATGGAGCTGGAGACGGACAAGGAAAAGATGTACTTTTCTTCGTAGATAATATTTTCCGTTTTACACAAGCAGGTTCTGAGGTATCTGCATTACTTGGTCGTATGCCTTCTGCTGTAGGTTATCAACCAACATTAGCAACAGAAATGGGAGCGATGCAAGAGCGTATTACTTCAACTAAAAAAGGATCTATTACATCTGTACAAGCGGTTTACGTACCTGCGGATGATTTAACTGATCCTGCTCCTGCAACAACTTTTGCTCACTTAGATGCAACAACTGTATTATCTCGTAAAATTGCTGAGTTAGGTATTTATCCTGCGGTAGATCCATTAGATTCTACATCAAGAATTCTTACTGCTGATATTTTAGGAGCTGAACACTATGACTGTGCACAACGTGTAAAAGAGTTATTACAACGTTATAAAGAATTACAAGATATTATTGCCATATTAGGTATGGAAGAATTATCTGAAGAGGATAAAATGGCTGTAGGTAGAGCAAGACGTGTACAACGTTTCTTATCTCAACCATTCCACGTAGCTGAACAATTTACAGGTATTCCTGGTGTATTAGTTGATATTAAAGAAACTATTAAAGGATTTAATCAGATTATGGATGGTGAATTAGACCACTTACCAGAAGCAGCATTTAACCTTAAAGGTTCTATTGAAGAAGCTATTGAAGCTGGAGAAAAAATGTTAGCTGAAGCGTAAAATTAGTTCGCAGTAAATCAGTATTCAGTCTTCAGTGACTGCATAACTGTAAACTGCAGACTGCAAACTAAAAAACTATGTATTTAGAAATTGTATCACCAGAAGCAACATTATTTAGTGGAGAAGTAGATTCTATTTCTGTACCAGGTGTTAACGGTGAATTTGAAATGCTTAAAGATCACGCTCCAATTGTTTCTTTATTAAAAGAAGGTAACGTGAAAATTTTTGGTGACATCAAACTTGAAGAAGAAGTTGAATCAAAATTCACAAAAGCAGATAAAGGTACTTGGTTAGCAATTAATTCTGGTACTATTGAAATGAAAGATAATAAAGTTATTGTTTTAGCAGACTAGATTTTATTTTAAAATATATTAAAAACGCGAAGTTTAAGCTTCGCGTTTTTTGTTTTTATAGGCACTTTCAGGAGTAGTTCAACCTATTGACTTTCAGTTATTTAATTTGTATTTTAGATAAAACAAAACCCCGA
>CANKVS010000041.1 GCA_947487155.1 uncultured Flaviramulus sp.
CCAGCAATTAAATTTGAAACGCAAAATACAACGCAATTAGCTTTGTTTTTATAAATCCTTACATCGAACTCAGGTTAATAAAAATAGTATTTTTTTTACACATTGTTAGCGCACGTTATTTAATTTTTCTTACAGACTTGATTTTTTAAAGCGCAAAATTATGCCGTACTGAAAATCAGTCCGCCGTGACAGTTGCATTTTGATTGGCGTCAGTCCGTTTTTTTTCTTTTTTAAGGGTTTTGATTTGCCGTACACAAGGTCAGTCGTACGTAACAGTTGCGCTTTGCTTTGGTCGGAAATCGTATGAGTGAGAATTGTTTTTTACTTTTTAAACCACTTTTAAGCGATTTTAAAATTTTTTCAGAGCCGAGTGAGTAATGTGTGCTAACGGTCTCGTATAAGAATAGTAGCGGATTTTCAAGCACTAACTTTCCGGTTAAACACAGACCTTTTTTATATTAACTTAATTTCGTTTTAGCGATTAAACCGCTATTATTTTTATACATTGTTGTACACTGGCTTTTTCTTTCCGCAAACTTGCTAGCGTTGGCAAAGACATACTCTTTTGCAATTTTTGGTTTGTGTGTTGGCTGAAGCGAATTGCAAATGTGTATGGCTTTAAGCGTTGGCATTTTCAGTCAAATATTCCGCCTGTGCTTCTTTAAATATTCTTAACTGATTGTTTTGTTCAATTAATATTTCATTCAGTTCGTGAGTTTCTTTTTCTTGATTCGGAAACTGAATTGAATATGCACTTGGGATTGATGTTTCTACCTTTACATTTGGTAAATGTTCCTTAATTTTCTCTAATGATTTTTCAAAATAATTTTCACTTATTTCGCAAGCAGTTAAACTAATTCCTGCATTATAGCAAGCGATAGCAATTGTTCCACTTCCTAAATGTGTGTCAAGTATTTTGTCTCCTTGTTTAGCATACATTTTAAGTAGCCAATTATAAAGGTCAAGTGGCTTTTGAGTTGGATGAGTTTTATTTCTATTTTTTCTAACGCTATAGTGAAAAATTTTAGCAGGTCTATCTAATGAAGACCAAGCCATTTCAGCCATTGCAAAATTGTTAAGTGATTCAGGTTGTTTTTTGTCCCAAATTATATAACCTTTATTGTATTCACTCCTTAACCACAATTGTCCAAAATAATTACCACCCCAAATAATTTGGTTTTTTGAAACACGGAAAAGTTCATTAAAATATTCATCATTGGGTTTTACATCCCATTGTGCATATTCTTTCATATTAAATTTTCTATCTCCACCTCTTTTAGTTTTGTTTAAAATCCCATAAGGTGGGTCAACAATTGCCAAATCAAAATAATTATCAGGATATCTTGACATTAAATCCATATTGTTCTCTCTTGTAATTGATATCATAATTATCTTATCTTTTTGTAGCGAACCTTTCAATAGTCATATTTGAAATGTTTTTACTAATGTCGGTTCCTAAATTATTTGTGATTATTGAGTCAAAGTCCTCAAAATCTATTTCTCTTATATCGTTGTCTATATTGTTGTATAAATATTCTGAAAAGGTACTCGCTCGAATTATAACTATTGGCGAAGCCTGAATATCTTGTAGAACAGCAGGTACGTATCTTGGTGCAACTACAATAGTATATTCTCCGCCAATTTTATCTCTATGACCAGCTAATCTACCTGAATTTATGCCAGAGAGTTTGTTTTTAGTCGATTTTGCATCTACTGCAAACTTTTTCTTTTTTGTGAGATATAGGCATTCAATATCTGTATTACCTGCACCACCAATTTTTTCAGCTTCTACATTGTAGAACATATTGAAGCCATCTGTAAGTGCATCTTCAAATAAATAGGCTTCTTTACCATCATTGTTATTTGAATATTGCTCAATTAATTTAGGTAGATTTAGCAATTTAAGTTTTAATTCATTTTCAACCTCACCAATTGAATCAAGTAAAATTCTAGGGTAGAAGCTATAAATCTCTTTGATAACATCTATTTTTAATCTTTCAGGGTCATTTAATAAAAGAGGTTTTTCTAAAAATGAATAATTTGTTTCTAGGTTATTAACCAGTTCTTTTAATTGAGTTGGAATTTCTACAATATTTCTAGTTACTTTTCTAAAGGTCTTTGTTGTGCCGTGTTGAAGTTTACAGATTAATTCTCCTTGAGTTTTTTCTAAAACACCTGCACCTGAAAATAATGTTGAAACATAATAATCCCACTCATAAGCAGAATTTACATAAGCGTGTCTATCTTCTTGAAATTTTTCAGCTAATTCTTCGTTGGATAGCTCTCTTAAATCTAATATTTCTTTTACTAGTTCTTCATAAATATCTGTAGTTATTTCTTGAATAAATACAACTATGTATGCAACTTCAAAAGCAAAAAGTTTGTTTGCTAATCTCGAATCTGAAAGTAATTTAAAAATTAACCTAAAAGGATATAATTGAAAATCTTTTTTTGTTCCACTATGCGGATGCTGATATTGAACAGCCCATAACATTGTTAAGAATATTTTCGAAGACTTTTCTTTATCCTCTATATGTTTTAAGAAAAGATTTCCCAGAGGGCTGTATAAAAATCTGTCATCACCATCAACTTTAGCTTGGTAACCAAACATATAATATGATAGCTGATTGATTTTATGATTTATAGCATCAAGTGGCATATCAGGATTTCTTTCACTATATAATCCAACTTCACGTAATTTTAAATTTAGACGAGCTTTTTCATCTTTCGAAATTGCCGTTTTGGAAATTGATTTTAAAAACTCTGCAACTGAACATAACAGTTTAAAGTCACTTATGTGGCGATATAAAATCCACTTTTTGCTATCTATTCTTAATGTCATTATTAATTATGAATCTGTTCAACAATTTTTTTTATTAGCAAAGGAGGAATACACTCACCAATACATTTTCGTATTAAAAGCTCATTGGTGTCATTTGGAATATTCCAATCAGCAGGTAAAGAAGATAAAAGCATTAGTTCTAATGGTGTCAAAACCCTTGCATCAGAATACAATCCACTTGATAATTTTCTTCCTGGATGAACATTTAATTGTGAGCTTATTGCATCATTTCTCATTGTTATTGTTGGTGCAGGTTCATCCCATTTAATTCTGCGATACGTAGTATTGTAGCTTTTGATTCTATCTCCGTTTTCTTTAGAAGGAAAATGTATTTTATTTTCGAATGCTGTTTTACCTGTTGGTGTATTTTGCATCCAAGTAATATGTCTTTCATTGTGTTTTCTGGCAAAATGCCATTTTACATCTGATTTTTCATTTGCTTCAATGCTAGGAAGATGACTAATTGCATCTTCAACTGTAATTATATTTTCAGTTGTTGGGGAATTCCATTTTAGTCCTTTTTTATACATTTTTATAATTGCACGAACTCTTCTTTGAGGAACTCCAAATAATTGCGCATCATATTCTTCCGCTTCTATTTGATATTTGTCTTTAAAAAGAGCAGACAATATGTCTATGATTTTCATCAACTTTCCTTGAAATGGCAATTCGATTTTAAAAAAAGTCGGTACGTTTTCAATTAAAACATAACTTGGGTTCTTTTTTTCAATAAACTCTATTATCCTAAAAACTAGAAAATTTCTTTCATCATTTAACATTTGATTTTTACTTCTATTTTTTCCAGCTACACTCATTCCTTGGCAAGGTGGTGATGCTATTAAAAAATCTAAATTATCAGATGATGATTTAAGAATATGATTAAATATTTTTTCATTTTGAATATCGCCAGTTATCATATTACAATCTTTATTGACTGAACGATATAAATTCGCACGTTCTTCTAAAAGCTCATTTGCAACTGTAATATTAACACCTATCTCATTAAAATAAGTTTCTGAAATTCCAGCACTTGAAAATAAAGATGTTCCTATCATTTGTTAAATTGTAATAAACCTTGTGTTGCTTTTGTGATTTTGTAATAATCTGCCTTCTCCTTTGCAAGATTTAAAAGGTCAGCAGTATTGTCTTTTTGGTAAATTAATTCTGCAATTTTTTCACTTAAAAATTCTTTTTCTAGCTGTTGTATATCTAAACTGAAAATGTCGGCAAGTTTCGGAATTATATCTTCTGAAACATTTCGTTTATGATTTTCAATTTTTGAAAGTGTTGATTGGTCTATGTCCAAAGCAGCAGCAAGCTTTGTTAAAGTCAAATTATTTTCGATTCGTAGTTTATGAATATACTCTCCAAATGTTTCTTTCATCTTCTTGAATATTTTGCCTTGACAATTTTGTCAAATATAGATAATATTATTCAAATTAGAGTGGTTTGAGCGTTGGGAAATTTTAGCTCTTTTGGTTTTTCGAGAGTTGGAGTTTAGCGTTGGCAAAAACCGAAAGTGCTAAAATATGCGGCTGGTTTCAGCTTGTGTACAACGGTCTGGTGTATGAGTAGTAGCGGATTTCTACTTACAGACCTTTCGGTTTTTTACTCACCTTTGTTTTATATATAACTTTCGTTTTATCACTAAAACCGCTATTACTTATACACATTGTTAGCCACTGGCTTTTTATTTGGTCGTCTCCTTCCTGTCTGTTGAATAGTGAAGTATTACAACCAGAATTCCTATAACAATTAAAAGCCAATCTAATACACTCGCTTTAGAAGGATTAATTATTGTTGAAGCGATAAGCTTTCCTAAAAGAACTCCAAACATTAGCCATATTATTAAATTTTTCTTTTTACGAGTTAAACTTTTCATTCTTTTCTGCTATGTTTTTTCTACAAACTCTGGACAGTCCAATCTAATCTCTTGATTTAATAATTCCTTTTTAAGCAAATTACAGTAATCCGATTCTTGCTTTTTTTCATAAAACTTACATCCATAACAAGTTCGCTGCACACTCAATATTCCGTTACGATTTAAATTGTAAATCAGTTGACTTAAAGTACCAAATAAGCTCTCTAATTCGGATTGTGAAAAACTATCTACTTGTTTTTTTAGTGGATTTGAGAAATCGTAAGTTTGAGAAACAATGTCATTTCCTAAATCAGATAATGATATGGAATAACTACGACTATCTGAAGATGAAAAATCTTTTACGATTAATTCCTTCTTATCTAGAATTCTAATTGCATCACTTACAGTAGGCTTTGTTACGTTAAATTCTTTAGCAAGATGACTAACATTGCACAATTCTTGATTGTGAAAAGCTACGAATATGAGTATCTGAATTTGAATTGGGCTTAAACCAACCAATTTGGCTTTTTCCCATAGTAAGATTTTAAATACTTCCGAAACTCGTTCCATTCCTGCAACGATTTTACTCGAAATGTCTTTTTCTTGTTGTGCTGGGTTAAATGTACTTTCCTTCATAAAAAAAAGCCTGTCAAAATTTGTTCGACAGGCAAAGTTAGTAATCCTAATTAAATTAGTTGCAATTTTCCATTTCTATTATGAAATAACCTTTGTTTTCAATTGATGAGACTATTTCTTCTGTTGCCTGTTCAATATGGCACAGACGACATTCATTTGAGGTCAATTGCCCTGTTTTAAAAGACTTTGTCTTTAGGTAACTTTTCCCAAAATTGAATATCTTTTGCTCATTGGTTATATTATCAGGAACAAGAATATCAAAATGCATAATGTTACCATCTTCTTTTTTTACGTAAGTGTCCCAAACTGCTACTTTCATCTTATTAATTCTTTACTTTATAAGGTAACGTCAAATCTACACTTGCTACGCTAAGAACTTCGTACACTCCGAGCATAGGTAAATTTTCGTTACTTGTATTTACTTTCATAAATGCAGTAACACCATCATAACTAAAGTCTGTTCTATTGTTCATACGATAATCTGGCACAATTACCTTTATTGTATTGCTTTTAGCAGTAACAGGATATCCTGGTGAATCCATATACATTGGCATTTCTGGATTTGTTGGTGGTAAAACAACGGTTTCATCCCCTTTCTTAAATTGTTTTACCGAGAGTCCTCCTTTAACTCTTTTATCTTCGTGAAGTATCACCCAATGAGGATGCCAAATAACACCATCGTTATTATATATTTGGTCGCTATTTTCATCCCAGAGAGGTGTATCATCAAAATCGGGATGTGAAGTAAGCGCAAGAGCAACAATTCCGTCTGTCTGATTAAAGCCAACATCAGTAGGTTTTAAACTTGTAGGAAAAACATAGCCTAAAACGGGTGCGCCATCAAGTTGACCGACTTTAGTTGGTGTTGTCTTTCCTGCTGTTCCATCTACAGTTATTTCCCAAATGGTAACTCCTAAATCGGGTTTGTGTGTTACACTAACTTCATCGATTTTGAAATTATCATTTTTATATTCGCTTTCTTGAGCACAAGAATTTGTTGTGTACAAAAGCATCGTTGTTGATAGTAATAATAGTATTGATTTCATTTTGATTTGTTTTAAGAAGTTAGGACTCCATTAATATTAGGAATCCTAACTATGCATTTTAAAAATTAGCCTTTTACATCTGCCATTGACGCACCAAAGTTGATGTGTAATGTGTTTCCGTTTGGTGTAACTAAAGCTGGAACAGAGTTTACTCCTGCTTTTTCTGCTTCTGAAATTCTGTTTCGGTCTTCTCCAATGTTTACGACTTCAACATTTTCAACTCCGACTAAATTTACGATATCGTGTTCTGCACTTACACAAACTGGACATCCTGCGTGATAGAAAATTGATTTACTCATTTTATTATATTTTTAGATTAATGCATTATTGCAATACAAATATAGTAAGGAATCCTAACTATACAAATTTTGAATCAATTTTTTTTGAAATGGGGAAGTGGATTTTTAATCGAGTGTTGGTTGCGTGCAGTATTTTCGGCTTGTGGCTAACGTTTATGTATATGGAAAGTTGCGTGTTTGAGTTCGAGGATTTTCCGAAGGAAAATCAGACGTAGCAAACGTGCAACGACCTTTGTTTTAGCACAACACTAGCAATTTTTTATATACGGTGTTAGCAATAGTTATTATTCACGATATTAATTATAATTCTGTTTGAAATTTAGATTTCTGAAATTGTATAATCGATATATATTCCATTGTCTGAATCTTGATTTAATTGAATAAAAAGAAAATCATTTGAGCCATTAACATCTACATAAGATATACTGTGATTTTCGTTCTCTGTTACAAAATAATAACTCGTACTGCCATTTTCATATTCGCCTTGATAAACTTTAGTGAAATTAATAATTATATCTTTGTAGTCTTTATTCTTAATTGTTAGAGTGCCACCTTTATCTTTGTTTGATATTATTGAAATATAATGGGGATTGTTTATATCTGGCTCAATCATTTTTTCTTTGCCTTCAAAACCATTTTTCTTGTTTTTAATCGTAACGGTATAGGCTCTAACATTTTTGTTAAATGAAACTTTAGAGTAACCCATTACATCATAAAAATTTCTTTCATCTTTTTTTTCTTCTTTTGGTTGACTTTTTGGATAGTCCTTTTGTTCATTATCTTGACTTAGATTTATGTAAGTTTCAGACACCCTACCTTTTGAATAACTGTCATCGGTACAAATTTCACATATTTTATAGCCATTTGTTTTCGCAGACCTAATATTTGTTTTTGAAATATTTGCTTCACAATTCCCAAGTCCATTACATTTTATATTTGTATGATATGCGTAAGAGTTATCGCTTTCACAAGTGAAGGTAGAACCAAAGTCTGAGTTGTTGTCAAGAAAATTATTTAATTTGGACTTATATTCTACCGAAATACGCATTTCGCCAAAGTCAAAACGTATTTTATTTCCCGAAGATGTTTCATAATTATATACTATGTTTTCATCGTAATCCGTACAGAATTTAAATCTAAAGTTGGCGTTATTTTGAATATCATAGATAATCGCTAAATATTCACTGTCGGTTTTGAAATCGATTGTTGCAACATCTCCTGTTGACTTATAAAACTTTATGTACTTACTGTCTTCTTTACCCTGAAAATAAGGTAACTCTGTGTTTTCTCCAGTAAAATATTCTCCGCTGTTCAGTAACTTTTCTTTTAAATTTTCCGATGTCGAATTCAAATGATTATAAGTTATTTTTTGTCCGAATAATATACTCGAAAAAGAAAAGGCTAAAATGAATGCGAAATGTTTTTTCATAATTATTGCTAACGGTCTCGTATAACCGTCAGTTACGGGATTAAAGTTAATAATTTTCGGTTTAGCACAGACGTTAGGAATTCCGAGTGGATTCGGACGTAGTCGAATCCGCCGTAATTGCGGTTATACATTGTTGTAACACGTTTTTATTTTATTTCACAATTCCGTAAATAATTCCCGAGTAATTCAGTCAAATCTTCTTTGTCTTCTAAATTCCAATATTCCTCTGTAACTCGGTCTAAAACTTGTTCAATTTCTTTATTCTCCCAATATTTGCTCTCGGTTATGAAGTCAAACAAGTCCGTTTTCGGTTCTTTATGTTTTTTCATTATTTCGACCGAACTTTTTAAAAGTTCAAAGGTCAATTCAGCTCCAATTTTTTTCAGTCCATTTAGGGTTTCCTCCGCAAAAATTCCATAATCATTATCATAATACTGTTCAAATCCACCATTCATTACTTGCATATTCAAAACTCCAATTCCATATGTGTATCGAACAGGTTCTGATAATTCAAAAACTGTGTCGAACCACATTTTCGTTTGACTCCAATCATTGATTTTTTCGTTCAGATATTTTCCTGCAATGTCATAGTAGACATAGTCAATTAATTCCTCGTTTGTCAATGTTTCTTGGGTTTTCATCAAATGTGTTACAACGGTCTCGTATAAGAATAGTAGCGGATTTTCAAGCACTAACTTTCCGGTTAAACACAGACCTTTTTTATATTAACTTAATTTCGTTTTAGCGATTAAACCGCTATTATTTTTATACATTGTTGTACACTGGCTTTTTCTTTCCGCAAACTTGCTAGCGTTGGCAAAGACATACTCTTTTGCAATTTTTGGTTTGTGTGTTGGCTGAAGCGAATTGCAAATGTGTATGGCTTTAAGCGTTGGCATTTTCAGTCAAATATTCCGCCTGTGCTTCTTTAAATATTCTTAACTGATTGTTTTGTTCAATTAATATTTCATTCAGTTCGTGAGTTTCTTTTTCTTGATTCGGAAACTGAATTGAATATGCACTTGGGATTGATGTTTCTACCTTTACATTTGGTAAATGTTCCTTAATTTTCTCTAATGATTTTTCAAAATAATTTTCACTTATTTCGCAAGCAGTTAAACTAATTCCTGCATTATAGCAAGCGATAGCAATTGTTCCACTTCCTAAATGTGTGTCAAGTATTTTGTCTCCTTGTTTAGCATACATTTTAAGTAGCCAATTATAAAGGTCAAGTGGCTTTTGAGTTGGATGAGTTTTATTTCTATTTTTTCTAACGCTATAGTGAAAAATTTTAGCAGGTCTATCTAATGAAGACCAAGCCATTTCAGCCATTGCAAAATTGTTAAGTGATTCAGGTTGTTTTTTGTCCCAAATTATATAACCTTTATTGTATTCACTCCTTAACCACAATTGTCCAAAATAATTACCACCCCAAATAATTTGGTTTTTTGAAACACGGAAAAGTTCATTAAAATATTCATCATTGGGTTTTACATCCCATTGTGCATATTCTTTCATATTAAATTTTCTATCTCCACCTCTTTTAGTTTTGTTTAAAATCCCATAAGGTGGGTCAACAATTGCCAAATCAAAATAATTATCAGGATATCTTGACATTAAATCCATATTGTTCTCTCTTGTAATTGATATCATAATTATCTTATCTTTTTGTAGCGAACCTTTCAATAGTCATATTTGAAATGTTTTTACTAATGTCGGTTCCTAAATTATTTGTGATTATTGAGTCAAAGTCCTCAAAATCTATTTCTCTTATATCGTTGTCTATATTGTTGTATAAATATTCTGAAAAGGTACTCGCTCGAATTATAACTATTGGCGAAGCCTGAATATCTTGTAGAACAGCAGGTACGTATCTTGGTGCAACTACAATAGTATATTCTCCGCCAATTTTATCTCTATGACCAGCTAATCTACCTGAATTTATGCCAGAGAGTTTGTTTTTAGTCGATTTTGCATCTACTGCAAACTTTTTCTTTTTTGTGAGATATAGGCATTCAATATCTGTATTACCTGCACCACCAATTTTTTCAGCTTCTACATTGTAGAACATATTGAAGCCATCTGTAAGTGCATCTTCAAATAAATAGGCTTCTTTACCATCATTGTTATTTGAATATTGCTCAATTAATTTAGGTAGATTTAGCAATTTAAGTTTTAATTCATTTTCAACCTCACCAATTGAATCAAGTAAAATTCTAGGGTAGAAGCTATAAATCTCTTTGATAACATCTATTTTTAATCTTTCAGGGTCATTTAATAAAAGAGGTTTTTCTAAAAATGAATAATTTGTTTCTAGGTTATTAACCAGTTCTTTTAATTGAGTTGGAATTTCTACAATATTTCTAGTTACTTTTCTAAAGGTCTTTGTTGTGCCGTGTTGAAGTTTACAGATTAATTCTCCTTGAGTTTTTTCTAAAACACCTGCACCTGAAAATAATGTTGAAACATAATAATCCCACTCATAAGCAGAATTTACATAAGCGTGTCTATCTTCTTGAAATTTTTCAGCTAATTCTTCGTTGGATAGCTCTCTTAAATCTAATATTTCTTTTACTAGTTCTTCATAAATATCTGTAGTTATTTCTTGAATAAATACAACTATGTATGCAACTTCAAAAGCAAAAAGTTTGTTTGCTAATCTCGAATCTGAAAGTAATTTAAAAATTAACCTAAAAGGATATAATTGAAAATCTTTTTTTGTTCCACTATGCGGATGCTGATATTGAACAGCCCATAACATTGTTAAGAATATTTTCGAAGACTTTTCTTTATCCTCTATATGTTTTAAGAAAAGATTTCCCAGAGGGCTGTATAAAAATCTGTCATCACCATCAACTTTAGCTTGGTAACCAAACATATAATATGATAGCTGATTGATTTTATGATTTATAGCATCAAGTGGCATATCAGGATTTCTTTCACTATATAATCCAACTTCACGTAATTTTAAATTTAGACGAGCTTTTTCATCTTTCGAAATTGCCGTTTTGGAAATTGATTTTAAAAACTCTGCAACTGAACATAACAGTTTAAAGTCACTTATGTGGCGATATAAAATCCACTTTTTGCTATCTATTCTTAATGTCATTATTAATTATGAATCTGTTCAACAATTTTTTTTATTAGCAAAGGAGGAATACACTCACCAATACATTTTCGTATTAAAAGCTCATTGGTGTCATTTGGAATATTCCAATCAGCAGGTAAAGAAGATAAAAGCATTAGTTCTAATGGTGTCAAAACCCTTGCATCAGAATACAATCCACTTGATAATTTTCTTCCTGGATGAACATTTAATTGTGAGCTTATTGCATCATTTCTCATTGTTATTGTTGGTGCAGGTTCATCCCATTTAATTCTGCGATACGTAGTATTGTAGCTTTTGATTCTATCTCCGTTTTCTTTAGAAGGAAAATGTATTTTATTTTCGAATGCTGTTTTACCTGTTGGTGTATTTTGCATCCAAGTAATATGTCTTTCATTGTGTTTTCTGGCAAAATGCCATTTTACATCTGATTTTTCATTTGCTTCAATGCTAGGAAGATGACTAATTGCATCTTCAACTGTAATTATATTTTCAGTTGTTGGGGAATTCCATTTTAGTCCTTTTTTATACATTTTTATAATTGCACGAACTCTTCTTTGAGGAACTCCAAATAATTGCGCATCATATTCTTCCGCTTCTATTTGATATTTGTCTTTAAAAAGAGCAGACAATATGTCTATGATTTTCATCAACTTTCCTTGAAATGGCAATTCGATTTTAAAAAAAGTCGGTACGTTTTCAATTAAAACATAACTTGGGTTCTTTTTTTCAATAAACTCTATTATCCTAAAAACTAGAAAATTTCTTTCATCATTTAACATTTGATTTTTACTTCTATTTTTTCCAGCTACACTCATTCCTTGGCAAGGTGGTGATGCTATTAAAAAATCTAAATTATCAGATGATGATTTAAGAATATGATTAAATATTTTTTCATTTTGAATATCGCCAGTTATCATATTACAATCTTTATTGACTGAACGATATAAATTCGCACGTTCTTCTAAAAGCTCATTTGCAACTGTAATATTAACACCTATCTCATTAAAATAAGTTTCTGAAATTCCAGCACTTGAAAATAAAGATGTTCCTATCATTTGTTAAATTGTAATAAACCTTGTGTTGCTTTTGTGATTTTGTAATAATCTGCCTTCTCCTTTGCAAGATTTAAAAGGTCAGCAGTATTGTCTTTTTGGTAAATTAATTCTGCAATTTTTTCACTTAAAAATTCTTTTTCTAGCTGTTGTATATCTAAACTGAAAATGTCGGCAAGTTTCGGAATTATATCTTCTGAAACATTTCGTTTATGATTTTCAATTTTTGAAAGTGTTGATTGGTCTATGTCCAAAGCAGCAGCAAGCTTTGTTAAAGTCAAATTATTTTCGATTCGTAGTTTATGAATATACTCTCCAAATGTTTCTTTCATCTTCTTGAATATTTTGCCTTGACAATTTTGTCAAATATAGATAATATTATTCAAATTAGAGTGGTTTGAGCGTTGGGAAATTTTAGCTCTTTTGGTTTTTCGAGAGTTGGAGTTTAGCGTTGGCAAAAACCGAAAGTGCTAAAATATGCGGCTGGTTTCAGCTTGTGTACAACGGTTTTGTGTATGAATAGTAGCGGATTTATTTCGTTTACTTTTCGGTTTATAACCTGACTTTAAAGATAAAAAACTAACTTTGATAAAGCACTAAAACCGCTATTATTTATACACGTTGTTACCCAACGTATTTTTTATTTTCGCCTTTTTATTTGCATATTTACAAATAATTACACAAATTTGCAATAAATCAAATCCATAATTATGTCAGATTGGAATGATAAAGTTAAACGTTTATTGAAGTCAGAATTGGTTCGAAGAGGAATTTCAAATTCAGAGTTGGCAAGTATGTTAGAACAAATCGGAATTGAAGAAACTAAATCAAGTATTGATAGTAAAATAAGTCGAGGTACTTTTAGTGCATCATTCTTTTTACAATGTCTGACTGTAATTGGTTGCGAAAAAATAGAAATCGAAGAATACGAAAGTCAATTATCAATCGCTGCTGAACCACAAGCAGATTATAACCTAAAAAAATAAAAAAAATGCCAAAAGTTAAATTTATAGATTTATTTGCAGGACTTGGTGGAATAAGATTAGGTTTTGAAAAGTCATTTGAGGAATTAGGTTTTGAAACAGAATGTGTAATGACATCTGAAATCAAACCTTATGCAGTTAAAACATTGTCTAAAAATTTTAATCACGATTATTTCGTAGGCGATATTTTCAAGGTTCAAAACGAACAAATTCCCGATTTTGATTTTTTGTTAGGTGGTTTTCCTTGTCAAGCATTTAGTGCTGCAGGAAATCGTCACGGATTTGCCGAAACAAGAGGAACATTATTTTTTGAAATTGAACGAATTTTAAGAGATAAAAAGCCTTACGGTTTTATCCTTGAAAATGTTGAAGGACTTGTTAAACACGATTTAAAAAACAAAAATGATAAAATTGGTAGAACCTTATCTACTATTCTATATAAGTTAAAGAATGAATTAGGTTACAATGTTTCTTGGAAAGTATTAGATTCAATTGACTTTGGTTTGCCTCAATCTCGTAAAAGAATTTTTATAGTTGGCACAAAAGATGAAACAGCTAATTTAAATGTTAGTGAAAAACAGTTTAAACCTTTGAAGACCATTTTAGAGAATGGTTTAGAAACGATTAATTCTGATTTCACTCAAAAGCTTTTCAAGCATTTTGAAATGGAAGATTTATATGGTAAATCAATTAAAGATAAACGCGGTGGCGATAATAACATTCATAGTTGGGATATTGGAATTAAGGGCGAAGTGTCAGACGAACAGATTATCTTATTAAATAAACTATTCAAGGAAAGAAGAAAAAAACATTGGGCTGAAAAAATTGGTATCGATTGGATGGATGGAATGGCTTTGACTTTGAAACAAATCTCAACATTTCATAAAAACGAAAATCTAAAAGGCTTATTGGATGATTTAGTTGATAAGGGATATTTAAGATTTGAGCATCCAAAAAAATTAGTTAGAGAGAAAACGGAAAATGGTGAGAAAAAATATCGTGTATATGACGAAACAAAACTAAAAGGTTACAACATTGTAACCGGAAAGTTGAGTTTTGAAATCAATAAAATATTGGATCCAAATGATATTGCTCCAACACTTGTTGCTACTGATGTTTCTCGTTTAGCTGTTCCAGATAATGGTGGTTTAAGACGATTAACAATTCGCGAAGGATTACGTTTATTCGGTTATCCAGAATGGTACGAAATTCCCGTTAAAGAAACAGAGGCTTTTGATTTATTAGGTAACACAGTTGCTGTTCCAGTTGTTGAACACGTATCTAAAAAACTTGCGGAAATACTATTGTCTTCTGAATATCTTGAAATTTTAAAGAAGAAGGAAGAAGCGGTTTTAGTAAATTAATTTAGCTTAATAGTATTCATCGAGTATACCATTAAGTAAGTGAATATTACTTTGGTTTAAAACGAAATCACTTGCATCGTATATTCTATGCAAATCATTTTGTCTTCCAACCCAACCTAAACCATCTACATAATTTACCATAATAATTTTATTATGTCGGTTGTTTGCATTGTAACGCATCAGTATTCCATATAGCTCGACTAATTGGTCAGCTCGTTTTGATTGACTACTTCCTGTCGTAATGTTATAAACAGATTCAATTAATATTGTTGGTGCATCTACACTTGGTATAATAAAGTCCAAATTTTTTGCCAGCAATGGAAATTCTTTTTGAGTTTCGTAAACTAATTCAGCGTTTACAGAATTTTTATAATTTTCTAAATGCTTTTTTATTAATTTTTTTTCAACGTAATCTCCTACTTGATTTGAGTATTTTCCTTGTATTTCGTTATCATTTAAAATTCTTTCAACATAACTAAACTGACTTAAATCGTTAATAAATGCTTGGTCGTTCAATTTGAAATTTCTCATATAATATAGAGGCATTTCTCTCCCAATTCTTGAGTTTCGAGCATTAATGAAGAAATCAATCAATAATGCTTTGAATTCTTGATTTGAAACTAATGCTCTGCTAATTTGAGCAACATTCCATTCAGACCTAAATTCTTGATTGAAAAATTTAAATCTGACTAATGAAACTACTCGTTTTAACCTTTCTTCGGAAAGACCGATAACAGAAATAAATGCTTTTAATTTTGTTAATGCTGTGATTCCATTTGTATCCGTAGTTAAAAACACCGTTAAATCATCACTATTTGAAAATGAAGCACAATTATCATTTATTAATTGTGTTAGCGGAATAATTGTCCCAAGGAAAGAGTTATCAAAATCATCATCTACCATAAATGACATACTATTTTTCCAATCTTCAAATGATAATTTATCCATAAATATTTTTTCTTAAAAGTACGTATTTTTTTATATGTTGGGTAACAATGGTATAACAAACATAATGTTTGTTATACTGCCAATTTAAGATATATATAACATATGTTCAATATATCTTTTATATTTTTTTAGAAGTCTAGTGGATTTATGATTTTTTTAAAAGTGGTAGTTGTCACATGTGTATAAATTTCTGTGGTCTTACTAGAACTATGCCCTAAAAGAACTTGAATTTGCCTTAAATCTACCCCAGCTTCTAATAAATGTGTTGCAAAACTATGTCTTAGCATATGTGGAGTTACTGGTATCTTTATACCTGCCTTTTTAGCTGCATTTAATACTATCTTGCCAACACTTTGACCTGAATATTGATTACCATACATGCCCTCAATAATATATTTCTCTGGTTTGTATTGCTTATAATAGTCTCGCAAATCTTTTAATAATGAATGTGATAGTAATGTGTATCGATCCTTATTGCCTTTTGCTGCTTCCACAAGTATTAACATTCTTTTGCTATCAATATCTGTAATTTTTAAATTTACTAGTTCATTTCTTCGTATTCCTGATGAATATAAAAGACTAACAATACACTTGTGCTTTAAGTTATTTGTATTGGCTATAATGTTGAGCACATCTTCTTTTGATAGTATTTTTGGTAATTTTTTTTCTTTTCTAGGTCTTTCTACTTGGTAAAACCTATTTGGCATTCCCAGAACAGATTCGTAATAAAATTTAATACTGTTTATGGCTGAATTTATATATGAATTTGATTTGTCTTCTTGGACCAGTTTCAAGATGTAACTTCTTACATCACTTTCATTAATTGCTATTAATTCTTTAGTTTGGTAATAATTGATAAATATTTCAAAAGCAGACACATATGATTTTACTGTATTATTTGCATATTTCTTTAATTCTAATTTATCTAAGTAACTAGTAGGACAAACTCTATACTTGTCTGGAAGCTTCCTTTTTCTAAACCATGTAATATCTATATCTTCGTTATTTTCTTTTGCAATACTTTTATCAAAAAAATGATTGCAATTAACCCAAACAACACCATTAAATATTTCGAAAATCTTATCAAGGTTTTCTTTACAATTCAAAATGTAAGCCATGTTAAAACTATTACTCCATTTAACATTTGGCAATTGCCTAACAAGGGCGTGGATGACTTTATCAGTGTTGAATTGTAAACCTATATATCTTTTTTCCTTGATTAAAAGGTGTTTTAATGTAATGCTCCTACCTTTGTCCATCGTTTTTTTGTGTAAGTTAATATATGTAAATAAATTATTCGTACCTTATTCGAATATGATTCGTATAAAATACGTTTAATTTAAATATCATGAGAATTTATAAGGAATGTTTACATTGTGGTAAAGAATTAAATGGAAGAACCGATAAGAAGTTTTGTGATCCACAATGTAAAAGTGGATATCAATATCAAAAAGAAAAACAAAATCCCGAACGGTTTTATAATAAGGTAGACAACCAACTGAAACTGAATAGAAAAATACTTAAGGAATTTAATAAGGGAGGCAAGGTTACCGTTAGAGCTGAAGTTTTAAACGCATTGGGGTTTAATCCCAACTTTTTTACCCACTATTGGAAAAATACTAAGGGAGATGTTTATTTATTTGTTTATGAATATGGATTTCTTAAAAAAACTGAATATGGTAAAGAGAAATATGTATTAGTTACATGGCAGGAATATATGGAAAAGGCATAAAGTTGTGATAATCCAGAACTATTTTCAAACCAATATTTCAATCGCCTTACCTAAAACTGAATTATCAAATTCCTTAAGGTAAGTTTGTGTGATACTAAGATTTTGATGGCCCATAGATTCACTAATAATATCAGTAGCCACCCCTTTTTGTTTTAGGCAATTAGCAAAACTATGTCTAGCCACGTAACTCGTTAGAGTTTTATCAATTCCACATATTTCGGCAATCTCTTTTAATTCTTTGTTATAGCGTTGAAGGGTTTTATGTTTTCTGTTTTCCAATTGTGGTGGGGTTAAGTTGTTTTTTAAAAGAATAGGAAACACGTATTTAGTGCCAATGGAAAATTCTTTGTAAAAACTTAAAATCTCATGAACAGGAGGAAGAATTTTAATTTTAAAATCCCCCTTAGTTTTAGATCTCGTATAATATATTTTATCGTTATCAATTGCTTTCCATTCAAGTTTCATCATATCGGCAAAATTCATACCTCTAGTATAAAAACTAAATATAAAATAGTTCCTTGTATTGACATACTCTGGATATTTTACTAAGTCGAAATCTCTAATCTGAAGAATTTCTTCCATTCTAAGAGCCTTTTTTAGATTTTTCCCTTTGAGTTTTGACACCTTATAAATTTTAAATGGATAGTCTTGTTCTTTAGCTATTTTTCTTTCAATAGCAAAGTTATATAGCGCTCTTATAGTTCTCATTCGCACACCAATACCACCGTCGCTTCCCCCTCTTGACCTCAAGAAAGCTTCATATTTAATTAGAAAGGATGGGATTATGTCTTTAAAGTTAAGTCTGGTGCTTTTATGAAATAAATTTAAAGAAGCGAACACTTCTTTATTTACTCGTGCATTACCTGTTCTTCCTGCATAAATCATTTCACCAATAATCTCATCCCAAAAATAAAAAACGTTTTGTTGTACTGGATTGGACACAATTCTAAAGCGATTTTCAAAATCTTTTAGAGTGAAATCACTTTTTTCCATTTCTAAGTCAGAAAGAATTTTTAAAACTCTATCCTTGAATTTAAGAAGCAACCTGTTATTTTGGATATTATTTGAATTCTTGTTAGTAAAACTACCTGTTGTTTGATTCCACTCCATAGGAAATACTCTGAATATCTTTTGAAAATATTTCGATTTTCGATTTTTCGATACTCTTAAAGAGATGGGATAACTACCATCAGCAAGTTTCGTTTTTCTCAATACGGTTTTTACAGTTGACATAGGCTTAGAATTAATCAGTACAACATCTGTACAACAAATTGCCTTTTAAAGGTAAATCATATGCAAATAAAAACAAAACAAAAAATCATAAATAATTGATAATGAGAACATAAGACGTTAAATATTGCTAAATGAAAACTAAAATAATCCGTCTCATAATCAGGTGGTCCTTGGTTCGAGCCCAAGTGGGACCACTTTTAGAATCAAGCCTTTCAGAAATGAAGGGCTTTTTAATTTTAGATAACTTCATTCTTTTTTTAAGAATGAAAATTCAATAATAATCCTTCATTTGAAATTTTCGTAATAAATTACATATATTTGTATAGTAAAGTAAAAAAAGAGGGATTATTTTTTTATAAGCTAAATACTTTTTTAAAAAAAAGAACGTTTTTAGTATTTAACAAAAGCTAGCAAAATTGTATTTCGCCGACGATTTATAGCATTTCATAGATGTTTTTTCATGAAAAAACATCAATTTATTTTTCCGAGACTCTTTTTTTTATACATTTGCAACCCAATGATGATACAAAATAAAAGAATATTTGCCTCAATCTTATTTGTATTAATAAGTTTTGTATGTGCTGCTCAGGTGGCATCACCACCACCACCTGCACCAGGGCCACCACCGCCAGGGCTTCCTATTGATGGAGGCATTATTATGGGGGTATGCGTTGCATTGTTTTATGGCGTAAAACAATTACTTAAAAGAAACTAAACTATTCTTATTTTACTAAATTCAACTGAACGAGTTTAGACACATATTTCCCCAAAACATCAAATTCTAAATTTACTTTCGATCCTATTTTAAGTGTATTAAAATTAGTGTGACTAAAAGTATATGGTATTATAGCAACACTAAAAGTGTCTTTTTTAGAGTTCACAACCGTTAGGCTAGTACCATTAACGGTTATCGATCCTTTTTCAATGGTAATATTATTCAGAGCAGAGTCATATTCAAAAGTAAAAACCCAACTTCCGTTAGCTTCTTCAATACTAATACAAGTAGCAGTTTGATCTACGTGCCCTTGAACAATATGCCCATCAAGTCTATCTCCAAGCTTCATAGCGCGCTCTAAATTTACTTTGTCGTTAATTTTTAAAGTTTCAAGGCTTGTTTTATCTAAAGTTTCTTTTATAGCAGTAACGGTATACTCGTCGTTATTAATTTCAACAACAGTTAAGCAAACACCATTGTGAGCAACACTTTGGTCAATCTTTAATTCCGACGTAATATTACTTTTCACCGAAATATGCAGATTATCAAATTCCTTTTTTAAATACGTAATAACTCCAATGTCTTCAATAATTCCAGTAAACATATTATTATCTGTTTATTTAGTTAAATTTGCCATACCAAATAAATTTCAAAAGAATCAAATGCAATAGGTAATTTTGATGTTTGTTTGGTATAAAAATCAAAATTACAAACAAAAGTTGTCATTTTTAATGAAGAAAGCAGAAAATATAGTTGTAGGAATATCCATTGGAGATTTAAATGGTATAGGTGGAGAAATAATTTTAAAAACATTTGAAGACGCCAGAATTTTAGAGTTTTGCACGCCTCTAATTTTTGCTTCAATTAAAACCATGTCTTTTTTAAAAACACACTTTAATTCTAATATCAGCCTAAATAGCATAAACAATGTAAGTCAAATAGCTTTTGGAAAAGTTAATGTGTTTAATTGCTGGAACGAAAATGTAAATATAACTTTTGGAAAAGAAGATGTTAAAATAGGCGAATTTGCAATAAAGTCGTTACAATTGGCAACTAAAGCATTAAAAAATGGAGATATTGATGTTTTAGTAACTGCACCAATAAACAAGCATAATATACAATCTGATACATTTAATTTTCCTGGACACACCGATTATTTAGCGCAAGAGTTAGAAGGAGAAAGTTTAATGTTTATGGTTACCGATACCTTAAGAGTTGGTTTGTTAACAGACCATGTTCCAGTGAAGGATGTTTCAGAGCATATTTCTTCAGATGTAATTATAAAAAAAATTAACACAGTTTATAGTTCGCTACAAAAAGATTTTAAAATAAGAAGACCAAAAATTGCTGTTTTAGGAATTAACCCACATACAGGCGATAATGGCGTTATAGGTAACGAAGATGATGATGTTATGCGCCCCACGTTAAATAAAATTAAAGAAGAAGGAAAATTGGTTTACGGGCCCTATGCTGCCGATAGTTTTTTTGGATCTAATAATTATAAAAACTTTGATGCTATAATTGCTTCTTACCACGACCAAGGATTAATACCTTTTAAAACCTTATCCTTTGGCCAGGGTGTTAACTTTACAGCAGGATTAAACAAAGTAAGAACCTCACCAGATCACGGTACAGCTTACGAAATAGCAGGAAAAGGAGTGGCTGATGAAAATTCCTTTAAAGAAGCCGTATTTAGAGCCATACAAATATTTAAAAACAGATTTGATTATGAGGAACTTACATCAAATCCGTTAAAAAAAGGAGTCAAAAAGATATAAACAAAAAAATGTTTATAAGTGGTGTTGCATAATATAAAAAGTTATATATTTGCAGGCTCAAAATAATGTGATAATGAAGCCATTGAAAGAGTTTACAATTCCATTTGTAGGGTTAAAGATAGCGAAACATTATTTTGAGTATAAAGTTGAGCAAGCGTTCTTTGAATATTTTGAGTATGAAGATTTTAACAATGTAAATGTTAATGTAAAAGTTGATTTAGAAAAAAAGGCAACATTATTAGAATTACATTTTAAAATTTCTGGATTTGTTAATGTGAATTGCGACTTAACAAACGAACCATTTAATCAAAGCATTCAAAATGAATTTGATTTAGTAGTTAAGTTTGGAGAAGCGTATAATGATGATAATATAGACATTCTTATTCTTCCACATGGTGCTTACGAATTTAATATACAGCAATACATTTACGAGTTAATTGTACTAGCTGTACCAATTAAACGAATTCATCCAGGAGTTAATGATGGCACACTAAATTCAGAAATACTTGAAAAATTAGAAGAATTAAGCCCAAAGCTTAATGAGGAAAAAGATACTGAAGAGGGTATTGACCCTCGTTGGAATACATTAAAGAAACTATTAACGGATAAATAAAATAGAAAATGGCACATCCTAAAAGAAAAATCTCAAAACAAAGAAGAGATAAAAGAAGAACACATTATAAAGCAACTGCGCCACAGATTGCTACATGTCCTACTACAGGTGAACCGCACTTATATCACAGAGCGCACTGGCACGAAGGAAAATTGTATTACAGAGGTCAAGTTTTAATTGACAACTCAGAAGAAGTAGAAAACGTAGCATAAATATTATGCACGCATATTATAAAACGCTCACATGTGAGCGTTTTTTTTTATGATATGTTTTTTATAAAGACAAAAACTCATTATTTGTGTGTTATTATCTCAAAATTTAGTAGTTTTCACCAAAATTTTGAACGTTTTTGTCCAACTTTAATGATTTTTTGGTCGAATTAACTATAAAGTTATGAGTAAAATCTCAGCAGCAATTACAGCTGTAGGCGCTTATGTGCCAGAATATGTATTAACCAATCAGATACTTGAAACAATGGTTGATACAAACGATGAATGGATTACCTCCCGAACGGGAATTAAAGAACGTCGAATTCTTAAAGAAGACGGAAAAGGCACCTCTTTCTTAGCTATTAACGCAGCTAATGATCTTATTAAAAAAAGAGGTATAAATCCAAAAGATATAGAACTTGTTATTGTAGCAACTGCTACTCCAGATATGAAAGCAGCTTCTACAGCAGCTTTTACAGCTTCAGAAATAGGTGCTACAAATGCTTTTTCATTTGATATGGATGCAGCATGTTCAAGCTTTTTATTCGGTATGTCTGTAGCTTCAGGTTATATTGAATCTGGGCGTTATAAAAATGTATTACTTATAGGAGCAGATAAAATGTCTTCTATCATTAATTATAAAGACAGAGCAACCTGTATTATTTTTGGTGATGGAGCTGGAGCCGTTTTATTTGAACCAAACGAAGAAAACTTGGGGCTTCAAGATGAATACCTTAGAAGTGACGGTACAGGACGAGAGTTTTTACAAGCTACCTACGGCGGGTCGTCGTTTGCCTTAACTCCAGAAACTATGGAAAACGGTGGGCATTATGCATTTCAAGAAGGTAGAACGGTTTTTAAAAACGCCGTTTTTAATATGGCAGATGCTACCGAAAAAATATTAAAACGCAATAATTTAACGAAAGACGACGTTGCTTGGTTAGCAGCTCATCAAGCCAACAAACGTATAATTGATGCGACTGCAAACAGAATAAATTTAGAAGAAGAAAAAGTAATGATGAATATTCACAAATATGGGAATACAACATCAGCAACATTACCCTTACTTTTAAATGATTACGAATCGCAACTTAAAAAAGGAGATAATATAATATTTGCCGCTTTTGGAGGCGGATTTAATTGGGGGTCTATTTATTTAAAATGGGCATATAATTCACAAAACTAACCACTAACTAATAAGCAAAATTATGGATATTAAAGAAATTCAAAATTTAATTAAGTTTGTTGCCAAATCTGGCGCAAGTGAAGTTAAATTGGAAATGGATGATATTAAAATCACCATAAAAACAGGCTCAGAGTCAGATACAACTATTGTACATCAAGTTCCTGCTGCTCAAATACCACAAGTAACTCAAGTTGCTGCTCAACCTGTAGCAACAGAAGCTGCTAAACCAGCTAGCGAACCAGTAGCTGCAGCTAGCGACGATTCAAAATATATTACAATAAAGTCACCAATTATAGGAACTTTTTACAGAAAACCATCTCCAGATAAACCATTATTTGTTGAGGTAGGACAAACTATTGCTGAAGGTGATGTGCTATGTATTATTGAAGCAATGAAACTATTTAATGAAATAGAATCTGAAGTTTCAGGAAAAGTGGTTAAGATTTTAGTCGACGATTCTTCACCTGTAGAATTCGATCAACCACTATTTTTAGTAGATCCATCTTAATTTGAAGTTTAGAAGTTTAAAGTTTAGAGTTTAGAGGCTCATATGCAACTAAACTTTTCAAACTTATAAACCATAAACTTATAAACTCAAAAATTATGTTTAAAAAAATATTAATAGCAAATAGAGGAGAAATAGCATTACGTGTTATTAGAACCTGCAAAGAAATGGGCATTAAAACCGTTGCGGTTTATTCTACTGCTGATGCCGAAAGTTTACATGTTAAATTTGCTGATGAAGCTGTATGTATAGGACCAGCACCAAGTAGCGAGTCCTACTTAAAAATGTCTAATATTATTGCTGCTGCAGAAATTACAAACGCAGATGCAATTCATCCTGGATACGGGTTTTTATCAGAAAACGCTAAGTTTTCAAAAATTTGTGAAGAGCACGGAATTAAATTTATTGGAGCTTCAGCAGATATGATTGACCGTATGGGCGATAAGGCTAATGCCAAAGAAACCATGAAAGCTGCAGGTGTACCTTGCGTACCAGGAAGCGAAGGTATTATTCAAGATTTTGAAGAATGTAAAAAATTAGCTAAAGAAACGGGATACCCTGTTATGCTTAAAGCATCTGCCGGTGGTGGAGGTAAAGGTATGCGAGGTGTTTTTAAACCCGAAGATTTAAAAGACGCTTGGGACTCTGCCAGACAAGAATCTAAAGCAGCATTTGGAAATGACGATATGTATATGGAAAAGCTTATTGAAGAGCCACGACATATCGAAATTCAAATTGTTGGAGATTCTCGCGGAAAAGCATGTCATTTATCAGAAAGAGATTGCTCTATTCAGCGTCGTCATCAAAAATTAACAGAAGAAGTTCCTTCTCCATTTATGACTGATAAGCTCAGAAAAAAAATGGGAGAAGCAGCTGTTAAAGCTTCAGAATATATTAAATACGAAGGCGCAGGTACTATCGAGTTTTTAGTCGATAAACATCGTAATTTCTACTTTATGGAAATGAATACGCGTATTCAAGTAGAACACCCAATTACAGAACAAGTTATAGATTTCGATTTAATTCGAGAACAAATACTTGTCGCTGCTGGTGTGCCAATTTCAGGTAAAAATTACACACCAAAATTACACTCTATAGAATGTAGAATTAATGCCGAAGACCCCTTTAATGGGTTTAGGCCATCACCAGGTGTTATTACAACATTGCATGCTCCTGGAGGTCACGGCGTGCGTTTAGATACTCACGTTTACGCAGGATATGCTATTCCGCCTAACTACGATTCTATGATTGCCAAATTAATTACAACAGCACAAACTAGAGAAGAAGCCATTAATAAAATGAAGCGTGCTTTAGACGAGTTTGTCATAGAAGGTATTAAAACCACCATTCCGTTCCACAGACAATTAATGGAGCATCCAGATTATTTAGCTGGAAATTACACTACCAAATTTATGGAAGATTTTGTAATAGAAAAGCAAATAGAAGAATAAAAAATAAGACTCCGAAAATTGATTTTGGAGTTTTTTTTATGGTGTTCCTTTTGTAATACCATTTCTCATCTGAAATGACCGTAATAAATTACCCTTTTTTCCTTTCTATTTCAACAGAAAAAGAAACCGTAACTTAGGCTATGCTTTATTTTTCTGTTTTCTATAAAGAAAAAAATTATCAATTTCTTTTACAGTAATTTCAAACAAGAAATGGTATAAAAAACAAAGTTAGGCTATCCGCTATATCTTTTTATCTGGTTATTTCGACTACGCTCAATAACCAGATAAAAAAGGATAAGTTTATCCTGAGCGGAATCGAAGGGTTTTTATCCTTAACACAAAACAAGTACATTAGTAAAATGAATTTGTCCTATTGGGAAATAAAGTCATGGTTAACCAATGTAGATTTTACAATAGTTGGTAGTGGTATTGTGGGTTTAAATTGTGCCTTACAATTAAAAGAACAATTCCCAAAAGCCAATATTTTAATTTTAGAAAAAGGCGTGTTACCACAAGGAGCAAGCACTAAAAATGCAGGTTTTGCATGCTTTGGAAGTTTAAGCGAAATACAGGATGATTTACAATTACACTCAAAAGAAGAAGTACTTCAACTTGTAAAAAAACGTGTTGATGGATTGCAATTATTAAGGCAAACATTAGGGGATAAAGCAATAAATTATCAAGAATTGGGAGGATACGAATTGTTTTTAAAAAACGATGATTTGTTTAAACAGTGCTATTCCCAAAAAGATAGGATAAACAATTTACTAAAGCCCATATTTAAAGCAAACGTTTATAGTACAAAACCCAATATTTTTCAATTTAAAAATATCAAACCAAATTATATATTTAATCAGTTTGAAGGTCAGATTGATACAGGGAAAATGATGGAATCATTAACTCGTTTAGTATTAAAAAGCGGTATAAAAATCTTAAATAATATTAATGTTGAAGGTTTTTCAGAAACTATTAATTCTGTAAAAATAAAGACTAACGCATTTGAGTTTTCAACATCAAAGGTATTAATTGCTACCAACGGATTTGCTTCTCAATTAATTAATGAACCTGTAAAACCAGCAAGAGCACAAGTGCTTATTACAAAGCCAATTAAAAACTTACATATAAAAGGTACATTTCATTTAGATAGAGGCTATTATTATTTCAGAAATATTGATAATAGAATACTTTTTGGAGGCGGGCGAAACCTTGATTTTAAGGGAGAAAAAACAACAAAATTAAGGCTAACAGAACGTATTCAAAATAAACTCGAAGAACTTTTAAAAACAACCATTTTACCAAATACACCTTTTGAAATTGACTACAGATGGTCTGGTATTATGGGTGTGGGTAATCAAAAAAAAGCCATTGTAAAGCAGTTAAGTAATAATGTGTTTTGTGGTGTAAGATTAGGTGGAATGGGAGTTGCTATTGGTAGTTTGGTTGGCAAAGAATTAGCAAATTTAGTGCAATGAACATTAAGCAAGAATTATACAATCAGTGCCTTCAATTTGTAGATAGTAGGTATCAAACTATTCAAAATACTATAAATGAAATTCAAGTATCACTAACCTCTGAAACCAAAAGTAGTGCTGGCGATAAACACGAAACGGGTAGAGCAATGTTGCAATTAGAGCGCGAAAAAGCAGGAAACCAATTAGCAGAAATTAAAAAAGTAAAAGAAGCACTTTCTAAAATAACTATAGAAAACACTTCTAATATAATAGGTTTAGGCAGCCTTGTTTATACTTCGCAAGCCAACTATTTTATTGCAATTAGTGCAGGTAAATTGTTAGTTAATAAAGCTATATTTTACGCCATTTCTCCTAGCACACCAATTGGAAAGTTATTGATTGGCAAAAGTACTGGAGAACAGGTTGTTTTTAGAGAACAGAATTTTAAGGTGCTAGAGATTTTATAGTACCTTTTTTAAAAAGACGTTTTTGTTTTTATCATATCGATATTTGCTTTCAAAAAACACAATTTCTTCATTTAATTCAGCTTCAATTAAATAATAGTTCCCTTTAAAATAAGAAGACTTAACGGTTGCTTTTAAATTTGATTTATCAGTAACTTTTAATTGATGAGCATAAAGTATTTGGTTTTCAATTTCGCTAAACTCACCAAAGAAAGAAGCTATTAATTTATTTTCAGGGTTTTTATATAAACTATGTGGCGTATTGTTTGCAATGATTTTAGCATTGTGTAAAACAATCATATTATCAGAATATGATAAAACATCTTCTTTATCGTGAGTAGCTACAATACAGGTAATTTGTTTTTCTTTTAAATACTTAAATAAGCTTCGACGTAAAGACTGTTTTTTAAAGTTATCAATGTGGCTAAAAGGTTCGTCTAGTAGAATAATTTCGGGTTGCTTTGCTAATGCTTTAGCTATAGCTACACGTTGTTTTTGTCCGCCACTTAATTCTTTAACTAAAGTGTTTTTATAAGCTACTAATTCTACAACGTTTAACAACTCGTTAATGCGTTTTTGTTTTTCTTCAGGGTAGAAATTAGATAAGAAAGCCCCAATATTTTCGCCAACAGTAATAAAAGGCATTAAATCGAATTCTTGGGCTACATATTTCATGTATTCTGGACCAATAATAAGATTATGTTTTGGGCCTAAGATGGTTTTATCTTTCCAAAATATTTGCCCGTTGTTTAAGTCGTATGTTCCGTATAATAATTTTAAAAGGGTGCTTTTGCCAGAGCCACTTTCTCCAATAATAGAAAAGTGTTCGCCTTTTTCAACTTTAAAACTAATATTTTTTAGAACCTCAGTTTTTTTATACCGAAAAGATATGTTTTTAACTTGTAGCATCGTTTAGCAATATGAACAAAAATAGCATAAAAAAACACTCAAATTTTGAATGATTTTTTAGTTAAAATAAACTACTTTTTTATTTTATTTGGCAACACATCAAAACCCATATTATAAAGCGTAAATCCAAAAACGTCGGTATATTCATCTATAGTTTTACTAACAGGTTTTCCTGCGCCATGTCCAGCATCAGTTTCAATACGTATTAAAGTTGGGTTTGTTCCTGTTTGTTTATGTTGCAATTGGGCAGCAAATTTAAAACTATGTGCTGGCACCACACGATCATCATGATCGCTGGTTGTAATTAGAGTTGCAGGGTATTCAATTTCTTCTTTTACATTATGAACAGGTGAATATCCTTTAAGGTACTCGAACATCGCTTTGCTTTGTTCGGCAGTACCATAATCGTAAGCCCAACCTGCTCCCGCAGTAAATGTATGATAGCGTAACATATCTAAAACACCAACGGAAGGTAAGGCAACCTTAGCTAAATTTGGACGTTGCGTCATTACCGCTCCAACTAATAAACCACCGTTTGATCCACCTCGTATTGCCAAATAATCTGATGATGTATAATTGTTTTCAATTAAATATTCTGCAGCAGCAATAAAGTCGTTAAACACATTTTGTTTTTGCATTTTTGTACCAGCACTGTGCCATTTCTTTCCATATTCACCGCCACCACGTAAGTTAGGGACAGCGAAAACACCTCCTTGTTCCATCCAAACGGCATTAGTAATACTAAACGATGGTGTTAAACTAATATTGAAACCACCATAGCCATATAAAATTGTTGGATTTTTTCCATTTAACTCTAAACCTTTTTTGTGGGTTATCATCATCGGCACTTTTGTGCCGTCTTTTGAAGTGTAAAATACTTGATTACTTTCATATTCGTCACTGCTAAACTCAATTGTAGGTTTCCAATACAAATTAGTCTTTCCTGTAGCTACACTAAATTTATAAATGCTTGGAGGTGTATTGTAATTGGTGAATGAAAAATAATTTGTGTTTTCCTCTTTTTTGCATCCAAAACCATTGGCGGTACCTTGCCCCGGAAGTTCAATTTCTCTAACTAAATTCCCATTATAATCGTATTGTTTTACCTTCGATATGGCATCAACCATATAATGTGCAAAAAAGTAGCCACCTCCTATTGATGGACTTAAAACGTTTTCAGTTTCTGAAATAACATCTATCCAATTTTCAGGAGTTGGGTTTGCAATATTTACTTTAACAATTTTTTTATTGGGCGCATTTAAATTGGTGATTAAAAAAAGCGTATTTCCGTCGTTTTCAATAATAGAGGTGTCGCTATCTGTATGATTTAAAATAGTAATTAAAGGGCTATTTGGTGTTGAAAAATCTTTTATAAAAAGCTTATTTCCTGTAGTAGATATTCTAGGTGTAATAACTAAATACCTATCATCTTGAGTAACCAAACCATATATATAACGGTGCTTTTCTTCTGGCAATCCACCAAAAATAAGTGTATCATCTTTTTGAGGCGTTCCTAATTTATGATAATATACTTTATGCTGATCTGTTTTAGCCGAAAGCTCGCTACCTTTTGGCTTATTGTAACTCGAATAATAGAACCCTTCGTTTTTATACCAAGAAATTGGGCTAAATTTTACATTTACAATAGTATCTTCAATAACGGTCTTTGATTCTACATTCATGACCATTATTTTTTGCCAATCGCTTCCGCTTTCAGAAATAGAATATGCCAATGTTTTACCATCTTTAGAGAAGCTTAAATTGCCTAAAGAGATCGTGCCATTTTTTGAGAATGTATTAGGGTCTAAAAATACTTCAGCATCCTCACCATTTTTTTTACGATAGTAAACATTTTGGTTTTGCAAACCGTTATTTTTAGAAAAATAAGTGTACTCGCCTTCAATAAAAGGCGCGCCTACTTTTTCGTAGTTCCATAAATTTGAAAGCCGTTCTTTAAGCTCTTTTCTAAATGGAATATGCTCTAAATATTTATGTGTAATGTTATTTTGTGTTTTTACCCAAACTTTGGTTTCTTCACTTCTATCATCTTCTAACCACCTGTATGGATCTTTTACTTTAATACCAAAATAGGTGTCTATTGTATTTACGGATTTAGTTTTGGGGTAATTCACTATAACAGCATTTTTTTCTACGTTATCTTTTTTACAACCAACTATAATTATTAGTGCTAAAAGACTAATTATTATTTTTTTCATGATTGATAAGTTTTAATCCCCAAAAATACATAAAACGGTTGATAGTTAATTAAGACTTATTATATCTTTGAGTTTTACTATAAAGATTGATTATGAATAAATATGTTTTGTTTTTACTGTTAAACACTATTTGCTTTTCTATGTTTTCGCAATCGGAAATTACAGAAAGCGAACTAAAAAACCACATATTATTTTTAACATCAGAAAAAAATGCAGGAAGATACCCTGGAGGAAAAGAAAACAAACGCATTGTTAAATATTTGAAAAATGAATTCAAGAAAATAGGATTAACTTCATTTAAGTCAGGATATAAACAATCGTTTAAAGCATCTTTAAGAGTTGATAAAAAAGCTGAAAAAAACCCAGAGGTTACCACATGGAATGTTGTGGGTTATATTGAAGGACACGATCCTATCCTTAAAAACGAATATATAGTTTTAGGTGCGCATTATGACCATTTAGGAATGGGAGGTCCATCGTCAAAATCTGATAAAAAGAATACTATTCATTATGGAGCAGACGATAATGCTAGCGGAACATCTGCTTTATTGGAAATTGCTGAAAAATTAGTATCACAAAAAAATAGATTAAAACGGAGCATCATTTTTATAGCTTTTGGAGCCGAGGAACATGGGTTATTAGGAAGTCGATATTTTGTTGATAACCCATTAGTGCCACTATCTCGTATTAAACTAATGATTAATATGGATATGGTTGGTAGGTTAAATAGCAATAAGCATGTGTATATGGGAGGTGCAGGCACTTTTCCTGATGGAGTAGATTTAATGAAGACTTTAGGCAAATCGTTAAGTTTAAATCCTATAGTTCATGCTGGTTCTGTTGGCGGATCAGATCATGTATCTTTTTATAGAAAAGGAATTTCTGTTTTAGGAATGCATACTGGTGGTCATCCACAATATCACACTCCAGAAGACACCATCGATTTAATAAATATAAAAGGCGAAAAAGAGGTTTGCAACTATATTTTTAAAACGATTATAAAACTGGCTGTTACGGATTATGATATGGCGTTTATTAAGCAAGATTAATTGTATAACCTGATTCTATGATTAATAATCCATACAACAACAATGGTAAACTGCTGAATAACAAGATATTGTCATTCTCTACAGAACGAAGCATGAGTGCCGAGAAATTCCAGCATAATGAGATTCCTCCTCGTTCCTCGTTCGGAATGACAAAATCAATTATTTTTAGCATTAAAACAGTGACAATAAGCTGATTAACAATCGAACTTAGTCCATAAAAAAAGCCCCCAAATTAAATAGGAGCTTTAAGTTTCAAGATTAAAATATATCTTCTTTTACACTAAATTATTTTCAACTAAATATTCCGCAATTTGAATGGTATTAGTTGCTGCACCTTTACGTAAATTATCGGCAACAATCCACATGTTTAATGTATTAGGTTGTGTTTCGTCCCTTCTTAAACGACCAACAAAAACCTCATCTTTATCGTGTGCATAAATAGGCATAGGGTAGGTGTTTGTATCGGTGTTATCTTGTAAAATTACACCAGGTGTTTCATGAAGTAGTTTACGAACATCAGCTAAATCGAAATCACTTTCAAATTCAACATTTACAGACTCACTGTGTCCTCCAGCAGTAGGAATACGAACAGCAGTAGCTGTTACAGAAAACGTTTTATCGTTAAATATTTTTTGAGGCTCTCTAGCCAATTTCATTTCTTCTTTGGTATAACCATTGTCCATAAACACATCGCAATGTGGTAATGCATTTCTTCCTATAGGATATGGATAAGCCATTTCACCATCAATTCCAGCTATTTCGTTTTCTAATTGTTTTACAGCTTTAACACCTGTACCAGAAACCGATTGATAAGTAGAAACAACCACACGTTTCATTTTATATTTATCATGAAGTGGTGCTAATGCCATTACCATTTGAATGGTTGAACAATTAGGGTTTGCTATAATTTTATCGTCTTTTGTTAGCGCGTTTGCGTTAATTTCTGGAACAACTAATTTTTTAGTAGGATCCATTCTCCACGCTGAAGAATTATCGACTACTGTTGTACCAACTTCCGCAAATTTTGGTGCCCACTCTAAAGAGGTATCACCACCTGCCGAGAAAATGGCAATTTGTGGTTTTGCCGCGACAGCATCTGCTAAACCAATAATGGTATAGTCTTCATTTTTATATTTTAGTTTTTTCCCAACAGAACGCTCTGAGGCTACCAATAATAATTCTGTAACAGGAAAGTTACGTTCTTCTAATACTTTTAGCATCACTTCGCCAACCATACCAGTGGCTCCAACTACAGCTACTTTCATTTTTTTTGTTTTAATAAAATTAGTACGCAAAACTAAGTATTAATTCTTTTTTAGAATCTAAAAAAAGCCTTCAATATTATAAATTGAAGGCTTTTTAACAACAAATAACACAATGTTATTTATTTAACAATTCGTTATTTTTTTAGCAAATCTCTTATTTCTGCTAATAAATCTTCTTGAGATGGTCCTGCAGGAGCTTCTGGTGCTGGTTCTTCTTTCTTCTTCATTTTGTTAACACCTTTAACAACCATAAACATTACAAATGCTACAATAATGAAATCGATAACATTGGTTAAAAATGTGCCATATTCTAAATATACTTCTCCAGCCATTTCTCCAGCATCATTTAATACGCCTTCTTTTAATTTGTATCTTAAAGCTTTAAAGTCTGAATCGAAAATTAGTCCAATTAAAGGCGATACTATTCCTCCTGTAAATGCCGTAACAACTTCTTTAAAAGCTGCACCCATTACAAAACCAACGGCAATGTCAATAAGGTTTCCCTTCATTGCAAACTCCTTAAATTCTTTTAACATAATTATATAGTTTTAGTTAGTAAACCACTAAAATAACTAAAAAAAGTTACATGTTAATATGTGTTAAAAGGCTTATTTTTTGTAAACACGCTTAACACGTTGAGAAATAGCTGTTATAAGCTCGTAAGAAATTGTATTAGCTTTATGGGCTAAATTTTCGGCAGTATTAGTTTGATTAAAAATAATAACTTCATCACCTTCGTTACAATCAATATTGGTAATATTAACCATAATCATATCCATACACACATTGCCAATAATAGGAGCTAATTTCCCATGTATAGTTACAAAACCGTTGCCATTACCGTATTGTCTACCAATACCGTCGGCATGACCAACAGGGAGTGTTGCCGTTTTTAAAACTCCATTACTTTTAAAGGCTCTATTATAACCTACAGATTCGTTTTTTTCTATAGTATGAATTTGAGAAATTATCGTTTTTAAAGTAGCTATAGGTTTTAAGTTTTTATTTTCTTTTTCTGAATTCCCAAAGCCGTATAACCCTATGCCGCTTCTAACCATATCGAAATGTGCTTCAGGATAATTTAATATCCCCGATGTGTTACACATATGAAGCATTGGCTTATAATCAATAGCTTTTATAACGTTTTTAGAAATAGATTTGAAACTTGCGATTTGATTTAAGGTAAATTCGTTTTCATTCAAATCTTCACTAGCTGCTAAATGAGAGAAAATAGAAGCGACCTTTACGGCTTTTGTAGCTCTTAATTTTGATGATATATAATCAACATCGTTTTCCAAAAAACCAAGTCGGTTTAAACCAGTATTAAATTTAATATGAATGGGATAGTTATTTTGTTTTTCCGCGGAAGCGATGGTAATAAATTCATTTAAAATTTTGGCATTATATAAGCTAGGTTCTAAAGAATTTTTAATTAAAATTTTAAAATTTATGGCTTGCGGATGCAGTACTAATATAGGTTTTGTAATGCCAGATTTACGTAGAGCAATACCTTCGTTAACATAGGCTACAGCAAAATAGTCGGCATTTAAGTCTTGCAAATAATGGGCAACATTATTGGCATCGCTACCATAGGCAAAAGCTTTAACAACAGCCAAAAATTTGGTGTTTTGTTGAAGTTTCGATTTTAGGTGCTCAAAATTATGTTTAAGCGCTTTTAAATCAATTTCTAAAAGAGTTTCTTGCGCTTTAGGCATTGGGGTTGTCATTTGTTTTTGAAACAATTTCTTCGGCGTCATTAACCTTTATACTTCGTGCTTTATCGCGCATCATAGCTTTGTAGTAAGCAGCTCTACTTAAAGGTTCATATTCATCAACTTCACCTAGAAGTACTAGATTATCACTTTTAGATTTTCGGTAACTGTATTGTGCTAAATTCCCTGTCCTGGTGCAAACGGCGTGTACTTTAGTAACATATTCGGCAGTTGCCATAAGGTTTGGCATGGGACCAAAAGGGTTTCCTTTAAAATCCATATCTAAACCAGCCACAATAACACGAATACCTTTATTGGCTAAATCGTTACATATGCGTACTATTTCGTCATCAAAAAACTGAGCTTCATCAATACCAACAACATCACAGCCATCGGCCAAAATAGGAATATTAGCTGCAGCTGGAACGGGTGTTGAACGAATTTCGTTATCGTCATGAGACACCACCATTTCCTCATTATAACGCACATCAACCGTAGGTTTAAAAATCTCTACTTTTTGTCTTGCAAATTGAGCGCGCTTGAGCCTGCGGATTAATTCTTCTGTTTTTCCAGAAAACATGGAGCCACAAATTACTTCAATCCATCCAAATTGTTCTTTATGATTTACTGTATTTTCAAGAAACATTTCGTAATTTTAACATTGAACTTATTTTAATTTTTAAACTGAAGTAAAAAGGCAATTTTTAACCAATTAAAAAAGTTATAATAGTTCATTAAACAAAGCGATTATTCGTTTGTATAAAGGTGGCGCAAATTTATTAAAAATCAAAAGCCTGCAACGCATTAATTTAAAAATTGTAAATAATGAAAAAGAAGTTGGAATCTGAGTTGGTAAGTATAGCACACAGAATTCTTAAATTAAAGGGGAAAGAAGATGTTATTAAAATGCATGCTGAAGCATCTGCACTTTTAGAAAAACTAACGGTGTTAAAATTTGCTCATGAAAATTTTGAAGACGACATTCCAACTATAGGTAACGATTCTTCATTTTTTGGGATGTTAGACACGGCGTTTAATAATAAGGTGAGCGATAATATTGAAGTTGAAGATAAAATTTATATTAATCTTGATGACTCTGAAGAAGAGGCCATTATGGAACCTTTGATGGAAACCATTAAAGATATGGTTGCTCAAATGCCACAAGAAACTTTAGAAGTTGATACCGTTTTTGAAGAAGCCATTCCTAAACAAAAGCAGCATAAAACCAATTTAGAAGATATTACGTCTGGTTTTGAAGATATGCCCGTTTTTGAGCCTGTTTCTAAATCGAAAAACGGAAAAATAGAAGAAAAAAAATCGCTTAACGACAAACTAAAAAGTGGCGGACTTAATATTGGGCTAAACGATAAAATAGCATTTATTAAGCACTTGTTTAATGGAAAGAATGAGGATTACGACCGTGTTTTATCACAATTAAATACATCGGTTTCCTTTAGGGATGCTAAACGTTTTATAAACGATATTGTAAAACCAGATTATAACAATTGGGTAGATAAAGAAGAGTTTGAAGAGCGTTTTATACAAATTATTGAAAGTAAGTTCCAGTAAAAATCAACGACCATATTTAAATGAAAATAACTAAAATTTTATACTGGGTAAGTACTATTTTGTTGTGTTTACTTTTTCTGTATTCTGCTTCAATGTATTTTACTAAAACCGAAATGATAAAAGGTTTTTTTGAAAGTTTCAATTATCCTAAATACATTGTAATTCCGTTAGCTATTTTAAAAGTTTTTGGCGTTGGTATGATTTTATGGAGAAAAAGCACATGGTTAACAGAATGGGCTTATGCTGGTTTTTTCTTCGACTTGGTATTAGCAACTGCGGCACATTATTTTGCAGGACATGGCGTTGTTGGGTTTTCATTATATGGATTATTATTGATTTTCTCTTCGTACTTTTTAGGAAAACAAATTAGAGATTAATGAGTAAACTCTACATTGTACCAACCCCCATTGGAAATTTAAAAGACATCACCTTTAGAGCTATAGACGTTTTAAAAGAAGCCGATTTAATACTTGCTGAAGACACGCGTACTTCGGGAAAATTATTAAAGCATTTTGAAATTACCACGCACATGCAATCGCACCATATGCACAACGAGCATAAAACGGTAGAACATGTGATTCAAAAAATAAAAAACGGAACTACGGTAGCACTTATTAGTGATGCAGGAACTCCAGCAATTTCAGATCCAGGATTTTTACTAACAAGAGCATGTATTGAAAACCAAATTGAGGTCGATTGTTTACCTGGTGCAACAGCATTTGTACCAGCATTGGTAAACTCAGGATTACCAAATGATAAATTTGTATTTGAAGGGTTTTTGCCAGTAAAGAAAGGACGACAAACACGACTATTACTTTTGGCTGAAGAAACAAGAACTATCATTTTTTACGAGAGTCCGCATAAATTAGTTAAAACCTTAGGGCATTTTTGTGAGTATTTTGGAGAAGACAGGCAAGTAGTAGTGTCTCGCGAATTAACCAAACTTTACGAAGAAACCATTCGTGGTACCTCCAAAGAAGTGTTAGAATATTATACAAATAAACCACCAAAAGGCGAAATTGTGGTTGTTGTAGGTGGCAAAAAATAAACCTGTAAAAGTTTACAAAATTATAAAAAAATGAATATTGAAACCTTTATAAATAAATTACAAAATGCACCCAGAACCATTTCGTTTTCTGAAACCATGGGTATTATTGACGCGTATTACAAATTTACACCAACAGCTTTTAAAAATGGCACGTTACACAATAAATCAGACGAGAATTTAGGTTCTTGTAAATTATTTGCCTTTGCTAAAGATAAAGGGTTTACAAAGGAAGAAACTTTGGCTTGTTTTGGTGAATTTTATTTTGAAGATGTATTAAATAACCCAAATGGAAATGGACATCAAAATATTAGAACTTTTATGAATACTGGTTTTGAAGGGCTATTTTTTGATGAAAAACCACTAACTAAAAAATGAGCTGTTAATTAAAGTGAATGATTTACTACACGATATTAAGCAATGCACTATTTGCAAGGATCATTTATTATTAGGGCCAAGGCCTGTGGTATCTGCACACCCAAATTCTAAAATAGTTATTATTGGTCAAGCACCAGGAACAAAAGTACATGCTTCGGGAATTCCGTGGGATGATGCTAGCGGGAAACAATTGCGTAAATGGTTAGATATATCTGTAGAAGATTTTTATGATGACACTAAAATTGCCATTATTCCTATGGGGTTTTGTTACCCAGGAAAAGGAAAAACAGGTGATTTACCACCACGACCAGAATGTGCTCCACAATGGCATAAACCATTATTTGATAAACTTAAAAATGTAGAACTCGTTATTTTAATTGGTATGTACGCTCAAAAATATTATTTGGGAAAAGCAGCTAAGAAAACATTAACAGAAACGGTAGACCATTTTCAAGAATACTTACCTAAATATTTACCATTGCCACATCCATCGCCACGAAATCGATTTTGGTTAACAAAGAATCCTTGGTTTGAAGTTGAGGTGTTGCCAGAGTTGAGAAGGAGAATGAAAAAGCTAATTTAACTTATAAATATAGTTGTCACTGCGAAGGAGGCACGACTGCGGCAGTCTTAATAATATGAAACTCTCTTCATGAGGTTGCTTCGTTTTACTCGCAATGACGTTTAATTATTATATTTACTAATGAACAAGTCCTACGTGTACTTTTTGAGTAATAAAAACAACTCTGTTATTTATATTGGTGTAACAAGTGATTTGTTGAAACGCGTATATCAATACAAAACAAAAGCGTACAAAGGATTTACTTCTAAATACAATTGCGATAAATTGATATATTTTGAAGAGTTATTAGATATAAATCAAGCCATATCCAGAGAAAAACAATTAAAATCTGGTAATAGAAAAAGAAAAGAAGACTTAATAAATTTAAACAATCCAGAATGGAATGATTTATCTGAAGGGTGGTTGTTTTATTTTGATTAGGCACTTTCAGGAGTAGTTCAACCTATTGGCTTTCAGTTATTTAATTTGTATTTTAGATAAAACAAAACCCCGA
>CANKVS010000042.1 GCA_947487155.1 uncultured Flaviramulus sp.
TATTATACTAATTTATGGAAATATGTCATTGAACTTGTGTCTTCCGAACACTTATGTTTTAAAAACCTGATAGGTCTTTTTAATTTGAAATTACTGTAAAAGGAAATTGATGATTTTTTTCTTTATAGAAAACAGAAAAATAAAGTATAGCCCTAAGTTACGGTTTCTTTTTATATTGAAATAGAAAGGGGAAAAGGGCGATTTATTACGGTCGTTTCAGATGAGGAATGGTATAATCATTTTAACTTAAAACTGTTAATTGAAGACTGCCTACTTTTTTATATCTTCGCATTTCAAATTAAAAACGCATGAGTTTACAACAAGATATAATGTCTGCTTTAAAGACAGCAATGAAGGCGAAAGACCAAGGTGCTTTAACCGCTTTGCGAGCGGTGAAATCTGCTATATTATTAGCGCAGACAGAAAGCGGTGCACAAACCGAATTAACCGAAGAACAAGAGCTTAAAATACTTCAGAAACAAGTAAAGCAACGTAAAGATAGTGCTGCAATTTATTTAGAACAAGGACGTGAAGATTTAGCTGCTCCAGAATTAGCAGAAGCAGAAGTTATTAGTCAGTTTTTACCAGAAGCTTTAAGTGAAGAAGATGTTGAAAAAATAGTCGTTTTAGCCATTGATAAATTAGGTGCAGTGGGTATGAAAGATATGGGAAAAGTTATGGGAGTAGTGAGTAAAGAGCTAGCAGGACAAGCCGATGGAAAAACGATTTCTAATATTGTTAGACAAAAGTTGTCTTAGATAAAATTTTAAAAAAACCTGTTTTCTCAGGAATATAATGGCTGCGTAGTTCAACTGGATAGAATATCAGATTTCGGCTCTGAGGGTTGGGGGTTCGAATCCCTTCGCGGTCACTTAACGAGACAAATTCTTAATATTAAGATTGTCTCGTTTCTTTTTTCTGTGCTGTCATTAGCATTAATACTCAATGATTGTTCTATTAGAAACATACCCTAACCATGCATCAATTTTACCTCTTCGCCAAATGTTATTATTTACAGTCCCAGTATAAGAGTCATGTACAGATGTGTTATCTAATATAGCCTTAATATCAAATCCAATCATAAACCATATTGGTTTAACGAATTGAGAGTTATTGAAATCCTCAAGAGTTAATGGTTCTTTTAAAAGTTGCCATTTACTACCCTCTGGATAATGAACTAATATCAAAAACTCTGGTTTAATTTCAAAATAAGTGTGTATCCTTTTTAAATCATATTTAACGACGTACTAATCGAGGTTCTATTTTATTTTATTATAAAAAATCTTTTTTTCTAAAATGAGTTAATATTTATACTTGGTGCGACCTTCAATTTGCTAGAATATTTAATCTTCTTTTTAGTTTAAAAAAGTGACTTATACCAGAGTCTTTAATGTCAAAAAGAAAAAACATAACACTATGCATTTTAGTTCCAATTCTTTTTCGGATAGTGGCATAAGCAATACTCATTTGATTTTCAACTGTTTTCACTGAAACGTTAAGGTATTTAGCTATTTCAACATAAGTTAATCCTTCTTTTTTACTTAACAAAAAGGTTTCTTTGCACTTAGGAGGGAGTTTTTCAATTTCTTTTTTTACCAAATCCATCATCTGGTTTAATTCGGAACTATCTTCTTCATATAACTTTTGAATGGAGAGATTGTATTTATGTTTTAAATCATTAATAGAAGCCTCTTTATGGTATTGATTAATAAATTCATTGTATACTAATTTAAAAAGAAACCCTTTAAGAGATAGTTCGGGTTTTAATAAAAGGCGCTGCTCCCAAACCTTTATAAGCACGTTTTGAACAATATCTTCAGCTTTAAAATTATCTCTAGCTAGCCCAAAAGCATAATCGCACATAGGTTTATAATGAATACTTATAAGGTATTTATAAGCTTGTTCATTACCTTTTTTTAGCTGCTTAATTAGTTTTTTATGAGTTGAAAATTGCACTTTCAAGTATGTGATTTAATTTAAATTTAACGTAAAAATATAATTTTTTTATGATTTTTTTAGGGGTATAGTATATTTAGCTTTGTATTACTAGTGTAATTTTAAAATTAATTATGCAAATAGAACCTATAATTGTAAAGTTTCTTTCTAATGAATCTTTCAATATATCAGAAAAAGAATTAAAACAGTTAGAGGAATGGATTCAAAATCCTGAAAACGAAAAAGTATTTGTAGATTATGTTAAAACAAATGCTTCTATAGAGAGTAGTATTAATAGTTATGATGCATTTAAAGCAGAACAAAGATTTCTTCGTTATCTAAAAAATAAAAAAAGTATTTCTTTTAAAAGAAAAGTAAATTCTGTAATGAAATATGCTGCCATAGTAGTTGTATTTCTTACAGTTGGTTACTTTTGGCAACAAGGATCTTTTTCCAAAAAGCAGGAGTTAATTATTCCAGATAATAGTATCACACTTCAATTAGAAAATGGTAATATAGAAATTATTAATGAGGATGGTTCTTCACAAGTTGTAGATAATCATGGTAATGTTATTGGTGCTCAGAAAGGAAATCAGTTAATATATAATAATAGTACTGCTAACGAAACTTTAGCTTATAATACACTTACTGTACCTTATGGTAAACGTTTTGAGGTTTTATTATCTGATGGCACTCATGTGCATTTAAATGCGGGAACATCATTAAAATATCCAATAAAATTTATTGAAGGTAAGAATAGACAAGTATTTTTAAATGGAGAAGCATACTTTAGTGTTACTAAAGATAAAAATCATCCATTTATAGTAAATGCAGATGAAATAGATGTAAGGGTATTAGGTACACAATTTAATATATCGTCTTATCCAGAAGATAATCAAATAAACACCGTTTTAGTTGAAGGTGCTGTAGCTGTTTATAAAAAAGAGGAAATTTATAATGCCAAAACAACTACCAATTTAAAACCAGGTTTTAAAGCAATTTGGGAGAATAAAGAAAACCGAATTACTGTAAAAGAGGCCGACGTAGAAATGCACACAGCTTGGATTGAAGGTAAGATAATATTTAGAGGAGTAACCTTTGAAAATATTATAAAAAAATTAGAACGTCATTATAATGTAGAAATTATAAATAATAACGAACCGTTAAATATCGAACGATTTGGAGCAAGTTTCGATATAGAAACCATCGAGCAAGTTTTAGAAACATTAAATGCAAACTATAATATAGATTATACAATTGAAAATAATCAAATAATAATAAACTAACTTAAAAAATATATATGCCTATGATGAAAAAAAACTAAAACGAAATGAATTAAAAATCACTAATTTTTTTGATTTTAATCGCTTAAAAATCGATTAAACAAAAAACCGGAAGATGGTACGAACATCTTCCGATTATAATAAAATAGTGATTAAAATTAATTAATCACCTTAAACAATACAAAAATATGGAAAAAAGACATAAGTTAAAGCAATTAACTTCTTTCTCATTTAAATATGACTTAAAAATGAAACTTACTACGCTCTTTTTAATAGTTTCTTTATTTCAACTCCAAGCAAACGAGTCGTATGCACAAAAAACAAAAGTTACTCTAAACCTCGAAAACGTAAGTTTAGAAAACGTGTTTGATAAAATAGAATCTCTTACAGAATTTAAATTCTTTTTTAATTATAACGAATATGATTACAAAAAGAAAGTCTCTGTAATGGCGAAAAAAGAAAAGGTTTCATCTATTTTAAAAAGATTATTTAAAAAATCTGATATATCATTTCAAGTAATTGATAAGCAAATTGTTTTAAGTAATAAAAAAACCGTAGATAATATTACAAAGAAACCTATACTAACTATTAAACCTCAAGGGTTCAAAGTTTCTGGTACAGTGTTAGACGCTAATAGCCAACCTTTACCAGGAGCCAATATCTTAGAGAAAGGAACTACTAATGGTACTCAAACTGATTTTGATGGTAATTTTTCAATAGAAGTAGCTAATGAAAATGCCATACTTGTAATTTCTTTTATTGGTTTTAAAACGCAAGAAGTTGCAGCTGGAGAAGCAATTACTGTAACATTAGTAGAAGATGCTGCTAGTCTAGACGAGATTGTAGTAACAGGATATACTGGTCAGTCAAAAAGAACCATTACCGGAGCTGTTGAAACTATTGATTCTGAGGAACTTATTAAGACTCCAGCTACTAGCGTAGAACAACAATTACAAGGAAAAATTTCTGGAGTGAATATTATTACTTCAGGAGAACCTGGATCAGGATCTCAAGTTAGAATACGTGGTTTTAGTACTATTGGTAACAACAAAGATCCATTATATATTATCGATGGATCACCTGGAGGTGGCTTAAATGATATCAACCCTGACGATATTGAAACAGTATCTGTATTAAAAGATGGATCTGCAGCTTCTATCTATGGATCTAGAGCAGCCAATGGGGTAATTATTATTACTACTAAAAAAGGTAGAAAAAATCAACCATTAACTGTAGCTTACAATACTTGGGTTTCTTTGGATAGTGATGGTAGCAAGCCACAAGATGTGCTTAATGCGCAACAATGGGGAGAGTTAGAGTTTCAAGGCCAGCGCGCAGGGGGTAATGCAAGCCCAAGCCACCCTAGTTATGGTAATGGCGCCAATCCAGTTATTCCAGAATTCTTAAATGGAGACCCATCATTACCTTACGACCCTGATACAAATCGTTTGTTACGATCAGGAGATACAGATTGGTACGATGTAGTTACCCAGGCTGCGGTTAGTCAAAATCATAATCTAAGTTTTCGTGGTGGAAGCGAAAGAGGTACGTATGCCTTATCATTTGGATATTTAGATAGACAAGGAACCATCATTGAAAACAGTTTCCAGCGATATACCACAAGGATAAATACTCAATTTTCGTTTTTAAATGATCGTATTCGAATAGGAGAAAATTTGACAGTGGCGTACTCAGAAAGAAATGGAAATGGTGGCTCAGATGCTCTTTTTCGAAGAAATACTTTTCTTCCGTTAATTCCAGAGTTTGATGAAGGCGGAAATTTTGGAGGTACTTTAAACGGTATTTTAGGTTTAGGAACCAATGCTCGAAGCCCTCATGCGGTGCAAATACGTTTAAAAGATGCTATAAATAGGAGAATGCGCATATTTGGCAACGCTTTTGTAGAAGCGGATATTTTGTCAGGTCTAACATTAAAATCTAATATAGCTATTGACTATACACATAATACGGCAACCACATTTTCCCCAGTATTTGTGGAAGGTGGAAACCCGGGAAATGCCTTTTTTGAATCTGCTAATTATAATAATTTCCTCACATGGACTAATTCATTGAATTACACCAAGAATTTTGGAGATCATAGAGTTACCGCTTTTGGCGGAACAGAAATCATTGAATTCACGCGTAGAAATATTAATTTTAGCGGTACAGGTTTCTTTATAGAAGATCCAAATTTAATATCTATTAATGCTGCAAGTGTTACCAATAGCATATCTGGAACAGGTGGATTAACGCGTAAATTATCATCTTTATTTGGAAAATTAGATTATGCGTATAAGGATAAATATTTTGTAAACTTTACCATACGTCGTGATGGAGCGTCTTTCTTAGGTCCAAATAATCGTTTTGATATTTTCCCTGCTGTTGGTGCAGGATGGTTAATCTCTGATGAAGGTTTTTTAGAAAACAGTAACACCATTAACTTCCTTAAATTACGTGCTGGTTGGGGTCAAGTAGGTAATATAAATACGGTAATTGGGCAAGGTGATTTTCCTTTTGCCTCACTTTTTGGCTCAGACCCTGGTTTTACAAGCACAGGTTATGATATTGGAGGTACTAACCAAAATCCTCCAGCTAATGGTATTGCTTTGCTTGCTAGAGGGAATGATAATTTACTATGGGAAACTTCTGAAACTTTAAATATTGGTGTAGATTTTACCTTATTTAATAACAAAATCTCTGGATCTTTAGAATGGTATAAGAAAAATACGATAGACTTAATTCAAAGACTTCCACTTCCTTTAGCAGGAGGAACAGCAAGCGCACCTTTTGGAAATGTTGGTGAGATAGAAAATAAAGGAGTAGATGTAACTTTATCTTATAATGGTACTATAGGCGATGAGTTTGAGTTTGGAGTGTCAGGAATTGTTACTGCATATAAAAACAAAGTGATTGACCTTAATGGGAACCCTGCTACTTTTATACCTACCGACATAGGTAACCCAAGAACAATTACTTCTCGTACCGTTGTAGGTGGTGAAATAGGAGCTTTTTATGGTCTTATTGTAGATGGTGTTATCCAAACAGGACCAGATGCAGGTAATTTCGATTTTCGTGATTTAAACGGGGATGGTAACATCAATCTTGATGATTCGGCCATTATAGGAAGTCCGCATCCTGATTTCACCTATAGCTTGAATCTTACGGCCAACTATAAGAATTTTGATTTTAGTGCGTTTTTTAGAGGCTCACAAGGCAATGATCTTTTCAATTATAGCAAGCTTTTTACTGATTTCCATTTTAGAGATCTTAACCGTAGCACGCGTGTATTGAACGCCTGGAGACCGGATAATCCTACTAATACATTAGCAGAGTATAATGTAAATACAGCAGGACTTAATTCAAGAGGATCGTCTTATTATGTAGAAGATGGATCATACCTTAGATTGCAAACTTTACAGATAGGTTATACATTTCCAGAAATTCCTGGTGTCAAAAATTTGAGAGTGTATCTGCAAGGTCAAAACATATTTACCATAACAGACTACCTAGGTGGTAATCCAGAACTTGGAGAAAGAAACGGTGTGCAAATAGGTATAGATGAAGGAGCTACCTATGGTACCCCTCGCTCATTTTTACTAGGCCTTAATCTAACACTTTAATATAAATTAAAAAGAAATGAAATATATATATAATTTATACAAGACAGTAATCCTTACTTTGACTTTTTCTTTTATGTTAGGATGTGCTGACGACTATGTGGACATTGTACCTTTGGGGAGTCTGAACCCAGATGTACTTAATAATAAAGAAGGATTGGATGCCTTACTATTAGCTGCTTATTCAGCTTTAGATGGTCATACTGGAGGTATTTCAAATTTAGGATGGCAAAATGACCATACCAATTGGTTGTATGGTGAGGTACTTTCTGATAATGCTTTAAAAGGGTCATCTATAGGGGATCAACCTGAAATGAATCTGATCGAGCAAGGAGAAATAGCTGCATCAAGCGGCTTTATGCCGCCTTTATGGGGTTCTGTTTATGAAGGAATCACCCGGGCTAATGCGGTACTTCAAGTATTAGTAAATACTGAAAATTTGAGTGCTGCCGATAGAGATCGTATAGAAGGTGAAGCGCTCTTTTTAAGAGCACACTTCTTCCATTATGGAAGGCGCTATTTTGATAAAATACCGTATTTTGACGAAACGGTTACTGATTTTAATATTCCTAATGATCAGGACATCTCTCCAAATATTGAAGCAGATTATCAAAGAGCTATAGATTTACTGCCTTTGGAACCCACACAGGTAGGACGTGCACATCGTTCAGCAGCTCAGGCTTCACTGGCAAAACTGCACATGGACAATAGCAATTTTGCTGCCGCCAAACCGTTGTTGGATGCTATTATGAGTAGTGGACGTTATAAATTATTTGATAATTATAACGATAATTTTTTAGGCACTAACGAAACAGCTACTACAGATACTGAGTTTATCTTTCAAATTCAAGCCATTGGTAGAGAAGGTGTACTTCAAGGACGTATAGTAAATGGTATTGCACAATTACACGGTTGCTGTGGATTTTTACAACCTTCGCAAAACTTGGTGAATGCATACAAAACCGATGCAGGAGGGTTACCATTATTAGACACATTTAATGATGTTGATTTACCAAATGACCAAGGTATTGCTACTGCAGACCCTTTTACACCACCGACTGATAATGTAGATCCACGTTTAGATTTTAATGTGTCAAGACGAGGGATACCATTTCTCGATTTTGATATAGGTCTTATAGCAGATGGACCTGGAGGTGATACTAGATTGTTCCCTGGAGCAGATTATATAGTAGATCAACCTACCTATGGGCCGTACCGTGCCAAAAAGTTCCTTCCTACTAGCGCTGCTGTAGACAATGGAGAGTCTTGGTTAGGTTCGTCAGATAAAAATTATAGCATACACCGTTATGCAGATATTTTATTGTTGCGCGCAGAAGTGGCTGTAGAAGAAAACGATTTAACCACGGCATTAAATCTTGTTAACCAAATTAGAAATCGTGCTAAAAATGGACAAAAAATCACATTCTTAGATGGGTCGGAAGCGGCCAATTATGTAATTGAGCCATACGCAGCTTTCCCAGACCAAGCATTTGCTAGAAAAGCAGTTAGGCATGAAAGAAGGTTAGAGTTAGCCTTAGAAGGTTTTAGATGGTATGATTTGGTACGATGGGGTATTGCAGAGCAAACAATAATGGAATACTATGCTACTGAAGATAGACCATTATTAACGGCAAACGGAACTTTTACATCTAATTTTATGCCAATACCAGAAAGTCAGATTGATTTAACTCGCGATGAAAATGGTGAGCCAACATTGACACAAAACCCTGGTTATTAGTATTTTTAAATAAGAATTTTTAATGAATAAATAAAAAAGGGAGAGAAATCTCCCTTTTTTTATAATTTTACTGTAAACGAATTCTTTTAAACATGAGAAAAAAATGTAATAAACAGTTTTTTCTGTTGCTCGTATTTGTAATAATTTCTAGTTGTGTTAAGCATGAACCTATGTTTGTGCTAAAGGAAACAATACATACAGGTTTAGAATTTAAAAATAATCTGGATGAAAAAGCAGCATTCAATATACTTAATTATGTTAACTATTATAACGGCGGAGGTGTAGCTGTTGGTGATTTTAACAATGATGGGCTTCAAGATATTTTTTTTACTTCTAATTTAGAATCCAACAAATTATATCAAAATTTTGGGAATCTCAAGTTCAAAGATATTACTACCAAAGCCAAAGTTCAAGGAGCATCTGATTGGTCTACTGGCGTAAGTGTAGCTGATGTTAACGGTGATGGTTGGTTAGATATTTATGTATGTGGTATGGGAGGCTATGGAGGAAAAAATAGCGTGAATGAATTATATATTAACAATGGCTCTTTAACCAATAACAACGAAATATCATTTACAGAATCGGCTAAACAATACGGGCTAGATGTTACATCATATTCTATTCAAGCAGCTTTTTTAGATTATGATAATGATGGCGATTTAGATATGTATTTGCTAAACAATTCTTTTAAATCTAGTAGTTCTTTTGCATCAAAAGAAGTTATGCTTGCAAGAAGAGATACCATTATTGGAGATAAACTATTTAGAAACGAACTCAATAAAGGCGAACAACGATTTACAGAAGTTTCAGCAAGTAGCGGTATATTAAATTCACCTATAGGTTTTGGGTTGGGTATTACCTGTTCAGATATCAATCAAGATGGTTGGATCGATATTTATATCTCTAATGATTTTCATGAAAATGATTACCTATATATTAATCAACAAGACGGTACATTTTCTGAAGAATTATCAAAATGGATTTCTCACACTAGTAAATATTCTATGGGCAATGATGTGGCCGATTACAATAATGACGGACTTCCAGATATTGTAACCATGGACATGCTCCCCTACGATCCTAAAGTGTTACAAAAATCTTTAGCAGAAGATCATTATGATCTTCGTAGTATTATTTTAAAAAATGGATACCATCCTCAATTGGCTAGAAATTGTTTACAATTGAATAAGGGAGGCAAGTTTTCTGAAATTGCACCCCTAGCAGGAATAGAAGCCAGCGATTGGAGTTGGGCACCCTTATTTGCCGATTTGAATAATGACGGTTTTAAAGATTTATACGTCTCAAATGGCATTTACAGAAGACCAAACGATCTGGATTATTTAAAATACACTTCTAATAATGCAGTTAAGTCTGTTATTGGATTAAAATTAGATAATATTAGTCAGAAACTTATCAGTACCATGCCACAAAATCCTATTCCAAATATGGCATTTAAAAATTCTGGAACATTTAGTTTTACAAACGAAGCACAAACATGGGGATTGGATAAACCCTCTCATTCTAGTGGTACGGTCTATGCTGACTTAGACAATGATGGCGACTTAGAATTGATTGTGAACAACATCAACGAAAATGCCTTTTTATTTAAAAATAACACCGTGGAGCAATTACCAGATAGTAGCTCATATCTTCAAATTCGGTTTAAAGGCAACAATGCCAATACAATGGGTATTGGAGCCAAAGCTATTATAAAACATCAAGGAGAAACGTTTTACACTGAACATACATCTACAAGAGGCTTTTTATCGTCAATGGCAAACGAAACACATATAGGTCTTGGGGTACATAAAACAATAGATTCTTTGCTTGTTGTATGGCCAGGTGCTACTTACCAAGTATTAAAGAATGTAAGTACAAATCAAAAATTAGAAGTATCACAAAACGAAGCTTCGGGAAATTACTATACCGATGTGTCTAAAACATTGGAAAAAGAAACCACCTACTTTGAAGAAAATCTCGCGAGTATAGCTTATGAACATAAAGAAAATACCTTTCACGATATACATCGAGAATTTTTGATTCCAAGAAAAGTATCCACTGAAGGACCAGGTATGGCAGTAGGCGATGTAGATGGCAATGGTTTAGATGATATATTTTTAACTAATGCTAAAGGTGAAGTTCCAAAAATGTTTTTGCAGCAACCAAACGGAAGTTTTATAGTTGCAAATCAAGAGCTTTTTGCTAAGGAAACTAACTATGAAGGGGTAGACGCTGCGTTTTTTGACGCAGACAATGATAACGATTTAGATCTTTTTATAGCCTCAGCAGGAAATGAATACAAAGAAGGAAACATGCTGTTAGAAGATCGTTTTTATATCAATAATGGTAACGGAATTTTTAAGAAATCATTAGGTTCAATTCCAAAAACATATCATAACGCATCATGTGTAAAACCTAGGGATTATGATAATGATGGTGATATAGATATATTCATAGGAGGTAGGGTGGTTGCTGGTAAATATGGAATAACTCCCAAAAGTAGGTTGTTAAAAAATAACGGACATGGAATATTTGAAGAAGTATCCATACCAAAAACACTATCGGAAGTAGGCATGGTAACAGACGCTGTATGGACAGATATTAACAGCGATGGATGGGAAGATTTAATTATAGTGGGAGAATGGATGTCGATTACTATTTTTCTTAATGAGAAAGGTACACTCATATCTTCATCTTCCCTTAAGGATTCTACTGGTTGGTGGAATACCATTGTAGCTGACGATTTTGACAACGATGGCGATATCGACTTGGTTGCTGGAAATGTGGGGAATAATACGGTGCTAAAAGTTACCAAAGAAACCCCTGTTCGATTATATATTAAAGATTTTGATAATAACGGAAGTTTAGACCCTATTCTATCGCACTATATGGAAGGAAAAGAATATCCTTTTGCTACTAAAGATGTCTTAAATCAACAATTGGTTTATTTAAAAAAACAATATACTAGTTATGCAGCTTATTCAGGAACAACTATTCAAACCCTGTTTACACCCAAGCAATTAGAAGGAAGTATCATTAAAAAAGCTGTGGAATTTCAATCCATGTATTACGAAAACAAAGGCAATGGTATGTTTGAATCTATACCATTACCTATTGAAGCTAATATGGCCCCAATAAATAATATGGTAGTTCATGATGTTAACAAAGATGGGCTAAAAGATATTATATTGGGAGGTAATTTTTATGATTTTATGCCAGGAATGGGTACACAAGATGCCAGTCACGGCCTATTACTTATCAATACTGGTAAAAATAGATTTGAAGCTATTAATCATCGAGAAAGCGGCATCTTGTTAGAAGGACAAGTAAGAGCTATGGATTGGATAGAACTTGCAAATGGATTAACAGGACTTGTTGTTGCTAAAAATAATGCGGCAGCTGTGATTTTAAATATAAAATGAAGAAAAAAAACAAACTAAAATACAGTGTTGTACAAATAAGTATTTGGAGCATAGTATTGCTGTATGGATTATTCGTTGTCTCCTGTACTAAACAACAAAAACAACCAAGCATTAAAGAGTTGGTAGACCGTGGATATAAAGGTGTAAAAACAAACGAAGCTATCTATCTTTTTAATAAACGACGTGCTGCTTATTATGACAGTCTTTCAAAAACTAACTCTCCAAATAAACTTTTATATAAAGGGAAAAAGGCCTATGAACTTCTTAATGCTGGAGAAACTAAGGAGTCTATCCTTACTTTAAAAGAACTGCTAGAAGAGTTAGATCAAAATACAAAGTATAAACAATATATACCAGGTATAAAACAAATATTGGCTTTGGCCTATATGCGACTCGGGGAACAAGAGAATTGTATTATCAACCATACAAATCGTTCATGTATAATACCCATTGAAGAAGAGGGGATACATTCTTTAGAACAAGGTTCCTCTAAGGCCATCGAAATATACAAAGAATTATTATTGCAAAACCCAAAAGATTATAGTTCGAAATGGCTTATCAATATAGCGTATATGACGCTTGGAAGATATCCAGATGAAGTACCCTCGCAATGGTTAGTGCCAGAAGCAGCGTTTCAATCGGAAGGAGATATGACTCGTTTTGAAGATGTAGCTTCTTCGTTAGATGTTGATGTTATGGGTTTAGCGGGAGGCGTATCTATAGAAGATTTTAATAATGATGGGTTTTTAGACATAGTGACATCTTCTTGGGGTATTGATGGAAAACTTCATTATTTTCAAAGCAATGGCGATGGGAGATTTTCAAACAAGACAGAACAAGCAGGGTTATCTAATATTCATGGAGGATTAAATATAATACATGCAGATTATGATAATGATGGATATGTAGATGTACTTGTATTAAGAGGTGCCTGGTTTCAAAGTAGTAAATTACCCAATTCCTTACTTAAAAACAATGGGGATGGTACATTTACAGATGTTACCATTAAGGCAGGTGTGTTAAGTTTTAGTTCTACACAGACTGCTTCATGGAGTGATATTAATAATGACGGTTGGTTAGATCTTTTTATAGGAAACGAATCGAGTATAAAATATCCAGTAAACTGCGAAATGTATTTAAACAATACAGATGGTACTTTTACCAATGTAACCAAAGCGACTGGATTGGCAGGAGGGCGACTTCTTGGTTGGGTTAAAGGATGTACGTTTGGTGATATTAATAACGATGGTTGGAATGATCTCTATGTATCATTTTATAATAAAAAAAATAAATTATTTATCAATAAAGGAGCAGTTGGAAAACAACCACCAAAATTTGAAGATATATCTAAAACTGCTGGAGTGCAAGAACCTGTAAAAAGCTTTCCTACTTGGTTTTGGGATTACGATAATGATGGATTGTTAGATATCTTTGTTTCTGGTTATGAAGTAGGAACGGGTCTAAATTCCCCTTCGATAGTGTTGGCAAACTATATGGGGGTTAAAAAAAATGGTAACCCAAGAATTTATAGAAATAAAGGAGATAATACTTTTGAAGAAGTTTCTAAAGAACTAGGACTATCGGATGCCATATTCACTATGGGTTGTAATTACGGTGATTTAGACAATGACGGATACCAAGATTTTTATTTAGGCACTGGTGATCCGGATTTGATGTCCATATACCCTAATAGAATGTTTAAGAATGACAATGGGCAGAAGTTTTTAGATGTGACCACTGCTGGAGGATTTGGCCATATCCAAAAAGGTCATGCCATAGGGTTTGGTGATTTAGACAACGATGGCGATCAAGATATTTATGCCGTAATGGGAGGTGCTCAAGAAGGTGACGTTTTTCAAAATGCCTTATTTGAAAATCCTATAGGAAATAAAAATAATTGGATTACCATTAAATTGGTTGGCTCAGAATCTAACAAATCAGCAATAGGAGCTCGTGTAACGATACAAACAAAAAGCAAAGAAGGAACCCTTAAAAGTTACCATCGTACAGTATCTACAGGGGGGAGTTTTGGCGCTTCGAGTTTGCAATTAGAAGTAGGCTTAAAAGATGCTATTCTAATCACAAAAATAGAAGTAGTTTGGCCCAATTTAGAACAAACGAAAAGTGTTTTTGTCGATATCCCTATAAATCAGAAAATTGAAATAGTAGAAGGAGAAAAACGATGGAAACGCCTAAATTTCAAAGCATTTTCTTTTAGAAGTGAAAAAAATAAGATGCACGACCACCAATATTGAAACTAACATTTAGAATGGTGTTCAATAATTTATAAAATGGCAAACATGAATATTAAAATAGTTAAAATACAAAAACACTATTTTGTTTTTGTATGCATCATTATGCTAACATTTATTTTTAGTTGTAAAAAAGAATCTAAAGAAAGCTATTTTGTACTTAAAAATTCTTCAGAAACAGGATTGTTATTTCAAAATAGTTTACCTGAATCTGCAGATTTCAATATTCTTAATTATCTCTATTATTACAATGGTGGAGGTGTTTCCATAGGTGATATCAATAACGATGGATTGGATGATGTTTTTTTAATTTCTAATCTCGAATCAAATAAACTGTTTCTTAATAAAGGAGGACTTCAATTTGAGGATGTTACTAAAACTGCAAATGTTGCAGGTCAATACGATTGGTCAACAGGTACCAATATGGTCGATATTAACGGCGATGGTTTTCTAGATATTTATGTATGTAACTTAGGTGATTTTGAAGGTAAAACTGGGAAAAATGAACTCTTTCTGAACAATCAAGATGGTACGTTTACCGAGTCGGCAGCAGCATTTGGATTGGATTTTAGCACTTTTTCTACACAGGCTTATTTTTTTGACTATGACAGAGATGGTGATCTAGACATGTACTTACTTAACCATGCCATACATACCATTAATGCCTATGCCAAGAGAAGTAAAATAGTAGATGTACATGATGCGATGAGTGGTGATCGCTTTTTAAGAAACGATTCAGAAAAAGGAATTATTAAGTTTTCAGATGTTACTAAAGCATCAGGTATTCAATCAAATCCCGTTGGTTTTGGATTGGCAGCAGCTGTATCTGATGTTAATAATGATGGTTGGTCAGATATTTATGTTTCGAATGATTTTCATGAAAATGATTACCTATACATTAATAATGGTGATGGTACATTTACAGATAAACATACAGAATGGCTTGGGCATAGTAGTAAATATTCTATGGGGAATGATGTTGGGGATATCAATAATGATGGTCTTCCAGATATTATAACACTTGATATGCTTCCAGAAAAGCCTGAAATACTTCAAAAATCTATGGGAGAAGACCATTATGCTTTACGAGAAACAATTTTAAAAAATGGATATGCGTATCAATTGTCAAGAAATACGTTGCAGTTAAACCGCGAAGGAAAATATTCAGATGTAGCACCTTTTATGGGAGTAGAAGCTAGTGATTGGAGCTGGTCGCCCTTATTTGCTGATTTTGATAATGATGGTTTTAAAGATTTATATATCACTAACGGAATTTATAGACGACCAAACGATCTTGATTATCTTAATTATACGGCTAACTCAGCTATACAAGCAGTGATTGAACAAAAAAATGCCACGATATCAAAAAAGCTTATTCAATCGATGCCACAACTAAAAATTATTAATAAGATGCACAGTAATAAGCAAGGGCAATATTTTGAAGATGTAACCTCTCAATGGGGGATGGATTGGTCTTCGTATTCTAGTGGTGTTGCGTATTCTGATTTGGATAACGATGGTGATTTAGACCTTGTTGTAAACAACATCAATGAAGCGGTTTTTTTGATAGAAAATCGTCATCCTAAAGATTCAAGTAATAATCAATTTATAAAAATAAAATTACATGGAAATGCTCCAAACACTTTTGGAATAGGAGCTAAAATCAAAGTTAAAACTTTAGAAAATGTAATCTATTCAGAACAAAATACAGCCAGAGGTTTTATGTCTTCGGTAAGTCCAATAATACATATAGGCTTAGGAAATGTTGAAACTATTGAAGAATTAACGGTTATCTGGCCAGATGGCACTTATGAAACTCATTTTGGATTAAAATTATCAACAATCAACGAACTGTATCAAAAAAATGCTCGTGGAAACTATTATGAAAACGCTAAAGATTCTAATCAAGTACCATATTTTTCTCCCTCAAAATCTTTGATTTCATTTATTCATAAAGAAAACACCTTTCATGACCCTTATGCACAATTTTTGATTCCCAAATTGATCTCAAGAGAAGGTCCAGGATTGGCTGTAGGAGACGTAAATAATGATGGTATGGAAGATGTTTACGTAACAGGCGCACGGGATCAGGCGGGGCAACTTTATATACAAACTGATAATGGTTTTTTTACAGCAACAAAACAAGATGTATTTGAGAACAATAAAACTCGCGAAGAGGTAGATGCACTTTTCTTTGATGCTGACCAAGATGGAGATCTAGATCTATATGCTGTTGTTGCTGGAAATGAACGTCCTTTAGGAGATTCCGATCAAGACCAACTGTATCTCAATGACGGAACAGGAAATTTCACACCCTCTATAGCATTTGATGGAGTACCAGGGCAAAATTCTGTGGTAACCGCAACTGATTTTGATAAAGATGGAGATATCGATGTCTTTGTAGGAGGCAGAACCAAGATAAATGACTATGGAAATAGCCCAAAAAGCTACCTTTTTGTTAACCAAGGAGCAGGTGTTTTTAAAGAATATAACTCTAAAGATTTAAATTATCCAGGAATGGTGACTGATGCTATCTGGACAGATATCAATAATGACACTTGGCCTGATCTTGTATTAGTGGGAGAGTGGATGCCTATAACTATTTTCTTGAACAATCAAGGACAGTTAAAACAATGGAACACACCTCCAGGCCTTTCAAATACTTCTGGTTGGTGGAATACCATAATTGCTGAAGATATTGATAATGATGGAGATATGGACATGATTGCAGGGAACATAGGGTTAAACACAAAATTAAAAGCAAGTTCCAATCGACCTGTTCGACTTTATCTCAAAGATTTTGATAATAATGGGCAAACAGATCCAGTAATCTCGCACTATATGGAGGAATTAGAAGTTCCTTTGGCGGAAAAAGATGTGCTTACCAAACAAATGTCTGCTATTAAAAAGAAATTTCCAGATTATCGATCGTATGCAGGAACGACCATTTCTAAATTATTTACCGAAACTGAATTAAAAGACGCATATATTCTTGAAGCGACTGAATTTGCCTCGTTGATTATTGAAAATCTAGGAGATGGAACTTTCAAGAAAAAACAGCTTCCAGCAGAAGTTAATTATGCGCCATTAATGACACTTTCGACTGTTGATGTAAATAATGATGGCTATAAAGATATTATTGGAGGCGGTAATTTTTTACATTTAACGCCTCCATTAGGTAGGCAAGATGCTTCTTTTGGTTTTGTGGGTATTAACGATAAAAAAGGCAATTTTACCATCCAAAAACAAACTGAAAGTGGCTTGCTATTTAAAGGTGAGGTTAGAGACTTGGAATGGGTTCAATTAAAATCGGGAAAGAAAATCTTAATAGTAGCCAAAAACAATGATGCTATAGATATGTTCGAATTAAATTAAAACAAACAACTTTAATAATTAATTTATCAACTAAAGAAAAAAGCGACTTCAAATTAATGTAAAATGTATAGGTTTAAAACTATAACTTTATATAAAATAGCAATGAATAAAACCATTTTATTTGTCATATCATGTCTATTACTTTTATTAACCGCATGCAAAAAAGAACAGCCAATAACTCAAATAAAAGCGTTAGAAAGTGGTGTTTATTTTCACAGTACGATTAAACAATTAACAGATGTTATTGTTCATGATGTTTTTTCTCCTCCAGTAGCGAGTAGAGTTTATACGTATCCTTGTATCGCAGCATACGAATGTTTAATTCCTAAAAATGATAAATTTAAATCGTTGTCTGGACAATTAACAGGACTAACACCTGTTCCTAAACCAGATCAAGACGTTACATATAATTATGAAATTGCAAGCTTAAAAGCATTCATTATAGTTGGAAAAATGCTTGTTTTTTCAGAAGATCAATTCAATTCTTACGAAAAAGAATTATTTAACAAAATAAATAGTGAAGGCATTTCAAAAGAGATAATTAATAACTCTATGACATATGGAACAAAAGTGGCAAACCATATTCTTGCTTGGGCAGATAAAGATAATTATAAACAAACAAGAACCTTTCCTAAGTATACAGAAACCTCTGATGATGTTTCATCATGGAAAGCTACGCCTCCAGATTATATGGATGGTATTGAGCCACATTGGAATAAAATAAGACCGTTTGTCATAGATTCTGCAACTCAATTTATCCCCGTAAAGCCAACTCAATTTAATTTAACCAAAGGAAGTCCTTTTTATAAAGAGATTATTGAAGTATATAAAACAGGTAATAACTTAAATAAAGAACAAGAAGAGATTGCCAAATTTTGGGATTGTAACCCTTTTGTATCACATCACTCTGGACATGTTATGTTTGCTACAAAAAAAATAACACCAGGTGGACACTGGATTGGAATTACAGCAATAGCTTCTAAAAAACAAAAGCTAAACTTTCAAGAAACTGTTGAAGCTTATACTCGTGTATCAATAGGTTTAGCCGATGCATTTATTAGTTGTTGGGATGAAAAATATAGAAGTGTATTAATTCGCCCTGAAACAATTATTAATCAGCATATTGATGAAGATTGGATGCCTCTTTTACAAACACCTCCATTTCCAGAATATACTAGCGGGCATAGTGTTGTTTCTGGAGCTGCTTCTATAATTCTTACTAATTTATTTGGAGAAGATTTTTATTTCAAAGATACATCCGAAGTAGAGTTTGGGTTACCAATAAGAGCATTTAATTCATTTAAAGAAGCTGCCGAAGAAGCTGCTATAAGTAGATTATATGGAGGTATTCATTATATGCCTGCAATTAATAATGGCGTTGACCAAGGAAAGAAAGTTGGTAATTTTATTAAAAACAATCTTATAACAAAGAAATAAATAAGTTAATTATTCAAAATTGATATATCAAATAACAATTAAAATGTATATAAAAGCAACCCGAATTATTTTTTGGAACTTCTTTTTTTTAGCTTCATTTTTAAATGCCCAACAATGGAACAAAGAATGGCCCGTTTTAAAAACCTATGAAGGCAAGTATATAGATGAAGTAGCTATGCCATTGGGAGGTATTGGTACAGGTACGGTATCTATAGGTGGAAAAGGAGATTTAAGGGATTGGGAAATAATGAACCGAGGAGCCATAGGCTATTTACCCGCTTTTAAACTGGTAGCCCCCACCATTGCCAACGGACCTTTTTTCGCGATTCGTTATAAAAAAGGAAATGAAGATGCTAAAATAAAAGTATTAGAGGGACCTATTGCCATTAAAGACTATTATGGCGATTGGGGAGCTGAAGCCGTAAACTCTGGATTTCCACGATTTGAAAAAACAACCTTTGCAGCTGCCTATCCTTTGGCACAAGTTGATTTCGAACATAAAGATGTCCCTTTAGATATACGGTTGGAAACTTTTAACCCCCTAATTGTAGGCGATGCTGATAAAAGTGGGATGCCTGTAGCAGTTTTAAGGTATGTGGTAACAAACAATACCAATGAAGCAGTAGAAACATCGTTGGTAGGTATGGTTCCGAACTATATAGGTGTTGATGGATGGAGCGGCGAACCCAAAGAAAATTACAATGAATATAGAAAGTCTGGTAATGTAAAAGGACTTTTTATGTATTCCGAAAGAAAAGATACTACCGATGTTAATTGGGGCACCATGGCATTGACTACCTTATCGGAAGGCGAGATAAGTTACCGTACCTCATGGGCAAAAAGAAGCTGGAATTGGACGTTTAGGGAATTTTGGGATGATTTTATTACTGATGGTGTACTTACGGACCATCCTGAAAAAAGTAGGGTAGAAAAAAAAGACAATAGTGCTGAATTTGTCGGGGAAGAAGGAAAAGACAAAAAAGCCAAAATAAAAACCCCACCTGCTACCCTGGCAGTTAAACACGTCTTACAACCTGGCGAATCTAAAGAAATTACATTTTTACTGACCTGGCACTTTCCCAATAGACGCGCGTGGGATGATGCCAATACCTATAGTTTTGGTTATGGGGGTGAAGAAATCGTAGGGAATTACTATACCACTTTATTTTCAGATGCTTGGAATGTGGCAGAAAAAACGGCAGCTGAATTCGATGCTCTGGAAAAAGAAACCGTGAACTTTGTAAAAAATCTTAGTGATAGTGATGTTCCAGATATCCTAAAAGAAGCTGGCCTTTTCAATTTGAACAATTTAAGAAGTCAAACCGTATTTAGAACTGCGGACGGCCTACCTTTTGGCTTTGAAGGTACCGGAAGTATTCATGGTACCAAGATTGGCGCAGAAAAAGGTTCTGGTTGGGGGTTTGGTACCTGTACCCATGTTTGGAATTATGAATCTACCATCCCTTTCTTATTTGGTGATTTAGCCTTGAAATTTAGAGAAGTAGAATTTTTACATGCGGTAAACGACAATGGAGGTCAGAGTCATCGTGTAGGACTTCCATTGGATAAAAGAGGAAAAAAGGTTCAAGGTTGGGCAGCCGATGGTCAAATGGGAACGCTTATAAAAGTCTATAGGGATTGGCAGTTATCTGGAGATGACGCTAAACTAAAAGAAATGTGGCCAAACATAAAAAAGGCAATGTCATTTGCATGGACAGGCATTTGGGATACCAACAAAGATGGTGTTATGGAAGGGGACCAACACAACACTATGGATATTCATTATGTGGGACCTAATCCTCAAATGGCAGGTTGGTATTTGGGAGCGTTGAAAGCTTCCGGAAAAATGGCAGCTCACCTCGGTGATAAAGTTTTTGAAAAAGAATGTAACCAGCTATATGAAAAAGGAAGGGTGTGGATTGATGCAAATATCTTCAATGGAGAATTTTACGAACACCACATTCCAGAAGGAGAAAGCGATATAGCGCAATTGGGAAAAGGGTGTTTGGTAGACCAATTGGTAGGTCAATATCTAGCTCATACTGCTGGATTGGGTTACATTTTAGATAAAGACAATGTGCAAACCACCTTAAAAAGTATTATGAAATACAATTATATTGATAATTTCAATGAGCATTTCAACACCTTTAGAAGTTTTGCATTGGGAGATGAAGCAGGATTGGTCATGGCGTCCTATCCTAAAGAAGGCTCATTACTCGATTTTCCATTTCCGTATTATACAGAATTAATGACCGGTTTTGAATATAGTACTGGAGCACATATGATTTACGAAGGACAGATTGATAATGGTTTAAAAGTTTTCAAAAACATTAGAGCGCGTTATGATGGTCATAAAAGAAACCCATTCAATGAAGGTGAATATGGCCATAGATATTCCCGTGCCATGGCAGCCTGGGCAGGAATATTGGCCTATACTGGGTTTCAATATTCTGCGGTAAATAAATCGATGAACTTCAACTCCAAAAACGGAAAATACTTCTGGTCGAATGGGTACCAATATGGTTCTGTAACAATCAAAAATCTTGAATCTCATAAAGAAGTAACCCTTATAGTAGAAAATGGCAACCTTTTACTAAAATCATTTGCATTGAATGGTTATGGGGTTGCCAAGTTTAAAAAAGGAAAAACCTTTAAAAAAGCAGAATCAATAACGTTTAAAATAAAACCATAAATAAATTATTTGTATATCATGAAAAAAATTAATTATTACTTCATTTTAATGGCACTTTTACTAGTGTCTTGTTCACAGGAGCAATCAAAACAAGAATCGGTATCAGCATTTGGGAATGAATTATATTCAAAACCTGAAAAAGGAACCATAACACGATGGTTTAGTCCAGAGAATCCAAATGCAGAAAAAGCAAAAGGGGGCTTAACCAACAAAGGTGCTAAAGGCAATGCCTTTTATATAGTACAGCCTGGAGATAAACAACGTTTATTGGAAATGGACGGTGCAGGTATTATCCAACGTATGTGGATGAGTGGTACCATAGCAATGAATGCAGAACAAAGAAGAGGTGTTATCATTAATATGTATTGGGATGGTGCAGACAAACCCGCGGTATCTGCCCCAATAGGTGATTTTTTTGGAAATGCCCTAGGCATTATGCGCCCCTTTGACAATGAATTGTTTTCAAACCCAGAAGGACGCTCGTTTAATTTTACGGTTCCTATGCCATTTAGAGATGGTGCTGTTATAGAAATTGTTAATGAATCTACATCTCAAGTACTATTTTGGTATGATATCAATGTATTGCAGAAAGAAAGTATTCCAGATGATGCCATGTATTTTCATGCACATTGGAGACGTGATAAAGCCACCAAATTGGGTGAAGATTTTGAGATTTTACCTAGAATAGAAGGAACTGGTCGGTTTTTAGGAACCAATGTAGGTGTCATTGGAGACCCTAAATTTTTAGGAACCTGGTTTGGTGAAGGTGAAGTGAAAATCTATTTAGATGGAGACACAAGCAACCCTTCGCTTCAAGGAACAGGGACAGAAGATTATATAGGTACTGGTTGGGGGCAAGGCGAGTATGTTGGTCGACACTTTGGATCTTTATTTTCAGATGACGAGTTAGATTTATATTCCTTCTATCGTTTTCACACAGCAGATGCCGTTTATTTTAATCAAGATTGTCGCGTAACCATTCAACAAATGGGAAATGCCAACAAAGATCTGTTACAGAAAATGAAGGCCAATAATGTAGAATTTATTCCTGTATGGCAGCTGCAATCGCACGGTCAAGATGTTGGCAACGCCAAGGGTAAGCCAATAGAACATATACGGTTTTTAGATATGGAAAATGCTCCTGATGTTGAAGATGATGCATTTGTTTCTGGTGTTTCTACCAACTATTATCGTAGTGACGATGTTTCGGCAACAAGCTATTTTTATTTAGATAGCCCAACAAATAACTTGAATGCTGTACAATCTTTTGATGAAAGAATAGAGTTGATGGAAGATAAAGTTTGGAGTAAAGTGAGAATGAACAATTAAAAAACATATACCTTAATTAAAGTTTTTAAAATTTATATATGTTGTTTATACTGATGTAGTATTTTTTAGATGTTAAAATTATTGTTATGGATATAAATAAAATAATTGTGACGTCCTGAAATAGCATTACACATTTAATAAATTAAAGGTAGTGGTTTTTTAACACTACCTTTTTTGTTTTTATATTGTTGTCTCGTCCTGAAATATGGCTACAGGTTAAAATTGAAATTAAGCTGATAATTTATATACCATATTAGGTGTTTTATACTCTAAAGATAAATGTAATCTTACTTCATTGTATAAATTAATTGCATTTTTTGCAGCCCTTTTAGCGTGATCGACACTATCAAAGGTTTGGTCGAGATAAAGTTCATCTTTTAGTATGCCATTTACACGTTCAGCCATAACATTTTCATAACAATGATTTTCTCCTGTCATACTGATATTTATTTTGTTTCTTTTGAGTATTTGCTTGTATTGATTACTACAATACTGTATGCTTCTGTCGGAATGATGTACGAGTCCCTTAGTTCTACTTCTTTTCTGTAGCTCTACTAGTTTAAAAACTATCTTTAATCAGCATGCTATTTTATATTTAAATGTTATTATAATTTTTCTTTTAAATTATTGAAAAGATCTAATATAAGGTTTGAAGTCAGGTCTATACGGCTCACAACAAAAGTCCTTAACACTTTTATTTAAATAGAAGTTGGTTAAGGATTTTTTATTATTACAGAATTTTATTTAAATCTTGCTTACCTATTATTGCCATAATTTCGACAACATCATTATTAATTCTGTAAAAAATACTATCAGAACCACAAACGCAACGTCTATAGCCTTTTCTAATATAAATTCCTAGTAGATTCGGACCGTAGTCAAATCCGCCATAATAGCGGTTATACATCTTAGTTGGCATTAGTTTTTTCTTTTTTAGCATCATTCCTTGTATAAAATACTTCATTACTCCAAAGAATCCACGAATCTGGGTTTTTATCATTTCTATTTCTCGGAAAACTAGATACACGCACTTGGACTTTGTCTTCACTAATTCTTTCGTGCAAAATTTTATCTAATTTTAGTTTGACTATATTCTCTCCAAAATTCGTATAATAAGTTCCTCCTATAATAAGAGTTATATTGCCAATTTTCATAATAATTATAAACTTATAATTTCAATTCCAGTTGGTTCTATTTTTTTAATTCCAAAATACCATCTTTTCCTATTTTTCTTGTCAAGTCCTGAAAATAAAAATTTGTAATTTTGACTATTTACCAATTTTTCAAAATTAACATCAGTTTTTGTTATAATCTCATAATTGTCAGGTGTATAATGTTCTGGAAAAGTATCTGTATGAGATTGAATGTTCTTTTTTTCTTTAGACCCAACCTCGCAATACCAAACATCAAAAAATCTGTTATATAATTTCCCATATCCTGGAAATTTTTCATCAAATTTCATTTCAAACCACCTTTCGGATTTTCTATAAATTTTTTGCCAATTTGGATCTTCAATTTCTTCGATTTGTCTTACATAATTTTTTGAATCTCCACGAAATGTTATCTTACGAATTCTTTTCTGACCAATTTTTCCAATTTTCTCAGGAATTTTTTTCTTGTCAGTTTTTTTAACCTTATTGGTTTTAGGTTTAATATCATTTTTTTTACCTAAAAAACCAATTATAAAGAAGATTGAAACTGCTATTATTACATAAACCATAATTTTCGTGTATTCTCTTAAATTAATGCCAACAAAACAATATAGTTACCAGTAACTATAATCTATTAATATGAGCACTAAGATAACAAATCTTTAAGAGCTGTAAAGGAATTTTCAGCTACAAGCGTAATAGGTTTCTGTAGCTTTAGTAGAGTTATAACCTAATAACGTTTAAGTGTAGCGAATATCTATTCGGAGCACAAAAAAGCAAGTTTTAATTTAAATGTTTGATTGCATAAGTTTATCTTGTACTATTAATTTTATTCGAGCGTTGTAGTTGGTATGTTTTATCTTTTAATTGAGCAATATTCTGTTGGTAGTAAAATGGTTTTTGGAATTTTATTTGCTGTATTAATATATATTGTATTGTACTATGGTTTTAAAATGATTGAAATGGGTTATGTGTTAAAACATAGAAAACCACTATATAATCATTTGTATTTCTATTTAAAAAAGCTTAATGCTAAGCAAGAATCTATTTTAAATAATAAGTTTAGTTTTTATAATAAATTAACGGAGAAACAAAAAAAACACTTCAAGCATCGGGTAGCATCATTTATAGAAGATAAAGATTTTATAGGAAGAGACGGAAGCCCTATTACAGATGAAATGAAAGTTTTAATATCTGCTACAGCAGTTATGTTAACTTTTGGTTTTAGAGATTTTTATATAGGAATCATTTCAAAAATTATTGTGTATCCAAGCAAGTTTTATTCTAAAACAAATAAGGCATATCACAAAGGGGAGTTTAACCCTAAATTAAAAACTTTAGTGCTCTCTTGGGAGGATTTTGAAGCAGGGTATAATATTGATGATGATAATTTAAATTTAGGAATTCACGAAATTACCCATGCCATACATATTAATAGTATAAAAGAACGCGATGTAAGTTCTACAATTTTTAGTGATTCTTTCAAGGAACTCTCAGCATTATTGTCAGAAAAAGAAGGTTTAAGGAATGATTTAATTGCCTCTCCATATTTTAGGAAATATGCATACACTAATCAATTTGAATTTTTAGCTGTTGCTATCGAAAATTTTATTGAAACACCTCAAGAGTTTAAATCGCAATTCCCCAGTGTTTATAGTAAAATAAGGCAAATGCTTAATTTTAATACTGTAGGCTACTAGAAAAGAAATAGGCTAGCTCTATGACTTTTATCATGCTTTTTTTTGTTTTTCATTCTTAATTTTAATGTAGAATTTAAAACGAAATATCATGAAAAGAAGAACGCCAATTTCAGAAATAATGTCTACTACTATTATTGCATTAGAAAGAACAGATGATTTAAACAGAGCAGAAACACTGTTTAAAAGGCATAACATAAGACACATTCCTGTTGTGAGTGAAGAATCTATTATAGGTATGTTAAGTTATTCAGATTTGCTTAGAATAAGTTTTGCTGATGTAACAGAAGATGAGCATGATGTAGGAGCTATAGTTTACAATATGTTTAGTATTGAGCAGGTCATGACAAAAAATTTAATATGTGTTTCTAGTAAAACAACAATTAAGGAAGTTGCTGAGATTTTATCTGAAAACGAGTTTCATGCATTACCTATTGTTGATGATTCTATTTTAGTAGGAATTGTTACTACAACCGATTTGATAAAGTATTTGTTAAAACAGTTTTAAGAATTAACAATGTGTTTGCCTTTGCGTAGTGTGAAGATGTTTAAAAGAATAATTATTATTTTAAGGACGTGTATAAAATATAATAAGGGGTATTTTTATTTTGGCAACCCTAATATATAATAACCCACTTTTTTACCGTTAGGTTTAGTGGCACTTTTAATTTCCCAAAAATATAATAAAGGGGCTTCTAAATCTTCAAGTAATTCATTTACATCGTTAAATGTATACATCCTTGGCATTGATGCTTGTCCGTCCCAAGCATAAAAAACAGGAATAATGGGTATTAAATAAGTAAATATTAATTGTTTTATTGATAATGGTTTGCTAAAAGGTGTCATAAACAATGCCATTACAAAAAGTATTACTAACGAAATTGGTAATAAAATCCACCATAATAATAGCGGCATTTTATTCTCGGCTAATTCATAAATTAGGATAGGTTCTTTATTGTCTTGAGCTGATTTTAATATTTGTTTTGCACTTTTAGGAGGCATATGATGAAAACTGTTCACCATTGTTTTTAAGCCTTTTGGTGCTTGCTTAAGGTTGGTAGCATTTAAAGAATTTGCACTATATTTTATATGTTCAGTATGTTGCTCGTTAATATAGGTGATGCTTTGTTTATTAGGGTACAAATCGGTTAGCAATAGTGCAATAGGTTTGTTGTTATTCTTATTTAATTCTTGAATAACATCTGGCATAATACCTCCAGAACCAGACCCCATATCTACCACTTTAGAAAAATAATGCTTTGCTCTAATAGTTGCTAATAAATTAACTAAAACGTCTTTTGTTCCTAGTATTTTATGTAGAACAGCCAGCAAATTGGTCATGCTAGACCTTATCCAAACTGGAAACCAATTAAAATCTTCAAACTCAAAAAGTTGAATTCTTTTCATAATACCTAATATAAGATTAAATTTTAAGTACCCTGCTAAGAAATGACTTTGAAGTTAAGAATTAGCAATCGCTCTTAAATCTTTAATAGTCTCAAATTGATTAGTGCTTTTAAATACATAGCTTCCAGCTACTAAAACATCAGCCCCAGCTTCTACTAGTGCTTTTGCATTTTTGTTGGTAACACCACCATCAATTTCTATTAGTGTTGAAGCACCTTTTTTAACAATTAATTCTTTTAACTCTTTTACTTTATTATATGTGTTTTCTATAAAGCTTTGACCACCAAAACCAGGGTTTACACTCATTAAGCATACAAGGTCAATATCGTTAATGGTATCTTCTAAAAGGCTAATGTTAGTATGAGGGTTTAAGGCTACACCAGCTTTCATCCCTTCATCTTTAATAGCTTGAAGTGTACGATGCAAATGTGTACATGCTTCATAATGAACCGTAAGAATGTTACTGCCTAGGTTGGCAAAGGTTTTAATATAGCGGTCTGGGTCTACAATCATTAAATGTACATCAATCGTTTTTTTGGCATGTTTAGCAATAGCTTGTAGCACTGGCATTCCAAAGGAAATATTAGGAACAAAAACACCATCCATAATGTCAATATGAAACCAGTCGGCTTCACTTTTATTTACCATGTCTATGTCGCGTTGAAGGTTTGCAAAATCTGCAGCTAAAACTGAAGGGGCTATTAATTTAGAACTCATTTAAGGTGTTTTATTCTGTTTGCACAAAGATAGATAAAAAAGAAGTTTTTCTCTTTTTAAAGATGCAAGATAATGTATAAAATGAGTGAACCCGCGGTAATCAGCCGCGGGTTCTTTCATCAATCAAAAAACGAACAGTTATGTGAACTGTCTGTTGCCGTAATTTAGTCGTAATTTTTTTATTAACCTAAAAATATTTTTTAAAAATCACTTCAACTACGTTCAGTGATTATAAAAAATGCGCTCTATCCACTTATTTTGGTAGCAGAGCGTAGCCGAAGCTAACCTAAATAAGTTTTTAAAATTTTACTTCTAGATGTATGTTTTAGCCTTCTAATGGCTTTTTCTTTAATTTGTCTTACACGCTCACGAGTTAAATCGAAAGTCTCACCAATTTCTTCCAAAGTCATTGGGTGTTGATTTCCTAAGCCAAAATATAAACGAATTACATCAGCTTCACGAGGTGTTAATGTTTCTAAAGCACGTTCAATTTCAGTACGTAACGACTCGTGCAATAATTCTCTATCTGGGTTGGGCGACTCACCACTATTTAATACATCGTATAAATTAGAATCTTCACCTTCAACTAATGGTGCATCCATACTTACATGACGTCCAGAATTTTTCATGGACTCTTTAACATCGTTAATGGTCATGTCTAACTCTTTTGCAATTTCTTCTGCACTTGGTGGACGCTCATGAGATTGCTCTAAAAAAGCAAACGTTTTATTAATTTTATTTATCGATCCAATTTTGTTTAACGGTAAACGTACAATACGAGATTGTTCAGCTAAAGCTTGAAGAATCGATTGACGAATCCACCAAACAGCATACGATATAAATTTAAAACCACGCGTTTCATCAAAACGTTGTGCGGCTTTAATTAATCCTAAATTACCTTCGTTAATTAAATCGGGTAATGTAAGACCTTGATTTTGGTATTGTTTTGCTACTGATACAACAAAACGTAAATTAGCTTTTGTTAACTTTTCTAAAGCTATTTGGTCACCAGCTTTAATACGTTGTGCTAATTCCACCTCTTCATCGGCAGTAATTAAATCTACCTTTCCAATTTCTTGTAAATATTTATCTAACGAAGCGGTTTCTCTATTGGTAACCTGCTTGGTAATTTTAAGTTGTCTCATCTAAAGTTCTCCTGTAAATTTAAAGCGAATATTTGTTATTCAATAGTTATACGTATATGTGTCGAATAATGTTACAAAAAGTTTCAAAATTATTTTCTTTACTTAATTTTTAGACACAAAAACCTTAAAAAAGTCACAATAATTTATTATATATGTTGTTAAAATGGTTTAAAATTAGAAAAGATTAGTATACTTGTAAGTTGATATTTTATACTAATAAATACCTGATATTTAAATATGAATTTTAAAAAATTAATTGTTTGCACCTATTCTCTTTTCTTTTTTATTATTACTCATGCACAATCTAATGATTTTGCTACAGAATTGGGGATAGTACCTCGACCTAAGTCTATTAAAAAACTACAAAAGACTTCGTATATTTTAAATAGTAATTCAACAGTTTATTACGATGAATCATCTAAACCAGTAGCAGAATATGTTGCGTCTTTTTTAAAAAAATCTACAGGTTTTTCTTTACAATTAAAAGAAGCGGAGGTAGAAAGTAAAGGAATTTCACTTCGTGTAGATGCATCTTTAAATTTGCCAGATGAAGGTTATTTACTTAAAAGCAATCAAGACTATATAAACATAAAAGCAAAAACGCCTGCTGGTTTGTTTTATGGGGTGCAAACCCTATTACAATTGTTGCCGGTTGAGGTTTATTCTAAAAAAGTACAACCACAGATACATTGGAAAGTTCCTGCTGTTGAAATTAACGATGAACCTTATTTTAAACAATTTAGAGGATTGCATGTAGATATATCGAGGCATTTCCGTACAAAGGCAGAAATGTTTACTATTATAGATTACATTGCCATGCATAAAATGAATACGTTGCATATTCATTTAACAGATGATGCAGGTTGGCGAATGGAAATAAAAGCATTTCCAAAGCTTACAGAAATTGGAGCTATAGGGCAGCATAAAACTGAAGGCGAAGGCGAAGCGCTATTTTTTTCTCAGGAAGAATTAAAAGACATAATAGCTTATGCTAATTCGCAATATATCGAGGTAATACCAGAAATTGATATGCCAGGTCATATGATGGGCGCACTAAGGGCGTATCCACATTTACAAAGTGTAAATGATTTACGTAAACCTGCTAAAGTTATTAGAAACGATAAAATAGGATTAGATTTTTGTAAGCAAACTCTAAAAGAAGTACATGCCGTTTTTGGAGATGTGCCTATACATATTGGATTTGATGAAATAAATTTAGGATCGAAAAAACCTATTTATACAGATGAAGAGGTAACCGCTTTTGCTAAAGAATTAACTACGTATGTAAAAGAAGGTTTAGGTGTAACTCCTATTGTTTGGGATGATGCATTTGAAAAAGGATTGGAAGATAAAAATACTTTGGTACATTGGTGGCGTCCTGGGAAAATGCATTGGTGGAGCCATTTATCGTTAACTATCGATCAGAAATTGCAAAAATTAAACCAACCGTACATTCTTTCTCCTGCCAATTGGACGTATTTTGATATGAAAAATGCTGAAGGTTATGATGGGCAGGCATGGGCAGGTATTATATCTGTAGATATGATATATAATTGGGAACCCTTGGTGGATTTGGTAGATGCCGATTCATCTAAGCGTCATTTAGCAAAAGGAATTATAGCTTGTACATGGAGTGAAGTTATTCCAGATTTTAGTACTTTTCAAGAAAGAACTTTTCCTAGGCTAACCGCGTTGGCAGAAAAAGCTTGGACACAACCAGCAGATATAGACCAAAATAAACCAAGTTGGAAAACCTGGAGAGACGATGTGTTGATTAAAAAGCAATTGAAAAGGTACGATGCTATGCATATCAATTATTGGAGCAAGGATAAGCCTGAAAATTTATTAAAAGTAAAACAAGGAAAGGTAGAATAGAAATGTCTCATCGCATACAAGCTATGTGGTTACTTGATTTACTCAAAATCGAATGGATCATTATCAATAATTCGTTCACGTAATCTATTTATTTTTTGATGCATTCTTTTAAAAAATAAAGCTCTGTCTTTTTCGCCTGCGTTAACTAAAAGTTTAGAAATGCTCATTTGTTTCTCAAAAAACTCAAGCATAAGCTCACAAGTAGGCTGATGTTCAATTTTAAAGTAACTTAATACTGTAAATGGTGTGAAAAACACTTTTTGGTAAGGTGTATTTACCATAATTGTATTGGTCATAGTATGAATATCGCTAACATAAAGATTATAGATAGCTTTGTTTTTAGAACCTATAAATGATTGTTGAATGGCTTGTGTTTCAACATGTTGTATAACGTCTTCAATATCTGTACAAATAAGTAAAGCTAATTCTTTAGATAAAGCTCCAGCTTCATAATAGTATAAAACCTGTTGCAATGTTCCATTTATTGTAGTGTTATTCCAGATTTCTGTGATATTAAGATCTTTATATATTTCACCCAATTTAAAGGCACTTTCTAATAGTGAATCTGGCATAGATTTTATAAAATTATCAAAGGTTACTTTGTTTTTAATCATATCGGGATCTACATCTTTTAACCATACATAAATCTTATATCGAGATAAAAAAGAATCTTTTAGTGTATGAAAAAGAGGGATGTCTTTTGCCGAATATATAATAGATGCTCCCTTTAATTTGGTTAGAGGAATAACATTATTAAGTGATTGTTTGAAATAAGTTTCTATATCTTCTTTGTTATGTATAGGAGGCGATAAATCTGTTAGAATTGTGCTTTTACTCCCCACTTCAAACAACTTATTGAGTGATATGTTGTAATGTTTTGCTAGTGCAACACTTTCTTCTAATGTTAAGCTTGTTTTTAAGTTTATTCTTCTATATGCGGCATCATAACCAATGTCTAAAACACTTGCTATTTCTTCAACAAACGATGTATTATCCTGTGCTTTAGCCTTTAGATACTTGATAAACTGTTCTTGCATTTTTTAAAAAATTACAAGTAGGAAGGTGGGTGATTTTGTGAAAAATAAGAAAAATAAATTAGTATTTCAACATTTTAGTCAAATGATTATTAATTATTGCAAAGTAGTTTTGAATTACTAACCAAATTGTATATCAGATGTTAATTAGCTCTATATGCAATTATAAAATATATAGTATGAAAACTTTTAAAAGCATGTTTATGTTGCTGATTTTATGTTTATTCTTTTATAACTGTAAAAGTAACACCCAATTATTCAATGGTCAGATAAATAATTATTTTGATGATATGAAATATTCTGATGTTACAATTTTAAAGCGCGACTTGTCAAATCTAAAAACGTTAAAAGGAAAAAGAGAAGTAAAAGATAAAACAGGGACATCAATTGAGTTAAAATGGTTTGTAATTATTAATAACAAAAAGGAGATAGTGAGGTTTATTTTAGGTTCTCAAAACTCAGAATCTATACATACAATTAAGGTTACTCAAGATGAGCATTGGGAAGGGCTTGTTGAATGTATTGGAATGCTTGGAGGAGAGGATGAGGATTCTTTATTACTTTTTGAATCATGTATTGGAAGTTTGATGTTCAATCTTTGGTTAGATTGTGCCTTTGCAATTAATGAAGACGATAAAGAAAAAAATTGTTGGTATAAAAAATAAAATGGTTAGTGAATTTTATTCATAGATCACTATAAATAAAAAAAGCCTTGTAATTAAATCTTACAAGGCTTTGCTTTTAATAGTAAAGTTAAAAAGAAATTAATCCTCTTTCTTATCTTCTCTAGGTCTTCTATCATCACGACGGTTATCACGTCCGCGATTATCTCTACCTCTATTATCACGTCCACCACGATTGTTATTATCTCTTGATGGTCTTACTACATAACCTTCTGGTTTTGGTAAAATAGCTTTTCTAGATACTTTTTCTTTGCGTGTTCTTGAATCTACTCCAAAATACTTTACATCAAATACATCGCCCATGTTTACTACATCAGATACATTTTCTGTACGTTCCCAAGCTAATTCACTAACGTGTAATAACACCTCGTTCCCTGGAGCATCCATATATTCTACAACAGCACCAAAATCAAGCATTTTAATAACTTTTACTTCGTAAACGCTACCAACTTCTGGCTTAAATAATAAAGAATCTATTTTTGCCATAACAGCGTCAATACCTTTGCTACCAACACCAAGAACCTCTACAACACCTTCTTCGGTAACAGGGTCTTCGTTTATTACAATAGTAGTTTCAGTTTCCTTTTGTAATTCTTGAATTACTTTTCCGCCAGGACCAATTAAGGCACCAATAAATTCGTTAGGAATACGTCTTGTAACCATAGTAGGTGCATGATCTTTAACTTCAGCATTAGGTGCAGAAATTGTATCAGTCAATTTGCCTAAGATATGTAAACGACCATCACGAGCTTGTTTTAATGCATTCACTAAAATCTCGTAACTTAATCCTTTTACTTTAATATCCATTTGGCAAGCTGTAATACCATCTGCTGTACCAGTTACTTTAAAGTCCATATCTCCTAAATGATCTTCATCACCTAAAATATCAGAAAGTACTGCGTATTTTCCAGAATCTGAATCAGAAATTAACCCCATAGCAATACCAGAAACAGGTTTCTTTAATTGTACACCAGCATCCATAAGTGCCATAGTACCAGAACAAACTGTTGCCATAGAAGACGAACCGTTACTTTCTAATACTTCAGAAACCACACGAACTGTATACGGACAATCCTCAGGAACCATACCTTTTAAAGCACGTTGTGCTAAATTACCGTGTCCTACTTCACGACGAGATGTACCACGAATTGGTCGTGCTTCACCTGTTGAAAAAGGAGGGAAGTTATAGTGTAAATAGAAACGCTCTTCACCTTCAAAAGATGGCATGTCTATTTGGTTTGCTTCTCTACTTGTACCTAAAGTAACCGTAGCCAACGCTTGAGTTTCTCCACGCGTAAAGATTGCAGAACCATGTGTTGATGGTAAATAGTCTACCTCACACCAAATAGGTCTAATTTCGTCTGTTTTACGTCCGTCTAAACGTAAACCTTCATTTAAGGTTAAATCTCTAACTGCCGCTTTTTCAGCTTTACTGTAATATTTTGAAATTAAGCCGCCAATATCTGCTAATTCTTCTTCAGAGTATGTTGCTTTTATTTCTTCTTTAATTTCAGCAAATGCAGCGCTACGTTCATGTTTAGCAGAACCTGCTTTTGCAACAGCATACACTTTATCATAAGCTAAATCATGAATTTTTTTAGCTAAATCTGCATCTTCACGTTCTGGCTCGTATTCACGTACTTCTTTTTTACCGAAAGCTTCAGCTAATGCTACTTGAGCAGCACATTGTATTTTAATAGCTTCATGTGCAAATTTAATAGCTTCAGTCATTTCTTCTTCAGAAATCTCATCCATTTCACCTTCAACCATCATTACAGAATCAGCCGAAGCACCAATCATCATATCGATATCAGATTCTTCTAATTGAGTTCTTGTAGGGTTGATAACAAATTCACCATTTACACGACCAACTCTAGCTTCAGAGATGGCACATTCAAAAGGGAAATCTGATAATTGAATAGCTGCAGAAGCTGCTAAACCTGCCATAGCATCTGGCATAACATCATCATCATGAGACATTAATTGAATCATCACCTGAGTTTCAGAATGATAATCTTTTGGGAATAATGGGCGTAAAACGCGGTCTACTAAACGCATCGTTAATACTTCACCGTCACTTGGTCTAGCTTCTCTTTTAAAGAAACCACCTGGGTAACGTCCTGCTGCTGCAAATTTTTCTCTGTAGTCTACCGTTAACGGTAAAAAGTCTACATCTGCTTGTCTGTAATTGGAAACAACTGTACATAATAACATACATTTTCCAGACTGCACTACAACGCTACCATGCGCTTGTTTTGCTAATTTTCCGGTTTCGATAGAAATTTCTCTACCATCACCTAGGTCTATGACCTCTCTAAAAATTTTTGGAATCATAAATTTTTTTTAATTCTAATTAAACAATGGTCGTTGTGTTGTTGTGTGTAGTTGTTGTTAAATGACATTTAATGTCTGACCAATGAAAAACTGTAATTAGCTTCTTCTAATGTTTGTCATTGCGAATCCAAACATTTTTTGTTTGGGTGTGGAAATCTGTTTCTTTTGGAAGAGATTACCACGTCGTTACACTCCTCGTAATGACATTGTAACGTATTTATATTTGGGCGTTACCCTCCTTAGGTCGGGTCGGGCTTTCGGTAGTCGCTCTCTGTGAGGAGCTCCAACAATGCCTCAATCCCTAACGTTAAAACAAAAAAGAGGCTAATAAAAGCCTCTTTTTTAATATTATTTTCTTAATCCTAATTCTTTTACTATGGCACGATATCTTAAGACATCTTTCTTAGTTAAGTAATCTAGTAAGCTTCTTCTTTTACCTACTAATTTTACTAATGAACGCTCTGTATTATAATCTTTACGATTGTTTTTTAAGTGTTCAGTTAAATGATTAATTCGTTCTGTAAATAATGCGATTTGCCCTTCTGCAGAACCAGTGTCTTTTGCATTTTTACCGTGTTTTTTAAAAAGTTTCTCTTTTGCTTTTTGATCTAAATACATGCTAATATTGTTGTAAATAATTTTTATGTACACGAAAGCCTTTCTTTCGAGCGGCAAATATAGTAATTTTTAATGATTTACAAGGTTAACTGTGAAAAAGAAAAAAACAGTATATTCGCTGCTTTTGTGTTATGCTCGTAAAGGTTGATTTGTAATTAAATCGATGTATTGATTCACCTTGTTTTTTAATTCCTTTCTATGTGTAATAAAGTCTAAAAACCCATGCTCAAGCAAAAATTCTGAAGTTTGAAACCCTTCAGGTAATTCTTTTCCTGTAGTGTCTCTAACTATTCGAGGTCCTGCAAAACCTATTAAAGCTCCTGGCTCACTTATGTTTATATCACCTAGCATAGCGAATGATGCTGTGGTTCCACCAGTTGTTGGATCTGTACATAATGAGATGTATGGTATGCCTTTGTCTGCTAATTGTGCAAGTTTTACTGATGTTTTGGCTAATTGCATCAATGATAATGCAGCTTCCATCATTCGGGCCCCTCCAGATTTGGAGATAATCATAAAAGGAATTTTATTTTTTAAAGCATAGTCTGCTGCTCGTGCAATTTTTTCGCCTACTACACTTCCCATAGACCCACCAATAAAAGCAAAATCCATACAGGCGATTACCAAATCTTTTCCTTTAGATTTTCCTACGGCGCTACGTACGGCATCTTTTAATTTGGTTTTTTCTTGAGCTGCTTTTAAGCGATCTGGATACTTTTTGGTGTCAACAAATTTTAAGGGGTCTTTAGAATCTAAATTAGCATCTAATTCTTTAAATTTATTATCATCAAAAAGAATTTCAAAATATTCTTTACTGCCAATACGAACATGATAACCATCTTCTGGACTTACATAAAAGTTTTGTTCTAGTTCTTTAGTGTCAACAATTTTACCTGTTGGCGATTTATACCACAGTCCCTTTGGAGTGTCTTTTTTTTCTTGAGTAGACGTTTGTATTCCTTTATCTTTTCTTTTAAACCAAGACATAATGACTTTGTTATTTTAGATTTATAATCTTAATCGCTATTTGCGTTAAGGATTTTATGGCATACTTCAACTGCGCTCAGCACATACTTATTAAAGCTCTCACAATTCTTATTGTGAAGCAACTGCCGAAATATTTATATTCATGAGTTCCGCTATAAAAATGGAAAACAACGAATACAGCCTAACGACAAAATTAAACCTTTTTTTAATTTTGGGGTAACACCATAATGATTTTATTGTTTTAGGTGTTGTAATTGGTTGTTTTATAGTAGTGTATATAAAAAAAGACTCTGAAGCAATCGAGGCTACTGAAAAAGTAAGTCTCTTTTCAAAAAGAGAGCTTCATATAAGAGATTTCACGAGTTAATTTTGTGAAATCTCTTTTTGGTTTATAGGTTCTCAAAGTTGTTTGGACTCTCTTAAAAAGGCTTATTTTAGTTTAAATGGTATTATAATCAAAGCGGTATTGTTTTGTCTCATTTTGGACTAGCTTAATTTTAAAATTCTTTTCAAATTCACAGTAAATATGGTTAAAGCACTCTGCTTTCCATATTTTCTATACCATAAGATAAGCTTTTCCATAGCCATGGACATTTTTTAACTCTCCATTTTTAGCTTCTATTTTATAACGATGTTTTGATTTCTCTTTGAAGTAATCTGATGTTTCAAACTCAATTTGTTCTTTATGAATGTCTGATTTAGTAGTAACCGAGTAAGATTTTGATTTAGCCCCTTCTTTATAACAGCCTTCCCTTAAAGGACAGGTCTTACATTTTTCAACATCAAAGTAATAGGTAATAACTTGATTTGTGGCGACATTCTTTTTCCCTTGCTTTGCTTTTCTTATGGCTAAATGTCCTGCTGGACAAACAAACATGTCGGCATCTTTATTATAATCAAATTCATCTTCTTTTTTTCTAAAACCTTGGCTGATTGCTGGGTTTAACTTGGCTACAATTTTAATATCTTTTTCTTTGGCTAATTCCAAATTCTTTTTGCCCGAATAGGCAGCATCTCCTATGACGGTGTCTACATCAATACCTCGTTGTTCTCTTTGTTCTATTAGCTCAGGTAAAATAGGACCATCTCCTTTTTCTCCCGAAGTAACAACGGCTCCTGTTATGATTCTTTCCTCGGTCATTGCTAAATGGGTTTTGTAACCGAAAAA
>CANKVS010000043.1 GCA_947487155.1 uncultured Flaviramulus sp.
TATTACAGCATACCAAAAATATCAAACTATAGAAATCAGGCATGAAAAATTAATATCAACGCAATATTAAACTAGAGTCAATATAATATACAGATATATGATGGCTATTTTACTGAATTAATACTTTTATCGTATTTTCTGTTCTTTTTATTTATGATTAATTTTAACTTAAAAAAATCTGGATTTACTATATTAGACTGGACAGTGTGTTCTTTGCCAAAGTTGTCAACAAAATAAGCCCTTAAACATCCACTGCTCATACTAATATTGATAATGAACTGTATTGCCGGTTTTTAGAAGTACATTCTTTTTCTTCAAAACTAGTTTTTCAAACTTATTTTCAATCTTGACTATTTCTTCTTGTGAAAAAGAGATGTCTTTAAAAACATCTGTTATTATTGATTTCTGAATGTTTATTTAAATTACTCACAATGCTTTATGTGTAAGTATTGGTAGGTTCATAAGCCGATTTGCCATCAAACCAAAATGAATTTGATGAGAGTTTCTGAACTTGATATTATTACTTTCTTCACCATTACATATACATAGTGTTAACATTTGTTATTTACTTCTTCCAAAGCTGACTTTCTCCAGTCACCTTCACATCCCATGTTTGAGGTGGATTTGGATTGTATTTTGGATCATTATCTTTTTTGGGAAATGTTTGTATAACCTCATATAGTTCAATAAAATTATTTTTTCTCTCCTTAAGTATTTAGACTATCTATTAGATTATTAATCTCCTTCGGGTCATTAAATAGATTAAAGAACTTTTCAGGTCTCCTTTTAGCATTAAAATATAACTTGTATTTCTTGTTTCTTAGGACTTTATCTCTGAAAGCATATTCGTTTTCAACACTATTTTCTGTAAGTCTAGCATTGTTTCCTCCTCCCATTCCTAATATCCATTTGCGGGGTGAATTATCTATACCTTTTATTAAAATATTTTTGAAAGAATGACCATCTATCTTATGCGATTTACCTTCAATTAATAGGTTCTTCTTATAATCAACATCTGCTAAATCAAGACAAGTTGGATAAATATCACTAAAATCAATTAAAGCATTAGAAATACTATTTGATTTAATGTTTTTTGGCCAGCTTACAATAAAGGGAGCGGAAATTCCTGATTCAAGAGTTGTTGCTTTACCACCTCTTACTTTTACCCCATTTATATTTCCTATAATTTGATCAGTGGTGCCATTATCTGTAGTCCAAATAACTACAGTATTTTTTCTTATTCCTGCATCCTCAATAACCTGAATTATTTCACTTTTGTTCTAGAGGATATTTTGTAGTAAGTTCAGGGACAATAACAGATGAGATGATAATGGAATATATAGAGAATCAAGATTTAGAAGATAAGGACGGAGACTTTAAAATTTCCGAGTAACAACTTTAGCTGCCTTATAGGCGGAAATCAAATCTACCAGCTTGCAGCTGGTAGTAGTTTAATCAATAGAATTCCCCGACGCTCTGCGTCGGGTGTAGCGTAAAGATATGTATTTTTGAAAATATGAGTGAGCATATTTTTAAAAGTGATAACAAAAGTTTGTTGTTGTATCATTTTGTTTTTCCTATCAAATATCGAAGAGATGTTTTAACACATGATATCTGTACGACTTTGAAAAAGATTTGCAAAGAAATAGAGAATCGATATGAAATTCATTTTCTAGAAATAGGATTGGATGATAATCATGGTCATTTTCTAATTCAGAGTGTTCCAATGGTTTCAGTAAAGAAAATATCGAACACTGTTAAAAGTATAACAGCAAAAGAGATTTTTCGGTTTCATCCAGAAGTCAAATAGAAATTATGGGGAGGCAAGTTTTGGTCAAGTGGTTATTATGTTAATACAGTAGGTCAATATGCTAATGAAGAAGTAATAAAGAAATATTTACAAAATCAAGAAGTAAATGAGTCTAAGTACAAAATTGTTCACAAGAATCAACTACGTTTGTTTTGATACCTCGTACGCTCTGCGTCGAGGTAGTTCATTGTCTAATCCTAATTCCTCTAAAAGTTCAATTTCTTTATAGAGAACAATTTTTTGTGCTGATTCTGTGTTTTTTAATTTTGATAAAATTCCTTTCATTTTATCACTGTTAAATTGATCTTTTTCAAAAAGCAAATCTATACTATCTTTAATTGGCTGAAGTCTTTTTTTAAATTTTAAGTCTATATTATTTCTGTACTTTCTATATTCTTTATTGAGAGTACCTCCTATAACAAGATTATTGTCAAATTCTTCCTCGGGATAAATAGTCAAGTCAATTTTATCGTTTTCTAAAAATAAGCGCATATACCGTCCGCCGCCATTTTCTTTAGCTTCTTCAAGATAGAGCTTTACTGCTTCGGGATTTAGAAGTTTAGATTCAAAATGAAATTTTCCGTTTTCAACTGGAATCTCAATTAATGAATCAAATCTTATATCTTGATTTAGCTTTTTTAAAAGGATTGATTTGGTGTCTGTATTTACTACTCTTCCATTAATTTCTAGGAATTGCTCTTTTTCAAGTGAGCAGTTAAAAAAAATAACTGTAATTTAGTAATACTGTTAACGTAGAAGTAAATTTCATTTTAGATTCTTGTTTTGGAATTTTGCATAGCGGTTGTTAAACGAAGATAGCTGAAAATTTTTACAAAATCAAGCACAAAAACTAGCAATCAGTCAAATTCACCCCAACAGCTAAACCACCTTCACTAGTCTCTTTGTATTTGGTGTGCATATCTTTTGCGGTTTCCCACATGGTATTTACTACTTTGTCTAGTGGGACTTTTACATTTTTAGGATCAGTATCTAAAGCCAGTTCAGCAGCATTAATAGCTTTAATAGCTCCCATGGCATTACGCTCAATACACGGTATTTGAACGAGTCCACCAATAGGGTCGCAGGTTAGTCCTAAATGGTGCTCCATAGCAATTTCGGCAGCGACTAAAACTTGATCGGGCGTACCACCTAAAAGTTCACATAAGGCACCAGCAGCCATGGCTGAAGATACACCAATTTCAGCTTGACAGCCTCCCATGGCAGCACTAATAGTAGCGCCTTTTTTAAAGATGCTTCCAATTTCGCCAGCAACTAATAAAAAGCGTTTAATATCTTCAAAATTACCATCATGGTTTTCAATAACTAAATAGTACATTAAAACCGATGGTATAACACCCGCGCTTCCGTTAGTTGGTGCTGTAACTACACGCCCTAAGGACGCATTTACCTCGTTAACAGCCAATGCAAAACAACTTACCCATTTTAGTATTTGTCTAAATTTAACTTCGGTGTCTCTAATGGCATAAATCCATTCTACTGGATTTGAGTATGGAGATTTTCCTTGTAAATTTTTATGCATAGCATAGGCACGTCGCTTTACGTTTAATCCACCAGGAAGCTCTCCTTCGGTATGACAACCAAGATACATACATTCTAGCATGGTATCCCAAATGCGTTTTAATTCTGAATCAATGTCGCTTTCAGAACGAATTGATTTTTCGTTTTCTAAAACTACCTGAGAAATAGGAAGGTTTAAGTTTTTACAGAATTTTAAAAGTTCGGTTCCTTTTTCTATAGGGTAGGGAAAGGAACATTTAATTTCAAAGTTTTTTTTAGAATTATCAGATTCCTCCTTAATAACAAATCCGCCACCAATAGAATAAAAAGTAGATTGAATATTATCACCGTCTATTGTTGCGCTAAAAGTTATACCATTAGAGTGAAATGGTAAAAAACTTTTATTAAATACAATATCCTTTTCTGGATTAAAGCTTAAAGACTTTTCGTTATTAAAAAATAGAGTTCCAGTATTTTTAATGCTGGTAATGGTCTTATCAATATTTTCAGTAGGAACGGTTTCTGGGTCAGCACCGCTTAATCCAAGCATAATGGCATAGTCGGTAGCATGTCCTTTGCCTGTTAGCGATAAAGATCCAAATAAATCGACTGAAATATTTTTAATTTTGCCAAATCTATTGGTTGTTTTTAACTCTTTTATCCAGAGTTCTGCTGCACGCCAAGGTCCCAATGTATGAGAGCTTGACGGACCAACACCAATTTTAAGCATATCGAAAACTGAAATGCATTCCATAAATTACGCAATCGTTATAGTGACGCAAATATAGATTTTTTTGACACGAATTTCATGAATGATTTTATCTTAAAATTGAGCACTGAGATTATTAGGGTTTTCACAGAGATTCTCGGAGATGTTTTCTAGTGAAGACGCAAAAGCGCAAAGTATTTTGGGTGCAAAAATACATTTTTGTTTGTTACTGTTGCTGCGAGTTGGTGCGCAAGGGATTGTAATGGAAATCCTTTTTGTGAAGCATGAGCAAAAAGATTGTATTGGAAAGCCCGACCCGACAGGGATGCGCCAAAAAAAGAAAGAAAAGAGAGAATAGATAATAGAATAGAGACTGCCTACTGCGTACTGAAAACTGCTTACTGTCTACTGTTTACTGAAGACTGTTGACTGAAAGAATCTGACACTGTGTCAGCATTTTTTAGTTGGCATAAAGATTGACTTATACATTCCGAAATTAAAAAAGAACACAACGTTTTCGTGAAGACGGAAATCTATAAACACAATTTATAAAGAATATATTATGAGTAAAATTATTGGAATCGATTTAGGAACAACCAACTCTTGCGTTTCTGTAATGGAAGGTAACGAGCCCGTTGTAATTCCAAATGCTGAGGGTAAACGTACTACACCATCGGTTATCGCTTTTGTAGAAGGCGGTGAAATTAAAGTTGGTGACCCAGCAAAACGTCAAGCAGTTACAAACCCAACAAAAACCGTTTATTCTATTAAACGTTTTATGGGAAATAAATATTCTGAGTCTAAAAAAGAAGCAGAACGCGTACCATATACAGTTGTAAAAGGTGATAACGACACACCAAGAGTTGATATTGATGGTCGTTTATATACGCCACAAGAATTATCGGCAATGATTCTTCAAAAAATGAAGAAAACAGCTGAAGATTACTTAGGAACAGATGTTAGCGAAGCAGTAATTACGGTGCCAGCTTATTTTAACGATGCGCAACGTCAAGCCACTAAAGAAGCTGGTGAGATTGCAGGTTTAAAAGTTCGTAGAATTATTAATGAACCTACTGCGGCTGCGTTAGCTTATGGAATGGATAAGAAAGGTACAGACCAAAAGATAGTAGTTTTCGATTTTGGTGGAGGAACACACGATGTATCTATCCTTGAATTAGGTGATGGTGTATTTGAAGTATTGTCTACTGATGGCGATACGCATTTAGGTGGTGATGATGTAGATGAAAAAATTATTAACTGGTTAGCAGATGAGTTTAAAGCTGAAGAATCAATGGATTTAAGAGAAGATCCAATGTCTTTACAACGTTTAAAAGAAGCTGCTGAAAAGGCTAAAATTGAATTATCATCTTCTGAACAAACAGAAATAAACTTACCATATATAACAGCTACGGCAAGTGGCCCAAAGCACTTAGTACGTACATTAACACGTTCTAAATTTGAGCAATTAATTGACGATTTAGTAAAACGTACTATCGAGCCTTGTCAGTCAGCTTTAAAAGCAGCAGGATTATCAAAAAGCGATATTGATGAAGTTATTTTAGTAGGTGGTTCTACACGTATTCCAGCGGTTCAGGCGGCTGTCGAGAAATTCTTCGGAAAAACGCCAAGTAAAGGTGTAAATCCAGATGAGGTGGTATCTTTAGGTGCAGGAATTCAAGGTGGCGTTTTAACAGGTGATGTTAAAGATGTATTACTTTTAGATGTAACACCATTATCTCTGGGTATTGAAACTATGGGTAATGTTATGACGAAGCTTATTGAAGCAAATACTACAATTCCTACTAAGAAATCTCAAGTGTTTTCTACAGCAGCAGATAATCAACCATCCGTAGAAATTCACGTATTACAAGGTGAACGTTCTATGGCAGCAGATAATAAAACTATTGGTCGTTTCCATTTAGATGGTATTCCACCAGCAAGACGTGGTACGCCACAAATTGAAGTGACGTTTGATATTGATGCTAATGGTATTATTAAAGTATCTGCTACAGATAAAGCAACAAATAAAACACAAGATATTCGTATAGAAGCATCTTCTGGTTTAACAGATGAGGAAATCCAAAAAATGAAAGCTGACGCTGAAGCAAATGCCGAAGCAGATAAAGCAGCAGTAGAAAGTGCTCAAAAATTGAATGAGGCAGATTCTATGATTTTCCAAACGGAAAAGCAATTAGAAGAATTTGGTGATAAATTATCTGATGATAAAAAGAAACCCATTGAAGAAGCTTTAGAAGAACTTAAAAAAGCTTATGAAACTAAAAATTTAGAGGTTATTACCCCTGCTTTAGATAAAATAAATGAAGCTTGGAAAGTAGCAAGCGAAGAAATGTACAAAGCACAAGCCGAAGCTCAAGGTGGAGCTGGAGCGCCAGGACCAGATACAGGAGCAGGAGAACCCGCTCAAGCAGAAGGTGATAATGTGGAAGACGTAGATTTTGAGGAAGTGAAGTAAGTAGCGAATCAATTTTGTTTTGCAAAATTGTATGAATCACTTATCCTGAGTGAAGTCGAAGGATTTTAAAAAGCTCAAAATTAGAAGTTAAAAGTAAAAAACGCAATCAGAAATGGTTGCGTTTTTAGTTGTTATAAAACGAGGGTATTAATATTACTTGAAGTTCCGACAGCGTCGGAATCAACGATTTTCAGAAATAATGAGCTATAAGTATTATTGATTTGATATAACCAAGGATTAAAAATCAATTTATAATAAAGTGCTATAAATACAAATGCATTAGCGAATGGAGCTTTGCAATTTCCTAATAAATCGTTTTGATTTTTTGGTTCGTTTTGCATCAAGGCAAAATGAATAGATAAAGTTGTTTCTTTGTAAAGTCAATTCAGATTTATAACCAACAGATTTAAATTTAATGACCTTTTCAGAAAAAATAAAATCAAAGTATACTCCAAAACGTCTAGCCGTAAAACTAAACGCTAAAGGCGAACAGTTTGTTATTAAAGGTCATCCTTGGGTGTTTTCAAATAATATAACCAAGATTAATACCGATGCAAAACCAGGAGATTTAGCAATCATTTTCAGTAAAAACAAGAATCGCGTTATTGGGTTGGGTTTATACGATGGGAATTCACCTATTAGAATTAAAATGCTGCATAACAGTGCAGAAAAAGTAGAAATTAATGACGCTTTTTTTCACAATAAAATTGAAGACGCTTATAAAAAACGATTAGGTTTATTAAAAACCAAAACAACCAGTTACCGCTTATTGTTTGGAGAAAACGATGGGTTCCCTGGGTTAATAGCAGATGTGTATGCTTCGGTATTGGTTGTAAAATTATATTCTGAAATATGGTTACCATATTTAGAATCCATTATAAAAAGTTTACAAAAGGTATCTAAAGTGGAGACTATCGTCATCCGTTTGAGTAGAGGACTAGAGCAATCTACATTACATCATTTTCAAAATGGAGAAGTCATTTTTGGAACTTTAGAAAACGATGTTGTACAATTTGTTGAACACAGTGTTACGTTTTCAGCAAACGTTATTAAAGGTCATAAAACAGGTTATTTTTTAGATCACAGAGAAAATCGTAAACGCGTAGGGGAGTTTAGTAAAAACAAAACGGTTTTAGATGTGTTTTCGTACGCAGGCGGGTTTTCGGTTCATGCATTGTATAATGGAGCTAAAGAAGTTACTAGCTTAGATATAAGTAAGCAAGCTTTAGAAATAGCTGTACAAAACGGAAAGCTAAACAAGTGTTCTGGGAAACATCACGTTATTGCTGGAGATGCTTTTGTAGAACTTAAAAAGCTAATAAACAACAAACAAACCTTTGATGTGGTTGTGATAGATCCACCAAGTTTTGCCAAACAACAATCTGAAATTGAATTAGCTAAGAGAAAATACAAGCAATTGGCAGAATTGGGAGTGAAATTAACTGCAAAGGGCGGACTTTTAGTTCTCGCATCATGTTCATCAAGAGTATTGGCACAATCTTTTTTTGATATTAATTTACAAGTGTTAAATAATCAATCAAGGAATTTTATAAACATATTGAATACTTTTCATGATACAGACCATCCAATTGGTTTTCCAGAAGGCGCTTACCTAAAATGCGGGTATTATCAATTTGAATAAATGAAAATGCTATGCATGCATAATATTTGTTATATTTGTTAAAATTAATCAAATATGTCTACTGAACTCACAACACTTTTAAACATAAAACATCCAATTATTCAAGCACCAATGTTTTTAGTTTCAAATGTTGCTATGGTTAAAGAAGCTATGAAATCTGGAATAGCTGCCTGTATTCCAGCCTTAAATTACAGAACATTAGAGGAGTTACGCGATGCTATTAAAGAATTAAAAGAATCAAAAGTTGAAGGCGGTTCCTTTGGGTTTAATTTAATTGTAAACAAGTCAAATATTAAATATAAAGGACAATTAGAAGTAATTTGTGAAGAAGGTTGCGATTTTATAATTACATCATTAGGAAGTCCAGAAGAAACAATCAATCAAGCGCATAATGTTGGTATTAAAGTGTTTTGCGATGTAGTAGATTTAAAGTTCGCAAAAAAAGTTGAAGGTTTAGGAGCCGATGCTGTAATTGCGGTTAATAATCAAGCGGGTGGGCATCGTGGTAGCAAATCACCAGAAAATTTAATAAAAGAATTAGTAGCCAATTGTAATATTCCTATTATTTCAGCAGGAGGTGTTGGTTGTAAATCAGATATCGATAAGATGCTTAGCTATGGAGCCGAAGGTGTTTCTGTTGGAAGTCCGTTTATAGCATCTACCGAGGCAAATGTTACAAATGAGTATAAACAGGCCTGTGTAGAATATGGTGCAAACGATATTGTAATGACCGAGCGTATTTCTGGAACGCCTTGTACAGTAATAAATACGCCTTATGTAAAAAAAATAGGAACTAAGCAAACGTGGTTAGAATCTGTTTTAAATAAAAATAAGAAATTGAAAAAATGGGTAAAAATGATTCGTTTTTCTGTTGGAATGCATGCAGCCACAAAAGCGGCAACCCAAGTAACTTATAAAACAGTTTGGGTTGCAGGACCAAGTATAGAGCATACTACAGAAATATTAAGGACAAAGGAAATAATTGATCGTTTGATTAGTTAACTCAAGCGATATTTTTTGTTTTAATGATTCAAATCATTGCATTTTAGTATCTTAAAATAGCCTATATATTAACTGTTAAACTTTTATGATATACTTTGATTATTTTTTGTTTTATGATAAAAATCATCTTTAAAAAAAACGATCTCTATTAACTTTGAGTATACATTAAAACAAAATATTATGACAATAAACATTCAATACGTTCACATGGCTACGAGCGAGTCTATGAGCAATTACGTTACAGAAAAATTAAAAAGATTATACAAAAAATACGAATGGCTTATTAGTGCCGAAGTTCATTTTGCAGTAGAGCATAACGCTAAAGAAAAGGGTAAGATATGTAAGATTGAATTAAGTGCTCCAGGACCTCGAATATTTGCAAGTTCTGATGAAGATAATTATGAAGATGCTGTAAAAAGAACAATTAAAGATTTAGAAATACAGCTTAAAAAACGTAAAGAAGTTTTTAAAACGTATTAGTTTATAAACTTACTGATGATGATAAGGTTCGTTCCTTAAAATAGTAAAACCCCTGTATAGTTGTTCTGTAAAAAACAATCTAACCATTTGATGGGAAAATGTCATTTTCGATAAGGATATTTTCCCATTTGCTTTTTTATAGACATCTTCAGAAAACCCATAAGGACCGCCTATAACAAATACAAGTTGTTTAATACCAGAATTCATATGTTTTTGCAAGTACTTTGAAAACTCAATAGAATTACATGTTTTGCCGTTTTCGTCTAACAAAATTAGAGCATCTGTATTGCTTACTTTCCCTAAAATAAGCTCGCCTTCTTTTTGCTTCTGCTGTGCTTCACTTAAGTTTTTAGCACGCTTAATATCTGGAATAATATCTAATTGAAATTTAACATAAAACCCCAATCGTTTTTTATATATTTCAATTAAGGCATCAAGTTGCTTATTATCAGTTTTTCCAATAGCGAGTAGCTTTATAGTCATAGCACAAAATTAAGACATCCCTTTTAACAATTAAATAATTTTAAATTAAAAATACTAGGGGTTATTTAAAAACATTAACTTTCAAGACACTTTAAAACAATGCACCTTACTTTTTACAAAGCTTAATAATGCCATGGTTTAAAAACAGACATGAGTTTCATGCTACTTTTCAATTAGTTACAGTCAAGTCTTTACTCTTGGTTCTAAAAGCGAAGCGATTTATACTTTTTTGTCGGACACTAATGATTAAAAAAATAAAAAATTCGTAAATGTAAAATTTAATTTAGCAAATCAATTTCTTATTTTAGCATCAAACTTTATTTAATATGATTACACAGGAACAATTTGACAATGAAATTAGATTTATAATTTCTAACGCCATACGAGAAGATGTTGGTGATGGAGACCATAGCTCATTGGCGTGTATTCCTGAAAATGCAAAAGGAAAAGCTAAACTTTTAGTAAAAGATAAAGGTATTATAGGAGGCGTTAATTTTGCCAAAAAAGTGTTTGCATACGTTGATAAAAATTTAAAAATAGAAACACTTATTGAAGATGGCACAGAGGTAACTTATGGCGACATAGTTATGTACGTAGAAGGCTCTTCGCAATCTATTTTAAAAGCAGAACGCACCGTTTTAAATGCCATGCAACGTATGAGTGCTATAGCTACTAAAACGAGAACATTTGTAAATTTATTAAAAGGCACAAAAACACGAATTTTAGATACGCGCAAAACAACACCAGGTATTCGTGTGTTAGAAAAATGGGCTGTTAAAATAGGAGGTGGCGAAAATCATAGATTCGCTTTATACGATATGATTATGCTAAAAGATAACCATATTGATTTTGCTGGAGGTATTACCAAAGCTATAGAAATGACTAAGCACTATTTAAGAGAAACAGGTAAAGATTTGCAAATAATGGTAGAAGCCAGAAATTTATTTGAGGTTGAAGAGATTTTAAAAAGCGATGGTATTTATAGAATTATGCTCGATAATTTTGATTACGAAGACACACGATCGGCAGTTAAATTAATTGGCGATTCTTGTCTTACAGAATCATCTGGAAATATAAATGAAACGACTATTAGACATTATGCCGAATGTGGTGTAAATTATATTTCGTGCGGTGCTTTAACACATTCTGTACATAATATGGATTTAAGTTTGAAAGCAGTCTAGCATGACCAAACCCATTGAAGACAAACTCGATAAAATTCCAGTAATTAATGTCTTAGTGCGGTTTTTTAAGCAAATTAAATTACCTGGTTTCGAAGGACTTTCTATTTACGATCTTCTTGAAATGTATATCCTTGGTATTGTAAAAGGTGCATTAACAACGCGTGCTAGTGCTATTGCTTTTAGTTTTTTTACTGCCATTTTTCCGTTTTTGTTATTTGTTATAATTCTTATTCCATACATTCCAATTTACGAATTTGAAACAGAGTTTTTAGATTTTCTAAATTCATTTTTGCCACCTCAAACATCAGAATTTTTCTTTTCAAACATCTTTGAAAATATTACAGGAGGCGGAGGCGCTGGATTGTTATCATCTGTATTTCTATTATCTATGCTCTTAATGGCTAATGGTGTTAATGCCGTGTTTTCTGGGTTTGAATATTCTTATCACGAACAATTAACTCGAAACGTTTTTCAGCAGTATTTATATGCTTTAGGAATTGCTTTAATCTTGGCAATTTTAGTTTTGTTAACCGTTGCTGTATTTGGGTACTTTCAAATTTATGTTATTCAACCATTGTATGAAAGCGTTACAGGTAAAGATGTGTTAGAAAGTGTATCTGGTATAGGGTGGGTAATTTTTGCAAAATATTTATTTTTTGTAATTATGGTATATCTAGCAACTGCCACACTTTATTATTTTGGAACAAAAGAGGGGAAACATTCCAAATTCTTTTCAATAGGGGCATTGTTTACTACCATACTCATAATTTTAACCTCCTATTTATTTGGACTTTATATTGAAAATTTCGGGCAATATAACAAACTGTACGGCTCTATTGGAGCGCTTTTAATTTTACTACTGTATTTGTGGCTTAACGCCAATATTTTATTATTGGGTTACGAGCTTAATGCCTCTTTAAATAAATTAAGAAAAAGGTGTTAATTTATGCAAAACTTTATAAATGTTATAATTCCCATTCCGCTTAAAAAGCTATTTACGTATAGCATTACACCTTCTGAAGCTGAATTTTTAAAAACAGGTATGCGCGTTGCAGTGCCTTTCGGAAAATCTAAAATCTATACAGGGATAGTTGCAAAAATTCATAACGATGCTCCTGTGGCATACGAAGCAAAAGAGATTCATCAAATTTTAGATGATGCACCAATAGTTAATGACAAACAACTTAAACTTTGGCAATGGATTTCAAAGTATTATATGTGCACGTTAGGCGATGTTATGCGTGCGGCATTACCAAGTGCTTTTATTTTAGAAAGCGAAACTATAATTACTAAGCATGTAAAAACGATTGATGAATCTATTTTAAAAGACGACGAGTTTTTAGTTTACGAAGCCTTACAGCATCAATCATCATTAAAAATTCACGATATATCAAATATTCTTGATAAAAAGAATGTGCTACCAGTAATTAAGCGTTTAATTGAAAAAGAAGCGATATCGGTAGAGGAGGAGGTTTACGAAAAGTACAAACCCAAACTTGTTCGTTATGTAAAATTGCATGCTAATTTTTCTTCGGAAACTGAACTTCAAAAATTGTTAGATGATTTAAGTAGAGCACCAAAACAGCGTCATGTAATAATGACTTTGTTTTCGGTTTCGGCATCCACAAAAAAGCCTGTTAAAGTATCAGATTTATCTACAGAAAGTGATGCTTCGGTGGCTATTATAAAAGCTTTAATAGATAAAGGTATTTTAGAAGAATATCATATTCAAACAGATCGAGTTCAGTATAAAGGCGATGATAACGAGGTCACAAAACAACTTAATTCTTATCAAAAAACAGCTTTAAACGATATTAAACAATCGTTTAATAATTATAATGTGACACTGCTTCACGGGGTAACATCGTCTGGAAAAACCGAAGTTTACGTTAAACTAATTGAAGAAGCAATTGGCAACAATAAACAAGTACTGTACTTATTGCCAGAAATAGCTTTAACAACGCAATTAGTAACGCGATTACAAAACTATTTTGGAGAACAGGTTGCTATTTTTCATTCTAAATATTCAGCGCACGAACGTGTTGAGGTTTGGAATAACGTTTTGCAAAATTCCGCGAAAGCTAAAATAGTATTAGGCGCGCGTTCTTCTATATTTTTACCATTTAACAATTTGGGACTTATAATTGTTGATGAAGAGCATGAACAGTCCTTTAAACAGTTTGATCCAGCTCCACGATATCATGCGCGCGATACCGCTGTTGTTTTGGCAAATTTACACGAAGCTAAAACGCTTTTAGGCTCTGCAACACCAAGTTTAGAAAGCTATTTTAATGCGAAGCAAAACAAATATGGTTTTGTTGAAATTACAAAGCGATACAATAATGTATTGATGCCAGATATAGAATTGGTAGATATAAAAGACAAGCTGAAAAAGAAACGTATGAAAGGGCATTTTAGCGATAAGCTAATTGAAGAAATGGCTGAAACGTTAAAAGAAGGGCATCAAATAATATTGTTTCAAAACAGACGCGGATTTTCACCAATTGTAGAGTGCAAAACCTGTGGGCATTCGCCACAATGTCCTAACTGCGATGTTAGTTTAACCTATCATCAATACCGAAATCAATTACGTTGTCACTATTGCGGCTATGTTGTAGGAATGATACAAGATTGCAACGCTTGCGGAAGCCAAGATTTAGATAGTAAAGGCTTTGGTACCGAACAAATTGAAGAAGAAGTTAAGCAGTTATTTCCCGATTATAAAGTGGCACGAATGGATTTAGATACCACTAGAGGTAAATATGGCTACGAAAAAATAATTACAGCTTTAGAGCAGCAAGAAATCGATATTTTAGTGGGTACCCAAATGCTTACAAAAGGACTTGATTTTAGAAACGTTAAGCTTGTTGGTATTATGAATGCCGATAATATGTTGAATTTCCCAGATTTTAGAGCGCACGAACGCAGTTTTCAATTAATGTTACAAGTATCGGGTAGGGCAGGACGAACCGAAGAACGCGGTAAGGTGTTAATACAAACCTATAATCCGTATCATAATATTTTACAGCAAGTATCTACAAATAATTATATTGATATGTTTAATGAGCAAATGAACGATCGGTATAATTATAAATACCCGCCCATTTATAAGCAAATTAAAATTACTTTAAAGCATAAAGATTATAATACTGTTGATGCAGCTTCAATTTGGTTTGCTAAGTCGTTAAGGCAGGTTTTTTCTGAGCATGTATTAGGACCAGAATCGCCACCAATTTCTAGAATTAGAAACCAATTTCATAAAAATATTTTAGTAAAAATTCCTAAAAAACAATCGTTATTTAAAACAAAAGAAGCTATTATTAAAATAAATAACAGCTTCTTAAGTATTAAAGGTTTTCGGTCGGTTAAATTAATTTTAAATGTCGATAACTTTTAGTGAAATAGAAATTTGTATACAAATTTCGTCATTGAACTAATCCCGATGAATATCGGGATCTTATCATGTATTGCTAAATATTATGAGAAACTGAAACAAGTTCAGTTTGACAAAGCTAAGCTTCTAAATATTATTTAAAGCATCTACCAATTGGGTCTTTTTATTCCTGCTTAAAGGAATTTCATAAGCACCAACTTCAACATTTTTACTGTTAAATCTGTCTATTTTATCAAGATTAACAATATAAGATTTGTGAATTCTTAAAAATTTATTTTCCGGTAATTCTTTTTCAAACGATTTCATGGTCGATAAAACCACCAAACTTGTTTCTTCTGTAACTAATTTTACATAATCGCCAAGTGCTTCAATCCATTTAATATCCTTAATATAAACTTTACGTTTTTTAAGGTTACTTTTCACAAAAATATGTTCGCCCTCTTCTTCATTTAAGTTTAGAGTCAGTTTGTGCTGCTCAAGGGCTTTATCTACAGATGTGTTAAAGCGTTCTCTAGTAATTGGTTTGTGTAAATAATCGGTAGCGTCGTAATTAAATGCTTTAAAAGCATATTCGGTTTTACCGGTTACAAAAATAATTTGGGGTTTGTTGTTTAATACGTCTAAAAGTTCAAATCCATTTAAAACTGGCATTTCAATATCCAGAAAAATAAGATCGACTTGATGCGTATTTAAACCATTTTTAGTTTCTAAAGCACTACTGTACTCTGCAATTAAGTTAAGAGATGGGTGATTCTCTACTAACTTAACAATGGAGAGACGTTGTATTGCTGAATCGTCTACTACTACACAGTTTAAAGTCATAACATTTTATATTATTTCGGTTAAGATATCGACAATAGTACAAAAAATTCCGCTAAAAACCAAAAATCATCGGTAAAGCGTTTAATTTAACATAAATTTAACATTTATTTTCTTAGCAGAAAGATACATTTAATTTTGTAATTATATATATGTATTATACTTGTTTTATATGAGATAAATAGTTATTTTTGCACCCAATTTTTAACAATATAAAATAGATTTTTATGAATCATTATGAAACTGTTTTCATTTTAAATCCCGTTTTATCTGAAGATCAGATAAAGGAGACAGTAAAGAAATACGAAGATTTCCTTGTTTCTAACGGCGCTAAAATGGTAGCAAAAGAAGATTGGGGGCTAAAAAAATTAGCTTACCCAATTCAAAACAAGAAAAGTGGATTTTACCACTTATTTGAGTACACTGTATCTGGTGAGGTAATTAACCCATTAGAGGTAGAGTTTAAACGCGACGAGCGTTTTATGCGTTATTTAACTGTAGCGTTAGATAAACATGCTATTTCTTGGGCAGAGAGAAGACGAGAAAAACTTAAACAAAAAGCTTAATTATGTCATCAATAGAGCAACAATCAAAAGGAAAAAAAGACGGAGAAATTAGATATTTAACACCGTTGAATATTGAAACTAACAAGAAAAAGAAGTATTGTATGTTTCAAAAGTCTGGAATCAAATATGTTGATTATAAAGATCCAGATTTCTTATTGAGATTTATAAACGAACAAGGTAAAATTTTACCAAGACGTCTTACAGGTACTTCATTAAAATACCAAAGAAAAGTAGCCGTTGCCGTAAAAAGAGCACGCCATTTAGCGTTAATGCCTTACGTAGCAGATTTATTAAAATAAAATACCGATAACAATGGAACTTATATTAAAACAAGACGTTGAAAATTTAGGATTTAAAGACGATGTTGTAACAGTTAAGAACGGTTATGGTAGAAATTTTTTAATTCCTCAAGGGCAAGCCATACTTGCTACAGTTTCAGCTAAAAAAGTATTAGCAGAAAACTTAAAGCAACGTGCATTTAAAGAAAAGAAAATAGTTGATGATGCTAATAAAATAGCTGAAGCATTAAAAGCTTTAGATATTAAAATAGCTTCTAAAGTAGGTGCTGGAGATAAATTATTTGGATCTGTAAATAATATAGATTTAGCTGCAGCTTTAGAAAAAGAAGGTCAAGCTATCGATAAAAAATTCATCAGTGTCATTGGTGGAAGTGTTAAACGTACAGGAAAATACAATGCTGTAATACGTTTACACAGAGAAGTATCTGTAGATTTAGATTTTGAAGTTATTGCGCAAGCAAAATAAATTCAAATTTTATAATACAACTAAACCGTTTAGATACTTTCTAAACGGTTTTTTTATTAAATTTATACTGTTCTTCTTTAGACCTATATAGATTACATAATAATTTCTCCCCTTTAGGGAGATTAAGAGGGGAAAATGAAATATTCAAGACTTACAAAAGAACAATTTGAAGAGTTACATAAGGAGTTTATAAATTTTTTAGCAACGCAGTCTGTTACAGCAGAAGAGTGGGCAAATTTAAAAGAGAACAAGCCCGATCTTGCCGAAATGGAATTGGATGTGTTTAGTGATTTAATATGGGAAGGTGCTTTAAATGAAGCAAAATATTTAGAACATATTTCTGCAAAACACATGTATTTGTTTCAGTTAAATGAAGATAAAATGCATGCTATTGTAATAAACATTAAAAACGATGTAGATATTACAACTCCTGAGGGGTATAAATGGCTACGCGAAAATTTAATGGATGAAAGCGTAGAATTTTTACAGGCCGATAAAGATTATGGCGATGATAAAAACTTGGATAAGTTTAAAATGATTGAACAAGGCGCTGTAATAACTAAAGGCGAGTTGTATACGTATTTTGATAAGCTTATAAATTAGTTGTCATTACAAAAACGAAGGATGTGGCAATCTGTTTGTTGATTATTGAATTATAATAATTCAGTTTCAATTTAAGAGATTACCATGCTTTGACTTTACTCAGTACGGGCTAATTTTTTATAAAAAAGCTCGTAATGACGTTTTCATTAATTATTTTTGCTATTCTAAAATAATAATCAAGTATTTTGTCATTCCTGCGTAGGCAGGAATCCACTTTTTAAAAATCACATTTTCAATCATAGTTAGATGGCTCAAAAACCAAGTATCCCTAAAGGCACAAGAGATTTTAATCCAGAGCAAGTCGCAAAACGAAACTATATTTTTAATACCATTCGTGGAGCTTTTGAAACTTTCGGATTTCAACCTATTGAAACGCCAAGTTTTGAAAACTCAGATACGTTGATGGGGAAATATGGTGAAGAAGGGGATAGATTGATTTTTAAGATTCTTGAATCTGGTGAATATTTTCAAAAAGTAGATAGAGAATTGCTTGAAAGGTGGATTTCTTTATATTTAGTTAATGTATATTTATTTAAGGATATTTTTGACTATTTATTATATAGAATCAATAGAACTAATTACGCTTTTCAATCTAAAGAAGAATTAGATTTTTATTCTACTGATAAGAACTGCATACGTTATTTTAATTTAAAAGTGGACGAGTGGGTAAGCTTTTTAATAGACTCTCCTCAAGTAAGTCATAAGTATAAGTCATTTGTCAAAGGTCGAAATAGTAAATTTATTTTATTAGTTAGTGATTTTATTTATCAGCATGGATTGGATTTCAAACAAAAAAACCAAGACAAGAAAATTATTAACTGGAAATTAGATTGGGCTAATAGGCAAATATTGAAACAATTTTCAAATGATTTAACGTCAGATTTTGAAGATATATTAGATAGTGAGCTAAAAAAATCAAAGAAAGATTTTTATAATTATTTGAATAAGGAAATATCAGGGAAAGCCCTACGTTACGATTTAACCGTGCCGTTTGCACGTTATGTGGTACAACATAGACATGAGATAGAGTTACCATTTAAACGCTACCAAATACAACCTGTTTGGCGTGCCGATAGACCACAAAAAGGACGTTTTAGAGAGTTTTTTCAATGTGATGCCGATGTGGTGGGAAGTAAATCATTATGGCAAGAAGTAGAATTTATTCAATTATATGATACCGTTTTTTCAGCTTTAAAACTAGAAGGTGTTACTATTAAAATAAATAACCGAAAAATATTATCTGGAATAGCCGAAGTTATTGGAGCAAAAGATAGACTTATCGACTTTACCGTAGCTCTTGATAAACTTGACAAGATAGGAGAAGAGAAGGTTAAAGAAGAGATGTTAAGCAAAGGTATTTTGCAATCTGGTATAGATAAGTTACAACCGTTATTTAGTTTATCGGGGGCTTTTGAATCTCAAATTAATGGATTAAAATCTATTTTATCTACTTCTAAAGAAGGACTTAAAGGTATTGAAGAGTTGGAGTTTATTAGTAATGCGATTACAAAACTTGGTTTGCAAACAGCTAATTTAGAACTAGATGTAACATTGGCACGAGGTTTAAATTATTATACAGGTGCTATTTTTGAAGTTGCAGCACCAAAAACTGTAAAAATAGGTTCTATTGGCGGCGGTGGTCGTTATGACGATTTAACAGGCATTTTTGGGCTTAAAGATGTTAGTGGCGTTGGTATTAGTTTTGGCTTAGACAGAATATATTTGGTTTTGGAAGAATTGAATTTATTCCCTGAAACGGTAAATAAAAATATTGATGTTCTTTTTATAAACTTTGGCGATAAAGAAGCTTTATTTAGCTTAAAGGCGATTAAGCAGTTGCGGGCTAATGGTGTAAATACCGAATTATACCCTGATAAGATTACTAATTCTAAGCACATGAAAAAACAAATGAATCATGCTAATAAACGTGGTATTCCTTTTGTGGTTTTAGTTGGCGAAGAAGAAATGGCATCTAATACCTATACTTTAAAAAATATGACTTCTGGTGAACAGTTAAAAGTAAACCTTGAAGCCTTATTAGCTCATATAAAATAAATGCAAAAGACCCGAAAATTAATTCGGGACTTTCTAAGTTAGTTACGTTTAAAATAGATTTGGGTTTTTAACTAATTAAAACTAAAATCAACTAACTATTCAATTAATACTTTTTTAGAAATTTTGCCATATTCTGTATTTATTTTTAGAATATAAGCTCCTGTTTTTATTTGTTTTGCATTGTATTCAATATAATTTTCGGTAGTATTAGTGGTAAACTTAAATAAAGCTTGCCCTAAAATATTAAACATTTCAACCGATTCTATTAATTTAAATGATGGATTGTGTATAATAACACTTTCTTTTTCATTTGAAAAATAAACATCTACCTGCCTATTGTTAGCCACTTCGTTAGTATTTAATGTTTGGGGGTTAACAAATGTTATTTCAAAACGATTTAAATATTCGCCAACACTTAAAAAGACGTCGTAATTGTTTTCTTTTAAATCTTGATATATGTTTAATTCCTTATCATGAAAATAAATATCTACATCGCTAGTAATATTTTCTAAGCCATCAATTTTAATAGTTGATACGCCTTCAATATTAGTTTTAATACCAATAGGTAAGACTTGATTTTCATCAAAGTTATTTACTGCTTGAATTACAAAATTATTTTCATTGAATACCCAAAACATATCTTCAACATTATCTTCAGTTAAAGGGGCATCGTATCCTTTTTCCACATCATTTGTAGCATTTTCATCAACACCTACTAATAATTGTCTGTGATACCCTTTTGGGGAATCGTACATTAATCGTATTTTTTGTCTGTTATCCAGCGTTTTATTAGTTTTTTCTGCATTAGAATTACTTTTTTTACGTTCTCCTTTTAAGAAAAGAGAAGGATCTGAAGCTTCTGTTTTAAAAATACGTTGACTGTTTTTAAACGTTACACTTCCACCAGCATCGGCAGTTATAAAAAAACCTTGACTAACGGGGATATATTGTTGTGGAATTTTAGTACCCTCGGCTCCCGAAGCATTTATTCTGGCATCTGTAGAGGTCGCTTTAATACCACCCATTAAGTTATAGATGGCGTACCCACCTTGGTATTCTCTTAAAATATGAGTGTTTCCTGCAAAGTGATCCCAGAAATAAAGAGCACCATCAAATATATTGCTTGCAGCTCTACCTGCACCGTCACTAATATTGTCTAAAATAAACTCATTAGCATCTATAGCAGAAGGATATGGGTTACCAATTAAGTAATCGTTACCAGCAGAAAGTGTTAAACTAATATCACCATTATTTGGTTTGCCGTTAAAAGCATAATTTTGTAATTCGTTAAAAGAAGTTTCACTATTATGAACTCCTTTCATAGTAAAACCTTCACCAGCTAATAAATTCCCAGTACTTCTTACGTGTTGCCATTGCGAATAAGTATCGGATGTTTTATTTGCATATTTCCATATCCAATAATCGGCAATACCAACAGGAATTGTGCCTGGAGTCCCTGGAGTACCACTGTATCCTGATTTTAAAAAATTAATAGACATAGGAGAGGCAGGTACTGATGCATCGTTTAATATATCTGATAGTGTGTAATTGTTATTATTGCTGGTTGTATTACTTATGCCGACAGGAGATGACCAATAGTTGTACGTGTATAAGTCTCTAGTTCCTTGCTGATCGCGTTCAAGTGTACCAGAGCTATTAACAGCTAAAGTGCTTTCTGCACCTTGAACTAATTGCGATTCACCTTGTAAATCGATATCGCCATCTAATTTTAAATACCATATGCAGTTTAATTCATTATCACCATTAACCTCTAATGAGCTTCCGCTATCTAAAATTAAACCAATCATTTTGTGAGCACTGTTTGTTTGCAAATCTCCTATAATCTTTACAATTGCGGCATCACTATTCATGTCATCTATATCCCAAACATCTCCATAAACCCAGTTATTTGCGTCAAACCAATCACCATTACACGATGCTGTTGTAACAAAAGGCAGTGGCGCCGTTCTTTCTTGGTGTGTCCTCATGTTATTTAAGTGTCCGTCTATATTAGAGTTTGATTTATCTGGTGTGTAACCTGCTTCAATAGTTTCCATTTTATAGTATAGCTCTAAATCATCCCATAATAACCCTTCAATGTCTTTTGGAATTACTGTGCCTCGAACATTACCAGAATTATTTTCAATTTCCTGGTGCACTTGCCTTTGTATTTGATTTGTAGTAAGTGCTTTACTATAAACGCGGCATTCGTAAATACTACCTTCAAAATAATCATTATCGAATTCGGTATTTCTTCCTATTTCAAAATCATGATTAGAATTCCAAGCAGCATCATTATTAAGTGTTGTGCCAATTAAAGTATCATCAGAATATTCCCAAATATTTCCTCCATTTAAGTATAGTGCTACCTTGCCAGAGTTACCATCGAATTTTAAGGTTGCATGATACCAAAGGTTTGTGTTTAATAAAGCTGTTGCCAAATCTGGAGATTCAATATCAGACCCTGTGCTTGGTTTAATAAATGCTCTTAGTTTTTTATTGGAATCTACATATAATCTAAAATTCCGTTGACCCATAATTTCACCGCTATCGAAACCATTATCTAATTTCATCCAGGTCATCATGGTTACTTCAGATTTACCCCCTAAAAATGCAGCTCTGTCTATATAATCGTTAACACCGTCGAAGTCTAAAGTTTGCGGAATACAAAAACTGAAATTTCCTAATCCTGAACCATGTACTGCATATTCAGAGCATGTGTTACAATTTTGCCATAAAAAGGTAACACTTGTAATATAGTCATCATCTAAAAAATTAATACCAACTACGGCATCATCACCAGTTGTTGAAGGCGAATTTGCATTAATAACTCCAGTAGCATCATCTGCTGTATAAGATGGTGTAGTAGAACTTGTAAATGTTGGATAGATTGTTCCTCCAGAAGTTGTTGTAGCCGTTATTGTATATTTATCTCCATTGGCTCCTCCTGCATTTACATGGTTTAAATCGAAAGAGAGTGCATAAATAGGAGAATTAAAAGTGATGGTGCAGGTTATCCCTGTTGATGAAAATCCGTTTGTATATAAATCTAAATTTTCTATAGTTGACCCACTAGCAAAATTACCAACTTTAGGCGTTTGAGCCCCCCAAATACCTAAGGTGCTGGTTTCTCCTGTAAAAGTTATGGTGAAATCTATTCCTGAACCATCTACATCGCTAAATGTATTGGTTAAGGCGCCATTGGGAGACCAATTAAATTCATTGGCTGAAGATGGTGCTGAAGACCAGTCTAAAGTATAGTTTTCTCCGCAAGAAGGGGGAGCGTGCAATTGTGCATACACCATGTTTACTAAAAATAATAGTATAAATAAATTGCACCTTTTGAGGTATTGCGTTGTTTTTTTCATAAGTAGGATATTTAGTTTGGGACTAAATACTTAACTGTTAATAGCTTAATGCTGCTAATGTAATCATTTATTTTAAAAAAAAATAGATAAAAGGTAAAAAATATCGATTAAAAGCAAGTTAAGCTTCTGGTAGATTTGGGAATTTTTTGAATTGTAGTTAACTAGTTTACAAGTACTTTTTTTGAACTAATGCCTTCATCTGTTTTAATTTTTATAATGTATGCACCAGTTTTTATTTGTATTACATTCTATATAATTGTCATTAGTAATTAAAACTAAAATCAGGTACTAAAAAAAGAAAGGTTTAAATGTTAATTTAAACCTTTCTTTTTTAAATGGGTTACTTAAACTATTACTAGTTTTTATTCCTTAACAAACCTCTTAGTCATTTTTTCTTTTCCATCATTTACTTCAATATAATAGACGCCAGCTTCTAGATTATCTACTATAATTTCTTTAGTAGTTATACCTTGATTAACTACTTGACCAAGCATATTAATAATGCGGTAAGACATATTGCTGGCATTTTTAGAAAGAATAATATTTAAAACGCCATCTTTAACAGGGTTTGGATATAGTTTGAAATTGTTTTTATTTTCAACTATTATTTGTTCTTCTGGTGCATTTGCTATTTTGGTAATTATATTTCTAGCAGCATTATTGCTTCCGTTTCCTGTTATAACTACTTGATCAATAAAAATATGATCATTATTTCCTGATGCATCACATCTAAGTCTAAATTGCCCATTACTTACTAAATTATAATTTGAAGCATTTAGGGTTACTACACGGTTTTCAAAACTTCCGTTATTAAAATTTGTTCCCCTTGCCCATGTTGCTATGGTTGTAAACCCAGAGCCATCATTATATTGCAACCAAAAATCTTCATTGTTTTCCATGCTATTTGCATAGAAATAAAAACTAAATTCTACTTCGTTGTAAGGAGATAAATCGAATGAAGGAGATGTCATTGATGATGCTATACCAGAATTATCTCTTATTCGAATAGAATAATTCCCTTCGTATGATCGTAATGCATCAGCTTGTCTAGCGCAGTCACTACCTCCATCAGACCATCCATCCCAACCAGATTCGAAATAACCTTCGTGTAATACCACGGTTGTTGGTATACTTGTTACAATTATTATTCTTGTTACTGTTGTCGCAGCATTACCAGCCGCATCACTTACATTATAGGTTACAGCATAAGTTCCTGCAGTATTAGCATCTACAGTATCTCCTCCAATAACAATATTTGCAGTAATGTCACCATCTATATTATCATTTGCAGTAGCGCCTTGTTCGGTATAAGTATCACCAACATTTAAGTTGATTGTTGATGCGCCTGTTAGCGTGATTACAGGTGCAGTTGTATCAGGAACAACATTAACTGTTCTTGTTACTGTTGTTGCTGCATTACCAGCCGCATCACTTACATTATATGTTACAACATAAGTTCCTGCAGTATTACCATCTACAATATTGCCACCAATGACAATGTTAGCAGTAATATCACCATCTATATTATCATTTGCAGTAGCTCCTTCTTCAGTATAAGCATCACCAATATTTAGGTTGATTGTTGATGCTCCTGTTAGCGTGATTACAGGAGCAGTTGTATCAGGAACAACATTAACTGTTCTCGTTATTGTTGTTGCTGCATTACCAGCCGCATCACTTACATTGTAAGTTATTACATAAGCTCCTGCAGTATTGGTATCTACAGCATCTCCTCCAATAACGATATTTGCAGTAATGTCTCCATCTTTATTATCATTTGCAGTAGCACCTTCTTCAGTATAAGCATCACCAACATTTAAGTTGATTGTTGATGCTCCTGTTAGCGTGATTACAGGTGCAGTTGTATCAGGAACAACATTAACTGTTCTTGTTACTGTTGTCGCAGCATTACCAGCCGCATCACTTACATTATATGTTACAACATAAGTTCCTGCAGTATTACCATCTACAATATTGCCACCAATGACAATGTTAGCAGTAATATCACCATCTATATTATCATTTGCAGTAGCACCTTCTTCAGTATAAGCATCACCAATATTTAGGTTGATTGTTGATGCCCCTGTTAGCGTGATTACTGGTGCAGTTGTATCAGGAACAACATTAACTGTTCTTGTTACTGTTGTCGCAGCATTACCAGCCGCATCACTTACATTATATGTTACAGTATAAGTTCCTGCGGTATTAGCATCTACAGTATCACCTCCGATAATAATGTTTGCAGTAATATCACCATCTATATTATCATTTGCAGTAGCACCTTGTTCGGTATATACATCACCAATATTTAGGTTGATTGTTGATGCCCCTGTTAGCGTGATTACTGGTGCAGTTGTATCTTGTCCTTCAACACCAGATAATTTAATATTATCTATTGCAATATCTGCTTGCCAAGTGCTTCCAACAAATCTATTGAAACGAAGTTGAACGCTACTTCCAGTATAAGCGGTTAAATCTACATCAACACTAAACCAAGAATTACCTTGATTACCAGATTGATTCCAAATACTTGACCAAGTGACTCCATCATCAATACTAGCTTCTAAATCTATGGTTCCCATATCTGTAGCTCCATACATGTGATAATTAAAGCTAAATGTTGCTTCAGATAACCCACTCAAATCAAAACAAGGCGAATTTATAATAGATCTTTTATTGGGATATCCTGTGTTATTTCCAGAAGCTTCTACATAAATATAGTAGCTTCCTTCAATAGCTGAAGAGGGACCAGTATTAGCAGAAGGTGTTCCACTTGCGTCTATAGTCCAGTTTTGATCGTCATTAGTAGATTGTGTCCAATCACCTAATGTGTTTTCAAAACTTTCAGCGTAAGGATAATTGGATATACCTCCTGTACATCCTAAATCATCTAAGGTTGCAAAATTAACGGAACTACTATAAGCAGAATTACTTCCGCTTCCGCAATTGCTTCTAACTTGCACTTCGTAATTAGTGGCAGCAGTTAACCCCGTTAGGTTTGTGGTTGCCTCAGATAAACCATTAACATCAATCCAAGTACTAGAACTAGTTTCTTTATACCTTAAGTCATAATTTGCAGAAGGAATATTATCCCAATTAATTGTAGCAGATACAGTAGTTATGTTAGAGGTTGTTACCCCATTAGGTACAGTAGTTACACAAGGAACATCGATACTAATAATTTTAAAATCATCAAAAATAAAGCCATCAAAAGTAGTTGGATAACCATCAGCTCTATTGGTGTTATCAGAATCAAAAACAAACCTAAATTGGGCATTAGTAGCCCCAAGTAAAAAGCTGTTTTCAGTAGCATCAATTAGAATTTCTTCCATCACCCATTTATCCATGGTATCAGCATCGTATAAGGATTCTCCAGAAGGTTGGTTGGTTGTGTTTGTTCTGTTAGGATCAGTCGTATTACTACTGTTACCACTACTATAACGGTTGGTTGTAGCATCAGACCCCGGTTTTGTGTACTTTCCGCAAAGCGGTGTCCAAGTAGAACCATTAGTAGAGCCTTCAATTTGTACATAATCAAAATTACGTTCTAAATCCCATTTAGCAAAAAATTGTATAATAGCCGCAGAAGATCCTGATAAATTAACCCCAGAATTTAAAGTTAAAGTATTAGATTGATTATTATTATAAGCCCCGCTAGGAGAATCTGTGATAGCAGTGGTGCTGTTACCATTATAATCTGTAGTAGTAACAGTTCCCCAAGAACCACCAGAGGCACTCCAATTAGTTAAGTTATCTGTATCTGGGTTATCTGTAAATAAAACAGTAGGGTTATATGCTTTAATAATGTTGGCTCTATACATGACATAGCCATCATCATTAGATAATGTAACTTGAAACTCAATTTCATCATTTGGTAAAATACCAGCATCAAGGGTATATGCTGCAGTAAGTGTACGTTGTTCTAATTTACTCCAACCTGTTTGTGTAACAGGAGGTATTATAGACGTAATATTAGCAGATACAGGGGTTACATTTAAAGTAATATCACCTAAAGTTTGTCCTAAATATTCTAGTCCAAATTCTAAATTACCAGAAGTAGCAGAAATATCACTAGGATTTAAGTCATGAAATTGTGCAAACTTCCCACTGTGATAAGCATTAACAAAATTCATTCTCACAGCCCTTTCCGCAATATTAACAATTTGAGTAGCATTAGGCCAAAAGCCACCTTCGCTACCATCCCAAGCCCCATTTTCAGGAGCTAAGGCAAGAATAGCTTTTCCAGAACCTGTAGATCCATTCACATCAGCTACTCCACCAAGCATCCAGTCGCTCATATCGCCATTAGCAATAGTTAAGATATCAGGTGCTTCCCCATAAATATACCTGTTAAAACGTGTCATGTCATGACAGAACTTGTGGTATTCTGCTTCTCTTCCAGATGGAGGAGCCCCAGGATACCCATTATACGCATGTGGAATAAGATTAGAGGTGGCATGATGATTCATAGCCGTTTTAAACTCTCTAGTTGCCGAAAAATTTCTAACAATTTGAGTTTCAGGTTCAGAAAACGCATTAGGTCCTCTATAAGTATTACTACTTTGTGTGCTCGAAGACCCGCCATAAATGGGATTAGACCCCCAGAAGTAATCATAATTTCTATTAAGATCAACCCCTCTTAATACATTATTCCCTGTATTATAAGGCCCTAAGTTTTTGCGTTGCATTCCACCACCACTAGGTGCTATTTGCTCATTCCACATTAGACCATCAGGGTTAGCAACCGGAATAAAATACATTTCATGATTATCTACTAAGTTTTTAATACCAGCATCTGAGTTATAATTTTCTAAAACATACCACATATAGTATATTAAATTCATCATAGAACTTACTTCTCTAGAATGTGTCATTCCTGAGTATAAAGATTCTGGTTCGTTGGCTTCATCAACATCAGGATTGTCAGAAATCCTGACATAATAAATAGGTTGTCCCGCCCAAGTATCATAAGCCCCTCCATTAGTATAAGAATTACCATGAGTTACGGTACCTGGAGACGCATCTGTTTTAACCGAAATAAGGTTAGGATATAAGGCACGCATTTCGTCTAACTCGGTTAACATTTCGCTATAAGTTAAACAACCTCCCATAGACCCTAAGTTAAAGTTGGTTGGTACTGCCCAATTAACTTCAGAGCAGCCTTCATATTGAATAAAATTATCAATACTCTCGCTTTTAGTACTTAATGATTTACTAGCGGTTTTAGATTGTGATTTTTTAGCTTCTAATTGCGCTTTAGCTATAGGTAATTCTGTAGCATTTCTATTTTTATAGTAACCAATAAGATCATCAATTATAACAGAATAAGCTATATTGTTTTGGTTTAAAGCCTTCAACTCACTAGCACCAAGTTCAAGAATTAGGGTGTTGTCTTTAAAAATAGCACCACAGGATAAATCAATACCAGCGTCTTTAACTTTTAAAAGTTGGCTTTGAGTTGGGTTGGTAATTGAAATCCTTTTAGAGACAATTGATTGAGAGAAACTTAACTGTACTATTAATAAAAATAGAACACTAGAGAGAGTAATTTTTTTCATGTTTGGATGGTTGTTTTAGGTTGAAAATGATGTTGAATTTAATATTTTTTTATTAAAAAACAGAACGATATTTTCATTGTTTTTTATAAAACAGCAATAAAATATTTTTTTACGGATTACCCATAACAACAACAAAGATAAATCTTACAAAAAATGTTTTTTAATTGAAAAAGTTCTGGTAAATACGAAAAAAAACCATCAAGAGTTAACTTTTGATGGTTTTAAAAAGATTATAAAGTTTTTAAAATTGATTAATTAGTTTACTAATACTTTTTTAGATAGTGTTTTATTTTCCGTTTCAATTTTTAAAATATAAGCACCAGTTGTAATATGTTTTGTTTTAAATTCTAAATAATTGTCATTTGTGTTAGTATCAATTTTATAAATTGATTGTCCTAAAATGTTATACATTTTTACTGATTTAATGTGTTTAGATTTAGGGTTATTTATAACGATGCTTTCTTTTTCGTTAGAAAAGTATGCTTCGAGATTTATATTTTCAAAATCATCTGTACTTAACGAAATATTTGAAGATGCATTTTTAAAAGTTAATTCAAAACGCTCTAAATACTCACCTACATTCAAAAATATTTCATAATCACTATGTTTTAAATCGTGATAAATATCTAATTCTTTATCATGAAGATAAATATTTGTGTTTGAATCGACATTTTCTATGGTTTCAATTTTTATTGTAGCTAATCCGTCTTTATTTATTTTAGTTCCTAATGGAAGTATTTGTTCTTGATTGAAGTGATTGACGCCTTGAATAACAAATTTGTTTTCCAAAAAGACCCAAAACAGATCTTCATCATTATCTTCAATAAGTAGTGCGTCATAGCCTAAATCGAAATTATTTGATGCGTTTTCATCTACTCCTACCAATAGTTGGCGGTGGTATCCGTTAGGAGAATCAAACGAAAGTCGAATTCTTTGCCTATTGTCAGCACTTTTATTTGTTGAATTTGATTTGTTTTTGGATGACTTAAAGAAAACAGATCCTGTATTTGGTAGTCCTGTTACAATTTCTTTTTGAAAAATACGTTGGCTATTTTTAAATGTAATGTCTCCTCCTAAAACAGGGTTAGTTAAGCCATCGTCTGTTAAACTCGGATCTAAAATTGAAGATACAAAAAAGCCTTGTCCAACAGGAATGTATCTTTCAGGAATTTTAGTCCCTAATTGCCCACTAGCATTAATTCTACTATCATTAGAAACGGCAGGTGCGCCACCAATAAGCGTATAGGTTGCATAACCACCTTCATAATCTCTTAAAACATGTGAGTTATTAGCAAAGTGATCCCAAAAATAGAGTGCTCCATTTATAACATTTGTTGCTCTACCTGCACCGTCACCTGTGTTATCTAATATAAATTCGTTAGCATCTATTGCAGACGGGTATGGGTTACCAACTAAATAATCATTTCCAGCAGCCATGGTTAATGTAATGGTACCATTATTTGGTTTTCCATCAAAAACATAATTTTGTACATCTGTAAAAGATGATCCTGAGCTTTCAACGCCCTTCATAGTAAAACCTTCGCCTACTAATAATGTTCCTGTGCTTCTTACATGCTGCCATAAAGAATAGGTGTCTGCAGTTAAGTTTGAATATTTCCAAATCCAATAATCTGCAATACTAATATCCGATCCAGTAACACTTCCGTTATAACCAGATGTTAAAAAGGATATGTTATTTGGAGATGCTGATATTGTTCCATTTTTTATAGTATTATCTGTAAAACTATAGCTATTATTGTTAGAGCCAGTAATGCTTCTACTAACAGGAGAGCTCCAATAATTATAGGTGTATAAATCTTTTGTGCCTTGTTGATCTCTTTCAAGGTTGCCGCTACTATCTACATCTAAATCACTGTCATCTGTTTGAATGAGTTGAGATTCCCCTTCAAGGTCAATAGTTCCGTCAAGTCTTAAATAATGTGTAACTGTTAAGCCATTTCCTGTATTTGAAGCTGTATTTCCATTAACTTGAATCTCTCCACTATTAATTATTAAAGCTTTTACAGAGCGTTCTCTTCCAAGGTTAGTGTAAGTATCTATAGTTATATTGTGATTTGTTTCAACAATATTCCAATCAATAGGTGAACCATTTACAATAGATAATGCGTTAGGTAAAGTTTGTACAGTATTGTTTAACCAAGTTGCATCAGTATCCCAAGCACCATCGGCTTGCGATTGATAGGGTAGTGGAGCTGTTTGATGGTCTACGGTGTTTAAGTTTCTTAAGGCTCCTTGAATATTATTTCCAGACATATCATCAGTATTTGTATACGTATATACAGACATTGGATAATACCCTGCTAAATTAGCCCAAGGAATTGTACTTATTTCATTTTTAGTAATTGATGTAGGAATAACGTCTCCATACTCTAACGCTAAGGTTACATCATTCATGATTTCTTGGTTCATGATGTATTTAAGTTGATCTGGAGAAAGCGCAGTATTCCAAATTCTTACTTCATCAATATTTCCAGCAAAATAATCTGTGGTATTTGGGTCGTATCCATCTGCCGCTGCAATTAGAAATTTTTGTGATGTTGCAATTGGAGATGGGAATGGTGGAGTAATAGGAATAGTAGCTGCAGAAGTATCAGCAACACCATCAATATAAAGTGTTGCATTTCCGTTATCATAAATAATAGCTACTTGATGCCATTCGTTTTCTGGTATAGCTACTGAAGATGTAATTGATGCCACACCACCGTTATAAGTAAAAACAAGTCTTCCTGTTCCGTTTATTCTAAAATCGTAGCCTTCAGTAAAAGCAGCATCTCTTTTAGAGAATATTGAAGCGTTTGTAGTACCCGAATCTCTTTTAATCCATGCAGATAAAGTAAAGGCACTAGTATTTAAATTTAAGTTATTCTCCATGTCAATATAATCAGCAGCTCCATCAAAATAAACAGAACGTTCTACAATAATTTGTGGTGCATAACCAAAAGTGATATATTTTGTACCATTAAAATTGTAATCTGCTCTTAAATTGCCACTTCCATCTGCTGTCATTACTCTATAGTCGGCTGTAGGATCAAAAACTCCAGTGTCTGATATGAACATATAGTAATTTCCAGGAGGTGTAATATTTCTTATTGCATTTTGAGGGATACTTACTTTACAAGACGGAATATCTCCACCATTTTCAACAACTTTCCAAACACGTTGCATCGCAACAAATGAAACTGGAGTAGATAGTCCTGAAATACCTGCACTCATATCAACACTTATAGCTGTTGCTGCTAGGTTTATGTCTACACCGTTATTACCCCAAACTAAATATTCTCTATCATTAAAAGTTGTTGGGTTTGATGCGATATTATCGGAGTTTGTATTATAAACATCAGATAAGCCAATGGTTAAAATTCCATTAGTTAATGTTGGTCCAAAGGCATCAGTGCCATCAGATGTTATATTTTGACTTTTAGATTGTTTTTGGTTTAATTCTGAAGCATCATCACGCCCAATTCCAGCAACATCATGATTATAACCAGAATTAGCAATAGCGTCCCAAATAACAGATCCTTGAGAATCAACATAATCAGTATCACATTCGTAATCAAATGCTTCTTTAGATGTTCCAAATTCTTTTAGAGTTACGCCATATTTAATAGCTAAGTAACTCTGAATTTTTTGCTGATTTGGAGTAGAATTTGGGCTAGAATAACTAGCAAACTCCGTGATTTTTCCATCTAAGAATGAACTAAGAGCATGCCCATTAATTGAGAACTGACCTGCACCTAGTGTATATCTTAAGTTGTCGAAATCGGCGTGTAAAAGGTCTGTTCCAGTACCTGTTGTACCTGTTGTACCTGCATGGTTATCAATTCTTTTACCGTTATAGTAAATTTCACTAATGGCAGGTGAAACAGCAGTATTAGATTTTATATTAAGTATCATAACATCTGTACCAATATTGTTTGTTGATGCAGGGGCATAAGATCTGCCGTAAGAGTCAACTCCAGGTGTAGTACCACTATTAGCATAAGAACTTAATAAATGGGAAATTAAATTGTTACTATTAAATCTTGAAGAAATTCTTCCAAACCCTAGTCCAGTTCCGTCAACACTAAACCCAGATTTTGTAAACTTTCCAGAAACAGGTACTTGTGTATTAGCCGTTGTTTTATCAAATGTGTTATTTGTTTGCACAACTATCCAATAATCTTGTGTCCAGTATCCTCCTTTTCCTTTCATTGTATTACCAGTAACTTTATCAAAATCAATAATAGGATTGTAGTTTATGTTATCGGTTAAGTTGTTTTTATATGTTGGCCTTGTACTTCCGTAAGATTCAGCATCATTATCAAAAGCTTGATCGCCCCACGACGTTAAATTAGAGTTATCTGTTGTTGTGCTAGTACCAGCATCAGACTTTAGCCATAGTTTTAAGTTATTGTTTGCATTACCAGGTCCATAAGTTGGGTCGGAAGGAGCAGTTATATAATCTCCTTTTACAAATATGTTATCAATAGCTACACCAACACCTGTGGTAGAAGTATTACTAGCAAAAAGGACTCTGATCCATACAGTTGTTTGATTATCTAGTGCACTACTTGGTATAGAAGCTTCCATAAATTTGGAATTACTATTAGTACTTTCATTATTTAAACCAGACCACCCATGTTCATTGGCTCCAATAGCTGTAATATCTGTGTCATTATACCAATTAATGCCAGAACCATTACTACCTAACCTAGTCCAACCCGTAGCACCTAAAGGGTCTGTTGTATATTGTACTTGAACACCATCTTCTACATCAGAAGTTGTATCATGTCTAATGTCCATGTAGAATGTCACATTATCAAATCCTGAAGTTGAAATAGCAGTAGGGCTAGTTATATAAGTTTGATAATCATTCCCATAACTGTTAAAGCTATTAACTCTCCAATAGTTTCCTTCTGAAACTAAAGTAGGAGAAGTTTCGTAAGTCCAAGAACCATTTTTTAATGCTGCTGTACTAGAAGTCCAACCTCCATCATCAGCATCAAAGTTTTCATAATAAATAGTATGACTAGGTAATCCTCCTGAAACTCCAGTACCTTGAATATCGAAGTTATATGGATTTTCATCACTATCATTATTTGCAATACTAATACTTGCAGTTCTTAAACCAGCAAGACTAGGATTAAACGTAATATTAAAAGTTGTAAAAGCGCTTCCAGCTATTGAAGCTGTAGGGTTTGCTGTAAGTGTAAAATCTGCAGCGTGGGCTCCAGAGATACTTACGTAGGGAGAACCGCCTGTTAAACTTAAAGATGCTGTACCTGTATTTCGTATAGTAAAAGTTTTAGTATGTGTTCCTCCAGTTAGGTTTATAGAACCAAAATCGGTATCGTCTAATAAGCTTGGTGTTACATCACCATCTACAATACTTATAGCATTACCTTCAATATCTATTTCTGGCACCCCAATTACCCCAGATCCTTGTATTACAAAAGTATATGGGTTTTCGTCGCCATCATCATTATCAATAGATATGGTGGCTTGTACATTTGTAACAACTGCTGTTGGCGCAAATCTTACTACAAAAGTAAGGTCACCACCACCATTAACAATACTATTAGCACTAGGTTGTGTTAAAATGGTAAAAGCGGTATCACCACTAATATCTACTATAGGTGAGCCCCCAGTTAAATTTAAAGTAGCCGTACCAATATTTTGAATGGTAAATGTATGATCAACCGTGGAAGCTATTACAACATTTCCAAATTCAGTATCATCACCAGCAGTAGGCGTTGTATCATTATCAGTAATTGTAGTTGCGTTACCTTGAATATTTATTTCTGGAGCAGGAGTAAATGAAGACCCTTGTACTACAAAGGTATATGGGTTTTCATCGCTATCATCATTATCAATAGATATGGTGGCTTGTACATTGGTTACATCTGTAGTAGGAGCAAACCTTACAACAAAAGTTAAATCACTCCCACCACTAGCAATACTATTCGCACTAGGTTGTGTTAAAATGGTAAAAGCAGCATCACCACTAATATCTATTAAGGGTGACCCTCCAGTTAAATTTAAAATAGCTGTACCTGTATTTTGAATTGTAAATGTATGGTCTAAAGTTGTTAAAGTAGTAATTGAACCAAATTCAGTATCATCACCAGCAGTAGGCGTTGTATCATTATCAGCAATTGTAGTTGCGTTGCCTTGAATGTTGATTTCTGGCGCAGGAGTAAATGAAGACCCTTGTACTACAAAGGTATATGGGTTTTCATCGCTATCATCATTATCAATAGATATGGTGGCTTGTACATTGGTTACATCTGTAGTAGGAGCAAACCTTACAACAAAAGTTAAATCACTCCCACCACTAGCAATATTATTCGCACTAGGTTGTGTTAAAATGGTAAAAGCAGCATCACCACTAATATCTACTAAAGGCGTACCTCCAGTTAAATTTAAAATAGCTGTACCTGTATTTTGAATTGTAAATGTATGATCTAAAGTTGTTAAAGTAGTAATTGAACCAAATTCAGTATCATCACCAGCAGTTGGAGTCGTATCATTATCAGCAATTGTAGTTGCGTTGCCTTGAATATTTATTTCTGGAGCAGGAGTAAAAGAAGATCCTTGCACTACAAAAGTATATGGATCTTCATCACTATCATCATTATCAATAGATATGGTGGCTTGTACATTGGTTACATCTGTAGTTGGTGCAAATCTTACAACAAAAGTTAAATCGCTACCACCACTAGTAATATTATTGGCACTAGGTTGTGTTAAAATAGAAAAGGCTGCATTACCACTAATATCTACTAAAGGCGTACCTCCAGTTAAATTTAAAGTAGATGTACCTGTATTTTGAATAGTAAATGTATGATCTAAAGTTGTTAAAGTAGTAATTAACCCAAACTCAGTATCATCACCAGCAGTTGGTGTAATATCTCCATCAACTATATCTGTACCATTACCTCTAACGTTTATTTCTGATCCATAACCTTCAATCAAGATTTCATCAATATATAAATCATCTCCATTGCCACTAGCATCACACCTAAACCTAAATCTAGATGTTGAAGTAAAAGAATATGTGCCTCCATCATTAATCGTTACACTTACATTAGACTGAGTTACATTATTGTTGAAATCAATTGTATAAATATATTGAGCTATTGGTGTGACATTCCATGTACTACCACCATCGTTAGAGAATTCTATAAAGAAATCTTCACTGGAGTTGTTAAATGCTATTGTTTGATAGTCAAATGTTATATCTACTGAAGAGTAAGGAGTTAAATCTATATTATTAGTAAACATTATAGATCCAGTATCATTATCTTGTAGGTTAGCTGAATCTACACCAGACATGATTGAACCAGAATCTAAAAAACAATCTATACCACTACTATTCCACATTGTAAAAGGGAAATTACCAGTTTCAAAATTTTCAAAATCAATTGTAGTTTGAGAGAATGCATTTGCAGTACATAGTATACCTATTATAAGCATAATATACTTTAATGAAGAAGCAATCTTTTTCATGAGAGGTTAAATTTAGTTTGGGACTAATTATATTTATTGCACAAATGTAAGATGTTACTCTATGAAATGCAAAAAAAATCGATGAAATGCAATTAGTGTTTTTAAATACTTGATTTACAATGAAATAAAAAACAGGTTTTTGTTTAAAAACCTGTTTTTTATTATAAGAAAAGCATATATCAATATTTGATTAGTTTTTTTCGAATACTTTGACTTGTCTTTATATTAACAATTTTAACAAGATAAGTAGCTTGTTCTAATCTATTTAAGTTAGAAACTTTAATTGTACCATTACTAGCTTTAAATGTATTGTTAAAAACGAGTCTTCCGTTTAAATCAAATACTTTAACATCAAAGATCTTGTTATTAAAACTTAAAGGCAGTTTAATATTGATATAATCATTAAATGGGTTGGGAGATATTAGCGTATTACCAAAATTAAGATCATCATTAATGCTTAAAGTTCCGTCTGGTGTGGCTGCATTACAATCATCATCTATACCGTTATTTGGAATTTCAATAGCTCCTGAGTTGATGTTTTCATCGGTATCATCACAATCGGTATTATCGAGGACATATCCAGTAGGTTGTGTACATTGTGTTAAGCTATCGGAAGCATCACCATAGCCATCGGTATCTGTATCTGCATACCATATAGTAGTTGGGTTGATGTTTTCATCGGTATCATCACAATCGGTATTATCGAGGACATATCCAGTAGGTTGTGTACATTGTGTTAAGC
>CANKVS010000044.1 GCA_947487155.1 uncultured Flaviramulus sp.
ATTTTGTGACATCGAGTCACAAAATACTAATAATTAACGAGGCAAGCCTCGAGGTATTAAACCTAAAAGAGAATAAAAAGATTGCCACAGTCGTTCCTCCTTCTCAATGACAGAATTATGTCCTTTATTTTTTATCTAAACCCAAAGTTGTCATTATAGGATAATGGTCTGAGTACTTCTCATCATAAGCTTTAAATCCATTAACCGAAAAAGCTTCATCAGAAAATATAAAATCGATTCTTACTGGGAAAAATATAAAATCGTAAGTGCGCCCAAAACCATTTCCAGTTTCTTTAAACGTATCATTTAAATCGCCTTTAATTTTTCTATATACGTATGAAAATGCTGTATTATTAAAATCGCCACAAATAATCATTTTGTACGGACATTGCTTTTTATGCATTAAAAATAATTCGGTTTGAAATTGTTGCATTTTAAATGTTGTACCTATACGCTTAAAAAGACGTTCGGAATCTTCTTTTTTCAAACTTTCAACATTGGCATCAATTCGCAAAGATTCTAAATGAATATTATAAACTCTTATTGTATCGTTATCTTTTACTACATCTGCAAAAATCGCATTATTAGCCGTGTCTGGAAATTCTATAGAACCTGAATTTACAATAGGAAATTGCGAAAAAATAGCTTGACCGTATTTTGTTTTTTTTCCTGAAAGCACCTCATATTTATGCTTAAAAAAAGATAAATCTATGTTTTTATGAGGATGATATTCTTGCACACTTAAAATATCTGGCGATTCTGTATTAATAAAACCTTCAATTTTAGTTTCCAAACCTTTTTCGGGTATCCAATCATATACGTTAAACAACCTAACATTGTAATTCATAACTTTTAGGTTGTTAGCAGTATTACTATTTTCTGAACTTGAAAACTTGTATAACGACCCAAAAAACGTATAACCAACAAACAAAACAAAAAGTGACAACAGCATTTGTTTTTTTAGCTTTATTAACCAATATAAACAGAACAATCCATTGATTAAAACAAAGAAGGAAGCTCCTAAATTTATAACTGAAAGTACAGAAAATGTCTTTGGTGGTAAGAATGGTAAAGTGTACGAAAACAACAAAGCAAGTGCCACAATAACATTGATGAAATATATAATTTTATCAATAACACTTAACTTCTTCATAGTAATTATTTGCCTGCTCTAAATAGAAATTCTTTTTCTTCGGCAGTTAAACTATCGTAACCGCTTTTACTAATTTTATCTAAAATAATGTCAATTTTCTTCTGGTTATTAAACTGATTAAAATCGGCTTTAGCATACCCTCCAACTTTACTTTTATTTTTATGAACTGTTTTTAAAGGTGATTTATTTACCCCTTTAAATAAGTTAAATACAGCATCCATAGAACGTTCAAAACCTTTACCTATATCTGTACCTTTAAGCAATTGTTTTGCATAAAAATAGCCTAATAAAGCGCCTCCTAAGTGTGCCAAATTACCACCTGCATTACCATAAACAGGATTATTTATACCTGCTATAACTCCAAATACATCCAATACAATAATGGCTATTCCAATATGCCAAAGTTTAATATTAAATGTAAAGAAGCGAACTTCTTGGTTTGGCATATAAGCACATAAAAAAATAAACAAGGCCCTAACTGCTCCTGAAGCACCAACTAATCTTGCGTTAGCACTAAACACAGAAGGCAACAAAGTATAGCAAAGCATAAACAATAAACCTCCAAAAATAGCGCCTAGAAAATAGATATTTAAAGCCATTTTAGTGCTAAACAAGTTTAAAAACATACGCCCTATAAAATACAGCCAAAGCATATTAAAAAGCAGGTGCAAAAAATCGTAATGCAAAAAGGCATAACTAATAATTGCCCACGGTTTAAATATAAAATCTGAAAAATCGCTTGGTAATTCAAACCAACTTAGATTAGACCTCAATAGCAGACCTATAACAAAAATAACAACATTAATTGCTATAATTTTTTCTAATACATTAAGTCGTTGTAATTTATCCTTTAAATCTTGTGAGAGCGTAGTCATTAATTCCAACGATTTTTATTGAACTGTGTTTTCTTCCAATACCACATAATTAAAAAGCCCGTTAGAGCGCCTCCTACGTGAGCAAAATAAGCCGTATTACTTGGGCTAAAAAATGATTGCCCCGTAATTCCTGAAATTAAGTCTAAAAGAATAATCCCTGGAATAAAGTATTTTGCTTTAATGGGGATTGGCAGGAAAATCATCATCAGTTCTGCATTGGGGTTCATCATTCCAAATGCAGCCATAATTCCCATAATACATCCAGATGCACCAACCATTGTATTTCTAGCCATAACATTCATATTAAAAAGTGATTTAAAATTCGCTTCATTAATTAAATTTGAATCAAAGTTATATTCTGCTAAAATTGGTGTCATTTGTTTTCCCAATAATTCTCCTTTTATATAAGCACCATCACTGGCATCAATAGATATTATTTTACTCAACAGATCATTATTCATATTTAAATCTGCAATTCCACTAAATGCCGAATAAAAATCAAAATAATAATAGCCTACTTGTAAAGCCACAGCTCCTAAGCCTGCTGATATATAAATAAATAAAAACTTTTTACTTCCTAAAACTTGTTCTACAGGTGTCCCAAACATCCAAAGGGCAAACATATTAAACCCTATATGCATAAGACTTAAATTATTTAAATCTGCTCCCCCATGCATAAACATATGCGTAATTATTTGCCATGGCTGAAATGCTCCGTGTTTTGGAAAATGCATTGCAAACCAATCATAAAACAAAACGCCTTGACCTACAAATATGGTACCTATAAACATAATCACATTAATGATTATTAAATGCTTAACGGTATCTGAAATTCTCATCATATTAAATAAATTTTCTATCTAATTCATCAACAGTCATTGTAATAAATGTTGCTCTATTAGTAGGTGACACATTAGGTTCTTTACAAGCAAACAATTTATTTACCAAATGTTCTTGTTCATCTTTTTGTAAAACTTGCCCTGTTTTAATGGCTAAACTTTTTGCCATCGATTTTGCTAACAGATCGGTTGCACTAAAATTGCTATCGGGTACTTCGTTTTCTACATCGCTAATAAGTTGTTCTAAAATAATAGATACTTCACTTTCGGGCACACCAACAGGAACACCTGTAATTTCAACGGTTTCATTAGAAACGTTTGAAAACACAAATCCCGTATGTTCTAAATCTTCTTTTAATTGCTCGATAACCAATACATCCTGATTTGAATAATGCAATTGAAGTGGAAATAATAATTGCTGACTTATCGCTTCTTTAACCGTTAAATGCTGAAGGTAGTCTTCGTACAGAATACGTTGATGTGCTCGATGTTGATCGATTAACAACATCCCCGATTTAATGGTACTTACTATATATTTTTTATGAAGTTGATAGGTGGTATACTCTTGTTCAACTTGTTTGTCGTCTTCAAATATTGATGCCGTAGATTCTTCGCTTTCAAAATGAACTTCACTAAAATCTTGTTGCGATTTTGTGCCTTTTGATTCTAATCCTACATATAAACTTTCCCAACTTGAAGCTGGCTCTTTTTTATAAGATGTAGTTCTTACTGCCGAACTTTTTTCTTCTTGAAACGGATTAAAGCTACTGTCAACCTCAACTTTTGGTGTACTAATAGTTTCTTTTTTATAATTATAAGGCACATCGAGATTCGAATCACGTTCAAAATCAAGCACTGGAGCTATATTAAATTGCCCTAAACTATGCTTTACTGCCGAACGCAATAAGGCATACAAGGTATGCTCGTCATCAAATTTAATTTCTGTTTTAGTAGGATGAATATTTATATCGATAGTTTGTGGATTGACCATAAGGTTTAAAAAATAGCTAGCATATGTTCCATTTTTCAACAAGCCTTCAAACGCCGAAGCAATGGCATGATTTAAATAAGCACTTTTAATAAAACGATTATTTACAAAAAAGTACTGCTCACCTCTTGTTTTTTTGGCGAATTCTGGTTTTCCAACAAATCCAGAAATTTTAAGCACTTCGGTATCTTCTTCAACAGGCACCAATTTTTCATTGGTCTTATTTCCAAAAATATTAACAATACGTTGCCTAAAATTACTAACGGGTAAGTTAAACGTTTCACTTCCATTATTATACAAAGCAAAACTTATATTGGGATGCGCCAAAGCTACACGATGAAACTCATCTGTAACATGACGTAATTCTACGGTATTCGATTTTAAAAAATTACGTCTGGCTGGAATATTAAAAAATAAATTCTTTACAGAGATTGATGTGCCATTGGGAGTTACTACAACATCTTGTGACACTACATTACTACCTTCAATAATAATGGTATTACCAACATCGTCATGCTCTTGCTTTGTTTTTAACTCCACATGAGCAATAGCGGCAATACTAGCCAGAGCTTCTCCTCGAAATCCTTTAGTGTTTAATTGAAATAAATCGTCGGCAGTTCTAATTTTTGATGTGGCATGACGTTCGAAACTTAAACGCGCATCGGTGGCACTCATGCCTTTGCCATCATCAATAACTTGAATAAGTGTTTTTCCTGCGTCTTTAATTATAAGTTTTATTGAGTTTGCTCCTGCATCAATGGCGTTTTCAATTAATTCCTTTACAACCGATGCTGGCCGTTGTACAACTTCTCCAGCGGCTATTTGATTAGCTACATGATCTGGTAATAGCTGTATAATATCTGCCATATATTTTTAAGAAAAGAAAATAGAAAAATCGAAATCGATTATAAAAAGAAAAATTAGAACAAGAATACCTACTATAATTAAAACACGGCGATTTGCTTCTCTGTTTTCGTTATTATTATAATCATTAAGAGCGTTATTAATTCTTGATTTTAAATCTTTATTAGCACCAACCGTAGATCTAAATTCATCTAATTTATGCTTAATCTCAAAAGGGTTTCCTTGACCTTTATCATCAAAATAACGCGGTGTATAGCTATACTTTTTATTCTTAGGTAATTTGATACGTCCCATAATTTCTAAGCTTTAAGTTATATGTAATTTTTTTCTAACATATACATACAAAGCAATAATAATACCAAAGCTAAAATTAATGTTCTTATTGGTAAAACACCTTTCATATTAACTTTATTTCCGCTACGTTGTCGCCATTTAGACACAAAGTCTTTTGACTTAGAATCATCTTCTGTACTAAAATCTTCTTTATGTTTTTTCGAAAATCTTAGCTGAGGATTAAACTTTTTATTTTTACGTTGATTAAACAAAATACACTCTTAATTATCTTTCAAAAATACTTAAAAATAGACAGAAACTAAGAGTAGTGTTACTAAAAATTGTTAACAAAAAAAGGTTTTATTTCCTACTTCTTTTGTTAATGCTTGCAATATATTCTTTAGTTGAAGTACTTATTAGCCTATTTAATTCACTAAATTCTTCTTTTGTAAGTGTTCTGTATTTACCAATAGGCATGTCGAGATTAATATTCATTATCCGAACACGTTTAAGCGTTTCAACTTCATAATTCAAATATTCGCACATGCGTCTAATCTGTCTATTTAAACCTTGTGTTAATATGATTTTGAATGTATAGGTACTTAATTTTTCAACTGCACACTTCTTAGTAACTTTATTTAAGTCTTCAAGTGGAATACCTCCAGACATACGCTCAATAAACGTTTGAGAAATAGGCTTATCTACTTTTACAACATATTCCTTTTCGTGATTATTACTTGCGCGAAGAATTTTATTCACAATATCGCCATCGTCAGTTAAAAGAATAAGCCCTTCGCTAGGCTTATCTAATCGTCCAATAGGAAAAATACGTTTTGGATAATTAATAAAATCTATAATGTTATCTTTTTCAACGCTAGTATCAGTAGTGCAAACAATACCTACTGGTTTATTAAAAGCCAAATACACAAATTCTCGTTTAGTATTTTTAATAATGTTACCATCTACACTTACAACATCATTTGCTGTAATTTTTGTTCCCATTTCAGGTATTACCCCGTTAATAGTTACTCGTCCTGCGTCTATGAGTTTATCGGCCTCACGACGCGAGCAATACCCTACTTCACTTAAAAATTTATTAATTCGTTTTAACTGTTCTGTCATGGCTCAAAAGTACAATAAATTAAGCGTCTAAAAAGTCGGTAATATAGCCGTAAACTTTGTTAGATTTAAGTTTGTGACCAAAACCATTTGTTTTAATTAGTTCGGAATTTTGGTAATGCCGTTTAATATCTAAAGCATCTTTATATGGAATAATTTGATCGCCTTTATCGTGAATAATAAGTCCTTTTGCACTAATATCTTTAAAAAAATTAGCAGCAGAAAAATATTCAGGTAGTTGATTGTAATATTTTAAACAATATTGATTCATGCCTTTTGAAACCTTATCGTTATATCCCATCATTAAAATGTAACGTTTAAACAGCCCAACAAAATTAGAAGGCGCCCCAAGAAGTATTAGTTTTTTAACTGAAGGTAATTTATATTTCTGTTGCGTCAATACTGCAGAAATCCCGCCAACTGAGTGTCCAATAATAACATCTACATTAAATTGTTTAGCAACTACATGAATACATTCTGAATATAATATACTTGTAAACAATTTTCCTCCAGACTTACCATGTGCAGGGGCATCTAAAGCAATTATATTGTACCCCAATGGTTTTAAAATTTCTATTAAACGTTTCCACCTAAAGGTGTTACTTTCCCAACCATGAGCTAGTAAAATGGTTTGCTTATCTCCTGCCCAACGATAAGTTATTATTGAAATATCTTCAAGCAGAACACTTTCTTGAATGGCAGCATCTAAAAACTCCGATTCATTTTCTTTAACTCTTCCTTTTTTAGGCAGTGAGAATATTTTAATGGCAAGTTTTGCAGCATAAGAGGAAGAAAAAAAACTTATAAAATTTATTACAGAACCAATAATCCTTGGAAGATATTTATTCATTTTAATCTTTTAAAGGTTTTCGTTTAATCATCCCTCCTTTTATGTCTTTTACAACCCCCATAATCATAAATGCTTTTTTATCAATTTTATCAATTTCCGTTTTAAGTTTAGCAAGTTCTAATCGTGTTACTACAGTATAAATAATATTTTTATCATAGGTTTTTTTATACGCTCCAAATCCTCCTTTTCCAGCATAAATAGTACAAGCTCTTCTTAATTTTTCTGTTATCATAAGTCTAAGTGCATCATGTTTATCGGAAATAATAGTAACCCCAACATATTCCTCAACACCATCAACAACAAAATCAACAGTTTTTGCTGCTGCTAAATACGTTAAGATAGCATAAAGCGCAATTTCTATTGATAAAACATAAGCTCCAAATGAAAATATAATTATATTGATAATCAACAATACATCCCCTATGGTTAATGATAGTTTTCTACTTAAAAAAATAGCTAAAACTTCAGTACCATCAATAACACTTCCTCCTCGCATTGACATGCCAATACCTAAGCCTAAAAAAAATCCGCCAAAAACAGCTATTAGTAATTTATCTTCAGTAATTATTGGGTAATCTACAAAGTGTACAACAAAAGCCAAAAGTGTAATGGCTACGATACTTCGTATAGCAAATTTAGGATTAATAGTTTTTGAAGCTAGTAATATAAAAGGAAGATTTACTATGACTAATAACACCCCTAACTTTAAAGTTGTTATATTCTCTAATAATAATGAAATTCCTGTGGCTCCGCCATCAATAAAATGGTTGGGTAACAAAAACCCCTTTAAGCCAAACCCTGCTGAAAAAACGCCAATAATAATAAAAATACACTCTTTAATAGTATGCGTTAATTCTACTTGTAAGTTTCTAACAACTGGAACAATTTCCTTTTTACTTACAGTTTTTTGCGCATTTTCACTCTCAAGTTTCCTACGAGCAATATTAACTAATAACCAAGATAGAAAAGGGTTCATTTTTTGTTTCTAATGTGTATTATGCCAGTTTAAAAAGAAATATTTCAACTTGGCATTATCTGGAATATGAATGGCTTCAAATTTTAAGTTCATATCAAATCTAAGGTTTGCTGGAAGTTCTTTTTTATCAATAGCAAAACTTGCATTTAATTCGTTTACGGTTATTAATACCGAATTTATTAAATTATCGATTCTCGAAATGTTATAACTACTGTTAATATCCTTAAAAGTACTTAGTACAGATATGTTTTTGTTGGTTATGTAACGCGAATCGATAATTTGAATACTTTCAATAACTGCTGTAGAATCTAAAGCTTGACTTGGTGTTAAAATCATTAGTTTTTTTCCGCCTTTCTCAAAAATGTTTATATTATTTTTGTTTCCTATAAACTCATCGCCTCCTATAAATTTTACAATAGAATCTTTACTAAAAATAGCTTCTAAGTCTTTAATTTGAGTAGAATCTGTTAATAGACCTATGTGCTTTTTTCCTATTTGAAACGGGTCTTGTTCTTTTTTACAACCAGTAAACAATACGGCAAAAATTATGAAACTTAATAAAGATTTTATCATTGTATTAATATATTTTGGGGTTATTAAAATGCAGGGTACAACTTATTTCATGACTTTGTTTAGTATACCAAATACACTTCGTATAAATGTTGCACTGGTAAGCACTTTTACAATAGGATTTATGCGTGTGCTTTTTCGTCTAGTTATGGTCGTCTTTCTTTTTGACTCTGCTTTTTTAAGTGCTTCTTTTTCTTTTTTAACTTTTTCTTTAGCTTCCTCTGCTTCTGCTTTTTCAATTTTTTCATTAAGCATTTCGTAAGCACTTTCTCTATCTACATCCTCATTATATTTTTTAACAAGTTTTGATTTTGAAAGTAATTTACTTAATTCTAAATCGGTTAAAACATCCATTCTACTCATTGGTGCACGCATCATAGTGGCAGCAAGAGGTGTTGGTCGTCCTTTTTCATCTAAAGCCGACACTAAAGCTTCTCCAATACCCAAAGAGGTTAACACTTCGGTTGTATCGTAATATTCAGAATCTGGGTAGTTTTGCGCTGTAAGCTTAATGGCTTTTCTATCTTTTGCTGTAAACGCTCTTAAAGCATGCTGTACTTTTAAACCTAATTGTCCCAATACTGCTTCAGGAACATCGGTAGGGTTTTGAGTTACAAAATACAAACCAACGCCTTTACTTCTAATTAACTTTACAATACTTTCAATTTGATTTAATAAGGCTTTTGAAGCTTCGTTAAAAATTAAATGGGCTTCATCAATAAATATGATTAGTTCTGGTCTATCACTATCGCCTTGTTCTGGAAATGTAGAATATATTTCGGCCAATAAACTTAGCATAAACGTTGAAAACAGCTTTGGTCTATCTTGAATATCGGTTAATCTAATAATGTTAATATAACCTCTACCTTCATCATTTACTCGTAACAAATCATCAACATCAAACGATGTTTCTCCAAAAAACAAATCGGCTCCTTGTTGCTCTAACTCTATAATTTTTCTTAAAATAGCTCCTGTTGACGCTGTTGAAATTCGGCCATAAGCTTCGGTAAATTCTTCTTTACCCTCTTGAGTCGCGTACTGTAAAATTTTTTTAAAATCTTTTAAATCGAGCACAGGCATTTTATTATCGTCGCAGTACTGAAAAATAACAGCGACAACACCAGATTGTGTTTCAGATAAATCTAAAATTCTAGATAATAATACGGGACCAAACTCACTAACAGTAGCACGTAAACGTACACCATCTTGCTCAGACAGGGTTAGCACTTCAACAGGAAATTTTTTAGCTTCAAATGGTAAGCCTATTTTTTCATGGCGCTCGTCAATTTTTTTATGACCTGGACTTGGTTGTGCCAAACCACTTAAATCGCCTTTAATATCCATAAGCAATACAGGCACACCTTTATCACTTAAATTTTCAGCTAAAACTTGTAAAGATTTTGTTTTTCCTGTACCTGTTGCTCCTGCAATTAAACCATGTCTATTCATGGTTTTTAAAGGAATTTTTACATGAGCTCCAGTAATTGTTTTGCCATTTAACATGGCAGCTCCAACAGGAATAAACTCTCCTTTTGTAACATTACCTTCTGTTATATGTTTAAAAAAAGTTTCGGTATTACTCATGGTTAAAATTTTGCATAAAAATACAGGAAAAATGATGAAGAAAAAAATAAGGTTTTATTTGAAATAATTGTACGAACCAGCTTTTAAGTCATACAATTTCACCTACCTATAAGTAAACAAGTTCTTGATACGTATTTTACTCTTATAACTGTGTAAAATCCTTTTGCAAGTTTTACAAATTTTATTTTAAATGTACAATAGCTTATTTTATTCTTTCAATATAAATATTAGAAGTACCAGCACTTCTAAAACTAGCCACAGGATTATTACCACCTCTTACGGTTTGAACGCTAATTGTTTGTCCTGCTGTTATATTAAAAACCTCTGTTATATGAAGAGATGCTTCTTCTTGACCGTTAGCAAACCTCACATATCCTGTATTACCTATGGCACCTGTAGGTGTACCATTTATAGCTATTTGTGCTTCAACAGATGCTCTTCTTTCGGTATTATTATCACCCGTTGGTTGAACAACATAAGCAATATTTACAGTAATACGATACCTTCCCGTAGTATTTACGGTTAAAATATTTCCCGATTGTGTGTACAGCGTCGTGTCATCATTCCATTCTAAAGCACCAAAAATAGGAGCATTTGTATAAGATGCAGCATTTAAATTTGTTGTAACATTAGTGTTACTATACTTTACAGAAGTTGCATGCGATATTTTAATCCAATCTGGAAGTGCTGGGGTTGCACAATTAAATTGGTATTCATTTAAATCTGTATTATACACTAAAAGTCCATTAGCTGGATTTGTAATTGCATTAATTTGAATTGTTGTAAGTCTAGGTACCAAAATACCTTTATCTAAAGATTGAATATGTAATACAGATGAGGGGTCGGGGGAAGTTGTGCCAATGCCAACTTGCGCAAAACTAAAGTAACAGCTACAGTATAGCAATATTACCAAATAAATATTTTTTTTCATTTAGAGAGAGTGAGAGCATAAATTAATTAATCCAATACAAAAGTAGGAGAATTCTTTTTAATATCAAAATAATAAAACTGAAGGAATATGTATCTTTGCAAACTATATGAATAAAAGTATACAAGAATTAGTTAATACAGGTGAAATGCTTCCTCTAATGGAAGAGTTTTACACGATTCAAGGGGAAGGATACCACAAAGGAACAGCAGCTTATTTTGTTCGTATTGGTGGTTGCGATGTGGGATGTCATTGGTGCGATGTTAAAGAGAGTTGGAATGCCAATTTACACCCGCCTACTAAAACAAATACAATTGTAGAAAACGCTAAAAAATATAGCGATACAATTGTAATAACAGGAGGCGAACCACTTACTTGGGATATGACACTTTTAACTAATAAGCTTAAAGCTGAAGGGTTACAAACCCATATTGAAACCTCTGGAGCATATAAATTAACAGGGATTTGGGATTGGATTTGCTTGTCTCCAAAAAAAATGAAACTGCCTACTAAAGAAGTTTATGATAAGGCTCATGAATTAAAAGTTATTGTTTACAATAAAGATGATTTTCGCTTTGCGGAAGAACAAGCTACTAAAGTTAATAACAACTGCATTTTATATTTGCAACCCGAATGGAGTAAACGCGATAAAGTTGTACCTGAAATTGTTGATTACGTAATGGCTAATCCTAAATGGAAAGTATCATTACAAACACATAAGTATTTAAATATTCCTTAAACTTGGTAGTATAACAAATTACCTCAGAGCGAGATCACGAAGCATTCGTAAGAAAAGAAAAAAATCATCAATTTCTTTTACAGTAATTTCAGATGAGAAATGGTATTTAAATCTCGATTATCGAGTAAAAGTAAAAATGTTCCAAAAAGAGCAATTTTTTATTGGAACATTTTTATTAATTTATAATGTAATCTTACTTAGTAAATGGCACTGTAACTCTTGTTGTGTCCCATCCTAAATGTAAATTTCCTTCAGAAAAAGTTACAGAAAATGCTTCTAACGAATCTCCAGAGCTAACAGGTGCAGAAACTCTAATAACATCATTGGCTTCATTATAAGAGTAAGACCCCCAAACATTCACATCTTTATTTAAAATAATTGTCCATTCTTTATCTCCTGGAATTGTAAAAAGAGAATATTCTCCAGCAATCACAGATTTTCCGCCAATTTTCGCGTCGTTATATAAAGTAATGGTAGCAGCTTCATTAGCTCCTGTTCTCCAAACTTTTCCATTAGGTGCTAATGCACTTAATGCTCTTCCTTTAAGTTGTGGTCTGCTATAAATAACTTTAGCAATTGCTGGTGCGTTTCTCGATGTTTTGTAAACAGCAGCGTCCATTGGGCTTTTATCTAGTCCTCTAAATTTTTGCGCATTAACATTAATGGTTAAAAGCATCATAAATGCAAAAGCAATAGTTGTAATACATGTTGATTTTTTCATAATAATCTTAAGATTTGATTGTTAAATTTAATGTAATAAAGTCGATAAAGATACTTATGCTTTACAACAGTTAAGTTAAAGCTTTCTTAAAGTTTCAATATATTCTTATTCTAATGAAAAAGAAATCATTAATGTTCGACAAAAGAATACAGATCGCTTCACCTCTAGAACCAAAACCAAAGACTTAATTGTAACTAATTGAAAAACAGCATAAAACTCATATTTATTTTTTTATCACCTTAACATTCATTTCTTCAACTTTTTTATCTGATAACGGCGATGGTGAACCAAATAACAAATCTTCACTTGAGCCCGTTTTTGGAAATGCCATTACTTCTCTAATAGACCCTTTCTTTTCTAAAATCATCATTAAGCGATCTATTCCCCATGCAATTCCTCCATGCGGTGGTGCACCATAATGAAAGGCCTCGTACATGGTTCCTACACTTTTCATCATGTCTTCCTTATTATACCCCATATTTTTATATGTAGCTTCCAAAATTTCTGGTTTATGCGCACGCACAGAACCACCACCTATTTCGTAACCATTCAATATTAAATCGTATTGTTGAGCTATAATATGACCTATTTCATCTTCTTTACCATTCATGTGCTTATCTAAATCGTAAATAGCTGGCATTGAAAATGGATTATGCGTAAACGTCCAACGTCCTTCATCTGTTTTTTCAAACATTGGAAAATCTACAACCCAAGCAGGTCGTAATTCTTTAGGATTAATCAAGCGAAGTAACTTCCCTAGTTCTTGCCTAACAGCATCTAAAGCTTTATTGGCTGTTGCAAAATCTGCTGCTGAGAAAAATACAATATCACCAACTTTGGCATTACTCGCTTCAATAATTTTAACCGCAATATCTTCACCCAAAAATTTTATGATAGGTGATTGTAAATCGTTTTCATTTACTATAATATATGCCAATCCACCTAAGCCGTTTTCTTGAGCAATGGCAGTTAGGTTTTCAATTTGACCTTTGGACATACGTTTATTACCCTGTTCTTTTGCCGATACTTTTATACATTTTACAATACCACCATCGTCAATAGGTTTACTAAACACTTGAAAAGTTGTATCTTTTACTATATCTGTAATATCCTGCATTTGTAAACCGTAGCGTAAATCTGGACGATCACATCCATATTTATCCATGGCTTCTTTATAGGTAATGACTTCAAATGGATGTAAAATCCACTTTTTACCGTATATTTTCTGAACTATTTCATTGAACATGTTCGTATTCAAATCTATAATTTGTTGCATACTCGCATATGCCATTTCAATATCTAACTGCGTAAATTCGGGTTGCCGATCGCCACGCGAATCTTCATCTCTAAAACAACGTGCTATCTGAAAATATTTCTCATAACCACTCACCATTAAAATTTGCTTAAACTGTTGTGGTGCTTGTGGTAGCGTGTAAAAAGAGCCTGCTTGTTTTCGTGTTGGCACTATAAATTCTCTTGCGCCTTCATCGGTCCCTGCTGTTAAAATAGGGGTTTCTACTTCTATAAATTGCTGCTCATCTAATATATCACGCATCAATTTAATCACACGATGACGGTTTACAATGGCTTTTCTAACAGCATCATTTCTATGATCTAAGTATTTATATTGAAAACGAACTGCCTCATTAGATTTTGCTGCTCTTTTAATTTCAAAAGGTAATGTTTTAGATAGGTTTAAAATGTCTAAAGCAGAGGTTTCTAACTCTATTTTTCCTGAGCGTAAACTTGCATTATAATCATCTTCTTTACGCTGAACTACCACTCCTGTTACTGTAATTACAGATTCTGGTTTTAGCTTAACCAATTCATCTAAATTAGGAAACGATTCACGACTTAAACGCACTTGAAAAATCTCGTTACTAGAATCGCGTAAATCAATAAACATCAATTCACCATGATCGCGAACACTTGATACCCAACCTGCTAAAGTCACTTTAGTTGCAATTGAATCTTCCGATAATTGAGACGCCACATGTGTTCTGTATTCGTCTTTAATTATTAATGGAATTTCAGGAAGTATTTCTTCTTCTTTAGCTTCTTGCTTTTGGTTTTTGGCTTTTAGTTCTTCTTTACTTGCATCTTCAAGCTTCTCGCTTCTAACTTCATTTCCAGAGAGTGCATCCAAAATACCTTGACGAATAACCTTTCCGGAAGCTCCTTTTCCTATTACAGCAATTACTTTTCCTACTAAAATTCCTGCTTTACCTTGGTTTCCAGCTTTAATATCGTTTGCAATTCCTTCATTTTCAGCAATTACTTTTTCAATAGCCGCTTTAATTTTATCTTCTGAAATGGTATTATCTTCAAAATACTTATTATAGTCAAACGTTCTATCTTTTAAATATGATGTAATGCCTTTTTGAACCAATACCGCTGTTATTTTTTCTTCTTTAAAAAGTTTGAAAATTTCAATAAGATGGTCTATACTGTGTATATCTGCATATTCATCGGCACCAATAGTATTCACCAGAGTTTTAGCTACAAACGAAGGATCTTTTAACTCATTATTTATAGCCACAAAGGTTTTAGAACGCATAGAATCTGCGGTAAAAAACTTAGCATCTTGAGGTAAAACTCCGCCTCTAATTAAAATAGATTCGACAGCAAAAGGCAGCGAACTTATATCAACATCAATAGATTCAACAACCTCTTTTATACCTACAAATGGTAAATCTGGCTCGGAAATAAAACGATAATCTGCCTCAAATTCCTTTTTACGCATCGTTTTAGTTTGCTTCAATTCTGCATCCCATAAAACGGTGGTTTGATCTGGTCTAAATTCTTTATGCTCTAAAAAATAATTAAGCTGTTTTTCTACCTCTTCTTTTAAAGCTTCAACCATAAACTTAAAAGAATTTAAGTTTTTAATTTCGGTACGCGGATTTAAATTATAAGTATGTTTTTTACGAAGTGATACTGAAACATCCGATTTAAATTCCCCCTTTTCAAGATTAGCTTCAGATATTTTTAAGTTTTGAACAATACGTTGAATATACTGAGCATAGGTTGACGCATCCTCGATATGACGAATACAAGGCTCGGTTACAATTTCAATTAGCGGCACACCAGCTTTATTAAAATCTACCAAAGACGTATTTTTTTCGTGCATCAATTTAGCGGCATCTTCTTCAATATGTACTTGCGTTAAATTTACCGTAAATTGAGAGCCATCATTCCTAAAACAAGACACTTGTCCGTCTGGAATAACAGGGTTATGAAACTGGGTAATTTGAATGTTTTTAGGGTTATCTGGGTATTCATAATGCTTACGATCCCATGATATTATTTCGTTTTCAAAAGTAGATTTTACCGCTTTTCCAAAATAAATAGCCTTTGTAATCGCTTCTTTATTTATAGCTGGTAATACGCCCATTTGCCCTGTACAAACAGAACAAATATTTTCGTTTGGCTTTTCAATTTCTTGGTTTGGGCAAGAACAAAACAACTTTGTTTTGGTATTTAATCGAACGTGTGTTTCTAGTCCAATTACCAATTCTAATTCGTGGGCTTTTAAAGCCTCATTTAATTGCTCCAAATCCATTATATCGTATCTTTTAAGAAGTTAGCAAACTTCAAAACGAGTTCGTCATTATTTTTTGCGGCACTAATTTGTAATCCAGTTGCTGTACCTTGAGGCACCGTTAATGTTGGTAATTGCCCCAAACTAAATCCAACCGTATACGCATCAGATAAATACATAGCCAACGGGTCTTTTAAACTATCGCCAATTTTTGGTGGCGTATTTGGTGTTACTGGAGATAGAATAACATCTACTGCAGCAAAATCGTTTTCAAAATTTTCAGAAATGTCATCTCTCAAAGCCAATCCTTTTAAATATATTTCATCCGAAAACCCTTGAGACAATACTTGATTACCACCAACTATTCTACGCTTTGTTTCTTCCGAAAAGTTTTCAGAACGCGTTACTGCATAGGTTTCTTTAAGGGTTTCAGCTTCAATTCTATTTCCATAATTCGTTCCATCTAAACGCGATAAATTGGAAGCTGTTTCGGCCATAGCCAATGTATAATAGGTTGACACTAAAGTATCAGACTTAAAGAAATCTAATGCTTTTACTTCAATACCTTTAGCTTTTATTTTTTCAATGGAAGCTAAAAAATCAGATTTTACCTGAGCGTCAATAGCTTCACTATCAATAAAATTTTTAAAATAACCTACTGTTTTTATGCTTTCAGAATTTGAAATGTTTTTATTTTCTATTTCAGCGGAAGCGTAAGTGGTTTGATCTTTATTATCTTTTCCGCTCATAGCATTCAACACAATTCGAATATCTTCAACAGATTTTGCTATAGGGCCAACACAATCTGTAGACGATGCATACGCCATTAAACCGAAACGAGAAATGCGCCCGTAGGTAGGTTTTAAGCCATACACACAGTTGTAACCCGCTGGTTGACGCACAGAACCACCTGTATCACCACCTATTGAAAATACAGTATAATCTTTAGCAACATTTACAGCAGAACCACCACTAGATCCGCCACCAACTAACTCTGGGTTTATAGCATTTTTTACAGCTCCAAAAATGGTATTTTCGCTTGAAGACCCATGTCCAAAACTATCGCAATTCTCTTTTACTAAAGGAATTGCACCAGCATCCAAAAGTTTTTGAATAGCCGTTGCCGTATATGCCGATTTATATTTTTTTAGCAATGCTGAACTTGCCGTTGTATACGTGCCTTGAAGCATATACACATCTTTAATCCCAAAAGGAATGCCTTCTAACAAACCAATAGTTTCACCCTTAGCAATTTTCGCATCAACTTTTGTTGCTAAATCAATCGCCAAATCATTAAGTAATGTATTAACCGTTTGGTGTGTGTTTTGTTTTAATAACGCTAATTTTTCTTGTACCAAATCTGTACACGTTATTTCCTTATTCATCAATTGCTGATGAATTTTATGTATTTGAGAATCCATAACTAGTCTTCTATCACTTTAGAAACAACTAAATAGCCGTTTTTTTCTTTTGGAAAATTTTCGATAATAATTTGTTTTTCCGTTGTAGAACTTTCTATCACCTCATCTGCTCTTAAATCGTTTAAAGACACGCAATTATTATGATTATTATTAAAGGCATTATTAGTTGTTGAATTGGCATTTTTTATTACCTCAAATAATCTGTTCACAGCCTCTGATGGTTGCGCTCCTTTAATACTCGACAAAACGTCGACTGTCATAATTTTACTCATGTTTTTTTATAATTTATTGATAAATCTACAAGCTGGTAAAATTACAAAAGTTTTCACGTAGTTAAAACTTAAGAAAGCCTAAAGTTGAAGCATTATTTTTCTTTTACATATTCGTAATTTAACAGCTATTTTAATACAAGTTTGTTAATTTTTTACTTATAATTCATCTTATAGATAACAAATGATAAGCAAATTTTAAAATTATCGTATTAAAAAGCACTATTTATTGGCACTTCATTTAAAAAAAGAATCCATTTGCATCTATTTTATTTCTTTTAATAACAAACAGATAGCGTTTTAAATCTATACTTTTTTTGAGTGAAAAATGCCTGAAATCGTTATATTTAAAAAATGAAAGTTGATGTTAAAATTCATCATTTACCGCTAAAACATCCATTTACAATTTCGCGTTATACTGTAAAAATGCAAAGCACCGTAATTGTAATTCTTTCTGATGGAAAACATACTGGCTATGGTGAAGCAACTATAAACCCATATTATAATAGTTCTATTGAAAAACTACAAAGTGCCATTTTACATTCAAAACCTATAATAGAAATATCTAACGGTTTAAAACCTGAAGAATTATGGTTTAAACTAGAGTCTGTATTAAAGGACAATTATTTTGCTTTATGCGCAATAGATTGTGCCTTTTGGGATTTATATGCTAAACAACACAACAGGACATTACGCAGCTATTGGAGTACCAAATCTTTAAAAACACCTTTAACAAATTATACTATTGGCATAGATTCCATAGAAAATATGACCAAAAAAATCATTGAACAACCATGGCCTATTTATAAAATTAAATTAGGAAAGCCTAATGATATTGCCATAGTAAAAGCATTGAGAAAAGTTACTAAATCTGTTTTTAGAATTGATGCCAATTGCGCTTGGTCTGTAGAAGAAACACTTGAAAAATCTATAATACTTAAACAATTAGGTGTAGAGTTTATTGAGCAACCTCTTAAAAAAGATGATTGGGATGGCATGAAAACATTAAAAGAAAAATGTGCATTACCAATAATAGCAGACGAAAGCTGCCAACGTTTAAATGATGTAGATTTGTGTGCAAAACATTTTCATGGTATTAATATTAAGCTCATGAAATGTGGTGGCATTACATCTGCCTTAAAAATGATAGCTAAAGCCAGAGCAAAAAATCTTTTAGTTATGGCTGGATGCATGACGGAGTCTACCATTGGCATATCAAATTTAACTCAAATCGCACCACTTCTAGATTTTATTGATGCCGATGGCGCTTTATTATTAGCTCACGATATCGCAAAAGGCGTTAGTTTTAAAAACGGAAAAATTATATTTTCAAACAAGACAGGTTCGGGTGCAAAATTGATTAAACCTAACCTTAAATAATCAAAATTATTCAAGTATTAATTGTTTAAATTTTCGATTTAAGACGTTTCACCATTTTTACTATTTGAGATATAGTCGAAAAATCATTAAAATTCAATTTAAGACACTTTTTAATCGTTTTAAGAGCTTTTTAAGTAATTAACAATTGTTGATAATTATCAAATTCAATAGCTAAAATCCTCTAAAAAAGCATTAATAATTTGTATATTTGTTAGTGATGAGGAATGATGCATTTGCGTCATTTTTTTATGACATAAAACTAAACTTTAAATTATAGACATAATAAGACTATGAGTCAAGAAAAAGAAGAATTTAACAAGCATAATTATTCGGCAGATAGTATTCAGGCGCTAGAAGGTATGGAGCACGTACGTATGCGTCCTTCCATGTATATTGGAGATGTTGGCACTAGAGGTTTACACCATTTAGTATACGAAGTTGTAGATAACTCTATTGATGAAGCGCTTGCTGGTCATTGTAATAACATTACTGTAATTATTAATGAAGATAACTCTATAACTACTGAAGATGATGGTCGTGGTATTCCTGTCGATTTACATAAAAAAGAAGGGGTTTCGGCACTTGAAGTTGTAATGACTAAAATTGGTGCTGGTGGTAAATTCGATAAAGATTCTTATAAAGTTTCTGGTGGACTTCATGGTGTTGGTGTATCTTGTGTAAATGCATTATCTGCCCATTTAAAAGCAACTGTCTTTAGAGAAGGTAAAGTTTACGAACAAGAATATGAGCGTGGTAAAGCCATGTATCCTGTAAAGCCAATTGGAGATACCGACAAAAGAGGTACAACGGTAACCTTTAAACCAGACCCTACAATTTTCACCCAAACTCTTGAATATAGCTACGATACATTAGCAAGTCGTTTACGTGAATTAGCGTATTTGAATAAGGGGATTACAGTACATTTAGTTGATAAAAGACACACCAAAGAAGATGGTGAATTTGAAGGTGAAACATTTCATTCAGAAGAAGGTTTAAAAGAATTTATTAAATATTTAGATGCCACTCGTGAGCCCTTAATGAAAGATGTTATTGCTTTTGAGGGTGAAAAAAATGGTGTACCTGTTGAAGTTGCTATGATTTATAATACATCATACGCTGAAAATTTACATTCTTATGTAAATAATATTAACACGCATGAAGGTGGAACACATTTATCAGGTTTCCGTCGTGGGCTAACACACACGCTAAAAAAGTTTGCTGATGGTTCAGGCATGTTAGATAAATTAAAATTCGATATTGCTGGTGATGATTTCCGCGAAGGATTAACAGCTATTATTTCTGTAAAAGTTCAAGAACCTCAATTTGAAGGACAAACAAAAACTAAACTAGGGAACAGGGAAGTTTCTGCTTCGGTAAGTCAAGCCGTATCTGAAATGTTAACAGATTATTTAGAAGAACATCCAGATGACGCGAAAACTATTGTTCAAAAAGTAATTCTTGCAGCTCAAGCTAGACACGCCGCTCAAAAGGCTCGTGAAATGGTGCAGCGAAAAACCGTAATGAGTATTGGTGGTTTGCCTGGGAAATTATCAGACTGCTCCGAACAAGATCCTGCAAAATGCGAAGTATTCCTTGTAGAGGGAGATTCGGCAGGTGGAACAGCAAAACAAGGCAGGGATAGAGCATTTCAAGCTATTCTTCCATTACGTGGTAAAATATTGAATGTTGAAAAAGCAATGCAACATAAAGTATTTGAAAACGAAGAAATTAAAAACATTTTCACCGCACTTGGTGTAACCATAGGCACTGAAGAAGACAGTAAAGCTTTAAATCTTTCAAAATTACGTTATCATAAAGTTGTAATTATGTGTGATGCCGATATTGATGGTAGCCACATTGCAACTTTAATATTAACATTCTTCTTTAGATATATGAAAGAGCTGATTGAAAACGGACATATTTATATTGCTACACCACCACTTTACTTAGTAAAAAGAGGCGCAAAAAAACAATATGCTTGGAGCGATCAAGAACGTGATGGCATTGTTTCAGAATTTGGAGACGGTTCTAAAATACAACGTTATAAAGGTTTAGGAGAAATGAATGCTGAACAACTTTGGGATACAACTATGAATCCTGAATTTAGAACCATGCGTTTAGTACAAATTGATAATGGTACCGAAGCAGATCGTATTTTCTCAATGCTTATGGGAGATGAAGTACCACCACGTAGAGATTTTATTGAAAAGAACGCTGTTTACGCAAATATTGATGCGTAACTAGACACGTAATCATACTAGTAAAAGCATCAAGTTATTTTAAAACTTGATGCTTTTTTATTTTAAAAAACATCGATTAAAAACATTTTTAAACGATTAAAAGTTTTTTGTGTAGTTTTTTTATTATATTTTCTTAACCAAATTTTAATCAAAATGAAAAAACTAACCCTACTTATGTTGTTGTTTTTATCAACACAACTATCACAGTCACAAGAATTAGAAAGTATCTTACTGGCTTCAAGATCTGATGCCAATAAGCTAACAGAAGCTTATATAAGTCCTGCAATGAAAGGATTAATTTATGGTATGAATAGCGGGTGGTATCACACCGCCAAAGTTCATAAAAAATTAGGTTTCGATATTACTATCGGATTAAATGCTTCTACAGTCCCTACAAAAGATGAGATATTTACACTTACAGGTTTAGAGTCTGTAATAGGAACCGTTACTTCCCCTACTGTTGCAGGTTCTGGCGATGGTTCAAACATTACTATAGGAACCATAGTTAATGGAGAAACAGTAACTACATCTTTCGAAATGCCATCAGGTATTAAAGATGATTTACCTTTAAATGCTGTTCCAACACCAGCAGTACAGGTAAGCTTAGGTTTACCATATAAATTTGATGTAATGCTTCGTTTAGTTCCCGAAGTTGGAGACGATGATGTAAAAGGAAAATTGTTAGGTCTTGGTCTTAAAAAAGAAATAACTAGCATATTTGGGCCATTAGACAAATTACCTTTACACGTATCATTATTAGCTGCATATACCTCTATGGATGTAAATTATGCAATAGATGGCAATACAATTCCTGGTCAAAATCAAAATGCAGAGTTCAAACTAAATTCTTTTACAGCACAAGCAATAGGCTCTTTAAATTTTCCTATTATTAACATTTACGGAGGTCTTGGTTATAGTAGAGGTAATTCAACTTTAAAAATGTTGGGAACTTACGATTTAGAATATACAATACAAGGTGGGGCTTTAGACGGACAGCAAACCACAACTTCAATAGAAGATCCTGTAGATTTAGATTTCGACGCTAGTGGCTTTAGAGCAACATTAGGCGCAAGATTAAGCCTTGGTTTCTTTAAAATTTTTGGTGATTACACCATACAAGAATACAATACTATTTCGGCAGGAATAGCTTTTAGTTTTAGATAATTTTGTTTTAGTTAGTTTATATAATTAGTTATTAAAAAGTGTAAGATTTAGTCTTGCACTTTTTTTATTTACAGCATTTTAATTCATACTTTTGTTACTCAAAAATTATACGTTTTATAAACAAACAAAAGTCATATTTTAATCATTATAAAATGATCAATTTTGACTAAAATTTATAATTTATCACAAACCATTAAAAAATAAACTTATGAAAGTTACAGTAGTTGGAGCAGGTGCAGTAGGTGCAAGTTGTGCAGAATATATTGCCATTAAAAATTTTGCTTCTGAGGTCGTTTTATTAGATATTAAAGAAGGTTATGCCGAAGGAAAAGCTATGGATTTGATGCAATGTGCATCGTTAAACGGATTTGATACTAAAATCACTGGTATTACAAATGATTATAGTAAAACTGCGGGTAGTGATATTTGTGTAATTACATCTGGAATTCCTCGTAAACCAGGAATGACTCGCGAAGAATTAATTGGCATTAATGCAGGTATTGTAAAATCGGTATCATCAAGTTTAATAGCCCACTCTCCAAACACCATAATGATTGTAGTTAGCAATCCTATGGACACGATGACTTATTTAGTGCACAAATCAACCAACCTTCCTAAAAACAAAATTATAGGAATGGGTGGTGCATTAGATTCTGCTCGTTTTAAATACCGTTTAGCTGAAGCTTTAGGAGCACCTATTAGCGATGTTGATGGCATGGTAATTGGCGGTCATAGTGATGTAGGCATGGTGCCTTTAACATCTCATGCCACAAGAAACAGTATAAAAGTTTCTGAATTTTTAAGTGACGACAGATTAAACCAAGTAAAAGAAGATACTAAAGTTGGTGGTGCTACACTAACCAAATTATTAGGTACTTCTGCGTGGTATGCTCCAGGTGCAGCAGTAAGTGGACTAGTACAAGCCATTGCCTGCGACCAAAAGAAAATATTCCCATGTTCTACTTTATTAGAAGGTGAATACGGTTTAAATGATTTATGTATAGGTGTGCCAGTAATTTTAGGCAAAAACGGTATTGAAAGCATTGTAAACATCGAATTAAGTGATGCCGAAAAAGAGCACATGCAAAAAAGTGCTGAAGGTGTTAAAAAGACTAACGGTTTGTTAGAATTTTAAAACTTCAAAATCATAAAAAAAAATAGGATTTCGGAGAATTTAGGATTGATATTTTTTCTTTTATCAAGGCAAAATTTATAAGCATAGCAATAGCTACGGTTACAAATTTTAACGAAGAGAAAAGGAAAAAGATGATCTTAAAAATTCGGAATCCTATTTGTTTTTGAGTATATTTGGCGCATGAACTTTAGATGGTACATCAGTACTTTAATAATTATACTTACCCTTTTAGGTGTTGTAAATAAACAGCAAATTTCTGAACCAAATCAGGAAATTGTTTTACAGTTTACTAACACTAAAATATCGTCTGAAGATACACATAATACCATTGTTAACATAAAGAAGCAGCTTGAAGGTTTAGGAGTAAACAATATTCAAGTTAATGAAAAAGAAAACGGAAAGTTAATAATAACCTATTACAGCGATGTTGATGTTACTAGCATAAAAGAAACACTTTCTAGTAACGATAAACTAGCCTTAAACACTTCTAATCCAGATGAAAACAAAAAACACTCAGGTTTTCCTTTAGATGAAAATTCAAGCAGTTATAATCTTGATATATATGAAATTCAAAAAAGTTCGGATTCCAATTGGGATTTAAACGGCACTTTTGTAACAGAACTAAAATCTGAAGCAAACAGATTTTCTAACCCAAATAGTTATGCGTTTATTAATATCGTAGACGTTAGAGGAACTGCTGAAAAAGTTGCATACAAAACACATTGCAATATTACCATTGCAATTGATAATACTTCTCATAAAATACCTGAAGTTAGAGCAGGTCCTTTAGCTTAAATTAAGCCAGGAAATTAGCTTTTTATCCCCTAATTGAATACATATAAAAGCTATAAAATTAATCAAACATAAAAATTATCAAGATTTACGAGAAAATTCTATATTTGCTCGTTTTTTAAAATAACTTGGTATTCCTTAATATATTCACTTTCGCAACGCGTAGTGACCATAAAGGAAACAAAAACACAAAAAAATAATACAATGCAAAATAAAGGACTAGTAAAATTATTTGCAGTTTTGTTTGGATTGGTAAGTATTTATCAATTATCATTCACTTTTAAAGCAAATCAAATTGAAAGTAACGCTGAAGAAATAGCGATTAACAAAATTTCGGACACCGAAGCAGATTACAGAGCTTTAAGAAGTGTCGAAGAAACTAACTATTTAGAATCTATTGCCACAGATACCGTTTTTAATATTGGTATAGCAAAATATACCTATAACGAGGTAAAACAAAAAGCAATGCCTTTAGGCTTAGATCTTAAAGGTGGGGTTAGTGTAACCTTACAAATATCTGTAAAAGATATATTAAAAGGATTAGCTAACCATACCAATGAGCCTGTATTTAATAAAGCACTTGAAGATGCGACAGAACTTCAAAAAGATGCGCAAGAATCGTATTTAGAATCTTTTTACAGAGCTTTTGATGCCATTAAAGGTGATATAAAATTAGCCTCTCCAGACATTTTTTATACGAAAGCTTTAGATGGTGAGATTGATGGTAGCATGACTGATGATGAAGTAAAAGACATCATTAGAACTAAGGTCGATGAATCTATTGTTTCGGCTTTTGAAGTACTACGTAAACGTATTGATGAATTTGGAGTAACACAACCAACTATTCAACGTCTTGGAAATTCAGGTCGTATTTTAGTAGAGCTTCCAGGGGTTAAAGATAAAGAGCGTGCTATTAAATTATTACAAAGTACAGCACAATTAGAGTTTTGGGACACTTATAAAGGCGAACAATTTTTTCCTTTTTTAGCTCAAGCTAACGAAGCTTTAAAAGATCTTGTGGAAGTAAAAGAAGCCATTGCAGAAGTAGAACCTCAAGACGGAGAAACGTCTTCTGAAGATTCACAAATTGATGCCCTTTTAGGAGAAGCTGAAACAGATTCAACTGCTGTTGCAAATACAGCAAACCCTTTATTCGATTTAATTAGAGGTCAAGGTTACCAAGGCGGACCAATAATTGCACAATTTGAATTAAAAGATAAAGACCTTATTCTTGAGTACTTAAACAAACCTGAGGTTAGATCATTACTTCCTGCAGAACAACGCTATGCAAAGTTTGCTTTTGGCAAACCTAAAAAAGGAAGTGAAATTATCGATTTGTATGCACTAATAGGCAACAGAGAGGCTATCCCTCAATTAAGTGGAGCTGTTGTTACAGATGCACGTAACCAGTTTGGACCAACAGGAAAGTCAGAAGTAACCATGCAAATGAATGCAAAAGGCGCTAAGATTTGGGAAGAAATGACTGGGAAAGCATTCAACCAAGGAAGCAACATAGCCATTGTTTTAGATGATATTGTATACTCTGCACCAACTGTCAATACTGGACCTATTGCTGGTGGTAGTTCATCAATCTCAGGAGATTTCACATTAAACGAAGCCATCGATTTAGCCAACGTTTTACGTGCTGGTAAATTACCAGCTTCTGCAGATATTATTCAAAGTGAGGTTGTAGGACCGTCTTTAGGACAAGAAGCTATTGATAGTGGTACAACATCTTTCTTAATTGCATTGGCATTAGTATTGGTATGGATGATTTTTTATTATGGTAAAGCTGGTGGATTTGCAGATATCGCTATGATATTAAACATTCTTTTAATCTTTGGTATTTTATCAGGATTAGGCGCTGTATTAACTTTACCTGGTATTGCAGGTATTGTACTTACCATTGGTATGTCGGTAGATGCCAACGTACTTATCTTTGAGCGTATTCGTGAGGAGCTTACCAAAGGAAAAGGACAAAAAGAAGCCATTCAAGACGGATTTAGTAATGCCTTATCATCCATTTTAGATGCGAATATTACCACTGGATTAACCGCATTAATATTATTTGTTTTTGGAACAGGCCCTATTAAAGGATTCGCTACTACCCTATTAATTGGTATTGGTACATCATTATTTACAGCAATCTTTATTACTAGATTGTTGGTTGATTGGTATGCCAACAAAGATGGTAAATTAGATTTCTCGACAGCCATTACTAAAAACCTTTTTAGAAATATAAATATTGCGTTCTTAAGCAAGCGTAAAATATCGTATATCGTTTCTGGTGTACTAATTGCAGTAAGTTTAGGTTCCTTATTAACAAATGGTTTGGATGAAGGTGTTGATTTTGTTGGAGGTAGAACCTATCAAGTTCGCTTTGCGCAAGACGTTAGTGGTTCCGAAATCACCAACTTACTATCAAAACCAGACGTTTTTGGAAGCGCAATCGCTAAAACTTTTGGAGATGCTAACCAATTAAAAATCACTACCAAATATAAGGTTGATGAAACTGGTGCTGAAGTTGATGAAGAAATAAGAAATTCGCTCTATACAGCGTTAATTCCACATTTAGATGGAATGACTTACGATGATTTTATTAGCGATTCTGACACAAAAACAGTTGGATTAATGAAAAACTACAAAGTAAGTCCGACCATTGCCGATGATATTAAACAAGCATCATTCTGGGCCATTTTAGGGTCTTTAATTGTTGTATTCCTTTATATTTTAATTCGTTTTAAGAAATGGCAATACTCGCTTGGTGCGGTTGCAGCCGTTTTTCACGATGTATTAATCGTGTTAGGTATATTCTCGCTAACATACAAGTTTATGCCATTTAATATGGAAATAGATCAAGCGTTTATTGCAGCCATACTTACCGTAATTGGTTACTCATTAAATGATACCGTGGTCGTATTTGATAGAATTCGTGAATTCTTTAACGAGCACACAAGTTGGGATTTTAATCGCGTTGTAGACTCATCATTAAGTAGTACATTAAGTAGAACTTTAAATACATCATTAACAACCTTAGTAGTATTACTAGCCATCTTTATTTTTGGTGGCGATTCTATTAGAGGATTTATGTTTGCCTTAATAGTAGGTGTTGTTGTAGGTACATACTCATCGTTATTTATTGCAACACCAATAATGTACGATTCAGTAAAAAAATTAGAAGGAAAGATAAAGAACGACTAATTCAAATACATTTTCTTCAATATGAGCCCGTCACCATTTGGTTGATGGGCTTTTTTTATGGAATGCATACGTTATTACGAAGGAAGAACGAAAGCCAGTATTGAGTGCAGTCGAAATAAGTCTATCAGCTTAATTATTTTTTTGGTGTTCCTAGACCTTTCGAATCCGCTCAAGGCAAGTGGTTGGGCTTTAATTATTTGGTTTCTATTTTTCATTTCGTTTCCATAAGAAACATAAACATTAGTTAATCTTATTTATTAGAGTACCTTTGCACACGGATTACTAATCTTTTAGTATCAATCATTCACTATTATTTTTGTTGATGAGCTCTTAGAGCAAAATTCATCACATTAACAAGCTTCATACTTATAGTTGAGTTATCAGGAAACTAGTCCAACATCAGAGTGCTAATAATTAGTGCGCTAGGTGCTTAAACGTGCGTTTAGTCTTTTTTGATGGCATCAATACATTTTATATGAATAGTGATTCAGACAATAATTGTGGTCAAAATCGCATAACTACAGCATTACTCCTTGCGGCTGGTACTGGAAGTCGCCTTTTCCCTTTAACACAAAACTCCCCCAAATGCCTTACTCTTGTAAACGACAAATCAATTCTTGAACGGCTTATTAATAATTTAAAAAGCCAAGAGTTTAAAAGACTTGTAATTGTAACAGGACACGAACAAGAATGCATCGTGGATTTTCTAGGTGAAAAATCAGGAAACATTAGCATCGAATATATTTACAGTCCCTTGTATAAAACTACAAATAATATTTATTCGCTTTGGATAGCTCGTGATATAATAAATGAGCCATTTGTACTTTTTGAAAGTGATTTGGTATTGAATTCCACTTTGCTTGATGATATGATTTATCCAGATAGGATGGCTGTAGCGCTTATGCAACCATGGTTAAATGGCACCACGGTTTCTGTTAACGAAGTAAATAAGGTTACTAAGTTTCAAAAAGGAACAACAGATTCCTATTCAGATATCCGATACAAAACAGTTAATATTTATAGTTTCTCACTTTTATCGTGGCAATCCATTATAAAGCGACTGAATCAATACATTACAGAAGGTAGTGTGAATTGCTACTACGAGACTATTTTTGCCGAAATGACTGCCAACAAGAGTTTAGTTTTTGAATCGGTTTTGTTTGATCATAAACCATGGTATGAAATTGATACGATTAAAGATTTAGCCAAAGCAGAATTATTATTCCCAAAGGAATTGAAAAAAATTGCAATGCATGAAAATGCAATGGCATAGTTGATTTAGTTGGAGAAGCAGGAATAATTTAATTAAGCATAAGACTACGATGGACAATAAATATAAAACACAAGAAGAAAAATACGAATACATATCAAAACAACATGGAGGTTACTATCGGCACAATTTTACCGACCATGCTTATTTGTATAATTTATATTTCCCACCCAAAGAGGTATTTAATCATTTAAAAGATAATATTCATAATCTGGTTTTGAACTACCCAATGGCACAAAATGCATTGGCTGAACTTATTGGAGATATAATTGACCAACCTACCAAAAGAATTATTGTAGGAAATGGGGGAGCCGAGATCATAAAAATACTCTCTGGAAGTTTAGCAAAAAAGATGATTGTGCCTGTACCCTCTTTTAATGAATATGCCAATGCGGCACCAGAAGGGAAAGTCGTGGAATTTCCGCTTGATTTTCCTTCTTTTCGGCTCGATGTAGATAAATTTGCAGATGAAGCAATAAAAGTTGGTGCAGATATGGCTGTTGTGGTTACACCTAATAACCCTACATCAATATTAGTTCCCAAAGCTGATTTAATTAGATTAGCAGAAAAGCTCAAGCCGAGTAATTGTATGCTTATTATCGATGAGTCATTTCTTGATTTTGCCGATAATAATGAGCAAATAAGTTTAGAACAAGATATTGACAAATATCCAAATATAGCCATTCTTAAAAGTATGAGTAAAGCCTATGGAATATGTGGCCTTAGAATTGGATATATGTTAACGGCTAATGCAAATTTTGCTGAGTCTGTTCGTAATGGAGTTCACATTTGGAATATTAATGGGTTTGCTGAAGAATTTCTTCGGATACTTCCTAAATACAAACAAGAATTTAAGGATAGTTGCAAAATAGTTAAAGCAGATAGAGATGTTTTTTATAAAAAACTATGTGCTATTGATGGGATGACAGTTTTTAAACCTGATGCAAACTATATTTATTGTCGTTTGCCAGATGGAGCTTTACCTGGGCCCGAAGTAACAAAGCGCCTTTTTATTGAATACAATATTTATATAAAAGATAGTGTTGGAAAAACTCAACCTGATGCAGACCGATATATTAGGATTGCTAGTCGTACTCAAGAAGAAAATGCTAAACTTATTGAAGCGTTAAAGAATGTAATGTATGTAAAGAACAAATAAGATGAATAAAAAACAACAAATAGGCATGCTTGCTTTTGCCAAGGATTTGCCAAATATATGTTCTCTATTTGGCTTGTTTTGTACGGTGTTAGCAATCTACTTTGTGATAGGAGGAAACTTCTTAGCATCAATTATTGCAATATTATGGTCCGTATTATTTGATTGGTATGATGGTATTATAGCTCGTAAAATGAAAGGAAGAACAAAAGAACAAGGTGTATTTGGAGCCCAACTTGATTCTATGATAGATATTGTGAGTTTTGGCGTTTTCCCAGCGATATTACTTTTAAGCTATGGAACTTATAATATATGGTTTTTGCCAGGTGCATTTGTAATTATTGCAACCAGTGCCATTCGTTTGAGTTATTTTAATATTTATGGTCTTATCGACAGTAAAACCTATAGAGGGCTCTCAGTTGATAACAATGCACTCATTCTTGCTTTCGCCTTTTTATTCGAAAGCCTTTTCCAGCATTCTACTTTTTCGATACTTTTATATATTATCATAATAACTCTAGCAGCATTAAATGTATCTTCAATCCCTACGCCAAAATTAGGAGGTAAATGGATTTATGCTTTAGTCGTCTATGTGTTAGTTCTCACAAGTTTTTTTGGATGGCAATTATATTACCTATAATGAACTGATAGAGTGTTGTTCTTTATTTTTTTTGGAGTTCCCAAAGATCGGGATTTTCACTATATCTTTTTAAAATTGATGTCATTGCGAAGCAAATTTTTATTTGCTGTGGCAATCTATTTGTTAGAAAGAGATTACCACGTCGTGCTTCCTCGTAATGACGACCTGTCAAATTTCCATTTTAAAAAGGATAAGTTTATCTTGAGCGAAGTCAAAAGATTTCAATACCTAATGCGCTTGTTTACAAAGTGAGTATTTACAAACACTGAGTATATAAATGTTTTATGAAAGATTCGTTTAACGGTTCGCGAATATGCGTCGTTTTAATACTAATACCATTTCTCATATGAAATGGTATAAAATAAATTCAGCACAAGTGACTATATACAACTTAAATGAAGTTAGCTAACTTTTCTGATAAATTCTCCCTTTATTAAGCTCTAGAGACTTATTCAAAAAGAGACTGGAATTTCACTTTGTGCTAGGGCTATTCGTTACTTATTTAATGGAATAGAAATTCCAATAGCAGCTGCACCTGCAAACTGTTCTACACTTGGTTGATAATAGTATGTAAAGGCAATATCAAAATTATGTTTAGATCCTAATTCCAATCCAAGAGAAAAGGGAATATGTAAAACAAGTCCACTATCATCAATATCAGTAAATGGTGTAAATGTTTCAAACGAACCAATCGATACACCAACACCAACTTCAAAATAGGGAGCCACCCAAGGAATAGGAACTGTAATTCGTGTTTTCCCTCCTATCAAAAAGGCCTGTGTATTTGATTTATAAATGGTTGGGTTTCCATCAATATCTTTACCATTAGACTTTGTTAAAACCAAGCCAGCATATGGTCTAATATCGAGCCACCTTGAAACATCAAGTACATATTCACCTTGGAGGTAAAATCCAGAATCAGCTATATCTACATCATCATAAGATGCACTCAATCCATAACCTATTGAAATATCAATAGACTTTTCTTTTAAAAATTGAGCTTGAACTTGAACTGAGGATATAATTACTAAAATTATTATGATGCTTTTTCTCATAAAGTACTACAATATTTGGGGTTTCTATTTAACTATCGAAACCAGAAACTTTAACTAAGTTTAAACGAATAAAATTTTAGTAAAGGTTACTATATTATTCAATATAATCTATAGAATCTCCAACTCCAAGTCTCCAAGCCTCAACCCTACCTGCATTAACTTCAAGCACGTATTTAGCTGACGCATTTGATGGAAGTGAACTCTCAGCTAAAGGTTTTGCATTTTTTTGAAAACTAACAATAGTTTTATTATCGTCAATAAAGATTAAATCTAAAGGAATTCGGGTGTTTTTCATATAAAAAGAACGTTCTCTAACATCATCAAAAACAAACAGCATGCCTTGGTTTTTAGCCATAGTATTGCGATACATTAAACCAGTTTGAATCTCGTAATCTGTTTTAGCAATTTCAATATCTAGTTTTACTTTGGTAGAATCTGAAGTTGTTTTAGTAATAGTAAGTTCGCCTTCTTTTGTAAAATCAACTTCGGTTTGTTTTATAACCTTTTTATCGTCTTTACAAGATGATATGCTAACCATTACAAAAAGGAAAAATATCGAAAATTTAAAATATCGCATATTACTTAACTGCTGTCTTAGATTTATAAACAAACATAAAATATAGTCCTAATAAAATAAATGGAACACTCAACCACTGTCCTGTGTTTAATCCAAGCCAATTAATATATTCATCTCCTTGAGGCTCTTTAACTCTTTCTACCACAAAACGAATTGTCCAAAGTAAGATTAAAAACAACCCAAACAAAAATCCTGTCTGGTCTCTTTTTGAAGTTTTAGAATAAAAATACCATAAAATTAAAAACACAAAAATGTAGCTAAACGATTCGTATAATTGCGCTGGATGCCTGTATGGTACTTGCTCTAGTAATTCGGCAAATTGAGGATTATTGGTTACTGCATTATAGGCTTTTTGTACATCTTTAATTCCTGTAAGTTGGGTTACTTGACTCTTATAATAATAATCTTGAATAAAACGGACACCAAAACTCGATTCGGTAACTTTGCCTATAATTTCAGAATTAATAAAATTTCCAATTCTAATAAAAACGGCACCAGATGCTACAGATATAACCACACGATCTAAAACCCACAGTAGCGATTTATAGTTGTATTTTTTTCGGTATAAATACATACCAATTATAATTCCAATCGCAGCACCATGACTTGCTAAACCTTGAAAGCCTGTAAACTCAAACCCGTTTTTAAAACTAAATGGTAGAAAAATGCTAAAAAAGTCGTCTTTAATAAGTTCCGATTGATAAAATAAAACATGTCCCAAACGCGCGCCAATCATCGTAGCTAAAACGGTATAGATAAATAACGGGTCTAAATAATCTAACGATATTTTTTCTTTAGTAAAAATTCGTTTCATAATGTACCATCCTACCACGAAGGCAACAACCCACATTAAACTGTAAAAGTGAAGTTTAAAATTACCAACAATGTCGATTCCTGTTATAGGATTCCAATCAAATTTTAATGTGTGCATAGGTCTATTTTACTAAATAAATAATCTGTTTTCTATACTTTTAATAGCTATTTTACAATTTCGAGAATCTCAACTTCAAAAGTAATATTAGATTTAGGAGGAATACCATTTCCTCCAGCTTCACCATAAGCCAAATGGTAAGGTATAAACAAGGTGGCTTTGTCGCCAACGTTTAATTGCTGTAAACCTTCTTTAAATCCTGAAATCATTCTTGCATTTGGACTAATATCTGCTGTTATAGGTTGATACCCTCCTTGAACTTTTTTTCTTTCGTTAACAGCATCAAAAGTTTCAGCTATCTCTAGAACGCTGGTATCCAAAAGTTTTCCGTCATCAAAATACACTGTATAATTTGTTAGTACTTTATTAGATTCATTCAATTTCTCACCAGTGCCTTTTTCGGTAATTACATATTGCAAACCAGACGGTAATGTTATGGCTTGTTCTTTTTGTTTTTTAAATTTTTCTATAGTAGATTTTAAAATAGCTTCTGCTCTTTCTACTTTTTCTTTTTCTCGTTTTTCTGCTTCAATAAAATGATTTTCAAAAGTCTCAGGCGCATCAAACGATTTAGCGTCACGCCCTTTTCTAATGATATTGAGTTCTTCAATAACAACATCTTCAATAGGTTTATCTCTTTGCCCTATTTCAACATTCGAAATAGAATCTTGAATATCTACCCCCATAACCAATTCACCAAAAATACTATAGCCTTTATCTAAATGCGGCTTAGGTACTTCGGTTATAAAAAACTGACTTCCGTTGGTATTAGGACCAGAATTTGCCATAGATAAAATTCCAGGTTTATCATGTTTTAAATCTGGATGATGTTCATTAGTAAACTTATACCCTGGATTTCCAGCACCTGTTCCTAAAGGATCTCCTCCTTGTATCATAAATTTATCTATCACACGATGAAAGATTAGCCCGTTGTAGAATTTTTTTCCTTTATATGCACTATCTACCATAGTATTTGTTCCCTCGGCAAGCGAAACAAAATTAGCTACGGTTATTGGTGTTTTTTCATGGGTTAATTTAGCAACCATAACACCTTTTGTTGTAACAAACTCTGCATATAACCCATCTTCTAAATCTGGATATTTAGCTTTACAAGATGATAGGCTTATAAGTAACGCTAGACTTAAAAATTTAATTGAATGTTTTAGCATGAAATATGTTAATTTGATTGATTTTGTTGTATAGAATGCACTGTAACTTCACAAACTAAAGGCGTATTACTACCTATTTTATTTTCGTCGCCATAATACCCATAAGCTTTTTGTGATGGGAACATAAACGTGATAGTTTCACCTGATTTCATAAGTTTCAATCCTTCGCGTAAACCAGTGAATAATTCTTCCTGATCCATAGCGTAGGTCTGTGTATTAATATCTTCTTTAGAGTAAATGGTGTCTCCGTTTAATGCTTTTACATTATAATTATAGGTGACAATATCTCCAAAACTAGGCGTTGTTAAAGAATCAATTTCTACTTTGTTATTGTAATAATACCAAAAACCACTTTCTGAAGCAATATAATTTTTCTCTTGCTGTTGCATTAAGTTTTGCATAACAGCTTGTTCTTTGGCATTTAGTTGTTTATTTCGCTCTACAGAAGCATCTATAAAAGAGCCTGTTTTTACCGAAATTGGTCTTCGAGCTTCTGGTGTTTTACAGCTTACAATAAGCATTGCAAAAACCAATATTACTAATTTATTCATTATTTAGGGCTTTATTATAACTAGACAATATACTAATAAATTTTTCAATCGTATCTTTTAATGATAAATCACTTTTTCCTCCTGCAGCATTGGTATGACCGCCGCCATTAAAATGAGCACGAGAAAATTCGTTAACAGAAAAATCGCCCTTAGACCGCAATGAAATTTTTATAATGCCTTCCTTAGTATCTTCAATAAAAATTGCTGCAAAAATGATGTTATTTAAAGATAGCGCATAATTTACAACACCTTCTGTATCTCCTTTTTTATAATCGTATGTGTATAATTCTTCCTGCGATAAGCTTATATAAGCTGTTCTTAATTCTGGAATAACCTTTAAATTACGTAATGCACAGCCCAATAATTGCAAACGTTGGTAGCTATTTGTGTCGTACACATTGTTATGTATTTCCGAATTATTGGCACCTTTTGCTATTAGTTTTGCTACAATTTCATGCGTTTTACTAGTAGTTGCAGCAAACCTAAAAGAACCCGTATCTGTCATAATACCAACGTACAAACAGGTTGCTATGTTGGCATCAATGGCTTTAGTGTCTTCCAGCATATCTATAAAATGATAAATCATTTCGCAAGTAGAACTCATTGACACATCAGAAAACATAAATTTAGCATAATCATCTGGCGATTGATGGTGGTCTATCATAATTTTTATAGCCTCACTTTCAGCTAAAACAGTTTCCATATTTCCTGTTCTATGAAAGGCATTAAAATCTAATGTAAAAATAATATCAGCATTCTCAATTAATGTATTACTCTTTACCGTTTGCGTATCGTGCTTTAAAATAGTGTCTTCCCCAGGAATCCATTTTAAAAAACTAGGATAATCGTTTGGTACAATAACACGCACTTGATGATTTCCTTTTAAAAGATAATGATACAATCCTAATGTAGAGCCAATAGCGTCACCATCGGGGTTTTTATGAGGCACAATAACTATCTTTTTTTCAGTAGAAAGTAACTGTTTTATACTTGAGATATCTTGTTTATTCATAGATGACGAATATACAATTTTTTTAAAATTGGAATGCCTTGTTTTTAATGAGAAATGCATTACTTTTGCACGATAAAAAAACTATATAATGGCAACAAATAGAACATTTACTATGCTAAAGCCAGATGCTGTTGAAAAAGGACACATTGGCGCAATACTGGAAAAAATTTCTTCTTCAGGATTTAGAATTGTAGCAATGAAATTAACACAAATGACAAAAGCAGATGCTGAAGCTTTTTACGCAATACATAACGAACGCCCGTTTTTTGGGGAGTTAGTTGAATATATGACTCGCGGACCAATAGTTGCAGCTATTTTAGAAAAAGATAATGCTGTTGATGATTTTAGAACTTTAATTGGTGCTACCAATCCTGCTGATGCTGCCGAAGGTACAATACGTAAATTGTATGCTGCATCAATTGGCGAAAACGCTGTTCATGGAAGTGATAGTGACGATAATGCTGCTATTGAAGGTGCATTTCATTTTTCAGGAAGAGAGATGTTTTAAATAGAATAAAACATAACTATAACAAAAAGAGGCTGTCTGAAAAGAGGCTACTGAAAAAGTCACGAACTTAAATAAAAGCGGTAAGTATTTTAGATACTTGCCGTTTTTTGTATTTTGTA
>CANKVS010000045.1 GCA_947487155.1 uncultured Flaviramulus sp.
ATACACTCAACTTAAAGCAAATCATCAATTAAAGTTGTTTTAATGCCTCGTATGCTTGCATCGAGGTAGTTTACTTAGATTAATTGGTCGTACCCCGCTCCAAATGATATCAAATGAAGTTCTATAATCATTCACTCTAAAGCTAATAGAGTTTTTTTTGGTTAGATGATCTCCTTTAAATTTATATGTCTTAATTAAACTTTTGCTTTCGTGACTAATATTGACAATTAAAATGTCTTTGTTAGAAACAAGTTTAGTATCAACTTTATAACTTTTAGATGTTTCAAGTCTTGACGAAGGTTGTATCGTTCTATTCCTTATTATTTCTTTCATCAAAGTCGATTATTATATAGATATGTTATTTTGTATTTTAATGCCACATAATAAAAATTTACACCATGTTTAGCTTTTTTATTGTTTTAAAGCGGTTAACTCTGCAATTTTACAAATAACTTCAGTGGCTTTTATCATACTTTCAACGGGAACGTATTCATAACGCCCATGAAAATTATGTCCGCCAGCAAATATATTAGGACAAGGTAAGCCCATATAACTTAATTGCGAACCATCGGTACCACCACGAATTGCTTTAATAATAGGCTTAATGTCTAATTGTTTCATAGCCTCTTCAGCAATATCAACAATATGCATAACGGGTTCTATTTTTTCTTTCATATTGTAATACTGGTCTTTTATATCTACTACAATAACCTCACGTCCGTATTGAGAATTAAGCTCGTTAGCTAACTTAACCATAACTTCCTTTCTTGCTTCAAAATGACCTGTATCATGATCGCGAATAATATACTGTAAAACAGTTTCTTCAACTTCACCTTTTATATCACACAAATGAAAAAAGCCTTGGTAACCACTAGTATGTTCGGGAGTTTCAAACTTTGGTAACGAATTAATAAACTCTGTGGCTATATACATAGAATTTACCAGTTTTCCTTTAGCATATCCAGGATGCACAATTTTTCCTTTAACTTTTACAACAGCTCCAGCAGCATTAAAATTTTCGTATTCTAGTTCACCAATTTCACTTCCATCCATTGTGTATGCCCAATCTGCATTAAATTTTTCAACATCAAATTTATGTGCACCACGACCTATTTCTTCATCTGGTGTAAAACCAACTCGAATAGTTCCATGTTTAATTTCTGGATGATTAATTAAGTATTCCATAGCAGAAACAATTTCGCAAATACCAGCTTTGTCATCGGCTCCTAATAGGGTAGTGCCATCGGTTGTTATTAAGGTTTGCCCAATATACAAACGCAAATCTTCAAAATAACCTGGCGATAAAACAATGTTTTCTTCTTTGTTTAATAGAAGGTCGCCACCGTGATAATTTTCAACTATTTGTGGTTTTACGTTAGCACCAGTAAAATCTGGAGACGTATCAAAATGCGATATAAAACCAATGGTAGGCACATGATGGTCTACATTACTTGGTAGAGTTGCCATGATATAAGCATTCTCATCAATGCTAACATCGTGCATGCCAATAGCTTTTAATTCTTCGGCAAGTTTGTTGGCTAAATCCCATTGTTTTTCTGTACTAGGTGTACTTTCTGAAGTTGGGTCAGATTCTGTGTCAATGGTAACATAGCTTATAAAACGTTTAATTATAGCTTCCTTTGAAATCATATAAAATGGGTTATTTGTGTAGTGTTTCTGTGCGTTAATAACAGACACTTTTTATGCGCTTAAAAATACGATTATTAATTGAAAAAAATCATTGAAGCTTTATCTCAATTAGCTTTTAAAATGATTGTTTTTAAAAAACTGAGAATCTAAAAAAACAATTTATGCACATTGGTTTGGTGTTTAAATGCTATAGAAGTATTTTTGCATAAATAATACTTGATGTACAAATTATTACTTCGTCCTTTATTTTTTCTTTTCGACCCTGAAAAAATTCATTATTTTACTTTTTCTTTAATACGTTTTACAAGTAAAATACCTGGGGTTTCTGCTGTATTTAGAAGCTTATATACTGTAAATGATGAAAAATTAGAACGTAAATTTTTCGGATTAACATTTAAAAACCCAGTTGGATTAGCTGCAGGTTTCGATAAAAATGCGGTGTTGTATAACGAACTTGCAGATTTTGGTTTTGGTTTTATTGAAATAGGTACGGTAACACCAAAAGGACAAGATGGCAATCCTAAAAAACGCTTATTTAGATTAAAGGACGACCGAGGTATTATTAACAGAATGGGATTTAATAATGCGGGAGTTGAAGCAGCTATTTTTCAATTAAAAAAGAACAAAGGAAAACTTATTATAGGTGGTAATATTGGAAAAAATACCAATACGAAACCAGAAAATTATACAGAAGATTATTTATCATGCTTTAATGCATTACACCCGTATGTTGATTATTTTGTACTTAATGTAAGTTGCCCCAATGTGGGAAGTCATGCAAAATTAAATGATAAAGATTATTTAAAGGAACTTATTAGTGCTATACAAAAAGTTAATACTGCTTTTGGAAACGATGCTACTAAACGTAATAGAAGTGCAAAACCTATTCTTTTAAAAATTGCTCCAGACTTAAATGATGTTCAGTTAGATGAAATTGTAGAGTTAGTTAATATAACCAAACTTGATGGGGTTATAGCAAGTAATACATCTATGGATAGAAGTGGATTGAAAGCTTCAGGTGACTTACTGAAAGCAATAGGTAATGGAGGTTTAAGTGGACAACCCATAAAAGATAAAAGTACAAGAGTAATTAAATACCTTTCTAAAAAAAGTAATAAATCATTCCCAATAATTGGAGTAGGAGGTATTCATTCTGCAAATGATGCTTTAGAGAAAATAAAAGCAGGTGCCGATTTAGTGCAAATTTATACAGGGTTTATTTATGAAGGCCCTAAACTTATTAAACGCATTAATAAAGCTATACTAAAAACTTTATAATTTTTTCTACTACTTAATTATCTTTTTTACAACCTTGGAGTGCTCGTTTGTTAAGGTTAGTAAGTAAGTTCCAGAGGATAAACTACTAACATTAATAGGTTGATTTGTAACAGTACCTGATAAAAATTGCTGCCCAACCAAGTTAGAAATTTGAAAGTTTACTTCAACTTTAGAAGCGTCTTCAGAAAGTGTATTTGTTTTAACAAAAAGCATGTCACCTTTTAAAGGATTGGGGTATACTTTAAACATGTCGTCTGTTATAGCCGTATGAATTGTTTTTATAAAAATATCATCAATTGCAATATCTCCATCCCAATTAGCACCGCGTATAGCTCTAAAACGAATATTTATAGTTTGATATGTATAAGATGACAAATCTACATTTTTAATTAAAAATGCATCGCCTTGGTTTTTTTGTTGACTTCCGTAAAATGGAGAAATCACATCATTGATATATCCAGAATCGGTTTTAATATCAACATGTAATTCACCAACGTGATTACCAAACATGTGATATGCAAATTCTAATTCGGAGTTAGCATAATCAACATTTATACAAGGCGAAATAAATTCTGCAATATCTCCAGGGTTAGCATCAGATGCTTCAGCATAAATATATTTACCTAATACGTCTCCAGATGTATTGTCATTATGTGGTCCAGTGCCGCTTGAAGGTGTTTCACTAAAATTTGAATACCAGTTATATCCATTTTTAGAAACGTCATTGGCTGTCCAACCATTATCTCCAGCAATTTCAAAATTCTCAAAATCTTCATTTAATATATCTGGTTGCGTACCAACTTTTATAAATTTTGAATATGTTTTACTTATGGATTTTGATTTGTTTGAAACGGTTAGTGTAACATCATATATTCCAGATTCAAAAGTATGTGTAGGGTTTTGGGTTGTGTAATCAACAGTACCATCAGAATCTATATCCCATTCCCATTGCGTAGCATTAGAGCAATCATTTTCAAAATTTACAGTTAAGCTTTCTTCGCATGTCTGATTAACATTTGTGCTAAACTGCGCATTAAAAGAAGGGCAAGATAAATAGTTTTTGGTTGTTAAATAAAACGCATACATGCGTGCAAGTTGCTGCGGGGAGAAATGAGTTCTACATTCTTTTTTTGAATAAGACATTATATTATTAGTATCTGGCGTAAACATAGCGCCATTAGCATCTGTTAAATTTCCTGTATATTCACAAAAATTATTTACATTTTTATTTGAAAGTTTTGGGTCTGCTGGTGTGTCACATATACCATCACCATCAGTATCGCAGTTAGTACCGTCAACTAATTCAGTAGTAATGGTATCATTATCTGGACCATGCGTATGTATTAAAGAGAAAAAATGACCTATTTCATGAGCTAATGAGGAGTTGTTTGTGGCACAATTATTTTTCATTATAATAAAATCGTTTCTTGCAATATTGTTGCTATAACCACATATATCTTCATTAGAAGAATTCTTAAGATAGTCTGTAAAGTAAATATTTATAAGTCCGGGTACATTGTTTACTTCAGTAATAGAGGTTTCTTCACCTTTTTTTAAATGACAATATGCACTGTCATCAATATAATTAATGCCATCACAAAGAAAAAACTCTATAAATGCTTCAGCATAAATTGCATTAAGTTTTGATATAGCCTCATGAAGTTCAGTAGTGTTTAACCCACCCGTTCCATTTGAAGATCTAATAATATGAGCCTTTATAGGAATAGCATTAACAACTTTTATTCCCGACTTACCATTACTAGTCGATAAAGACAAAAACTCTTGTTCGTATTTTTTAATTTTAGATTTAAAACTATTATAAATCTCTAAAGACTCTGGAGTTGTGATTGTTCCACATGAAGATTCTGATGAATTTTGAGCAAAACTAGTTAATGTAAACGAAAAGAATATCGAAAACAGAAATATGTAAAGTGGTTTTAAAATATTCATTTGGGACAAACATTTTTTTAAATGTAAGTCGAAACGAAAACTTGTAAGAATAAAAACGTTAAACTGCTATATTTAATCGGCTATCATGCAATTTGTTATATGAATAAAATGCAGTTTACATCTATCTAATAACTATTTTTTGAGTTTTATTACTGCCACTTTTCGATTCTAATTTTAACAGATATACTCCTTTTGTTTAAATTAGATAGATTGACTTCTTTTTTTGAAATTCCTTTTTCAAGAGAAATTTGCTTCACTAATTGCCCTAAAATACATTAAAAGCTTACAGTTTTTTTTAATTAATAATTATGATACATTTAAATTTCTGACTTGCATTTCTTTTCATTTGAAGTGTAACATGATAAAAATAATAGTATTTTTATCATCTGTTTTATAGCTTAAATGTCAAACAAAATTAAAATTATTGAATGCCCTAGAGATGCCATGCAAGGCATAAAACGGTTTATTCCCTCAGCGCATAAAGTTCAATATATTCAATCATTATTGCGTGTAGGTTTTGATACTATTGATTTTGGCAGCTTTGTATCACCTAAAGCTATTCCTCAAATGGCTGATACAGCCGAAGTATTATCACAATTAGATTTAAGTAAAACGTCTAGTAAATTATTGGCCATAGTGGCAAATTTGCGAGGAGCAGAAAATGCCTGTAAACACCCAGAAATTGATTACTTAGGCTATCCTTTTTCTATATCAGAAAATTTTCAAATGCGTAACACGCATAAAACCATTGCACAATCTGTTTTAATATTGCAAGATATTTTAAATTTAGCCAATACACATAATAAACAAGTTGTTGTATATATTTCAATGGGGTTTGGTAATCCATACGGTGACCCATGGAATGTTGATGTGGTAGGAGAGTGGACAGAGCGACTTTTTAAAATGGGTGTTAAGATTTTATCGCTTAGCGATACCATTGGTAGCTCTACTCCAGAAAGCATCAGCTATTTATTTTCAAATTTAATACCTCTATACCCTAATATAGAATTTGGTGCGCATTTGCATACAACACCATCTAGTTGGTTTGAGAAAGTTGATGCTGCTTATAAAGCTGGTTGTAATAGATTTGATGGTGCTATACAAGGTTTTGGCGGTTGCCCTATGGCTAAGGATGAGCTAACTGGGAATATGCCAACTGAAAAATTGCTATCTTATTTTACTTCTAATAAGCATAATAATTTGAATGCTTTAAGTTTTGAGAGTGCCTATAACGAAGCTTCAAAGATTTTTAATATTTATCATTAAAATTATTTTTTTGCTCTGTATTAAAGAAATCTTAAAATTTATTTTAAATTACTCTAAATAAACTTTGTATAAGTCATTTTCATTTTTATTTTTGCAGTCGAAAACAATAATTTATCTGTAATTAGTCTAAATAAGTTTAAATGAAAAAAGCAACTACGTTTTTAGCAATTTTAATAAGTGCATGCGCTTTTGCACAAACGGTAAGTCAGGATACGACTTCAACTAAAAATCAACAACAAAATGCAGTACAAAACATTCTAAATGGTACTGCTTCAAAAGGAATTACCGTTGGTGGTTATGCACAAATAGACTATAACCAACCTGAAGGTGGAAATGGTAAAATGGATGTACACCGTATGGTTATGCTTTTAGGGTATAAATTTAATGATAAAGTACAGTTTGTTACAGAAATTGAATATGAGCATGTTAAAGAAGTATATATAGAGCAAGCATTTTTAAACTATAGTTTAAGTGATAATTTAAATATTCGAGGTGGTTTAATGTTAGTACCAATGGGTATTGTAAATGAGTACCATGAGCCAACAACATTTAATGGTGTAGAACGCCCAAATGTAGATAAAAGTATTGTGCCAACAACATGGCGAGAAATTGGTGTTGGTGTTACAGGAAAATTTAATGAAGCTAACTTACGTTACCAAGCTTATATTTTTAATGGATTTACCTCATTAAACGGAACTAAAACGCTTGGAGGAAGTAATGGTTTACGTAATGGTCGCCAAAAAGGAGCCGAATCTACTATTAATACACCAAACTTATCAGCAAAAGTAGATTTTTACGGTATTCAAGGTTTACGTTTAGGATTATCGGGTTATTTTGGTAGAACTCAAGCTGAAGATGCAGTTGATGCAACCGTTGGTGCCGATGTAGGTATCTCAATGTTCGGGTTAGACGCAAGGTATATTAATAAACGTTTTTCTGCAAGAGGGCAATATATTCAAGCTTTAATTACAGATGCTGAAGATTATAACAATGTAAATAACGCTAGTTTAGGTTCAGAGCTTAAAGGGTGGTATACAGAAGTAGCATATAATTTATTACCACTTTCAAAAGCACAAAAACTTGACGCTTTTGTGCGCTACGAAATGTACGATACACATGCAGCAACCCAAGATGCAGGTATCTCTAGAAACTTAGGGTTTAATAGAAACGATTGGACAGCAGGTTTAAGTTATCATGTTGCACCAGGAGCTGTGGTAAAAGCAGATTATCAAATTTTTGATAATGCAGAGATAGGTAATGAAGCTATAGGACAGCTTAATATTGGTTTTGGCGTTTGGTTCTAAGACCTCGTTTTGAAGAAGTAAAGTAGTTTAGCCATAATTTTTTTGATGTTATTTTAAATAAATACCTCAATTTTTGGCAAAACCTAAAAATACAAATTTACACAAAGGCAGATTATCAAAATAATATATTTGGTAACTGCCATTTGGTGTTTTATTTTAATGATTTTCAAAATAGTAAATAGTATACACAAATAAAAAACAATACTTTTACAGCATGAATTTTAAAATGGTTTTATTATTGGCATTTGTTTCTCTGTCTTTTGGGGTTCATAAAAACCTTAATAAAAAGATTGATAAAGAAATTAAGGCTGCCTTTAATGTTGAAGCCTATTCATACAATACTATTAGCATTTCATCTGAAATAACAAACAAACTTCCTTCAACATTTAATAACAATAACTTTTTAGAAATTAAAACGGATGCTAACCGTTTAGGTTATGCATATATGGGGAAAGCACCAAGTAAAACTGATGAATTTGATTATTTGGTTTTATTAGATGAAAACCTTATAATTTTAAAAACTAAAGTTTTGGCGTACCGCGAAGATTATGGAGGCGAAATAGGAAGTAAGCGTTGGTTAAAACAGTTTATAGGAAAGTCACAAAACGATAATTTACGTTATGGCGATAATATTGTTGCTATTTCTGGAGCAACTATTTCTGTACGTTCCATGACAAATGCAATAAATAATTTGCTGAAATCTATAAAATTACTTCACATAAAAGAGATACTTTGATGCCATTAAACGGATTAATATTTACATTTCCTAAAGAGATTAAGTTGTTAATCGGTGCTTTTGTAATTGTATTGAGTATTGGTTTTTTTACAGGTTTATTATTTGTTGGAGAAACCTCTTCGGTAAACCCAAACGGTATTGAAGAGCAGTATTTAGGCAATGAAAATGATGAAAATGCTACAGTAATGCGTTTTAAAAAAAGTAATAAAGAAATGCTTACTTTAGTACATAATCATATTTTATCAATGTCTATTATTTTCTTTTTAATAGGCCTTTTGGTTTCTGTAACAAAACTTAATAAAAAGTTTAAACTATTTTTAATTATCGAACCCTTTGTATCTGTAATACTAACTTTTGGCGGATTGTATTTACTCTGGAAAGGATGGTTCTGGATGAAATATATCGTTATGTTTTCTGGTGTTTTAATGACATTTACTTTTACACTTTCAGTAGTTATCATTTTAAAACAACTACTTAAAAACACACCTAAAGCTTAACGTTTTGTTTTTTAATTCTTAATAAGAAGTAGTTAAATAATCCGTAATTAAATTGTATATTTGCACGCAATTATAACGTAATTGCATTATGACTTCACATCAAAACAAAATAGTAGGAGAAGGTTTAACCTACGACGACGTCCTTTTAGTTCCAGCATTTTCAGAAGTACTTCCGCGCGAAGTAAATATTCAAACAAAATTTACACGTAATATTACCATTAACGTGCCTATTATTTCGGCAGCGATGGATACTGTTACAGAAAGTAAAATGGCAATTGCTATGGCGCAAGAAGGTGGTATTGGTGTACTACATAAAAATATGACTATTGAAGCTCAAGCTTTAAAAGTTAGAAAAGTGAAACGTGCAGAAAGCGGGATGATTATTGATCCTGTTACTTTACCACTTACAGCAAAAGTTAGCGATGCAAAACAATACATGGCTGAATATGGTATTGGAGGAATTCCTATAGTTGATGAAGAAGGTATATTAAAAGGGATTGTTACTAATCGCGATTTACGTTTCGAACATAAAAATGCAAGACCTATTGTTGAGGTTATGACTAGTGAAAACTTAGTAACTGCATCAGAAGGAACGTCTTTACAAGATGCTGAAGCTATTCTTCAACAGTATAAAATTGAAAAATTATTAATTGTTGATGGTAACTTTAAACTTTCTGGATTAATAACGTTTAGAGATATTACAAAACTTAGCCAGAAACCAATAGCTAATAAAGATGAATACGGGCGTTTACGTGTTGCTGCAGCTTTGGGTGTAACTGCTGATGTAGTTGATAGAACAACAGCTTTGGTTGAAGCAGGCGTTGATGCAGTTGTTATTGATACAGCGCATGGACACACTAAAACAGTATTAGCGGCATTAAAATCTGTGAAAAGTAAATTTCCAGATTTAGATGTCATTGTTGGAAATATAGCCACGGCTACTGCAGCTAAATATTTAGTAGAAGCTGGTGCAGATGCTGTAAAAGTAGGTATAGGTCCTGGTTCTATTTGTACAACACGAGTTGTTGCAGGTGTTGGATTTCCTCAGTTTTCGGCGGTATTAGAAGTTGCTAATGCCATAAAAGGCACTGGAGTTCCAGTAATTGCAGATGGAGGTATTCGCTATACAGGAGATATTCCTAAAGCTATTGCAGCAGGAGCAGATACTGTAATGTTAGGATCGCTTTTAGCAGGAACAAAAGAATCGCCAGGTGAAACAATTATTTATGAAGGACGTAAATTTAAGTCTTATAGAGGTATGGGCTCTGTTGAAGCTATGAAGCAAGGAAGTAAAGATCGCTATTTTCAAGATGTTGAAGACGATATTAAAAAATTAGTCCCAGAAGGTATTGTTGGTCGTGTGCCTTATAAAGGCGATTTATACGAAAGCATTCACCAATTTATTGGAGGTTTACGAGCAGGTATGGGGTACTGTGGTGCAAAAAATATTGAAACCCTAAAAGAAACAGGTCAATTTGTTAAAATTACTGCTAGCGGAATTAATGAAAGCCACCCGCATGATGTAACCATTACTAAAGAATCGCCTAATTATTCTAGATAGTTTTTTTGAGGAATACTTAGTAATTACCACTTTTGTTATCTAATTTTATTAAGATTTTTAATCCAATTAGGAGCTCTATAAGGATAGGAATCAAATTTCTCGCCACCTCCTATTATACGTGGATCTTTAGTATCCTTTAGAGAAGTTAGTAACTTATTAGATAAATATGTTCGAGTATTTTCGTAATCTGGATTATTTATAAGGTTATTAAGTTGATAAGGATCCTTATGTATTTCATATAATTCTTCCTCAGGGCGTTTATCAAAACTCAAGTTATAATAGATTTTATAATCTGGATGATCTTTGTTATTTATTAAAAAGGATTTAGTAGGACCGTTATCACTATCAGCAAAACTATTCATGGGATGCGTAGAGTTTTCAGGCACACCAACAGGCCAAAGATTAGGGTTGAAATTACGAATGTATAAATAATCTTTTGTTCTAATGCCACGACTGGGGTAGCCTGCCATAGAAGGTGTAAGTTGCGCTGGTACATGACGTTCTTTACCAAACACCATATAATCTCTTTTTTTATCTATTATTTTTTCTTTTTTAGATTTTATCAAAGGAAGTAAAGACTGCCCTGTTATTTGAGATGGTATTTCTACACCTGCTGCTTCTAAAAAAGTAGGAGCTAAATCGGTTAGAGAAACGAAGTCGTTTATTCTTCTGTTTGGTTTTATGTTTTTACCCCAACGAACTACTAGCGGCACACGAACCCCCATATCGTATAAATTAGACTTGCAACGCGGAAAAGGCATGCCATGGTCTCCAGTCATTACTATAATAGTATTATCGAGTTCACCATTTTCTTCTAACATTTTTATGGCTTTATTGCAGTCTGAATCGAAACGTTGCACTTCAAAATAATAATCTGCTATATCGTTTCTAATTTCTGCAACATCTGGATAAAACTTTGGGATTTGTATTGCATTTATATCGATGCCAGAAGCTGCTCCACTACCTTTTTCGTAGCCCCTGTGTGGGTCTGATGCTCCTAACCAAAAACAAAAAGGTTTGTCTTTTGGTTTAGCATCGAGAAACTCTTTAAAACCGTTCTTATAGTCTTTACCCGCAGGGTGTGTATTAACATAACCTCCAGCTTTAAGGTCGCCAGGACCAAAACTTTTTCTCCAATGCCCAACATGATACCCATTGTCTTCTAATAAAAGTGGATAAACAGGAGTGTTTACATCTAATGTAGACCATAAATTGGCACCTTCTTTTAATCGCCAATGAAATTGACCTGTTAAAATGGCATTACGGCTTGGTGTACAAGATGGACTGGAAACAAAGGCATGTTCAAATACTATACCTTCCGAGGCTAACCTATCGAAAGTGGGGGTTTTAACTACTGTGTCTCCATAAGTGCCTGCATGTGGCCAGCCCCAATCGTCTGCAATACAAAATAAAATGTTAGGTTTTTTATAAGTCTCTTTTTTAACTTTTTTTGAACAACTCAGATTAAAAAAACAAAAAGTTAAGATTATAATTCCTGTAATGAGTAATGATTTTTGTGTTGGTTTCATGTTTGTTGTAATGATTTTTTTAATACCAAGTTTAAGTTATTAAAGCCTACCTCTCGTTAAATAAATTTAGTTTTTAAAAATTCACTTTACCAAAAACATTCCTAGAAATACTGCTAAAAAACCAACTATAAAACTTGCAATTGTATATAGCGCAAAACTTGTAAAATCACCCGATTTTAAAAACACATGATTTTCGTAAGCAAAAGTTGAAAAGGTTGTGAAACCTCCACAAAATCCAGTAGCTAAAAGTAACGTTTGACTTTGCGATAAGGTATCATTTTTTGCAGCCATACCTAAAATAACACCAATAAGTAAGCTTCCTAATATATTAGCCGCAAATGTGCCATACGGAATACCATTTTCAGGGTTATTTAAATATTTGCCAATAAGATAACGTAATATACTTCCGAATCCGCCACCAAAAAAAACCAATAATAAATTTTTCATTTAGTCTTCAATTGGAATATAAATTTCGGTAACCCAATCTGCTGGATTAGGTGTACTCATAGGGTCTGTTAAATAAGTTTCAAGAGCTGGTAAATTGTGCATTTCTTTATAATTATTATCTTTTATGTACTTAGTAGCGGTCTCCCAAGTTTCATTTAAATTACTATAATTTCCTTTAAGCGTTGTTTTAAGGGCTTTGAATGGAGATAACAAACCAGTAAGAATGTCATTGTTTGTTGTTATTATTTTTTCAGTTGTTGGTACGCAACAAGAAAACATTACAGCATTATTTTCGTTATCCCATTTATGGTATGCAATAAAAGGAGTTCCAGCCATGGTAATACTATTTTTTATAGCATAAGCACTAACCTTAGGTAGCATTTCGTTCATTTTACTTTTTAAATCGCTTATTTTACAAGAGGTTGTATTGTATAAATAGTAACCACCGCTATGGTTAGTAATACCGTTAACGGTTATACTATATATTTTCATGCTAGCAATAACGATGCTATCTAATTTTTCAAGGCTACGCTCGTAATGCGGACCTATTTGTTTTTCCATGCCGCCCATTAAAGCTGAAAATGCTTTAAAACCAAAAGGTAAATCTTTACCAGAAATTGTCCAAGTAACATGGGTTGATTCGTCATCATTAGTTTTAAAAGTCCAATTAACTTCTGAAACTGGAAAATCGGCAAATTGCATGTTTTGTTTTATGGATGTGTTTTTTTCAGTTTCAACAGTTTTCATTGTACCAATACCATCTTTATCTTCCCAAGAATATGCTCCATTTACGCCTTTAGTTTGTTCTGCAAGCGTAATTTTTATGTCAGGGTCTGTTTCAACCCAAGACGACCACGATTCCCAATTTTTTAAATCGATAACATTATCGTAAATAACAGAAACTGGTGCTTTAATGGTTCGTGTTCTGGTAACTTTAAATGAGTTAGGTTGAACTGCTACATATATTGCAGTTCCTATTATAGCAATTAACAATAAAAACGAGAGGTATTTAAATGCTTTCATTAGTTAGTATTTTTGTATTAAAAACCATATCAAATATAATCAATTTTAAAATTCAATTAATAAATTATTACATTTGATGATTAAAAATTAAATATTCAATAATTAAAATGGGGTTTTAAAAATTAATCAATAATTTTACAGCCATAATAAGAGCTTTTAATAACAATTAAGAAACTAATTTAAATAAACTTATGAAACTAAAACTAATATTAAGCTTGTCGCTAGTTGCTACTTTTTTATTGTCGTGTGGTGAGGATGGAGCTAAAAAATCTACAGAAATGCATAACGAAAAAAAAGCCAATGCCTTTAATTACAATGTAGAACAATTTGCAGATATTAAAATATTGCGTTATCAAATTCCTGGATGGGAAAACCTCACGTTGAAAGAACAAAAATTAGTGTATTATTTAACGCAAGCAGGTTTGTCTGGTAGAGATATTATGTGGGATCAAAACTATCGCCATAACCTTAGTATTAGAAAAGCCCTTGAAAATATATATACTAATTATAAAGGTGATAAATCTTCTAATGATTGGGTAGCTTTTGAAACGTATTTAAAACGCGTTTGGTTTAGTAATGGCATTCACCATCATTATTCAAATGATAAATTAAAGCCAGCATTTTCTTCAGATTATTTAAAACAGTTATTGGCTGAAACTAATTCTAAATTAGAAGGAGAAGCATTCCATGTTATTTTTAACAATGTAGATTCAAAAAAGGTAAATCAAGCTAAAGGGGTTGATAATGTGGCGCTTTCTGCAGTTAATTTTTACGGACCAAATATAACCAATGCCGATGTTGAAAGCTTTTACAAAAATAAAGTATCGCCCAATCCAGAAAAACCGTTATCATTCGGATTAAACTCTCAATTGGTAAAAGAAAATGGTGAGTTAAAAGAACGTGTTTATAAATCGGGAGGTTTATATGGAACCGCTATTGATGAAATTATAAAGTGGTTAGAATTAGCAAAAGGCGTTACTGAAAACGAAGCGCAAGGTAATGCTCTTGAGTTATTAATAGCGTATTATAAAACAGGCGATTTACAAACCTGGGATGATTATAATGTAGCTTGGACAGCTGCTACAGCAGGAAATGTAGATTATATAAATAGTTTTATAGAAGTATATAACGATCCTTTGGGATACCGAGGGTCTTACGAGACTATTGTCCAGATTAACGATTTTGATATGTCTCAAAAAATGAAAGTTTTATCGGATAATGCACAATGGTTTGAAGATAATTCACCTTTGATGGATGAACATAAAAAGAAAAACGTAGTAGGCGTAACCTATAAAGTGGTAAATGTTGCAGGTGAAGCTGGAGATGCATCACCTAGTACACCTATTGGTGTTAATTTACCTAATGCTAATTGGATTCGTGCTGCCATTGGTAGTAAGTCAGTATCATTAGGAAACATAACTAATGCTCACAATAATGCAGGAAGCACAGAGCGATTAAAAGAGTTTGTGCATGATGCTGAAGAGTTAGAATTGGAAGAAAAGTACGGACAATTAGCCGATAAATTACACACCGCATTACACGAAGTGATTGGGCATGCATCAGGGCAATTAAACCTAGGTGTTGGAGAAACTAAAGAAACTTTAAAAAATTATGCATCTACTTTAGAAGAAGGGCGAGCAGATTTAGTAGGCTTATATTATTTATATAGCCCTAAGTTGCAAGAGTTGGGTTTAGTTGAAGATTGGAAAAAAGTTGGAAAAGCAGCATACGATGGCTACATAAGAAATGGATTAATGATGCAGTTAATTCGATTAAATTTAGGCGATAATGTTGAAGAAGCACACATGCGTAACAGACAATGGGTTTCTGCATGGGCTTTTGAAAAAGGAAAAATAGATAATGTTATTGAAAAAGTAACTCGTGATGGGAAAACCTATTTCAATATTAACGATTACGATAAGTTACACGATTTATTTGGACAATTATTGCGTGAAACACAACGCATAAAATCTGAAGGCGATTATGCCGCAGTTGAATCTTTAGTAGAAGGTTACGGCGTTAAAGTAGACCAAGCAATTCATGCTGAAGTATTAAACAGAAATAAACAATTTAAATCGGCACCATATAGTGGTTTTGTTAACCCTGTTTTAGTTGCCGAAAAAAACGAAGCTGGAGAAATTACTGCTATAAAAATTACCCAACCAAAAACATTTCCTGAGCAAATGTTAGCGTATAGTAAACACTATAACTTTTTATCAGAAGTAAATTAAGAGTTACATAATTCAGTTTTAAAAAAAACAGATTCTTAATTCAAGGATCTGTTTTTTTGTTTACACTAAAAGCCAATAATATAGCATTAATAGCAATGAGTACAGCGATAAGTAAAAGTATTTTCATGATTTGGTTTTGTTTATTATTTAATAGATGCAAAACTTTATAAAAGGTTGCGTTAAATCTTACATCTTATTTATATAACAAGTAAAAACCTTTTTTTCCTAGTGAGAAATTGATTTTTTTAATGAAATTGAAGAAAATTAAATAGCTGAATATTAGTTTGGTAATTCAATTATTTAAAAACAAACTTAATAGCTACAATGCATAAAATAAAAGAAATAAAAGCAATTAAAACCCAATAACTACCTTTGTAAAAACGCTTATGTAGTTTTAAATCTTTACGGTAAGTGTAACCAATAATGATAGCGAAGGCAATAAAAAATAAAACTCCGAAAATGATTTGACCTTTACTAAACATATAGTTATTTTTATGCAAATTTAATTAATAAAGATGAGATTCCGCTTTCGCGAGAATGACAAATTAAGATATTTATGAAAAATAAAATAGAAGCTGTAAAAGCTTTTCATACGGCGTTTAAAATAGGACATAGAGAAATTCCTAAAGCAGATTTGGGTAGTGATAAAAACACACTGCGTTTTAATTTAATGAAAGAAGAAAATGAGGAGTATTTTGAAGCTGCCAATAATAATGATTTGGTTGAAGTTGCCGATGCACTAGGAGACATGCTTTATATTTTATGCGGAACTATTATAGAACACGGTATGCAACATAAGATAGAGGAGGTGTTTGACGAAATACAACGTAGCAATATGAGTAAACTAGGAGCAGACGGACAGCCTATTTATAGAGCAGATGGTAAAGTGCTTAAAGGGCCAAATTATTTTAAACCTAATATAGCTTCTATTTTAAATGGTAATTAGTATTCATTTTGCCTCTTTGGGGAGGGCTATAGGTTAATCATCTTCAAAAGTTATATGCTGGTAAGCACCTAGATCTGGTGTTGCTGTTCTATTTACATTTAAAATATCTGTAGAAACTTGAGTAGCAAACAGTATATCACCTTTGTTTATTGCTGAAGATTCTTCTCCAATTATTAACATATTTAAGTTTGGATCTTTAAAATTGGGGTCTTCATTAAAGCTGTTATTTACGTAATGGTTGGTGTCTTCTAAATTATAATTTGCTCCTGTAAAATTATTGTTGCTATCGTTAAAACGAATTAAACAATTTGTAAACTTAAAATTAAAACTTACGGCATCATCTTCAATGTCATCTAATAAAATTTCAGGGTTATCATTACCATAAATAATACAATTATTAAAGTTAGCTTCAGTTAAATTGGCAATTACTGGGGTTTCATTGTCATCAACTACAAAATTGTTAAGTAATAATGCTGGGAATTGTCTAAATCCGTTATTCCAATAGTTAACAATTGTACTATGCGTAAAATTATATTTGCCACCAAGAGTGCCTGCAAAAGATGATTGACCGGCATTATTAATTACAACATTTTCGCCAGTAATAGACGTGTTTCTACCCATTATCCCGAAGTTACTCGAATTATAAATTTGAGAATTGGTAATGGTTAATTTGCTTGAAGCAGCATTGGCATTACCATCGCATAAAATACCAACAGAGGCATTTTTTATGGTAGCATAATTAATATTGTTATTTAAACTACCATCTAAAAGCCAAATGGTACCCCATTGCCCTGGTATATTAGAGAAGTCTGGTTCTAATCTATCACTTTCAAAAATAACTTCGTTTTCTAATAATTCTTGGTCGTTACTATAAGTGCCGTTAATTTGTAAAGATGCATCTTGATTTACAATAATACCAGAATTTGCATGAAAATGCACCCGTGCACCAGCATTAATAGTTAATATTTCTCCATTTGGTACTGCTGCAAACCCATAAATAACATAAGGTTTTTCGTTAGTAAATGTAAGTTCGTTAGCTAATAATTGGCGTCCTTGTAACTCGGTTTCTACAACTTCACCATTTATATTAAGTGTTAAGGTTTCAACAACTTTTGTAGTGTTATCTCTGTTTGGATAAATAAAAACGGCATCTTTTACTAAAGTTACCAAATCTACATTTTGTAAATTAGAATTAGCGTCAAATTCAATTTTATCAGTGTATAAATAACTGCCATCTGGATTGGGAAAATTTGCAATATCAATTGTGGTTTCTACAAATATATATAAACTGTCTTTGGCTAATATTTCAATGTTTTCAAAAACTTTCCCAGAGACGCCATCAATATTCAATCGGTATTCCGATGTTTCTCCTAAACCCAATTTAACTGTTGGAATAACAATATCGTTATTACTTTTATTATAAACCTTTAAATTGTAAGTGCTAGACCCTATGTTAGTAAAAACGGTATCTAGATAAACGGTGTCTTTAGAAAATTGAAGGTCTCCAGTACTTGGTGAGAATTCAAAATCTTTTCTGCAAGAACTCCAAACCGTTACAATTAAAACCGTGAATATAAAATATGAAATTCTTTTCATTTGTTTATTTATAATGCGTCATTAAAGTTGATAAATGAGTTATAGATAAAAACTTTAAGTGATAAAAATATAACTTTTGAAAGTATGTTTTAGTATGAATATTGTATAATTTTAGAACCATAGCTAAAGTTAATAAAAATAATAAAGGACTTCAATTTTCATAAACCTCATTTTAGTATATTAGATGCTTTAAGATTAAGCTACTATTTTATTATTTTTTTGAATGAATAACCCGCAGGAACAGATACTTGAATTACGAAAGGAACTTCGCGATCATAACTATAATTATTATGTTTTGGATAATGCTACGATATCAGATTTTGAATTTGATAAAAAATTAAAACACCTCCAAGATCTTGAAGAAAAACATCCTGAATTTTTCGATAGTAATTCTCCAACGCAGCGTGTTGGTGGTGAGGTAACTAAAAATTTTGAAACCGTTCCGCACGAGCATCGTATGTATTCTTTAGATAATTCATATTCAAAAGAAGATTTACAAGACTGGGAAACGCGTATTAAAAAGTTGGTAGATGGCGATATTCAATACACATGCGAATTAAAATATGATGGCGCATCTATAAGTTTAACTTACGAAAACGGCACTTTGGTAAAAGCTGTAACCAGAGGTGATGGTTTTCAAGGCGATAATGTAACAACAAATATTAAAACTATTAAATCGGTACCACTTCAGTTAAAAGGCGATTACCCGTCTAAATTTGATATTAGAGGCGAAATTGTGCTTCCTTTTGATGGGTTTAATAAAATGAATGAAGCGCGTATTGAAATAGGTGAAGAACCATATAGAAACCCTAGAAATACAGCTTCTGGTAGTTTAAAATTACAGGATAGTACTGAAGTAGCAAAACGCCCTTTAGAATGCCTATTGTATAATTTAACAGGGGCAAATATTAAAATTAGCACCCAGTTTGAAAGTTTAGAAAAAGCGAGGCAGTGGGGTTTTAAAGTGCCTAATGCAGCTAAACTAGCAAATTCTATTGATGAGGTTTTAGAGTTTGTAGATTATTGGAATATTCATCGTCATGATTTGCCTTACGAAACAGATGGTATTGTTATAAAAGTTAATAATTTACAACAACAGGAAGAGTTAGGATATACAGCTAAAGCCCCACGTTGGGCAATGGCTTATAAATTTAAGGCAGAACAAGTATCTACTAAATTAAATAGTATTACGTATCAAGTTGGAAGAACGGGAGCAATAACACCAGTTGCAAATTTAGCACCTGTAGAGCTTGCAGGAACTACGGTTAAAAGAGCGTCGCTACATAATGCAGATCAGATTGAAAAACTCGATATTAGAGTAGGAGATGAGGTGTTTGTTGAAAAAGGAGGTGAAATTATACCTAAGATAATTGCGGTAGATTTAAGTAAGCGTGAATTAGATTCCGTGAAAACGGAATATATAACACAATGTCCAGAATGTGAAACAGAGCTTATAAGGCAAGAAGGCGAAGCACAACATTATTGCCCTAATTATAATGGATGCAACCCGCAAATAATTGGTCGGATACAGCATTTTATTTCTAGAAAAGCTATGGATATTGATGGCTTGGGGGGAGAAACAGTGGCGCTTTTAGTTAATGAAGGGTTAATATTTAATTATTCAGATTTATATGAATTAACAAAAGAACACGTTATCCCTTTAGAACGAATGGCAGAAAAAAGTGCCGATAATTTGATTAATGGTATTTCAAATTCAGTTAATATTCCTTTTGAACGTGTTTTATTTGCTTTAGGAATTAGATTTGTTGGGGAAACAGTAGCTAAAAAATTGGCTAAACATTATAAAAGTATTGACGCTATTGCAAATGCAACAGAAGACGATTTAGTAGGCGTAAACGAAATTGGAGTGAAAATAGCAGAAAGTGTTACGGCTTTTTTTGCTTCAGAAAAGAATTTATATATAATCAATAGACTTAAGCAGTTTGGAGTGCAGTTAGAAATTTCTGCAGAGGAGTTAAAAGGACAAACTGAAATTTTAAAAGGAGACATTATTGTTGTTACTGGTGTTTTTGAATATGTTTCAAGAAATGAACTTAAAAAGCTGATAGAAAATAATGGAGGAAAGGTGAGTAGTTCAATCTCTTCAAAAACAAGTTATATTGTTGCGGGTAACAATATGGGACCAAGTAAAAAACAAAAAGCAGAACAATTGAGTATTTCTTTAATATCAGAGAATGAATTCTTACAAAAAATCAAATAATTTTCATTTTTTATCGATAAAATGTAAATTTTAACGTTTAATTGTATTTTTTTTATATATTTGTACTCAAACTAATAAACCCTAGTTATGAACAAGACAAAAATCTTAGTTGGTTTTATCGCACTGTTATGTGTGTTGTTTGTCGTATCTGAATTTAAAGATATAAACTGGCTTTCTGATGTAGCTAGAGGATTCATTGTGCCAACTATTGCAGTTCTTTTTGTAATTAACTATGGATTAAACCGATGTAGTTTTACAATATTTTTAATATTATTTTCTTTAGCAGAATTAATATCTATATCGCAATTAATACCTTTTCTTTCTAATAATATGCCTTACGCAGTATTCTATTATTTATGTAATGGCTTATATGGAATAGCCTATTCTTTCTTGGTATACAGAATTATTAAGTCTTTAAATATTAAACTTGTATTAAAAGGTTTCTTTGTACATTTAATGGTGTTGCTACTTTTAAATGGCTACTTATTATACGTACTCTTTAATATTATGAGTCCTTATCTTGTAAATTTTGGAGAAAAATTTATAGAATTATTTTATACAGTAGCTATACTTTTAGTATTGTCTACATCGCTCATCAATTTTCTGTATAAGGATACAAAAAAGTCACTTTATTTGTTTTTAGGGTCACTTAGCATTGTTTTTTCAGAAGTAATTCAAATAGCTTACCTCTATATATCGAAAAAAGATTTGTTGGATATTTTTTACACTTCGCTCTTAGTTATTGCATTCTATTTATTTTATAAACAAGTTGCTTTAAGTGAAGAAGATTCTTCTATTTTATCTGGAAATGAAGTTTTTAAGTGATTACAATTTTAAAAAAGGAATATCTTTTCTGTAAATAAATAGAGTTATTGCAGAAAGTATAAAAGTAACTAAAGCTGTAATAAATAACACACCACCGTCATTATTTACTTGAATACCTAAATTTGTTAAATGCATAAAAATAGCACCACCAATTACACCTAAAGTAATGGTTGCTCCTAACCAAACAGTTTTTGGAATAAGTAATAATATACCAGCTATAAGCTCTATAATACCAATACCTATTCTGCCAATAGGTTCTAATCCTACTTTTTCAAAAATATAAACACTGTCTGGGTGTGCTGAAAATTTAAAGCGTAATGTTTGAATTAAAATTACTGCCACTATAATTCTTATAACTAAAGGTAAATGTTTTTTCATGTTTTTTAATTTAATAAGGTCTTTAGACGAATAAAATAAAAACACCTATCAATTTTCTGAAAATTTTATACGATAATAGAAGTTCCGTTTGCCGTTTTATTTTTATCGCTATCAAAATAAAAGTCTATTTTACCAAGATTAATACCATAGCATCCAACTTGATTTACAAGCATATTGTTTCCTTCTAAGTTTTTAACAATTGTAGGTTTGGGTAAAAACGTATGTGTATGCCCGCCTATAATTAAATCAATGTTCTTAGTAGCCGCAGCAAGTTTTAAATCATCAATTTTGGTTTCGCTATTCCTATAGCTATACCCTAAATGAGACAAACAAATTATTAAATCGCAAGCTTCATCTGCTTTTAAAATACGTGTCATTTCTTGGCTAATTTCAATAGGGTCAAGGTATTTGGTTTCCTTATACATTGCAGGATCAACTAAGCCTTTTAATTCAATTCCTAATCCAAATACTCCTATTTTTATTCCACCTTTTTTAAATATTTTATATGGCTTGCAATGCGTATTCATTATAGTATTTGAAAAATCATAGTTAGCAGAAATAAATTCAAATTCTGCATGTGGTAATTGCGCATAAAGCCCTTCTATACCGTTATCAAAATCATGATTTCCTATGGTGGTGGCATCGTATTTTAATTTGCTCATTAATTTAAATTCCAATTCACCACCGTAATAATTAAAGTATGGTGTGCCTTGAAAAATATCGCCAGCATCTAAAAGTAGTGTATTTGGGTTTTCGTTTCTTATAGATTCAATTAAACTAGCTCGTCTAGCAACTCCTCCTTTATTAGCATTTCTACCATCATTTGGACCAAAAGAATCAATATGGCTATGTACATCATTAGTATGTAAAATGGTAATTTTTGATGTTTTAGATGCTGTGTTAAAAGATTGCAATCCTAAACCACCAAGTGCGACCATTGCTGTTCCAGCCGAAGTTTGTTGTATAAAATCTCTACGTTTCATTGTAAGCGTAAATTAGTTAAGTTGAATAAATCTGTCATCAATTACTGGGTTTATAGTATCTACTTTTCTAAAATTATCAATCAAAGCATTACGAACTTTATAATTCAAAACATACAAACTATCATTAGGTTTAAAAAAACTCATATTATCTCCATTGTTATATAAGTAATCGTTTGTGGCGACATAATAAGTTGTATTGGCATCTATTTTTTTTCCTTTTATGGAAGCTTCTACAACATTAAAACCGTTATCAACCACAAGCTTTAATTTTGAAATTGGATGCGCTCTTTTGCGTGTTCTTAAATAATTAATTAAACTATTGATTTGATTTCCTTTAAGCGCTACAATAACAATGCTGTTCTCAAAAGGCATAAGTTGGTACGCCGTTCTTGAAGTGATATTTCCTTTAGGAATTATAGATCGAATACCGCCATGATTAAGTATAACCATATCTATATTTTTACCAGTTCTTTTATTAAAAATGGGGTTAGATTCGTTATAAACAACATCTGCCATAAAATTACCAATAGCGGTGTTTAATTTTCCATTAGATTTTGAGTAGGTATCAACAGAATATGCCAAAACACTATCCAAGTCTTTATTAATATAATCGCGATAGGGTTTTATAAAATCTTCAATTTCTGAGTTGGCAGGTAAGCTATCTGTAATTTCAATTTTCGTTCCTTTAACCATAAAAAGGCGTTGCTTTTCTTGATTACAACTTGAAAAAATAAAAATATTTAACAAAATAAATAAATATGTAAACCTCATATATAAAAGAAAAATTTGAATGTACTTTTGCTACCTTTGCGCAAAGTATAAAGATAAATGATTTTAAAGGCTTTTAAAGAGAAATCTAATAAAAAGCACTTAAACAAATTGATTGCTGAACGTCATGTAAATGTAGATGATAGTAAGATAAATAGTTTAGGTGTTATCCTAAATATAGATGAATTTGATGATTTAGAATTATTTAGAAACTTGGCAGATTTTATTAAAATACGCCCCAATAAGTTAAAAATAATAACATTTTCGGCTAATAAAAAAGAGAAACAATATACTTGGGATGATTGTTTTGATTTCAATGATTTTGGTTGGAAAGGTCAAATTAAAAATATTGAATTACAAACGTTTTTAAACACTAAGTTTGATGCTTTAATTAGCTATTATACTAATGAACAACTAGAATTAAAACTGTTAACAGCCTTGTCGAAAGCACAATTTAAAGTTGGTATTTTGCAAACAGATGAAAGGCTTAACGATTTAATTATAAAAACTAATTTAAAAGAATTCAACGTATTTAAAGCAGAGCTTTATAAATACTTAACTATATTAAATAAAATTTAAAATGAAGAGTAAGTTTCTAGGGACTGGAGTTGCTTTGGTTACACCATTTAAGTCAGATTTGAGCGTAGACCATGAGGCATTAACAAATATTGTTAATTTCAATATAGAAAATGGAACAGATTACCTTGTTATTCTTGGTACAACAGGAGAAAGTGTTACTGTAACTAAGCAAGAAAAGAAGGATATTACAGAAACTATTATAAAAACTAACAAGGGTAGAGTGCCATTAGTATTGGGCATTGGTGGTAATAATACAGCAGCAGCTATAGAAGAAATAAAATCTACAGATTTAAGTGGTATAGACGCTATCCTATCGGTTTCTCCATATTACAGCAAGCCAACACAAGAAGGTGTTTATCAGCATTTTAAGGCTATTTCTGAGGTATCTCCAATTGATATTATTTTATACAATGTGCCAGGGCGTACTTCCAAAAACATGGAGCCAGAAACAACTTTAAGGTTAGCAAAAGACTTTAAAAACATTGTAGCAATTAAAGAAGCTGGAAATAAAACATCGCAGTATTTACAACTCATAAAAAATAAACCAGAAGATTTTTTAATAATTTCTGGTGATGACGATTTAGCCTTAGGCGTTACCCTAGCAGGAGGTGCAGGTGTAATTTCAGTAATAGGGCAAGCATTTCCAAAAGCATTTTCAAATATGATTCGTTTAGGATTGAAAGGAGAAGCTAAAGAAGCTTACAATACACATTATAAGTTAATGGATGTTGTAGATTATATTTTTGAAGAAAACAATCCAGCTGGTATTAAAGCCGTTTTTGAAGCTTTAAACTTATGCCAAGATACTGTAAGACTCCCAGTTGTACCAGCATCTAATCGATTAAAAGAAAAAATAAAAGTGTTTGTAAACGAGTTTTAGACTAATTAAGCTTCAAAATAGAACCACGGTCTATACTAGGCTTTTGTTTTTAAATGAAAAGTAAACGAAAAAGAAATGGTTTGTATGTGGCATCTTAATGTTTGATTAGTATTGGATGTTAAATATTACTTAAACCTTATTATAGCTAGGTTTAAGCAATTACTTTAGCATTAAAATTATATTTTTTAAATCCATAATAATAACTTAATTTTGCATTCTGTTTAAAAACTATGAAAAAACTTTTTTACATATTACTAACGTTCACTATTTTAAGTTCTTGTAGTGAATACCAAAAAGTGTTGAAAGCTGAGGAGATTGCGCCAAAATTTAAAATGGCGGAAAGCTTGTATGATGAAGGTGAATTTGGTAAAGCAAATAGACTTTTTGCTCAAATAGTACCTAACTATAGAGGCAAACCTCAAGCTGAAAAGCTAATGTATTTATATTCTATGACATTTTTTAAGTTAAAAGAATATTATAGTTCGGGGTATCAATTTGAGCGTTTTGTAGCAAGCTACCCTAAAAGTGAGAAAGTAGAAGAAGCCGCTTTTTTTAGTGTGAAAAGCTATTACATGCAATCTCCAGTTTATACTAAAGACCAAACTGAAACTAAAGAGGCTATTGGTAAAATTCAAGAATTTATTAATTTGTTTCCAGAATCTAAATATGCTGAAGAAACAAATGCACTTTTTAAAGAGCTAGAATTTAAGTTAGAAGAAAAAGCATATAGCATAGCAAAACAGTACAATCATGTATCTGATTATCCAGCATCAATAAAATCGTTTGATAATTTTGTTTTCGATTTTCCTGGTTCCAATCTGCGCGAAAAAGCTTTTTTTTACAGATTAGATTCTGCATATAAATTAGCTATGAATAGTATAGAATACAGAAATACTTTAAACGGTATTGAACACATAAAACTTATTCGTTTAAATCAAGCTAAAGAATATTATAACGCATTTAAAAAAGCGTTTTCAGATTCTGAGCATGTGCAAGTTGCAGATAACATGGCAACAGTTTTAGATGAAGAATTAAAAAAATACGACAATAAAAGTTAAATAACAATGACAATGGATTTAAAAAAAACCAATGCTCCCGTTAATACAGTAACGTACGATAGAAATCAAATTGACGAACCAACAGAGAATATCTACGAGTCAATTTCAATAATTTCTAGACGTGCAGAACAAATTAACACAGAGATTAAAAAAGAGCTTATCGATAAGTTAGAAGAGTTTGCAACTTATAACGATAGCCTTGAAGAAATCTTTGAAAATAAAGAGCAAATTGAGGTTTCTAAATTTTATGAAAAATTACCAAAACCACATTCGTTAGCTGTTCAAGAATGGTTAACAGATAAAATTTATTTTAGAAATACTGAGGAAGATACTCAGGAATAGTTTTTAAAATTTCAATGGCACATAACAAATAGCTTTCGGGAAAATTTAGCGCAATTATTTTTTCTTTTTATCAAGGCACAAATTTTCAAGCATAGATACTCGTGCTAAGCACAGTTAAACTAAAGTTATGGTTGTAAATTTTAATAAAGTAAAAGGATAAGTAAAAAAGCAAGAATTCTGAAAGCTATTTTTTTATGAGTATATTACACGGCAAAAATGTATTATTAGGTATAAGCGCAGGTATTGCCGCTTATAAAACAGCTTCATTAGTTAGGTTATTTATAAAATCGGGCGCCCACGTAAAAGTGGTTATGACACCATCTGCAAAAGATTTTATAACGCCATTAACACTATCAACTTTATCAAAACACCCTGTTTATTCTGCATTTACAACTGAAGACGACGATAATGCCGTATGGAATAATCATGTAGATTTAGGGCTTTGGGCAGATTTATTTGTTGTAGCACCTGCAACAGCCAATACACTTTCTAAAATGGCTAATGGTGTTTGCGATAACTTATTATTAGCAACATACTTATCGGCTAAATGCCCAGTGTATTTTGCACCAGCAATGGATTTGGATATGTACAAACATCCATCTACTTTAAAATCGTTTGATGCACTTAACGATTTTGGGAATACCATGATTCCAGCCACAGCAGGAGAATTAGCAAGTGGCCTAGTTGGAGAAGGCAGGATGGCAGAACCTGAAGACATTGTAAGTTTTATTGAAAAAGATATATTAAACAAACTGCCTCTTAAAGGAAAAAAAGTATTAATTACCGCAGGTCCTACCTATGAGGCTATCGATCCGGTTCGGTTTATAGGTAATCATTCTAGTGGTAAAATGGGGTTTGAAATAGCTAAAGCATCAGCTAACTTGGGTGCCGAGGTTATTTTAGTTACAGGACCAACTCATCAAAAAGCAACACATAGTTTAATACATGTAATTCCTGTTGTTAGTGCCCAAGACATGTACGACGAAGCTCATAAATATTTTGCAAATGTTGATGTTGGAATCCTTTCTGCGGCAGTTGCCGATTTTAAACCAAAAGAAATTGCTAATCAGAAAATAAAAAAGGCAGCATCAACGTTAACCATAGAGTTAGAAAAGACAAAAGATATTTTAGCATCTTTGGGTACTATTAAAAAACACCAATATTTAGTTGGTTTTGCATTAGAAACTAATGATGAATTAGAAAATGCAAAAGGGAAATTAAAAAGAAAGAATTTAAATTTAATTGTTTTAAATTCGTTAAATGATAAAGGTGCGGGTTTTAAAAGCGATACAAATAAAGTAACCTTTATTGATAATAAAGAGCAAATAACAGAATTTCAATTAAAGTCTAAAACCGATGTTGCTAAAGACTTATTAAATGAAATTGTAAAAAATATTGATGCGTAGTATTACAATTGTTTTAATATTATTTTTAAGTTTTGTTGGTTTTTCGCAAGAACTAAATTGCGATGTTGTAGTTAATGCACAACAAACTGGCGACGAAAATTTACAAGTTTATAAAACTTTAGAAAAGCAATTAAAAGAGTTTGTAAATAACACAAAGTGGACAAATAAAACTTTTGCACCGCAAGAACGTATTGCTTGTAGTATGATTATTAGTATTACCGATCAAAATGGCGACGCTTTTAAAGCATCAATTCAAGTGCAATCTTCAAGACCAATTTTTGGTTCATCCTTTAGTTCGCCTATTTATAATTTTAACGATAGAGACTTTACTTTTAGGTATTTAGAATTTCAGAATTTAATATTTAATCCTAGTCAATACGAATCTAATTTAGTATCGGTTTTAGCATTTCATATCTATATGATTTTTGCTTTAGATGCCGATTCTTTTTTAGGAAACGGAGGCGACATATATTATAAACAAGCCCAAACTATTGCAAATTATTCGCAGCAAGGTAATTTTAAAGGCTGGAAAGTAGAAGATGGTTTACAAAGTAGATTCGCACTAATAGATAATGTTTTATCGCCTACATTTAAAGAGTACAGAGCAGTTATGTATAGCTATCATAGAAAAGGTTTGGATGTAATGAGTGAAGATGCTAAAAAAGGAAAAGAGCAAGTAGCTGCTGCTTTACAGCAATTTAAAGCTATGAATAGCCGTAGACCTAATTCGTTTTTACTGCGTACTTTTTTTGATGCTAAAGCAGATGAAATTGAACAAATTTTTAGTGGCGGACCAAATGTGAATATTGCTGATGTTAAAGAAACGCTTCAAAAAATAGCACCTACACATTCTAGCAAATGGAGTACTATTAAATTCTAAAATTACTAAACGGTTATTTTGTTTTAAAAATTTATTATTCCCTTAAAATTGAATGATTAATGAATTCATTTATAAGAAATAATAAACAATGAATAAAAAGTAAATCTAGAACATCTTAAATTTGTTTCAAACATAAAAATTAAAATCAATTGCAATTAAATCCTGCAAATTAAAATATGCTTACATCGCTTTCAATAAAAAATTACGCATTAATAGATAATCTTCAAGTTGATTTTAATGATGGATTTTCTATAATTACTGGCGAAACTGGTGCAGGAAAATCTATTCTTTTGGGAGGTTTGTCATTAATTTTAGGAAAACGTGCCGATTTAAGTAGTTTAAAAGTTAACACTCAAAAATGTATTATAGAAGCTGTTTTTAATATTTCTAATTATAATTTAAAAGCGCTTTTTGAAGCCGAAGATCTTGATTATGAAAAACAAACCATTATTAGGCGAGAGATATTGCCATCAGGGAAATCTAGAGCTTTTATAAACGATACGCCAGTAACCTTAAATAGCTTGCAAGTTTTGGGAGCGCGTTTAATCGATATTCACTCACAGCATCAAACGTTGCAACTTACAAGTAACGATTTTCAGTTTCAAATAATTGATGCATTAGCTAATAATGATGAATTATTATTAAGCTATATTTCAGAATTAAAAGCGTATAAAAAACTTCAAAAAGAACTTGAAGAATTGGTTGATTTTCAAGCTGAAGCGATTAAAGAACACGATTATAATTCGTTTTTATTGAATGAATTGGTTGAAGCGAATTTAATAGAAGGAGCGCAACAAACACTTGAAGAAGAATACGAAACCTTAAATAATATTGAAGGTATTAAGGAAAAACTTTCCGAATCTTATCACTTATTAAATGATGAACAAATAGGACTAATAACAACGCTTACAAGCTTAAAAAATAAGCTTCAAAGCCTTGTTGGATTTTCAACCAAATACGAAGATTTATTCAATAGAGTTAATAGCAGTTTAATAGATTTAGACGATGTTTTTTCAGAAGTTGATGTGCTACAAGAAAATTTAGAAGCCAACCCCAATAGGTTAGAGGAAGTCGATGCTAAGCTTAAAACACTACATAACTTAATGCAAAAGCATGTAGCTAGTGATGTTTCAGAATTAATTCAAATTAAAAATGAATTAGAAGATAAAGTAGCTATTACTGAAAATTTGGATGAAACGATTCAAGCAAAACAATCAAAAATAGATGCAAAAGCAAAACAACTTCGTGTAATCTCTAAAAAAATACATAAAAACCGTAACGAGGTTATTCCACAGTTAAAAAAACAATTAGAAACTATTTTGGATAGTTTGGGTATGCCAAATGCACAGTTTAATATAGAGGTTACGTATTCAAATGTGTTTTTTGTAAATGGTCAGGATGATTTGTCTTTTCTGTTTTCGGCAAATAAAGGCGGTAGTTTTAACGACCTTAAAAAAGCAGCTTCTGGTGGAGAATTATCAAGAATAATGCTTGCTATAAAATCGGTATTGTCTAATTATATTCAATTACCAACTATTATGTTCGATGAGATTGATACTGGCGTTTCTGGCGAAATATCTAACAAAATGTGCGATATTATGTTGCAAATGAGTAAAACAATGCAGGTGTTTTCTATTACGCATTTGCCACAAATTGCAGCCAAAGGGCATTCGCATTTTAAAGTGTATAAAGAAGATATAAATGAGGTTACCCAAACCAATCTTGTTAAATTAAATCATGATGAACGTATTGTTGAAATTGCTCAAATGTTGGGTGGTGTAGAAATGTCATCGTCAGCGATTGCACATGCTAAAGAATTGCTTAATTAATTACTATATTTGACCCCAAATTAGTAACAAATACAAATCAACTTTAAAAACATATAAACTAACTAATATGTCTTACAATTTATTAAAAGGTAAAAGAGGAATCATTTTTGGAGCATTAGACTCAAATTCAATTGCTTGGAAAACAGCAGAACGCGTTCATGAAGAAGGCGGACAATTTGTTTTAACTAATGCGCCAGTTGCTATGAGGATGGGACAAATTAATGAACTTGCTGAAAAAACAGGATCTCAAATTATTCCTGCTGATGCAACGTCTGAAGAAGATTTGAAGAATTTAGTAGAACAATCTATGGAGATTCTTGGTGGAAAAATAGATTTTGTATTACACTCTATAGGAATGTCTATAAATGTTAGAAAAGGAAAGCATTATACAGACCAAAACTATGCTTGGACTCAAAAAGGAACCGATGTGTCTGCAATGTCTTTTCATAAAGTAATGCAAACACTGTATAAGGCTGATGCGATGAATGAATGGGGAAGCATTGTTGCACTTACATATATGGCTGCGCAACGTGTGTTTCCAGATTATAACGATATGGCAGATAATAAAGCTTATTTAGAAAGTATTGCACGTAGTTTTGGGTACTTCTTTGGGCGCGATAAAAATGTAAGAGTAAATACCATTTCGCAATCACCAACACCTACAACTGCAGGAAGCGGTGTAAAAGGTTTTGACGGCTTTATTGCTTATGCTGATAAAATGTCTCCGCTAGGTAATGCAACTGCGTTAGACTGTGCAAATTACACCGTATCATTATTTAGCGATTTAACTAAGCGTGTTACGTTACAAAACTTATTCCATGATGGTGGTTTTAGTAATATGGGAGTTAGTACAGCGGTTATGGATACGTTTATGGGAGAAGAATAAAATAGTAGTTTTAAAATAGAATTATGAGCCATCTTTTTATAGGTGGCTTTTTTAGTTAAATTTGTTTCTTAGATAAAATATTATTGAAGTTAATAAAACAAAGGGTTAGTAAATATGCAATTACAGTTTTCTTTTATCATTCCTGTTTATAATCGCCCTGACGAAATACAAGAGCTTTTGCAAAGTTTTGAAGCTTTAAAAACTAAAATGGCATTTGAAATTGTTATTGTTGAAGATGGCTCTACTGTGTCTTCAAAAAAAGTGATAGATAATTTTAAAGACAGTCTGGATATTTCCTATTATTTTAAAGAAAATTCAGGCCCTGGAGATTCTCGAAATTATGGCATGCATTGTGCTAAAGGAAATTATTTTATCATTTTAGATTCCGATTGTATTTTACCAGAAAACTATTTAAATGAAGTTGAAAAAAGCTTAAATAAAAGTTACGTAGATTGTTTTGGCGGACCAGATGCTGCTCACGAATCGTTCACCAATTTACAAAAAGCTATTAATTTTTCAATGACTTCGTTTATTACAACTGGCGGTATTCGTGGCAATAAAAAAAGTGTGGATACCTTTCAACCCCGTAGTTTTAATATGGGTATATCTAAAACGGCTTTTATAGCATCAAAAGGGTTTGGGCAAATTCACCCAGGGGAAGACCCAGATTTGTCAATAAGGTTATGGAATTTGGGGTTTAAAACAAAACTTATTTCAGAAGCATTTGTGTATCATAAGCGCCGTATTTCTTGGTCTAAATTTTATAAGCAAGTTAATAAATTTGGGTTAGTAAGACCCATTTTAAACACTTGGCATCCTTCAACAAAAAAAGTGACTTACTGGTTTCCTACATTATTCTGCTTAGGTTTTTTGGTAGCGATTGCGCTTTTTTTTATTAATATAAAATGGGTATTTCTGCCTTATATATTGTACTTTGTAATAGCCTTTTTTACAGCGTTATTTGCTACTAAAAAGCTTAGTATTTCATTTTTTGCGCTTGTGGCTATTGGTATTCAGTTTTGTGGCTATGGTTATGGGTTTTTAAAATCTACCTTTGTTATTACTATTTTAGGGAAAGATCCCGAAGCATATTTTCCAGAATTATTTTTTAAACAGAAATGATAAAAAAATTAAAATCTGAAATTGTAACCTCAATAAAAAACAGAAAAATAAATGTCTTCATTTTATTTTTACTGTCTGCATTTATAATTTTAATATTCACTAAACTATCTAAGTATTACACCAATACATTAGTTTTTAATATTGCAAAAACTAATGTGCCTCAAAAATATGTTATTATAAACGACTCAAACGCACAATTGCATATTACACTAAAAACACATGGTTTTAAATGGTTGAATTATTATTTTAATGAGCCAGAAATTACTGTAGATTTTAATAAAGATGTTTATAAGAGAGACTCAGTTTTTGTATGGAGCAAGTCTAGAGCTTATTTAAATAATACTCAGTTCGATAAGCAAGTTCAGTTGCTGAATATGAATCCAGGTACCTTATTATTTAAGTACGATGTTAATTTAATTAAAACAGTACCTGTGATACTTAATTCAGACATTAAATTTAGTACAGGTTACGATGTTTCGAGTACTTTTAAATTAGAACCAGATTCTATTCAGGTTATTGGACCAAAAACAGTAGTTTCTGAAATTATAAATATTGAAACAGACACACTTGTTTTAACAGATGTTAGAACAGATATTTTAGGAAATATTAAGCTGAAACCGCCAAAAGAGAATTCGGGAATAACGTTTTCTAATTACGAGGTTAATTTAAAAGCGACCGTTGAAAAGTTTACAGAAGGCACATTAAAAGTTCCGATTTCGGTAATAAATGTACCTAATTCAATAAAACTTAACTATTTTCCAAAAGAAATTAATGTTTCTTTTTATGTAAGTTTAAGTAATTTTAATAGTATTGAAAGTAAAGACTTTAAAGTAGAGTGCGATTATAATAAGGTTAATACTAATTCTTTTTTAATTCCAGAATTAATCGCGTTTCCTAAGGATGTAAAAAACGCAAAAATAAGTCAAAAGCGTATTGAATTTATAATATCTGAATGATAATAGTAGGTCTTACAGGAGGCATAGGAAGTGGTAAAACCACAGTAGCAAAAGAGTTTAAAACTCTAGGTATTCCAGTTTATATTGCCGATGATGAGGCGAAAAAATTAATGTGTAAATCTAAAATCATTAAACGAAAACTCATTCAGTTGTTTGGCGAGAACGCCTATATTAATGATGCATTAAACAAATCATTTATAGCAGATAAAATTTTTAATGATACAACATTGTTAGAAAAAATGAACGCTATAATTCACCCAAGAGTAGCTAAGCACTTTAATAAATGGGCGTTAAAACAAACAACGCCGTATGTTATTAAAGAAGTTGCCATTTTATTTGAAAATGGAGGCAATAAATTTTGCGATTATGTAATTACGGTTACAGCACTAAAAGAGTTACGAATTAAACGATTATTAAAAAGAGACGAAACTACTAAAGAAAAAATAGAGTCTATTATTAAGAATCAATGGAGTGACGAAGACAAAATTAAACGTTCTCATTTTGTTATAAATAATGTAAAGATTACTGATATTAAGTATCAAGTGCTTAATATTCACAATAAATTATTGAAAAACATACAATAAATCTTAAATTTTAACATTTGTGTTAATGTAAGGTTAAATGATAACTAAACTAAATGTTAAAATGTTAATTTTGATTGGTGAAACATCTAACTGGTTTTTTTAGTTGAATATTATAATTATTTAAAATGTTTCAATTTGTAAAAAACGCTGTTGAAGCATACCTTTTAAATAATAAACAAGCACTTGAAGAAAAAAGTATTTTTCCTGTTAGTAGTTTTAATGAGCTTATCGCTTATAGGAATAATATTTGTACAGGCTTATTATATCAATAATTCTGTTGAAAATGAGAAAGATCGGTTTAAGTATAATGTAAAGAGTGCTTTAAGTTATGTGTCTAATACGATAGAAAAAAATGAATTTCATAAGTACTATAAAAGATATCAAGAGTTAGATAGTGTACAAAGAGGAGATTCAACTGCTGTATCTCAACTATTTATATATCAGAAAGACAGAGATAGAACCATGATTTATAGTAGCGGAATTTTAGAGCAAGATTTAAAATTAGCTCCTTCGATTTTTGACATTGCAGAATTAGATGATAGTATTGTTTTTAAAAGTTTTACGGGTAATTCAAAAATTGAAGTTTTTGAAAATACTAGTATTGATGATAAAGATTTAAATATAAATCAAAGTCCTATAATGAGCATTGCTAAAAGCGGGACAATACAAGAAGCGCAAATAAATAATTTTGAAAATAGTGTTAAAGCTATTCGAAAAAAAGTACCTATATATAATCGTGTTTCAGAAAAAGAAATAAAAAGAATATTAACTAAGGAACTTAATGAATATGGTATAGATATAGATTATGAATTTGCTATTTACAGCAATGGATTAGCAACCAAACTGCAAAGTAAAGGATTCGAATATAATACAAAATCTATATTTGATGTTCCTATTTTTTATGATGAAAACAATCAAAGTATATATAAACTTTTAGTTAATTTCCCTGAGGATGGAAAGTTTATTTTATCATCGCTGATAGGAATGATATTGTTGTCAATTGTTTTTACCTCAGTAATTATAATTGCTTATTCAAGTGCTTTATTTCAATTGGTTAAGCAAAGAAAAATTTCTGAGATTAAAACAGACTTTATTAATAATATGACTCATGAGTTTAAAACACCTATTGCAACTATAAATTTAGCCTTGGATACTATAAAGAATCCAAAAATAATTGAAGATAAAGATAAAGTGGTGCGTTATCTTAATATGATAAAAGAAGAGAACAAACGTATGCACGCACAAGTTGAAAATGTATTACGAATTTCAAAGCTTGAGAAAAACGAGCTTAATATAAGTAAGGATAGGGTTAATTTACACGACATAATTGAAGATGCTATTACGCATGTAGAACTTATAGTTGAAAACAGACAAGGTTACATAAAAACCTTTCTAAATGCTGATTCTTCAGTGGTTTTAGCAAACCAAACGCATTTTACCAATGTTGTAGTAAATATTCTGGATAATGCCATTAAATATTCTCCAGAAGCCCCAAAAATAGAAGTATATACAGAAAATGTTGGCACCAACATTTTACTAAAAATAAAAGATCATGGTAGTGGAATGAGTAAAGCAGCTACTAAACGTGTATTCGAAAAATTTTATAGAGAATCCATGGGAGACATACATAACGTTAAAGGACATGGTTTAGGTTTAGCGTATGTAAAACGGATAGTTGATGACCATCAAGGTCATGTATCGGTAGAAAGTGAAAAAAATAACGGAAGCACGTTTACAATAAAGCTTCCAATAATAACATAACAATGGAAGTACAAAACAAGAAAATTTTATTAGTTGAAGACGATCCAAATTTTGGAACCGTTCTTAAAGATTATTTAATGATGAATGATTATGATGTAGTTCATGCCAAAAACGGGATGGAAGGGTTTGAGAAGTTTAAGAAAGACGATTACGATTTATGCATCTTAGATGTTATGATGCCTTATAAAGATGGTTTTACATTGGCTAAGGAAATTCGTGAAAAAAACACCGATGTCCCTATTGTTTTCTTAACTGCTAAGGCTATGAAAGAAGATGTTTTAAAAGGTTATAAAGTAGGTGCCGATGATTATTTAAACAAGCCTTTTGATAGTGAAGTATTGCTTATGAAAATAAAAGCAATTATTCAGCGTAAAGCAACTGAAACAATTTCAGATAGCAAGCAATTTGAGTTTAAAATTGGAGGTTTCGATCTTAATTCTAAACTTCGATTTTTACGTTATAATGGAGGTGAGCCTATTAAGTTATCTCCAAAAGAAAATGAGTTATTACGTTTATTAGCATTACACGAAAACGATTTAATGCCTCGTGAATTGGCTTTAACTAAAATTTGGAGAGACGACAATTACTTTACCTCTCGTAGTATGGATGTGTATATTGCTAAATTACGTAAATATTTAAAATTAGATGAAAAGGTTGAAATACTTAACATCCATGGCGAAGGCTTTAGATTGGTAGTAAACTAAATAATATTTATAATTTATATAATTCTATGACTAAACCTGCAAGGTTTTCAAAACATAAGTGTTCGGAAGAGTTCTAAGCAGAACTAAATAGCTGTGATTTGCTAGGATCTCCATCGCAAATCACAAC
>CANKVS010000046.1 GCA_947487155.1 uncultured Flaviramulus sp.
ATTTCACAAAATTAACTCGTGAAATCTCTTATATGAAGCTCTCTTTTTGAAAAGAGACTTACTTTTTCAGTAGCCTCATAATTGTAGAGGCATTTTTTGCTTTATAGAAGTCATTTAGACTTTTTGAATTATAGCCAAAATCAGTCATTTTTTAGCTGATTGAAAAAGTCTAAATGACTTCATAAAATAAGAATATACTATTGTTTATTTCTTTTAAAAATATAACGAGTTATAAAAATTCCTTTACCATCACCTTTTCCACTTTCACTTTCAACAGCACTATTTACAAAAGCTAATTCCCAGCCTTCTTCAATCATAGTGTTTATTTTTGATGTAATTAATGCATCATTCGCAGCTATGTTTTGAAAACGAATACCACCTAAGTTGTAAAAATTTAACAATTTTGTTTCATCAAAACCTTTAACTCTAATTTCATCGCGTTTAGATTTATTACGGGTATTATCTTCTTCGGTTTGTGTTGTAGTAAATTCTTTATAATCTTTTGTGTCATTAGCACTAATAATTCTTGAACGCCCTAGTCCGTTTGGTACAATTGATTCAATACTTGTAACAATTTTGTACTCTACTTGAGCACTAGCATCTATAAATGCAAAAAGGCAAATGGCTAAAACAATAAGTGATTTTTTCATGTTGTTGATTTTTGTTTAAAATTAATATTAACAAGATTAGACAATATCTATACCAAAAAAAATATTTTTTAGCTTTACTTTTGAAATAATTATGACAGGACTCGTTTATAAATCTACAGGTAGTTGGTATACCGTAAAGACCGAATTAGGTGAAGCTTACGAATGCCGTATAAAAGGTAAATTTCGTATAAAAGGTATTAAAAGCACCAACCCTATTGCTGTTGGCGACCTAGTAGATTTTGAGTTAGAAACAGATAATAATAAAGAATCTGGAGTCATTCATAACATTCATGATAGAACCAATTATATTGTTCGAAAATCGGTTAATCTATCTAAGCAAACGCATATTATTTCAGCAAATATAGATCAGGTATTTTTAATGATTACTATTAATAATCCGCCAACACTTACTAGTTTTATAGATCGGTTTTTGGTAACCGCCAAAGCATACGATATTAAAACAATTTTGCTTTTTAATAAGATAGATGTTTATAATGAAGACACACTTTTAGAAGTGAAATATTTAGCACATGTATACAGAAAAATAGGCTACGAGTGCATTGGGGTTTCTGCTAAAACTGGTAAAAATGTAGACAAAGTAAAATCGCTAATGCGAGATAATGTAAGTGTGTTTTCGGGGCATTCTGGGGTGGGGAAGTCTACTTTAGTAAATGCTATAGAACCTTCATTAAATATTAAAACTAAAGAAATTTCTACTCAACATATGCAAGGGCAGCATACCACAACTTTCGCGGAAATGTTCGATTTAAGCTTTGGTGCAAAAATTATAGATACGCCAGGAATAAAAGGTTTTGGAGTTGTAGATATGGATAAGGAAGAAGTTGGCGATTATTTTCCAGAATTTTTTGCATTAAAGCAAGATTGCAAGTTTAATAATTGCATGCATATTCAAGAACCAAAATGTGCTGTAAAAAATGCACTAGATAGTGGCGATATTGAATTTTCGAGATACCGTAGTTACTTGCAAATTATAGAAGGCGAAGACGAGCATTACAGAACTGATAATTGGGAAAAAGAATAATTGACTTATGAAAGTAGTCATACAAAGAGTTTTAAAAGCAAGTGTAACTATTAAAGATGAAAAAGTAGCCTCTATAGCAAACGGCATACTAATTCTTTTAGGAATTGTTGATGATGATACCAATGATGATATTAAATGGTTGTCTAATAAAATTTCGAGCCTTCGTATTTTTGGTGATGAAAATGGTGTGATGAATACCTCTCTTATTGATGCTAAAGGCGATGCGATTGTTGTTAGTCAGTTTACACTTCATGCGTCAACAAAAAAAGGAAACCGACCTAGTTACATTAAAGCAGCAAAACCAGATGTTGCTATTCCGTTATATAAAGCATTTGTAAATCAACTAGAAAGCAATTTAGGAAAAACAATACAAACAGGACAGTTTGGAGCAGATATGAAAGTAGAGTTACTTAATGACGGACCAGTAACCATAATAATCGATTCTAAAAATAGAACGTAGTTGGCATCAATTTTCGGGCATAGTATTGTAGGGTTTACTTTAGCTAAAGTTATTGATAATCGTAATACTAAATTATTGCTGTTTGCTGCAATTGTTTCTACAATCCTTCCCGATTTAGATGTTATTGGATTTAAATTTGGGGTTCCTTACAAACATCCCATGGGGCATCGTGGTTTTTCACACTCTATTTTATTTTCAATAGTATGGGCTTTTATTTTAATGTTTTTATTCGGAAAAAAGAATAAGCTCATTTGGTTTTTAGTTATTTTTTTATCGACTTTGTCTCATGGTATATTAGATGCTATGACATCTGGAGGTCGAGGTGTAGGTTTTTTAATTCCATTTAATAACAATCGCTTTTTCTTTCCTTTTAGAAACATAAAAGTCTCACCAATAGGTATAGAAAAGTTTTTTTCAGAATGGGGAGTTCAAGTTATTTTAAGTGAACTAAAATATGTTTTTATTCCGTGTTTTCTTATATTTGGTATAAGATTTTTAATACGATCTAATAATAGCTAAAAGGTTTTATTAAAATTATTTTTCCCTCAAAAAAGAGGATTTTGGTTTAAGTCTCTCAAAACTAAATTATTAAAAAACACAAACTACAGTTTATGAGTGTTAAGTATATTATGAATTTTATAGTAATTTTCACAACTTTTTCTGTTTTTTCACAAGATAATTTATATTCAAGTTTAGCCATTTCAGATAACCTTAGGAAAAATGCAAATGCGGTTGTAAGACTAAATGATGTTGTTGTGTCGTTAAAATCTTCTAGTGAATTATCTGTTTTTAAGAAGCGTATCATTACAGTTTTAAATAAAAAAGGAAACGATAATATAAACGCTTATGTACATTATGATGATAATGTGAAAATAAAATCACTACAAGTATTAGTATTTGATGCTTTTGGTAAGGAGATAAAAAAAGTAAAAAAGAACGATTTTAAAGATGTTAGTGAGGTATCTGGAGGGACTTTGTATTCGGATTCTAGAGTTAAATTTTTAGAATATACACCAATTAAATATCCTTATACTATTGAGTTTACCTACGAAACAATTTCTGGAAATACTGCTTTTATTCCATCATTTACACCAGTGAATGAATATTTTGTAAGTGTCGAAAATAGCACACACACTATAAATTTTCCTGAAACAATTACAATTAGAAAAAAAGAAAAAAACTTTAATCGTACTAATTTAGAAAAAGAAGAGACATTGGGTAAAATATGTTATAAGGCTACTAATTTAGAAGCGATTAAACCTGAAGATCATAGTCCCGCATTTACAGCCTTTGTGCCAAAAGTTATGTTTGCTTCAAAACAATTCTCATTAGAAGGTGTTAACTCTGAAGTTGAAGATTGGACTGATTTTGGTAAATGGATGTATCATGATTTAATAAAAGACACTTACGATTTGCCTATTAGTACCATAAATATGATTAAAGATTTAGTAAAAGATGAGACTAACAGTGTTGATAAAGCAAAAAAAATTTATGACTATGTACAAAATAAAACACGATATATAAGTGTTCAAGTTGGTATAGGAGGGTGGAAACCCTATAATGCTTCAGAAGTTGATAAACTTGGTTATGGAGATTGTAAGGCCTTAACCAATTATACCATGTCCTTGTTAAAAGCTGCAGGGGTAAAATCTAATTATACAGTTGTTTATGCGGGTTCTTCACAAAAAAATATTGAAGAAGATTTTACATCGATTCAAGGTAATCATGTTATCTTAAATATTCCATCAGATAACGACGAAAATATTTGGTTAGAATGTACTAGTCAAAAATTGCCTTTTGGTTTTATTGGTGATTTTACCGATGATAGAGATGTACTTGTAATTACACCAGAAGGAGGAGAAATAATGCATACCAAAAAATATAATACCGAAGAGAATACACAAACAATTATTGGTAATTATTCAGTTTCAAATGAAGGAGAGATAAATGTTGATTTACATGTTGTTTCAAAAGGAATTCAATATGATGATAAATATGGGTTAGAGAGTAAAACAGAGAGAGATTTAGATGAATATTATAAAGAAGAACGGTGGAACTATATTAACAACTTAGTTATTGATAAAATGACTATTGATAATAACAAGAATAATGTAAACTTTAAAGAAATATTAAGTTTTAAAGCTACTAATTACCCAAAAATAGTAGCAAATAGAATGTTGCTAACGGTTAATGCTTTAAACAGAAATACGTATGTGCCAGATCGCTATAGAAACAGAACATTACCTCTTAAAATCAAGAGAGGGTTTAAAGATATAGATGAGGTTGAGATTACATTACCATCAAATTATAAAGTAGAATCATTACCCCAAAAGAAAACTATTGAAAATAAATTTGGCAGTTATGTTTCCGAAGTTATTGCAAAAGACGAAAATACATTAATTTATAAAAGAGAATTTGTTATAAATGATGGGGAATTCCCGAAAGAAGATTATAGCGATTTTAGAAATTTTTATAAAGACGTAGCAAAACAAGACAATTCAAAAGTAGCATTAATTAAAAAATAAAATTAAATGAGTAAAGTCGTAATTTTACTAAGTTTATCTATTTCTTTTACAGTATTAGTACAAGGTTATTACAATATGTTTTAAACAAATGATAGAAAAAGAAAACGAACAAATAGTATTAACAAAGACATAATATGAATATAAAAAATGCCCAAAAAATAGTAGACAATTGGATTAACGAACATGGTGTACGTTATTTTAACGAACTTACCAATATGGCGCAACTTACTGAAGAAGTGGGGGAAGTGGCACGAATTATAGCGCGACGCTATGGCGAACAAAGCGAAAAAGAAAGTGATAAAAATAAAGATTTAGGTGAAGAACTTGCCGATGTATTATTTGTAGTTTTATGTTTAGCAAACCAAACTGGAGTCGATTTGCAAAACGCGTTCGATAAAAGAATGGACAAGAAAGCAAAACGCGACCACGATAGACACCATAATAACGAAAAATTAAAGTAAATTTGCAGCTTCTTTAGATAAGAAACTAATAAGAATATGCATTTTACACTTCAAAAATCTACGATAGCCAAACAATCATCAATTAAAATTACAGGTTCTAAAAGTGAATCTAACAGATTGTTATTGCTAAAAGCTTTATACCCAGAATTAAGTTTAGAAAATGTTTCTAACTCTGATGATAGTAAACTTATGACTAAAGCTTTAGCATCATCTTCAAATATTGTCGATATTCATCACGCCGGAACTGCAATGCGATTTTTAACAGCTTTTTTTGCGGTTCAAGAAGGAAGAGAAGTAACGCTTACAGGATCTAAGCGCATGAAAGAACGCCCAATTAAAATTCTAGTTGAAGCACTTCAAGATTTAGGAGCTAATATTAGTTATGTTGAAAACGAGGGGTTTCCACCTATAAAAATAAAAGGCAAAAAATTAGCAAAAAACAAAGTCAATTTAAAAGCAAATGTAAGTAGTCAATACATTTCGGCATTACTATTAATCGCTTCAAAACTTGAAAATGGTATAGAACTTACTTTAGAAGGAGAGATTACCTCTGTGCCATATATTAAAATGACATTGAGTTTATTAGATGAAATTGGTGTAGCATCTTCTTTTGTAAATAATACAATTATAGTAAAACCAAAAAACCAAAAACCAAAACCTAAAACTTTAACAGTAGAGTCAGATTGGTCTTCGGCATCCTATTATTTTAGTATTGTTGCCATAAGCGAAATAGGAACAGAAATAACCTTAACGTCTTATAAAGAAAACTCGCTACAAGGAGATTCCGCTTTAGTCGAAATTTATAAAGAATTTGGAGTTGAAACTACATTTTTAAAACACAGTATTGTTTTAAAGAAGACAACTGGAAATCAAAACCCAAAAACCTTCAATTTGGTAAATGCACCAGATATTGCTCAAACCATAGCTGTAACCTGTTTTGCTTTAGGTATTTCGTGCAATTTAAAAGGGCTACATACACTAAAAATTAAAGAAACAGATAGATTAGTAGCGTTAAAAACAGAAATTGAAAAATTAGACGGACAAGTAGATGTTACAAACGATTCGCTGTATTTACACCCATCTCAATCCATTAAAGATATGGTTTCAATTGGCACATATCACGATCATAGAATGGCAATGGCTTTTGCACCATTAGCATTAAAAACATCGCTTATTATTGAGGACGCTGGAGTAGTTTCAAAATCGTATCCAACCTTTTGGAACGATTTAAAAACTTTAGGATTTAGAATATCTGAATAATAATCACTTAAATACTTGACAAGGCCTACTTGCAGATTGTATATTTGCAGCTTTCCAAAAAATAAATACTAAACATATCTTATATGAAATTATCACATTTTGGCTTCAATTTACCAGAAGAATTACTAGCAGAATACCCTGCTGAAAATAGAGACGAGTCTCGCTTAATGGTTTTGAATAGAAAAGAACAAACTATTGAGCACAAAATGTTTAAAGATCTTATCGAATATTTCGATGAAGATGATGTTATGATTCTTAACGATACCAAAGTGTTTCCTGCCAGATTATATGGGAATAAAGAAAAAACAGGAGCAAGAATAGAAGTATTTTTATTAAGAGAGTTAAATGAAGAACAACGCCTATGGGATGTTTTAGTTGATCCAGCTCGTAAAATAAGAATAGGAAATAAATTATATTTTGGTGACGATGATACTTTAGTTGCCGAGGTTATAGATAATACAACATCTAGAGGGCGTACCTTACGTTTTTTATATGATGGGTCTTATTCTGAATTTAGAAATAAATTAAATGAATTAGGAGAAACACCACTACCAAAATATATAAAAAGAGATGTCGAGCCCGAAGATGAAGCACGTTACCAAACTATTTTTGCTAAAAATGAAGGTGCTGTGGCAGCTCCAACTGCTGGACTTCATTTTTCTAGACACCTATTAAAACGTTTAGAAATTAAAGGTGTTAATTTTGCCGAAGTTACCTTGCATGTTGGTTTAGGAACCTTTAATCCTGTTGAAGTTGAAGACCTTTCTAAACATAAAATGGATAGCGAAGAGTTAAAAATTGATGAAAAAGCAGTCGATATTGTAAATACTGCTTTACAGAATAAAAAGCGTGTTTGTGCTGTGGGTACAACGGCGATGAGAGCTATTGAAAGTGCTGTGTCTTCAAATGGAAAGTTAAACGAAATTGATGGATGGACCAATAAATTTATTTTTCCACCTTACGATTTTAGTATTGCAAACTGTATGATAACTAACTTTCATACACCAAAATCAACTCTATTAATGATGGCCTCAGCATTTGCTGGTCACGATTTTATATTGAGAGCGTACGAAGAAGCCGTAAAAGAAAAATACAAATTTTATAGCTATGGCGATGCCATGTTAATTATTTAATTAAAAGCATATATGAAGCCTCTTTTTTAAGAGGCTTTTTTTATTGGGCATTCCTCAAAAGGGTCGGGCTTTCCGCTATATCTTTTTATACCATTTTTTGTTTGAAATTATTGTAAAATAAATTGATGATTTTTTTCTATAAAGAGAAAAAGGGTGATTTATTACGATTATTTCAGATGAGACATGGTGTTATGTGTTCATTTCGCCTACGTTCAATGCTCAAATAAAAAGGATGCCGCTGCAATCCCTAATGCAAAACCCTAACAACCAATTAAAAATCGTTAATTGTAATTCGTCAATCAAAATTCCTTTTCACTATTTTTGCAACCAGATGGAAATCAAGAAAAAAGACATACGTGCATTAACTAAAGAGCAGCTTAGAGATTTCTTTGTAAAGCAGGGAGATAAAGCTTTTCGAGGTAATCAAGTTTACGAATGGCTTTGGCAAAAATCAGCACATACTTTTGAGGGAATGACTAATGTTTCAAAAGAAACACGTCAAATGCTCGAAGATAACTTTGTTATCAACCATATAAAAGTAGATACCATGCAACGCAGTAGCGATGGTACTATTAAAAATGCAGTACAGTTGCACGATGGTTTAATTGTAGAGTCGGTGTTAATCCCAACCGCAACCCGAACAACAGCTTGCGTATCAAGTCAAGTTGGTTGCAGTTTAGATTGTAAATTTTGCGCAACCGCACGATTAAAGCGTATGCGAAACTTAAATCCAGACGAAATTTACGATCAGGTAGTCGTTATCGATAATGAAAGTAGGCTGTATCATAATCGTCCATTAAGTAACATTGTGTTTATGGGTATGGGCGAACCACTTATGAACTATAATAATGTTATTAAAGCTATTGATAAAATTACTTCCACCGAAGGTTTGGGAATGTCGCCAAAGCGTATAACGGTATCCACTTCTGGTGTCCCAAAAATGATAAAAAAAATGGCAGATGACGCTGTTAAGTTTAATTTAGCAGTATCGTTACACTCGGCAATTGATGAGGTTCGTACTACCATTATGCCATTTAACGAAACCTTTCCGTTAAAAGATTTAAAAGAAGCTTTAGAGTATTGGTACACTAAAACTAAGCGGAAAATTAGTTACGAATATGTAGTTTGGAATGGTATAAACGATACACAAAAAGATATTGATGCCTTTGTTAAGTTTTGCAAATATGTACCTTGCAAAGTTAATATTATTGAATATAATCCTATTGACGATGGCGAGTTTCAACAAGCAACAAATGAAGCTTTAGAAAACTACATAAGCATCTTAGAGAAAAATAAAATTGTTGTTAATGTGCGCAGAAGTAGAGGTAAAGATATTGATGCTGCCTGTGGACAATTAGCAAATAAAAAATAAGTGTAATTTGTTATTCACGCAGAGGTGGTAATCTCTTTAATATGTCTACTATAATTTCATTTGAAATAGTATATTTGGTGCTGGAATGAAAATAGTAGAACAAATAAAACAACCCATCGCTTACGAAATGGATCTTTTCGAACAAAAGTTCCAATTATCTATGTCTAGTAAGGTGGCTTTACTAAATAGAATCACACATTATATTGTTAACCGAAAAGGGAAGCAAATGCGTCCCATGTTTGTGTTTTTGGTGTCTAAAATGGTGTCAAATGGAGAGGTTAGCGAACGTACCTATAGAGGAGCCTCAGTAATAGAACTTATTCATACAGCAACACTAGTACATGATGATGTTGTAGACGATAGTAATAGGCGTCGAGGATTCTTTTCTGTAAATGCCCTTTGGAAAAATAAAATAGCTGTTTTAATTGGTGATTATTTATTGTCTAAAGGTTTGTTACTATCAATTGATAATAATGATTTCGATTTACTTAAAATTATATCTATCGCAGTACGCGAAATGAGTGAAGGTGAATTGCTACAAATTGAAAAAGCCAGAAAACTAGATATTACAGAAGACGTATACTACGAAATTATTCGCCAAAAAACAGCAACCCTAATTGCAGCCTGCTGTAGTTTAGGAGCAGCATCGGTAAAGCCAGAATCACTGCATGTAGAATCTATGCGTAAATTTGGAGAACTTATTGGAATGGCGTTTCAAATTAAAGACGATTTATTCGATTACGGTGATGCTAAAATAGGAAAACCAACAGGTATCGATATTAAAGAGCAAAAAATGACTCTGCCATTAATTTATGTGTTAAATCAGGCTTCAAAAAAGGATAAAAACTGGTTGATTAATTCTATTAAAAATCATAATAAAGACAGCAAATGTGTTAAAGAAGTTATCGCTTTTGTGAAAAATAATGGTGGTTTAGACTATGCTATTAAAAAAATGAAAACATTTCAAACTGAAGCTATACAAATTTTAGAAACTTACCCAGAATCAGACTATAAAAATTCATTACACCTTATGGTGAATTATGTTATTGATAGGAAGAAATAATTATTTTACTAAGCTCGTTTTATAAGAGTTATTAATACTTTCTATTTAATTTACTTTAGAAATTTCTTCATAAGTATATTATAATTGTGTAAATTTTCCTAGAGAAATAAGAATTCTAAATTGAACATGTATAAAAAAAATAAAGGTTGTTTAAAAGTTTTTTTAGACGATTTTTTATGTAATTCTGTTGATCTATAATTAGTAAATAGTACTTTTTTAGGTTATGAGCTATAGCAATAATTTCTATTTTTACATTTATTTTAAAAATTCACAAAAAAAGACTGCCTTTTAAGACAGTCTCTTATTTATAAAGGATTTATTTTTTAAAAGTTTTAACTTTTATTATTCTTTTTTCCTCGTAATTTTCTAATTCCAAAAGCTGCTGCACCTAATGCTAGAATACTAAGACCGCCATCTAATGGGATAGAATCTGTAGGTGGTTTTTTGCCACATTTACTACCATAACGATGTTTTCTATGACATTTACGACATTTATTATCACTATCATTGTTGTTTTTACAACTTCCTCTATGTTTTCTGTGACATCTCTTACACTTACTTTTACTCCACCATCCACTAGTCCACCATCCACTTCCAGTTAATGCTATCGAACTAGTAGAAAGCGTAACTGTATCTGAAGAAAGTAAAATTGAATTTGTAGGAGTTGCATTTACATTGTTAGAAAATGTCAAGGCCAATACAACAACAATTAAACTAATTGTTTTGCAAAAAAAGTGTTTGTTTTTCATTTTGTTTTTCAAATTAATTAATAGCAATATAAAATTAAAGAGAATTTTAGGGGCTTTCTATTTTTTTCGATGAAACAAGGTATATTTCTTATAAAATACTTTTTAAGTTCTAGTTAATATTTTCTTATAAAACACTTCAGTTGTTTAAACGAGTTAATGTGTTTTTTATCGGATTTTATGAATTTTAATTATTTTCTCTCTTAAACTTTAAATTTTAACCTAAAAATGGATTAAGAAGATTCATTTAATTTACATGTATTAAAAATTACTTTAGCTTCTAGGCAACCTTTTGCACAAAATTTGCGTCTTTATAAATAGAAGCTAAAAATGAACCCATTTTTGAAAGTTATTCAACTCCATAAAAACGAAGCTGCACTTATTAAAAGAGCAGTTAAAAATAATCGTGATGCACAACACGCATTATTTGAGTTGCATGCTCCAAAAATGTTAAGTGTTTGTAGATACTATATTAAAGATTTGCAGGATGCGGAAGAAGCTATGCTAAATGGTTTTTTTAAAGTGTTTTCTAATTTAAAAAGTTATAAAGGAGATGGCAGTTTCGAAGGCTGGATTAGAAGCATTATGGTTAGGTCGTCTATTTCATTTTTACGTCAGAAAAAGCAAATTGAATTTGTAATAGAAGATATTGATATAAAAAAAGGCTATACCAACAATATTAAAACAGATATGGAAGTTGCTGAAATACAGCAATTAATAGACGGATTACCTGAAGGATATAAAATGGTGTTTGTTATGTATGCCATAGAAGGATATAAACATAATGAAATTGCTAAAATGCTCAATATAAGTGAAGGTACTTCTAAATCGCAGTTATTTAAGGCTAGAAAATTGCTTCAGCAACAAATTAACCATATTAATAAAATGAGTTATGGAACCAATTAAATTTGAAGAAAACGTAAAAGATAAGCTCAATAAGCGTAAGTTAAAGCCTTCGAAGGAGGCTTGGAATAAACTTTCAAAACGTTTAGAGGGACAAGAAAAGAAAAGTAATAATAAGCCAATTTGGTGGATGGGTTTAGCAGCGAGTATAGTTGGTGTTTTGTTTGTAGTATCTCAATTTTTAAATGATAAGTCAACCGAAAAGGTAATGCCGCAAGTAGTAGACACACCAGGAATTGAAACGATTATAAAAGAGAATAAGGCTTCAATTGCTAATGAAGATACCATTAATAATATTGAAGACATTAAACGATTTGATGAACTTTTGCTTAAAAAAAGCGAAAAAACAAATGCAATAGTTAAGGAGGATATAGTTGCAAAAGGTAAAGGGAAAATAAAAAACAATGGGGTTTCAGAACCAAAAATTGTAACCAATATACCTGCTGTAGTAACCTCAGAAAAATTAACTTTTGAAGAAGAAACTATACAGCATGTTGTAGCGGAAATTAAAAAGTTAAAAGATTACAATACAGAGGTTACAGATGAAGAAATTGATATGTTGCTATTAGAAGCACAAAAAGAAATTACTTTAAATAAATTATATAATGACAATACTAAAATGGTTGATGCTGATTTACTACTTCAAGACGTTGAAGCCGATTTAGATCAATCATTTAGGAGCAAAGTTTTCGAAACCTTAAAAGCAAGTTACAATACGGTAAAAACTGCAGTTGCCCAACGTAACGATTAATTGTCATTTTTGCTAAGACAAGAATCTCAAAAAATAGTAACAAAAATAGAATCATTAACAATAATTCAATCAATTAATCATTAACATATGCTGGAATAATTTGGCATTAAAAAACGAACAGTTATGCAAAATATTACTAAGTATTTAGTACTTATAGTACTATGTTTTCATGTGCAATCTATCAATGCACAAGACACAATTCAAAAACCAAATAATCATGAAAGAATTGAAGCACTAAAAGTGTTTAAGGAAACTATAAAAAAGCAAGAACGTAATTTTTTAAAGAAAGAAGTTGAAAAAATTAATCAACGTTTAGATAAAGGAGAGATTACAAATAATGAAGCAGAGGTATTAAAAAAAGAAGTTGCTAGAAAACGTACTTTAAATATTGAAAATAGAGTTGCTATTGTTGATAATCAAATTTCACTTTATAGAAGGAATGCTTACCTAAAAAATCAAGATATTGAGAAGGAAAACAGAATTGGATTAATGATAAGCAATAGATCCTTTAGTATCAAAGGAAATAAAAGAGTGCCCAAAGACGATGTTCGTACATCTAATGATTTGCTATTTGCTATCGGTTTTAATAATGCTATTATAGAAGGGGAAAGTTTTAATGATTCACCATATAAAAAAGGAGGCTCAGGTTTTATAGAATTAGGTTGGAATTGGAAAACAAGACTATTTAAAGAATCACGATTTTGGAGATTTAAATATGGTTTTTCATTTCAATGGAATAAACTTAACCCTAAAGAGGATTTGTATTTTGTTCAAAATAGTAATCTTACATCTTTGGATAATTTTTCAACTAGTTTAAAAAAATCAGAATTTAGAGTTACTAATTTAGTCTTTCCAGCGCATTTAGAATTTGGAACTCTAAAAAAAATGGATAGAAAAGATAACCGTATTAGATATATAAATAATAAGCAATTTAAAATTGGTATTGGAGGATATGCTGGAGTTAATATTGGAACTCAACAAAAACTACGCTATAGTGATAATGGTAATAATGTAAAGCAAAAAATACGAAGAAATTATAATACCAATGATTTTGTATATGGATTAAGTGGGTATATAGGTTTTGGAGATACTGCATTATACGTAAAATACGATTTATCAGCAATTTTTAAAAATCAAATTGTAGATCAAAATAATATTTCTATAGGTGTACGATTTGATGTAGATTAATCAATAACAAAACAGTATTTAAAAGAGGCTTTGTTTTGAAGCCTCTTTTTTTATTAGTTTGTGTTACATTTGTATTAAACTTATATTTAGTATAAATTTTCACATTGATTTCACCATCTTCCATAGATCAAGTATTTGAAACCACCCGTGTAGAGGAGGTTATTGGCGATTTTGTTCAGTTAAAAAAAGCGGGGAGTAACTTTAAAGGATTGAGTCCGTTTAGTGATGAGCGTTCGCCCAGTTTTATGGTGTCTCCAGTTAAACAAATTTGGAAAGACTTTTCGACTGGTAAAGGCGGGACAGCAGTATCCTTTTTAATGGAACATGAGCATTTTACCTATCCTGAAGCTATTAAATATTTAGCTAAAAAATATAATATTGAAATTGAAGAAACCGATCAAAGTAACGAACAAAAGGAAAAAGCAAGTGAACGTGAGAGCTTATATTTAGTAAGCGAGTTTGCAAATAGCTATTTTCAAAAAGTACTTCATAAAACCGATCAAGGAAAATCAATAGGATTAAGTTATTTTAAAGAGCGTGGTTTTACAGAAGAAACCATCAAGAAATTTGATTTAGGTTATTCGTTAGATGAATGGCAAGCTTTTACAGGTGAAGCTTTAAAACAAGGTTACAATATTGATTTTTTAGAAAAAACAGGACTCACAATTGTTAAGGAATCTAAACGATTCGATCGTTTTAAAGGGCGCGTTATGTTTCCTATAAAAAGTATGAGCGGTCGTGTTTTAGGGTTTGGTGGTCGTATTTTAATTACCGATAAAAAAGCAGCTAAATACCTTAACTCACCAGAGAGCGATATATATTATAAAAGCAAAGTTCTATATGGTATTTATCATGCAAAACAAAGTATTGCTAAAGAAGATAATTGTTATTTAGTTGAAGGCTATACAGACGTTATTCAGTTTCATCAAACAGGAATTAAAAATGTGGTGTCTTCTTCAGGTACGGCATTAACATCAGATCAAATTAGATTAATAAATAGGCTCACCAAAAATATTACCGTACTTTTTGATGGTGATGCAGCGGGGTTAAGAGCCTCCTTGCGGGGTATCGATTTAATTTTAGAACAAGGCATGAATGTTAAAGTTTGCACTTTTCCTGAAGGTGAAGACCCCGATAGCTTTTCTAAAAAAAATACGCTTGAAGAATTAAGCTTGTATTTAGAAGAAAATGCAAAAGATTTTATTCAGTTTAAAGCATCAATACTATTTGAAGAATCTAAAAACGACCCTATTAAAAAGGCCGATACTGTTAGAGATATTGTAAATAGTATTTCTAAAATTCCAGATCGTATTAAAAAAGAAATTTATGTTCAGGAGTGCGCTCGAATTATGGATATAAGTGAAGAAGTTCTGTTTAGTACCTTGGCTCAAATAAATAAAAAAGAACTTCAAGAAGAAAATAAACAGTTTAAAAAAGAACAAAAAACATTTGAAGTTATTAAGCATCAACAGCCTGTAAAAAAAGTTGATATACAGTATGTGCTAGAACGGAAAATTATTGAAGTATTGTTACTTTATGGTAATAAAACTGAAGATTTTGAAGATTTAATTTTAAAAGAAAACGATAAAGGTGAGCTTATTTTAGAACCAGTAATTCATCAAGCCAAAGTATTTGAAAAAGTGTTTTTAGACTTGCAAGATGATGAAATGGAATTTTCTAATGAGCAGTTTAAAACGTTGTACTACATCATTATTGACACTTTAAACCAAGACCCAAATTTTGAACTTAAAACGTTTATAAATTCGGTAGATGCTAATATGTCTAACGAGATTACAACTATTTTAATGGAAGATGAACGCTATACGTTAGACGATTGGAACCGTATGAATATATTTCCGAAAGAAAAAAATAATAGTGTCGCTCAATTAGTAAGCGAAACAATTTTAAGCCTTCGTTGTTTTTTAATTGAGCAAAAAGTAAAAGAATTTCAACAAAAAACAATACAGAGCAATACCGAAACTAATAGAAGTATTCTAGAAGAAGTTAAGGATTACTCTGGATTGAAAATGTTACTTTCGAGAAAGTTGAATCGGGTATTATGATTCTGTATTAAGCTTTGCTTGATTAACTAAATCTACCAAATTGGTAACTTTTAGTTTTCGCATTAAACGCGCTTTATACGTACTTACGGTTTTCTCGTTAATGTCTAGTTCTTTAGAAATTTCTTTGTTCTTTCTACCAATAGTTAAAAGTTTTAAAACTTCAGCTTCTCTAGTAGAAAGCTTTTTGTAAAAGGTTCCGGTTGTGTTTACCTTTTTTCCTAAAGCTAGTTGTTTTGTTAGTGCATCACTTAAATAAATACCGCCTTCATGAACCCTTAATATGGCTTCATTAATAGTAATAATATTTACAGATTTTGAAACATAACCAGAAGCACCAGCTTTAATGGCGTTAATGGCGTATACTTCTTCTGGTTGCCCACTAAAAATAATGGTTTTAATATTAGGGTAATCATTTTTTAAATACCTTAATACTGTTAACCCATTAAGTTTGGGAAGATCGGCCTCTGTAAGAATAATGTCTACAGGATTTTTTTTAATGAACTCTAAAATGGATTCACCATTATCTACGCTTCCAACAATTTCAATATTTGAAGATGCTGAAAATAATAAATCGAGCCCTTTCCTAATAATAGGATGATTGTCTGCTATTAATAATTTAATCATAATTTAAGCTTTTTTTAAAATAGTTATTTTGAGAGAATAACTATAAGTTGAGAGATTAAGCTAATCTAGCAAAAGTAAGAAAAATTTACGTATTCTACAATGTTTATATCAAATTTGTGGGAATTTCGCAAATAGGGATAGGAATCATTTTGTGTTTATTGGCATTATTAAACCGTTTATATATTTTGAAAACCTCTTTTTTTCTACCCGAAAAATCTTCAGGAGTTTTGCCATTTTCATCCATTGTCATCGCCCATTCTAGTTCTGGATATGAGGCTCCTATTTGGTCTTCATCACTTCGTGTATCACCAAAAAGACCGTCGCTTGGAGCAGCTTTCATAATAGATTTTGGTACTGTTAAATACTCGCCTAATTTATAAACTTGCGATTTTACTAAATCTGCAATCGGACTTAAATCGACACCACCGTCGCCATATTTTGTGTAAAAACCAACACCAAAATCTTCTACCTTATTGCCAGTTCCAGCAACTAATAGTTTGTATAAACCAGCGTAATAATAAAGGGTCGTCATTCGTAAACGAGCTCTAGTATTTGCTAAAGCCATATCAATGGTGGCTTGATCGCCATCAAAAAACACTTCCGTTTTAAATTCTTCAAAAACAGGTGTTAAATCGGTTCTTGTATCGTCAACATTTTCATACCTACTTTTTAATAATGCAATATGCTCATGGGCTCTACTTACATGACTTTCAGCTTGATGAATAGGCATTTCAATGCACAAAACATTTAAACCTGTTTTTGCACATAAAGTAGAGGTTACGGCAGAATCTATTCCTCCAGATATACCTACTACAAAACCATTTACGCCTGCATTTGTAGCATAGTCTTTTAGCCAATTAACAATAAAATCTACAACTTTTTCTGTTTGCATATTAAAAGAATTTAAATCTAAGAATAGTACCTTTGCAAACAAAAATAGAGTAATCACCCAATTAATAAAAATTTATGTCGTTTAAGTTTTATATGAAGAACACATTAATACTTTTAATGATTTTGGCTATTACAATATCTTGTAAAAAGGAAAATCAGCTTGAAAAAGAAATTGCAAATATTAATATTGATATACATATAGAGCGTTTTGATAAATTGTTTGCTGAAGTAGCTGCTAAAGATTTACCTAAACTAAAACAGGCATATCCGTTTATGTTTTCTAAAAAATATGACGACTCTATTTGGATAGCGAAAAAGGAAGATACATTACAAAAGCAATTGTATGCCGAGGTAGATAAAGCATTCATGAATTTTGATATTGCTGAAAACGAAATAGAATCCTTATTCAATCATTTAAAGTATTATTTTTCAGAGTTTAATCCACCAAGAGTTATAACTGTAACAAATGATGTAAATTATAGAGATAAGGTAATTGTTACAGATACAATTTCTCTAATAGCTTTAGATAATTATTTGGGAAGTAATCATGAGTTTTACGGGAATATTCAAAAGTTTATAACGCAGAATTTAACAAAAGAACAGTTAGTTGTTGATTTGGCAGGCGAATATGCCAAGAAATACATTTATCAGCAACAAAAGAAAACCTTGTTAGATGAAATGATTTATTTTGGAAAACAGCTATACTTTAAAGATGTTGTTATTCCGTTTAAAACGGAAGCAGAGCGTATTGGGTATTCGCAAGAGCAATTAGATTGGGCTATAGCAAACGAAAGTAATATTTGGAGTTTTTTTGTAGAACAGGAGTTTCTATTTAGTACAGATTCTAAATTACCAGGACGTTTTATAAATCCTGCGCCATTTTCTAAATTTTATTTGGAAGAGATTGATGCCGATTCTCCTGGACGTTTAGGGCAATATATAGGTTGGCAAATTGTAAGAGCCTATATGAATCAAAATGAAGTCTCTTTAAAAGATATGCTTATTGCTAGTACAGAAGATATATTTAATAATTCAAAGTTTAAACCACGTAAATAATGGCTAAAAATAATACATCGAAAATTGAATTAAATGTAGAACTTGATGATAATCGAATTCCTGAAAAATTACAATGGACAGCACAAGACGGCGGTATTACAAATGCTGAAGCTAAAGCAATGATGCTTTCGGTTTGGGATAGTAAAGCGCAAGAAAGTTTACGTATTGATTTATGGACAAAAGATATGCCTATTGATGAAATGAAGGTGTTCTTTCATCAAACCTTAGTGGCAATGAGCAATACATTTAATAGAGCTACCCAAGATGAAAAAATGACTGCTACTATGAAAGATTTTTGTGATTATTTTGCTGAAAAATTAGAGATAAAAAAATAATTGTTTTTAATAGATTAAAATAAGCAAAAACCAATTATTGGTTACCATTCATTTATTTTATTAGAATCTAACTTAATAAAAATAAATAGTAAAATAGTAAACGCCCAAAGTCCTGAACCACCATAACTAAATAGCGGTAAAGGAATGCCAATGGTAGGAATTAAGCCCATTACCATGCCAATGTTAATGAGAAAATGTATAAAGATTATTGAAGCTACACCATAGCCATAAACTCTACTAAACTGTGTTTTTTGTTGTTCTGCTAAATGAAGAATACGTATTATGAGAAGCACAAAAAGAATAACAACAAAAGCACTTCCTAAAAAGCCCCATTCTTCGCAGACAGTACTAAAAATATAATCGGTATGTTGTTCTGGTACAAACTTTCCTGTGGTTCTTTCACCTTCCATAAATCCTCTACCTGTAATACCTCCAGAGCGTATTGCTTTTTCAGATTCATTTAAATTATAAGCAAACGTTTTTTTCATCTGCTCCAATTTCACAGGGTCTTTTTCTAGTCGTAGCCAAAGGCTAATACGATCTTGTTGATGCGGTTGTAGTATATTTTGATAAAAGAATTTTACACCAAAGGAAATACCAATAGCTGCTATTAATATAAATAGAGATTGGAATAATCGTAATTTTTTTTTGCTTAAAAAATGAAAACTAATAACTAATATAATTGCAATTATAGACGTAATTAATGCACCAAATTTTAAAGCTAAAATCGATACAATAATAATAGATACCCCAATAGTTAAATAATATTTTGGTAAACCTTCCCGGTACAAAACAAAAAAGAATGTGCCGTAAACAATGGTGCTACCAGTATCGTTTTGTAATAATACTAAAATGGCAGGAATTGCTATAATTACAAATGTTTTTATTTGATCGTTTAGAGTATTAATATTAGTATTTAAATCACTAATATATTTTGCGACAGCTAGTGCTGTAGCTGCTTTTGCAAACTCACTGGGTTGTATAGTCATACCGCCAATAGCATACCACGATGTAGCTCCGTTCACATTTTTTCCGAAAAGAAAAAGCCCAATTAGAGCGAGTATGGAAACTATGTAAATAATGCTAGAAAAACGTTCGTAAAACTTAGCATCAATAGCTAGTAAGAGTACAATTAATCCAAAGGTTAAAAAAATAAAAACGAGCTGTTTGCCATAAGGTTGCGATAAATCAAAATAATCAATAGAGCTTCCTATATGAGAGGCCGATAGAATATTTAAATACCCAAAAGCAACTAAAAGCAGAAAAAGGATGATGGTAATCCAATCGAATTTAAAATGTTTATCAGTTTGTCTCAGCATTAATTTTTGGGGGAATGTAATTGTTGTAAAAGTTTGTTTAGTCTTTCAAATTCAAAATCATCAACAGGATGAACTATAGTTTTATCGTTAATATTGAAAGGTTTTCCAGAATATGGTTTAGCGTATTCTTTTTCTAAACCATGTTTTAAAAGCCAACGCTCTAAATCTGTTCTGGTAATTTTACCTTTTATGTGTTTTTCTATCATTAAACTGGCTATTTTACCTGCAAATCGACTTCCCCAATATCCGTTTTCTACAAATACAGCGATTGCAATTTTAGGGTTATACTTAGGCGCAAATGCAACAAAAATAGAATGATCCGTAAGTTGAGTTTTAACACTATCTATTATAGCAAAGTTTTCAACGGTTCCTGTTTTGCCACAAATATCAATATTTTTTACTTGTACCCATTTTGCTGTTCCGTTTTTGTAAACTTGGTGCATGCCTTCTATAACAGGTTCAAAATGTATTTTATCAATGGTGGTATATTTAGGTGTTGTAAATTTTTCAGGAAGTGTTTCTCCTTCAATAGATTTAATAATATGTGGCGTATAATAGTAACCTCTATTGGCTATGGCTGCAATCATATTTGCTAACTGAATAGGAGTTGTTGCAACTTCTCCTTGACCAATAGCATTAGAAATAGTATATGTTGAGTAGAATGTTCTTGGATATATTTTTTTGTAATAGTCTCTATTTGGAATGCGCCCTTTTTGACCTACTTTTAAATCGTACCCTAAAAAATTACCTAAGCCGAAACTTTTAGCATGATTACTCCAGACGTCAATACCTTCAGATGCGCTACCCGATTTGTCTAAAATTTTTCTATAAGCAGTTGCAAAATAGGCGTTGCAAGATTCTTGAATACCAGAAATCATGTTGTTTCTTTTACCAATATAACAGTGGCATTTCATAAAACGATTTCCGTATTTGTATCCAGCATAACAAGTAACACTTTCATCAGGTGTTAAAACACCTTCTTGTAGACCAATTAAAGCATTCATGAGTTTAAAAGGAGATCCAGGTTCGTAAACCCCTTGTAAACTCCTGTTAAAAAGAGGTTTAGCTATAGAGTCATTAAAAAGTTTTGTGAAATTTTTAGATCGTCCTCTACCAACTAATATATTAGGGTCGTAAGTAGGAGCAGCTACCATGGCTAGTATTTCGCCAGTTGAAGGTTCTATAGCAATAACACCTCCACGTTTGTTTTGCATTAATAATTCGCCATAGGCCTGTAATTTGGCATCGATGGTAATAGTAATGTCTTTACCTTGCTTAGGGATGGTGTCAAGCTTTCCATCTTTATAAGGACCAATGTTTCTATTAAAACGATCTTTTTGAATAAATTTAATACCTTTCACACCTCGCAGTGTATCTTCGTAGGCAGCTTCAACCCCTTGTTTGCCTTTTAAATCTCCCATTTTATAATAAGAGTCTTTACGTATATCTCTGTTGTTAACTTCTCCAATATCACCTAAAACATTAGCACCAATAGTAGTTTGGTATTTTCTTAGAGAACGTTTCTGAATATAAAACCCATCAAATTTTCGCATTTTTTCCTGTAAAACAGCATAATCTTCTTTTGATAAATGGGCTACAAAAACAGAGGGTAATCTTGGGGAATATTTGTAAGCTTTATTGTAGGTTTTAATAAATTGAGCTTTATCAATTTTTAATAAAGAGCAAAACTCAAGTGTGTCTAATGGTTCAACTTCCCTGGGAATAACCATAACATCGTATGATGGTTGGTTGGCTACTAGAAGTTCTCCATTTCTATCGTAAACAAATCCGCGTTTGGGGTAATCGTAAACTTTTCTAATAGCGTTGTCTTCAAATAAATTATGCTCATTTGATGTAAACACTTGTAGGTAAAAAAGCCTTGATATAAATAAAAGACCAACACCAATTACAGATGCAAAAAGTAAAAATTGTCTCATTATAAACAGTTACTTGGTGTTTCGACTAAAAATAATAGTTATTAATACGCATAATAAAATAGTAAATATACCTGAGAATAACGTTTTTTGAAGTATTAAAATTATTTTTGAGATACTAAAAATTTCTAAATAAAATAAAATTAGATGATGGATAAGAGTAATAAGCGCAATATATGTGAGTTTTGAGCCAAATTCTACAGCATTAAATCGCATGGTTTGGTGTTCGTATTGCATACCAAATGAGAATTTTAAAATAACAGGTCTTACATAAGCTATAAACACGCAAGATGCAGCATGAACACCACCAGAATCTGTAAATAAATCAATAGTTAAGCCTAATAAAAAACTAAGAAAAAGAAATAAAGCACGATTGTTTTTTACAGGAAACAGGGTAACGAATAGTATATAAATGTATGGGTTAACGTATCCTAAAAAGTTTATGTGATTACCTATTAATACTTGAATTAATATTAAAACGAAAAAGCGAACAATATTTGAAGATAACTCCTTATTCATTAGTGCTGTTTAATAAATTGGTTATTTCTTCAATGTCATTATTTTTAATAATATGAACATGTTCTAAATTGGTCATATCATTAAATAGCTTCACATTAATTTCATAATAATTTTCAGCTTCATCTAACTTAAAATTATCGACGATACCAATAGGAATCCCTTTGGGGAAAATTGAAGAGCGTCCAGAAGTAATTATTGTATCTCCTTCAACAATTGGAGCTATTTTTTCAACATCTGTTAATTGAACAATTTCTGGAGAATCACCATTCCAAGTTAAAGAGCCAAAATGATTTGTCTTTTTCAACTGTGCACTAATGTTGCTAGTTGTGTTTAAAATAGATATTACATTGGCGTAATTATTGTTGGTTTCACTAGTAATTCCAATTAAACCTTTTGATGAAACGACTCCAAAATCTTGCTTTATACTGTCGTTTCTTCCTTTATTAATTAGTAACACATTATCGGTTAATGAATAGCTGTTTTTTATAATGCTGGCTGTTGTTACGTTATATTTTGCATCATAAGTTGTGCTATCAATTAAGACATTATCTTTCTCATTTTTAGAATTATATAGAATAGATTTTAATCGGTTGTTTTCTTCTACTAAAATCTCATTTTGAGACTTTAAACTAAAATATTCCGAGAGGTTATTAATTGAATTATAAACGCCACCAGTTAAAAAATTTGCCGAATTAATAAACTTACTTTTATGATAAGAATGCGACTGAATGGTAAAAACAATAGACAGGGAAAACAGCAACAAGAATAACAAAAACGTTTTGTTTCTTATTATAAAGTTTATAATTTGCTGCATGATTTAAGGCAATTTTATGCTTTTTATTTAATCAATACACTTTTGTATTTAGTTAAATTTTTAAGTGTAATACCGGTTCCTCTAACTACAGCTCTTAATGGGTCTTCTGCAATATAAACAGGAAGGTCTGTTTTTTGTGATAAGCGTTTGTCTAAACCTCTTAACATCGATCCTCCCCCAGCTAAATAGATGCCTGTATTATAAATATCGGCAGCAAGTTCTGGTGGTGTTTGCGATAAGGTTTCCATAACTGCATCTTCAATTCTTAAAATAGATTTATCTAATGCTTTGGCAATCTCTCTAAACGAAATTTGTACCTGCTTAGGCTTACCTGTTAATAAATCGCGCCCTTGAACACTCATGTCTTCTGGTGGTAATTCTAAATCTTCAGTAGCAGCACCAATTTGAATTTTTATTTTTTCAGCAGTACGCTCACCAACATATAAGTTGTGTTGTGTACGCATATAATATACAATATCGTTGGTAAATACATCGCCTGCAATTTTTACAGATTTGTCGCAAACAATACCTCCTAAAGCAATAACGGCAATTTCAGTGGTTCCGCCTCCTATATCTACAACCATATTTCCTTTAGGTTGCATAATATCTACGCCAATACCAATAGCCGCTGCCATGGGTTCGTGTATTAAATACACTTCTTTACCGTTAACACGTTCTGCACTTTCTTTTACAGCGCGCATTTCAACTTCAGTAATTCCAGAAGGAATACAAATAACCATTCTTAAAGCAGGTGTAAAAAACTTCTTTTTTAATGCAGGTATGTTTTTTATAAACATACTTATCATTTGCTCAGACGCGTCAAAATCGGCAATAACCCCATCCTTTAACGGGCGAATGGTTTTTATGTTTTCATGAGTTTTACCTTGCATTAAACTTGCTTCCTGACCAACATGAGTTATTTTTCCTGTAATTCTGTCTCTAGCTACAATTGATGGTGCATCAACAACAACTTTGTCGTTATGAATTATAAGTGTATTTGCAGTACCTAAATCTATTGCAATCTCTTCGGTTAGGAAGTCAAAAAAGCCCATATGCTATAAGTGGTTTTAGAGGTTTGAAAACTAATCTTGTAAATGTAATAAAAGTTAATAAATATTATGAGCTATATGCTACTCAAAATTTAATTAAAGAATACAGACTAGTTCTTATACGTTTCTCGTCGATTTTTAGACTATTAATTTATAATTTGGGCGTTACCTCAACACTTCGACTACGCTCAGTGCAAGAGGTCGGGCTTTCACTACTCGCTTCCTCCTTCGTCGGCGAGCTCAAACAATTAGCCTGCGGTGAGCGCAGTCGAACCGTTCAATCCCTAACGCAAAACGCATTGCTTATATTCAACAAACTTTTATTATGATATTAATCTCGTTCAAATTTATGAGATTCCTGCTTTCGCAGGAATGAATTTAATGTTTAAAATGGCGTGTGCCAGTCATTACCATCGCCACATTGTTTTCATTACAATAATCTATACTTAATTGATCTTTTATAGAGCCGCCAGGTTGAATTACAGAAGATATGCCTGCATTTTTAGCAATCTCTACACAATCTGGAAACGGAAAAAAAGCATCACTAGCCATGGCAGCACCATTTAAATCGAAATTAAATGATTGTGCTTTATGTATAGCCTGTTGTAACGCATCAACACGACTGGTTTGCCCTGTACCACTAGCGCATAATTGTTTGTTTTTTGTTAAAACAATAGTATTAGATTTGGTGTGTTTACAAATTTTTGAAGCAAACAATAAATCTTCAATTTGCGCCTCAGTAGGTGCAGTATTTGTAACGTTTTTTAAATCTTTAACTTTATCTGTAATGTTATTTCTATCCTGAAGTAAAATACCATTTAAACAGCTTCTTACATTCATTTTTGGCATGTCTACATCATGAATCTCTAATAAAATTCTATTCTTTTTGCCTTTTAACACATCTAAAGCATCTGCCGCAAAAGAAGGCGCGATAACAACCTCACAAAATAATTTATGAATTTCTTCAGCAGTAGCTAAATCTATTTCTTTATTGCTAATTAAAACACCTCCAAAAGCAGAAACAGGATCTCCTGCTAAAGCATCAACATAGGCTTGGTGTAAATTATTACGTTGTGCTAAACCACAGGCGTTATTGTGTTTTAGAATGGCAAATGTTGGTGCATCATTCTTAAACTCTAGCATTAAGTTTACAGCAGCATCAACATCTAAAAGGTTATTGTAACTTAATTCTTTGCCATGAAGTTTTGTAAACAACTCGTCAAAATTTCCGAAGAAAAATCCTTTTTGATGCGGGTTTTCACCATAGCGTAAAACTCTCCCTTTAGTTTCACTAATTTTTAAAGCAGCTTCATCATGATTTTTGTTGAAGTAATTAAAAATAGCTGTATCGTAATGCGATGATACATTAAAAGCTTTGCCTGCAAAACGCTTTCTATCTTCTTCAGAAATACTTCCGTTATTTTTAGAAATCAATTCTAAAAATTCTGAATAATCATCAACAGAAGATACACAAATAACATCAGCGAAATTTTTTGCAGCAGCTCTAATTAACGAAATACCACCAATATCAATTTTTTCAATAATATCTTGTTCGCTTGCTCCAGAAGCTACTGTTTTTTCAAAAGGATATAAATCAACAATAACCACATCAATTTGAGGGATTTCATATTCAGCCAATTCAGCAACATCGCCATCATGATTTTGACGATTTAAAATACCACCAAAAACTTTTGGATGCAGTGTTTTTACACGACCACCAAGAATAGATGGGTACGATGTAACATCTTCAACAGGAACAACTTCAATACCTAAATCGTTAATAAATTTCTCTGTGCCTCCTGTAGAGTATATCGTTACTCCTTGCTCGTTAAGTTTTTTAACTATTGGTGCTAATCCGTCTTTGCTAAATACCGAAATTAGTGCAGATTTAATCGTTTTTTCGTTGCTCATTTTAGTGTGTTGTGTATTAAAGCGCAAAAGTAGTTATTTCAGTTAAAAAAATAATGCAGATAAAATTAAAAAAGAACCACTTTTTTCAACTAAATGAGAGAAGTTGTTAACAGATTTGTTAAATTCCAAAAAAAGTCAAATTCCAAATTCCAAAACAATGCTATTTTTACTTTATAAAAGTGAAGCCTAAAAAGAAGTTTAATTGGTATTTCTTAAGAGTTTTAATTCTAGTTTCAATTTTACTTTATTCCTATTTATAATACCTTTTCTTATCAATAAATTAGTTGAAATTTTTCGCCAATAAACGAGATTGGGACTTAGTATTTGATTTTTTTTTTTGAAATTTACTCAAGTATTGAAGAAACTTGAGTACAAACAAACTCCAAAAAACGTTCGTCTGCTTCTGTAAATGGATCTGGTGTATTCGAGTCGATATCTATTTGTCCAACATTTTTTCCATTCACAAAAATGGGCACTACAATTTCTGCTTTTACAGTAATACTACAGGCTATGTAATTGTCTTGAGCAGCAACATCTGGCACTACAAAATTTTCGTTACTAATAGCAACTTGTCCGCAAATACCTTTTCCAAACGGAATAACGGTGTGGTCTGTAGGTTCACCAACATAAGGGCCTAAATGTAATTCTTTTTTATTGCTATTCGTAAAGTAAAAACCTACCCAGTTGTAATAATCTATATGGGTTTCAAGTAATTTACAGATAGATAATAAACGCTTATCCGTAGTTTTTGATGCGTCCAAAATAATAGTTTCAACCTGAGGTTTTAGTAATTCAAAAGGCATAAATTCAAAAGTTTTGGTAAAAGTATTTAAAAAGGTGTAAATTCGATATTTAGTTTCAGATAATTTTAACTTTAAAGGCATTCTTTTTTGCAAGAACTTTTTGCTAAATACAAAACAGTTATAAAATTTATACTCACATTTTTAATTGTGTATGTAGGGTTTTCGACGTTGTATCATTTTTATTTAGAGTTTTCTGATGGCTCTAAATTCTATCCAGATTATTTAACACATACGGTTGCAAAACAAACCGAAAACTTACTAAATTCTTTTGGTTATAATGCTCAGGTTTTACCGCATCCTAATGAACCGTCTATGAAACTGATTGTAGATAACAAATTTTTAGCAAGAGTTATAGAGGGGTGCAATTCGGTAAGTGTGCTTATTTTGTTTGTATCGTTTATTATTGCCTTTTCAGGAAAACTTAAAACCACCCTGTTTTTTATACTTTCGGGCAGTGTTTTAATATATGCAGTAAATTTGCTTCGTATTGTTATTTTGGTAATAGCGGTGTATCATTATCCACAGCAACAAGAGGTTTTACATAGTGTTGTATTTCCATCTATAATTTATGGAATGGTTTTTTTATTATGGGTTTTTTGGGTCAATCGATTTTCTAAATTAAAACATAAAAATGACTAAAGTTGTTAAATACGGACTGCTTCTTTTGCTTTTTGGATCACTAATGTTAGTCCGGTTTTTTGAAAACGAATTGTTTTACGATCCCTATTTGCAGTTTTTTAAAAACGATTATTTATACATCGATAACCCTAGGCGAGAAATTTTTAAACTTACCATGTTTACGGTATGGCGTTATACGCTTAACACCATAATTTCGTTGGCTATTTTGTTTGTGTTTTTTAAAGATAAAAGCATCATTAAGTTTTCTGTATTTATTTATGGTATCGCTTGTATTGTACTTATGGCTATTTATTTGTATTTTGTTGTAAACCCAAGGCAAGAAGACTATTATATGTTTTTTAATGTGCGCCGATTTTTAATTCAGCCCGTTATTTTAATTTTATTATTGCCCGCATTTTATTACCATAAACTAAAAGTTTAAACGCCTTTATTGTTAATCATTTTATAAAAAAGTAATATTAATTTTGTTTTTATGTATTTTTGTTCCGATAACTATCGGGATGATAAAAACGATTTTATATAAAAGCTTTACAATACTATTAACATGTTTAGTGTTATTTTCTACAGTATCTTTTACTGTTGAAAAACATTTTTGTGGTGATGTTTTAGTTGATGTTTCTGTTTTTGTTGAAGCTGATAAATGCGAAATGGAAGCTTTGGAAATTTTGCAAAAGAAAACATGCTGTAAAGACGAGATTAGTGTAGTTGAAGGTCAGGATGAATTAAAATTTTCATCTTTTGATGATTTAAATTTTGAGCAACAACAGTTTTTAGCAACGTTTGCCTATAGTTATATTAATCTTTTTGAAGGTTTACCAAATCAAATTATTCCTCATAAAGATTATTCGCCCCCAAACCTCGTTACAGATATTCAGCTTCTTAACGATACTTTCTTAATTTGATTTTATAAATAATCACTATTTCTGCTTTTAGCAAAAATTTAAAATTATTTATTTAATCAAAACAAAATCATGATACATATATATACAGTTACAGGAATGACCTGTAATGGTTGTAAAACTTCGGTTGAAGACAAACTAAATGCATTAGAGCATGTTAAGAATGCTTCTGTAAATCTTAAAAAAAGTGAAGTTGTTATTGATGTGTCTCAACACATTTCAACTGAAAATTTGCAAAAAGCGTTATCCAATAAATACACGATTTTACAAAAAAAAGAAAGTGATATTTTTGATAATTCAACAATTAATGATGATGTAAAGAGCGATTTGAAGCAGTTATTTCCGTTGTTTTTAATCTTTACTTTTATAATTGGCGCATCCATTTTATTGAATTACAACCCCTGGAATGCCAGCGGATTTATGCTCGATTTTATGGGCTTATTCTATGTAGTGTTTAGTTTCTTTAAATTTTTAGACTTAAAAGGGTTTCCTGAATCTTTTAAAATGTACGACCCTCTTGCTAAGGTAGTTCCTGTTTATGGTTGGTTATATCCGTTTATAGAACTTGCTTTAGGGCTGCTTTTTTTAATGCGTATTCAAACCTCAATAGCTTTAATAATAACCTTAGTTGTTTTAGGTATAACTACTATTGGCGTAACAAAAATACTTTTAAATAAAAAATCTATTCCATGTGCTTGCCTCGGCACTGCATTAAAACTGCCAATGACGAAAGCCACATTTATAGAAAATAGCATTATGATTGTTATGGCAGTTATCATGCTATTAAAAACCTACAATTAAAAAAATGAAAAACTTAATATATATACTATTACTACTTCCATGGCTAAATTTTTCGCAAGATAAAATAAGCGGAATGGTTATGGAAGCAAACGAAAAAAACGAACATATAGGATTAGCAGGTGCTAATGTATATTGGCTTAACACTTCGGTTGGAGTCGTTACAGATATAGATGGAAAATTTACAATTCCATATAAAAAAGAATATACTAAACTGGTAATTAGTTATGTTGGTTTTAAAACAGATACCATAACGATAAGCGAACCAAAAATGGTACACCATTGGTTGCAACCTACGAACGATTTAGATGAAGTTACCATAACATCTAGAAAACAGGCTACAGCAAAATCGTATTTACAAGCCACCAATACATTTACTGTAAGTAGCGACGAATTGTTAAAAGCCGCCTGTTGTAACCTGTCTGAGAGTTTTGAGACAAACCCATCTATAGATGTTAATTTTGCCGATGCTATTTCGGGAACACGTCAAATAAAAATGTTAGGTTTAACAAGTCCTTATATTTTAATTGCAACCGAAAATATTCCATCTATAAGAGGCGCATCACAAGCATACGGATTGAGTTTTATTCCAGGGACATGGGTTGAAAGCATTCAAATTACAAAAGGTGCTGGTAGTGTAGTTAATGGTTTCGAAAGTATTGCAGGGCAAATTAATGCAGAATTGGTAAAACCAACTACTGATGATAAACTCTTTGTTAATTTTTATGCCAATGCCAACGAACGTTTAGAATTAAACACACACATTAACACTCAGGTGTCCGATAAATGGAATACAGGACTATATTTACATGGTAATACACACCAAAAAACGCATGATGTAAATGACGATAATTTTTTGGATATGCCATTGTATAACCAAATAAATATAATGAATAGATGGCAGTATACCGATTTAGAAAAAGGCTTTGTGAGTTTTATAAATTTAAAATTTTTAAATGATGAAAAACAAACTGGAGAACTCGGTTTTAATCCTAAAACAGATAGAGGAACAACTAATGTTTGGGGAAGCGAAATTGATACACGCCGTTATGAAATATCAGGGAAATTAGGATATGTAAACCCAGAAATACCTTGGCAAAGTGTAGGTGTGCAAACCGCTTTTAGCAACCATAAACAAGAATCGTATTTTGGGTTAAATCAATATAATATTACTCATAATAGTGTGTATGCAAATGCTATTTATAATTCTATAATTAGCGATTCTCGACATAAAATTAAAACAGGTTTGAGTTATACATACGATCATTATGATGAATTGGTAAACACTCAAACTTTGAGTTCAGATTACGAAAGAACCGAACGCTCAATCGGTGCTTTTTTCGAATATAATTTTGATAACCTAGACAAATTAAATTTAACAGCAGGTATTCGTGCGGATAGTCATAATTTATTAGGTACTTTTATAACACCTCGCGTGCATGCACGCTATACACCTTGGGAAAAATCAGCCTTAAGAGCATCTTTTGGTCGAGGGAAGAGAAGTGCTAATATTTTTACTGAAAATCAGCAAATATTTGCAACGTCGCGTCGTATTAATGTTGTAAATGCTGGAGGTAATATTTATGGATTAGATTCAGAAATAGCATGGAATTATGGGCTGTCTTTTTTACAAGGTTTTAATCTTTTTAATAGAAAAGCAGATGTTACTTTAGATTATTATAAAACAGATTTTGAAAATCAGGTTGTTGTAGATTACGAAAACCCGCAAGAAGTAAGTTTCTATAATTTAGAAGGCCATAGTTATGCAAATAGTTTTCAAGTAGAATTTAATTATAATGTATTTGAGCATTTCGATTTACGAATGGCATACAAATATTATGATGTTAAAACCGATTATAATACGGGTAAATTATCAAAACCATTAGTGCCAACAAGCCGTTTATTTGCTAATGCATCGTATGAAACACGTTTACATGATAATGAAAAAGGGCAATGGAAATTTGATGTTACCTTTAATTGGTTGAGCGAACAACGATTTGCTTCAACTGCAAGTAATCCTATACAGTATCAATTGGATGAATTTACACCAACTTTAGCAACATTAAATGCGCAAATAACCAAAGTATTTTCTCCTAAGTTTGAAGTATATGTAGGAGGCGAAAATATTACTAATGTCAGACAGCCTAACCCAATTTTAGGAGCAAATAATCCTTTTGGTTCAAATTTTGATACTACATTTGTATACGGTCCCATTTTTGGAGGTACATATTACGCAGGATTACGATTTAGGATTGAATAATCCACTATTCCCTCGAAAGAGGAAATCTTATAATAAAAAAATAAAATATTAAGCAAATTCCTTCCTTTTGAGGGAATGTAAAAGAAACCGAGTCATGAAAAAAATACTAATTATAACTTTACTATTAATAGGAACAACAACATTTGCTCAAAATAAAAATCAAAAAGGATCTTTAGAAGTAGATGGTGTTTGTTTAATGTGTAAAGCCAGAATTGAAAAAGCATGCTTAACGTCTAAAGGTGTGAAATCTGCCGTTTGGAATGTGAAAACTCATGAGTTAAAATTAATTTATGATGCTCGTAAAACAGATCTAAAAACAATAAGTACTACAGTAACAAAAGTTGGTCATGACACTAAAGAATTAAAGGCTACCGATGAAGCCTATGCAACAGTGCATCCATGTTGCAGATATAGAGATACAAAAATTGTTGACGACCATAAAGATGAGGAGGAAGGAGAGAAACATAAAAACGACGACCATAAACATTAAATTATATTTTAGTTTAAAAGTCCAGACAAATTGTTTGGGCTTTTTGTTTGTCTATAATTTGTATAAATACGAGGTAAGATTTGTTATCTTGTCTTTTTAAATTAACTATTTATAAACACTATAAGAATGAACACCGTAAAACCCTTTATTTTAATTGTTGTTATAAGTCTGTTTTTTGGATGTAATAAAAAGCATCAGTATAATAATAACCCTCCAAGAATAGCTATTGCTGGGTTAGCTATAGAATCAAGTACATTTTCACCAGCAAAAACTAATGTAAAAGCATTTCATACCAAAACAGGTGATTCAGTTTTTTCAATCTATCCGTTTTTTTCTGATTCTTCCTATTTTAAATCAGCAAAATGGTTTCCAACTTTAAAAGGGCATGCGCTTCCTGGTGGTATTGTAACTAGAAAAGCGTATGATTCTTTGGTGAATAAAACACTTAATTTACTTAAAGAAAACTTGCCTTATGATGGTTTATTTTTTGATATTCATGGGGCTATGAGTGTTGAAGGAATTGATGATCCCGAAGGCGATTTTATTATTAAAATACGCGAGATAGTTGGTGCGAAAACTATAATATCTACCTGTATGGATTTACACGGCAATGTGTCATGGCGATTAGCTGAAAATACAGATTTAATAACTTGTTACAGATTAGCACCACACGAAGATGCTATGGAATCTAAAAAACGAGCAGTTGATAATTTAATACAAAGATTAAAAAACGGAAAAGGTAAGCCTGCATACAAAGCGTGGATTCCTGTGCCTATTTTATTGCCAGGAGAAAAAACCAGTACAAGAATTGAACCCGGAAAAAGTTTATATGCACAAGTTGAACCTGCTACAAAACAAGATGGTGTTGTAGATGCGGCAATTTGGATAGGTTATGCTTGGGCAGATGAACCTAGAAATAAAGCCGTTGTTATGGCGGTAGGCGATAACGAAGAAGAGGTTAAAACTACAGCAGAAAAGCTAGCTAAAAGTTTTTGGGATGTTAGAGATGAGTTTGAATTTGTAGCGCCAGTGGCACCATTACAAGAAAGTTTAGATATGGCTATAAAAAGTGAAAAGCAACCTTTTATTATAAGCGATATGGGCGATAATCCAACAGCAGGAGGAGCAGGCGATGTTACTTGGACACTGAATGAAATTCTAAACCGTAAAGAATTTAAATCAGAAAACGGACCATCACTTATCTATGCTTCAATTCCAGATCCTGAATTTGTTGAAAAAGCTATAGAAGCAGGAATAGGCAACAAAGTTGATGGGTTTGCAGGAGCTAGTGTAGATAATCGTTATGCACCTCCAGTTCATTTATCAGGAATTGTTCAGGCAATTCATTATGGAGATAAGCACGCAAGAACAGAGGTGGTTTTAAAAATAGGAAGTGTATTGGTAATTGTAACTAAAAAACGAAAGCCATATCACTATGAAAAAGATTTTACTAATCTAGGATTAAATCCACGACTTATAGATATTGTAGTTGTAAAAATAGGCTATTTGGTGCCTCAGATTTATAATATGAGAGGAGATTGGATAATGGCGTTAACTCCAGGAGGTGTAGATCAAGATTTAGAACGTTTAGAATATAAACGAATTGAAAGACCAATGTATCCTTTAGATAAAAATATGGAAACCCCAGATTTAAAAGCTAAAATGGTTCCAGTGTATAATGGGGAATAATGGTTGGTATATATCATTAATGTCCAACAAAAGAGAATACAAATTGTTATGTTTTCTGCTTTAATTGCTTACAACTTTAAAGACAAAAAATCTTCGCTTAAAAATAATTTCGTAGATACAAAACAGCTTTACTTATCTTTATAATGGTTCATTAATGACTTGTTTTGTCAGTTAGGTTATTAAATTTTCAACAGTTGGGAGTACAAAAATATAGATTGTTTTCTGGTTTACTGATGATGTAAGAAAAATATGTGGAAAAACCACAATGAAAAAAATGAAAAAAACCTATTACTTTGTGTCTGATTAAAAACTATTAATGAAGTCACCTTTTCGTAATAAGCCCTTTTTATTTGAGAAAAATGTAACAATTTAGAAAAATACGCTACATATATATAAAGCGTTTTTTACGATTGTTAACTGATAATCTTTGATCTAACCTCAAAAGAATCTTTTATATCTTATTTAATTGAATTCAATAAATAAATATTTATTGGAAAGCCAATTTATATGTTAAGTTTAGAGTATTAATGCTGATTAATACAGTTTCATTTTTAAAAATTAGAAATCATGGGTGGAGAAGGATCAATGATGGCTGCAAATAACTCTTTGAAAAATAACAGAAGTCTTTTGTCTAAGAGAAAGGAAAAGAGTAGTTTATCTGGTAGTTATTCTAATGTTGAATTGGCAGCTTTCCCAAAAGCTACGGCTCAAGAATTGAAAATGATAAGAGAGAAAATGAAGCAAGAGTATAAGCAAATAATGATTAAACAATTAATTGTGTTTGGAATATTATTTATAATCATTGCTATTTTAATTATAATTTAAGTTTTCATTATGCCTTTTGGAGAATCATTTTTAACTACAATTAAAAGTAATAAATCTATAATGCTAGATAAGTCTAGAAGATTTAGGAAAACTCAAGGTGGTTTTGACTGGTCTAAAAATAAAAATCTAGATTTTCCAAAAGCTACGCCAGAGCAATTAAAAGAAATTAGAGAAAGAATGCAGAGAGAACAAAGACAAATTAGGGATCAAGACCAATTGTTGTGTGTTAAGCAAAAATAGTAGTTAGTCTGAAGAGGAAGAATTCTACATTTTTGACAC
>CANKVS010000047.1 GCA_947487155.1 uncultured Flaviramulus sp.
AAATTCAACACTTTAATTTACTAAATATTCTACTTTTTCTATACTAAAAAAACACTTTTTTTACGTCGAACTCAGGTATATACAAATAATGGTGAATTATTGAATAATAATATGTTGTCATTTCTACAGAACGAAGCATGAGTGACGAGAAATCTCAGAAAAGTAAGATTCTCCTCGTTCCTCATTCGGAATGACAAAATCAATTATTTTTAACATTAAAACAGCGACATAACTTGATTAACAATCGAAATCAGGTTAAGCGATTTAGTTGTTTTTTTCAGAAAAAAGTATAAAAAAAAGCCTTAACAATATTAGTGCTAAGACTTTTTCTAGTTTGAGTTAGTTTAGATGATTATTCTTTTATCCATTCATAGAGATTAAAAACTCTTCGTTATTTCTAGTTTGTTTAAAACGCTCATTTATAAACTCCATAGCTTCAACAGGATTCATATCTGCAAGGTATTTGCGCATTACCCACATACGTTGAATGGTGTTAGCATCTAATAAAATATCGTCGCGACGTGTACTTGAAGAGGTAAGGTCGATAGCAGGGAAAATTCTACGGTTAGATATTTTTCTATCTAATTGCAGTTCCATATTACCAGTTCCTTTAAATTCTTCAAAGATAACTTCATCCATTTTAGAACCAGTTTCTGTAAGCGCTGTTGCAATAATGGTTAAAGATCCACCATTTTCTATATTACGCGCAGCACCAAAGAAACGTTTTGGTTTATGTAAGGCGTTCGCATCTACACCACCAGAAAGAATTTTTCCTGAAGCAGGCTGTACGGTGTTATAAGCTCGCGCTAAACGCGTAATAGAATCTAATAAAATTACTACATCATGACCGCACTCTACTAAACGTTTTGCTTTTTCAAGAACAATATCTGCTATTTTCACATGCTCGTGCGCTTCCTTATCAAAAGTAGATGCAACTACTTCGCCACGAACATTACGTTGCATATCTGTTACCTCCTCAGGACGTTCATCAATTAATAAAATCATTTGATAAACTTCAGGATGATTTGCTGCAATTGCGTTTGCAACATCCTTTAATAACATAGTTTTACCAGTTTTTGGTTGTGATACAATCATACCACGTTGCCCTTTACCAATAGGAGCAAACAAATCCATAATTCTTGTAGAAATTGTACTTTGTCTGTCTGCCAAATTAAATTTTTCCTGTGGAAATAACGGTGTTAAATGTTCAAAAGCCACACGGTCTCTAACTACGTTTGGATCTTGACCATTAATTTTACTTACTTTAATTAAAGGAAAATATTTTTCACCTTCTTTTGGTGGTCTTACATGACCCAAAACGGTATCACCCTTTTTTAAACCAAATAAACGAATTTGCGATTGAGACACATAAATATCGTCTGGTGATGATAAATAGTTGTAATCTGATGATCGTAAAAAACCATAACCATCTTGCATAACATCTAAAACACCTTCACTCTCAATAATAGCGTCAAACTCAAAATCTGGCTCACGGTATCGATTTCGGCTATCTTTATTGCCTTTATCTATATTACCGTTTTTCTGATTTTGGTTTCTATGCTGATTTTTATTCTGTTGATTATCTCTTTTTTGATGAGGTTTCTGTTGATTATCTTTTTGATTATCGTTAGAAGATCTAGGATTAGGCTTATGTACAGGCTTTTTTTCCTCGTTCTTTTCTTGGGTAGCTTCTGCAGGTTTTACCTCAGATGGTTTTACCTCAGATGGTTTTGCTTCTGGAGTTTTGTTCTCCGTTTGCGTTTTTTCTTCTTGCTTTACTGGTGCATTTTTAACAGGTTTTTGCACGCGCTGTCTAGGTTTTCTAGTAGCTGCCTTTTTTTCTGTTGGCGTTTCAGAAGCTTGTTTAGGTTCAATTACTGCTGTAACCGCTTTTGGATCGGCAGCTTGTTGATCTAATATTTGGTATACTAAATCTAATTTTTTTAACGAACGGTATTTTGGGACCTTTAATTTTTGAGCAATCTCCTGTAAGTCAGCGAGCTTCTTCTCCTTTAATTGTGAAATTTCAAACATTGATGTTTAATTGAATAAGTATGTTGAGTATAATTTTTGATTTTATTCTGAAAATGAGTTCTTTAATTTTGAAGAATTAACAACCTGCAATAGTGGTTGTTGGAAATCATTACTGCAATTATACAACTTTATTTTAATTTTTAAGGCTTATTTTATAAAAGAAACTATTATTTTTGCTATCTAGTTTTATAAAAACAATATGTTACAACGCATACAAACCATATATCTTATTATAGCAGCAGGAGTTTCCGCTGGACTAATTTATGTGTTTGAGTTATGGATAATATCTCAAGATGTTAAAGTATTTGCAAATAATATTAATTATGTGTTTGCAGCATTTTTAGCATCAGCATTATTATCAATAATATCAATATTTAGATACAAAAATAGGAAGTCTCAATTTATGCTGGGGCGACTTAACATCATATTAAACTTTTTTTTACTAGGATTTTTTGTATATCAATCTCTAAACGTATCTGGAGAAACGGCGGTTTCTGAGAAAGGTATTGGGATGCTTCTTCCTATTATTTCTATCGTGTTTTTGGCGTTAGCCAATAAAGCCATTAAAAAGGATGAAGATCTTGTAAAATCTGTAGATCGGTTACGATAAAAACCTAATATCTTAGTAGTATTAGTGCGTAAGCCCAAGGTGAAGATCTTGGGCTTTTTTGTACCTCCCTTAATCCCTCCGAAGGAGGGAAACTTTTACGGAATAATTTCACTTAAATATAATTATAGATTATGACAAATTATGATGATTTAGCTATATCACTGAGTTTCTCCGAGTTTTCGTGGAAATTCACAGAGGTAATAATCATTCATTAGGAACTTTAAATAATAATTTGGAGTATTTAAATTCTCAGCTAAACTCTGTGAAACTCAGTGAATCTTTGTGTAAACTTTTTAAAAGCTAAGAATTGGGTTTTGGGTGTCTTGTTGGAAACTCAATAATCTCCAAATTATCAATTTTATTACCATCAATTGTAAACCTAAGCATAGTACGAGTTTTATGAAACCCGTGCTTACCAACCGCGCCAGGATTCATATGTAATAAATTCAGTTTTTTATCGGGCATTACTTTTAAAATATGCGAATGTCCGCAAATAAAAAGTTTTGGTGGATTTAGTTTTATTTCATCAATAACTCTCATATTGTATTTTGGCGGGTAACCACCAATATGCGTCATCCAAACATCAACATCTTCACACATAAAACGATTATGTTCTGGGAATTCTAATCTAATTTGAGCATCGTCAATATTACCATAAACACCGCGTAACGGTTTTAACTTTTTTATAGCATCAGTAACTTTTAAATCTCCTATATCGCCAGCATGCCAAACTTCATCAACTTGTTTTATGTATTTTAAAATATCTGAATCAATATAACTATGTGTATCAGAAAGAAGTAATATTTTTGTCATTAATCAATAACTGAAATGTGATTTTGTAAAGTTATGATTGTTTTTTGTCTGTTCAAAAATACCAATAGCTAATTTTCATTAACTTTAAAAATGAAAAAATATCATAGATCATAATGAAAACAACACCAGAACATGATAAGCGAGTAGCAAACTTTACATTTGCATCTATTTATCCGCACTATGTAAATAAAGTAGAAAAGAAAAATAGAACCAAAGAAGAATTGCACCAAGTGATTGAATGGCTAACTGGTTTTGATGAAAAAAAACTAAATAAACTTATCGATGAAAAAGTAACATTTGAAACATTTTTTAAGGAAGCGAAATTAAACCCAAATGCGCATCTTATTAAAGGTGTAGTATGTGGTTATAGAATAGAAGACTGAAACCCCTTTAACTCGACAAGTAAGATATTTAGATAAGCTGATTGATGAGTTGGCTAGAGGTAGAAAGATGGAAAAAATATTGAGGCAAGCATAGGTAATTAATTGCATAGTATTAAACTAAAAATAATTTCATGATAAACCTCAGAGCGATATCAAACATCTTTTAATATTTAATTAGCACAACTGTTTTCGTTAGGATAACAAATCTGTCTATCTTTGTTAGTTCATAAAAAGTATTAAAACAAATTGCGATATTTTATAGAACTTTCTTATAATGGTAGTGCTTACCACGGTTGGCAAAATCAGCCTAAATCTATATCCGTTCAAGAAGTTTTAGAAAATGCACTATCTACTTTGTTAAAAATGCCTATTTCTATAATGGGAGCAGGACGAACCGATACTGGTGTGCATGCCTCACAAATGTTTGCGCATTTTGATTTTAATGATGAATTGAATGATGCTATAATATTTAAGCTAAATTCGTTTTTGCCAAAAGATATTGCCATTCATGCCATTTTTAAAGTAAAAGAGGATACGCATACACGTTTTAATGCTTTAAGCAGAACCTATTTATATAGAATAACTTTAGCTAAAAATGTGTTTACAACTAAAAGTGTGTACTATATAAAGCAGCAATTAGATGTTGAAAAAATGAATAATGCTTCAAAAATTTTATTGGAGTATAAAGATTTTCAATGTTTTTCAAAAAGTAATACCGATGTAAAAACGTATTATTGTAATATAATGAAAGCGGAATGGGTTGTTGAAAATGACGAATTATGTTTTACAATTAAAGCCGATAGGTTTTTGCGAAACATGGTGCGAGCCATTGTGGGAACCATGATTAATATAGGTTTAGGAAAGATAAATGTTGAAGATTTGCACGCTATTATCAAATCTAAAAATAGGAGTGAAGCTGGTTTTTCGGCACCCGCACATGCTTTATATTTAACAAAAATTGAATATCCAGACGATATAAAACTATAAATGAGTAAAAAGAAAGAAAGTATTTTTGACGTAAAGCTATTTAAACGTCTTTTTGTATATATAAAGCCATATAAAACCATATTTATAGGCTTAGTTGCTTTGGTTATTTTGTTAGCTTTATTTAGTGCTGCAACGCCAAAAATTACTGAATATGCTATTGATGATAGTATTGCAAAGCACCAATCAAAAGGGTTTCTGTTTTATATTTGTATTCTTCTTGCTGTTTTAATTTTACAAACCGTTTTTCAGCTTCTATTTATATTTTATGCCACTTGGTTAGGGCAAAATTTAGTGATGGATGTTCGAGTAAAATTGTTCAATCATTTACTTCGTTTTAAAATGAAGTATTACGATAATTCTTCGGTGGGTGTTCTAATTACACGTGCAGTGACAGACATGGAACGAATTGCCGATATATTTGGTCAAGGCCTATTCATGATTTTTAGAGATTTGCTAACCATGGCAGTTGTTTTTGGAATTATGATGTATACAAATTTAAAGTTAAGTTTAATTGTATTTGTAATGCTTCCTATTCTATTATATGCGACTAGAATTTTTCAAAAGTATATGAAAAAAGCTTTTGAGGAAGTTAGAAATGAAGTATCTAATTTAAACTCATTTGTGCAAGAACGCTTAACAGGAATGAAAATTCTTCAATTGTTTACTCGTGAAAAAGTTGAATATAAAAATTTTAAAGAAATTAACGGCAGGCATAAAAAAGGATGGTTAAAAACGGTTTGGTATAACTCCATTTTCTTTCCGTTGGCAGATTTGTCGTCCTCTGTAACTATTGGTTTAGTGGCTTGGTACGGTGGTTTAAATGTTATTGAAGATACTGTTACTCAAGGTGTTTTAATATCGTTTGTTATGTACATTCCTATGTTATTTAGGCCGTTGCGTCAAATAGCAGATAAATTTAATACGCTTCAAATGGGTATGGTTGCTGCGACTAGAGTATTTAAAGTTATCGATACAACCTCGCAGATTGATGATACTGGTAGTTATGTTGCTAAACAGTTTAAAGGCGATATTTTATTTAACGATGTCTATTTTAATTACGTTGAAGATGAAGCTGTTTTAAAAGGAGTATCTTTTGATGTTAAAGCGGGAAATATCGTTGCTATTGTAGGAGCAACAGGAGCTGGAAAGTCTACAATTATTAACTTATTGAATCGTTTTTACGACATTAAAAAAGGAACCATTTGTATTGATGGTATTGATATAAAAGACGTGACTTTAAGCTCACTACGTACTCAAATAGCTGTTGTTTTACAAGATGTATTCTTGTTTGCAGATACCATATTAAACAATATTACACTTAACAATCCTAATATTACCGAAGAAGCGGTGCATCGTGCAGCTAAAGATATTGGTATTCACGATTTTATAATGAGCTTGCCAAATGGGTATCAATATAATGTAAAAGAGCGTGGTGTTATGCTGTCTTCTGGTCAGCGTCAGCTTATTTCATTTCTAAGAGCATACGTTACAAACCCAAGTATTTTGGTTTTAGATGAAGCAACATCGTCTGTAGATTCGTATTCAGAGCAGCTTATTCAAAATGCTACCGATAAAATAACCAAAGGCAGAACATCTATTGTTATTGCGCATAGGTTAGCGACTATTAAAAAGGCCGATAAAATTATTGTTATGGATGCTGGTAATATAGTTGAACAAGGAACTCACGACGAGTTACTTAAAAAAGATAAGGGCTATTACAAAAACTTATACGAAGTACAGTTTTTACAAGAAGAAGTTGCCTAAGTTAAATCTTTTTTAATCATTAAATTGAGTTGATTGGTATCTTCAAACACAACAAATTCACCATCTTTAAAATACGAAATATGCCCAGTTTCTTCACTAACAACCAGAGCTAAGGCATCTGTTTTTTCGGTAACGCCAATAGCAGCTCTATGACGTAAACCAAAACGTTGCGGAATGTTTTTTTCATTATTAACAGGAAGAATTACGCGAGTAGCCTTTACAATATTATTATTTACTATAATGGCACCGTCATGCAACGGGCTATTTTTAAAAAAGATGCTTTCAATAATAGGCTGCGTCACTTTTATATTCATTTCGTCACCCGAAGATGATAAAAAATCAAGATTGTTATTGCGTTCAAAAACTATTAAAGCTCCCGTTTTAGACATGCTCATTTTATTACAAGCCGAAATAATGGCATCTACATTGGTGCCGTCGCTAGTTTCGGTTTTTAAAAACTTAAATTGCTTTAAAAATTTACGTCGCCCGCCAACATTTGTAGAGCCTACCATGAGTAAGAATTTACGAATCTCTGGCTGAAATACTACAATTAAGGCAATAATTCCCACTTTCATAAACCCACCAAAAATACCTGTAAGCAATTCCATATTAAGAAACTCTGTAAGTTTCCAAACTAAGTATATAATAATGATACCAATAAAAATATTGATGGCAACAGTACCTTTTACAAGTTTGTAAACATAATAGAGTAGGAGTGCAACTAGAATAACGTCTATAACATCAATGGTAGAGAGGTCTAAAATGTTTTTAAAAATATCCAAAGGCAGTGGGTTTTGGTAAATTTAAGAAAATATGGTTAATTATGGATGAATTCTGTATTCGATATTTTTAGGTTTTCTGTATTGTTTTTAGATAGAATAGATTTTATTGTAATATAGTTTTGAAAAGGTAATTCTTTGTCGAACCTTAGTGATATGTTATCTTCTGAAGTAAATATTTCTTTTAAATCCTTAATTAATTGATTTTTATTTGATTTATTAATAAAAGGTTTTTTATGTGGGTTGATTATAAATACCTCTTCATTTTTATTAAAATAAATAAATGTAGTTGTTACTTCATATTCTAAAGGTATGGTTATGGTTTGATTCTTTATAATTGTATATATTACATTCGTAAAATCAATAAACCCTAAATTCTTTCTAATTGTGTCGTTACAGGTAAAATAATTCTTTGCGTTTTCGTTTTTATGACTAGAGTTTCTCTTTTTGTCTTGTAAAAACTTTATATGAGGAATAGCCTGTTTTAAGGTTAATCGTTTATCAACATTCACTAACCAATTGGTTGTGCTAATTAAGTTTCTCCTGTTTAATTCTGTGCTATCTGGTTTGGTGTCATTATAAAATATATAAGCCACCGATACGTCTTTAATATTTGTAATTTCAGAATGGCTTATTTCTGGTAGTTGAACCACTTTTCTTTTTCCACAGGAAAGGCAAATAATAAATAAGTAAAATATAAAAATATGTTTCATTTTAAGCTTTTAAAGATTCAACTAACTTAACACATTCAATAGCTTCTTTAACATCGTGTACACGTAAAATAGAAGCTCCCTTTTGTAACGCAACAGTGTTTAAAACGGTGGTACCGTTTAATGCTTCTTTTGCCGAAGTTTCTAATGTTTTATAAATCATAGATTTTCTAGAAATTCCCGCAAGTATAGGTTTATCTAACATTTTAAGCAATTCTAATTGGTTTAACACTTCGTAATTTTGCTTTAAAGTTTTTGCGAATCCAAAACCAGGATCTATAATCATATCTATAATACCTAATTGTTTTGCTTCTGCAATACGTTCAGAAAAATAAAAGAGTATATCTTTAATAATATTCTTGTAGCTAACATCTTGTTGCATGGTTTGTGGCGTTCCCCTCATATGCATCATAATATATGGAATGCGTAAATCTGCAATAGTTTGTAGCATGGTGTTATCTAACTTTCCAGCAGAAATATCATTAATCATACACGCTCCAGCTTCAATGCATTGTTTGGCAACCTTACTTCTAAACGTATCAATAGAAAGTAAAATATTAGGATATGTTTTAACAAGCAAATTAACAATGGGTAGTATACGGTTTAATTCTTCTTTTTCGCTAACGTTTTTGGCACCTGGTCGTGAACTATAAGCGCCAACATCTATAAATGTAGCACCAGCATTATTCATTTTTTCAACTTGAAGTAAAATGTCTTTTTCATTTTTATAAGAGCCGCCATCATAGAACGAATCTGGTGTAATATTTAAAATTCCCATAACTTTGGGAACAGATAAATCAATGAGTTGTCCTTTACAATTTATTGTCATGATTTTTTTTGTCACGAATACACGAAATAATTAAATTTAATATGGCTTATATCGAAAATGAAAAACTAAATTCTAGAATTATTGTGCCAATACAAAAATAATTATTCGTGTATTTGCGGCAACTTTTAAAACTTTAATCATTCAACTTTGAACTTTAAACTATTTAAGCGAAATTTACGCAAAAATCATATTATTATTTTATAGATGCAAGATACTTCAAAACAATACGATGCTGTTATAAATACTTGTAAAAGTTTATTCATTAAAAAAATGTCTGATTACGGAAGCGCATGGCGGATTTTAAGATTGCCCTCACTTACCGATCAAATTTTTATAAAAGCGCAGCGTATTCGAGGACTTCAGCAGAACGCTGTTAGAAAGATAGACGAAGGCGAAGTAAGTGAATTTATTGGGATTATAAATTACTGTATTATGGCGTTAATTCAGTTAGACAAAGGCGTTGTAGAGCAACCCGATTTATCTACCCAAGAGGCTACAGCATTATATGAAGAAAAAACAGCGATTACCAAACAGCTTATGGAAGATAAAAACCATGATTATGGTGAAGCTTGGCGCGATATGAGAGTGAGTAGTTTAACCGATTTAATTTTACAAAAGTTATTACGCGTTAAACAAATTGAAGATAATGCAGGAAAAACATTGGTAAGTGAAGGTATAGATGCTAATTATCAAGACATGGTTAATTATGCAATTTTCGCTTTAATTCACTTAGGAGAATTAAAGCAATAATCAAATTCCAAAAACAAAATTCCAATGGACTCAATTAATAATAAGCCTTATAGTTTAGAATAACGGACATATGAATTTGCTAGAGATTGTAGGCTTTTGGTAAAAGATTTAAAAAGCACCATTTCTAATATAGAAGATGGAAAACAATTGATAAGATCTTCGGGTTCTGTTGGAGCAAATTATATTGAAGGAAATGAGAAGCTTGGAGAAAAAGATTTGAAATTTAGAATTAAAATTTCAAGAAAAGAAGCTAAAGAAAGCGAGTACTGGTTGAAATTATTAAAAGATTTAAACGAAAAACAAGAAGAAAGAATACAAAAATTAATAATAGAAGCAAACGAAATTAGAAGAATACTCTCTGCAATAGTTAGTAAGTTGAAATAGTTTGAGTATGAGTGAGTTTTTGGAATTTAGTTTTTGTTATTTGGAATTTATTGAAAAGTAAGTATTTAGTTAATAAGTATAAACCTATGAAGTTAGTAGTAAACATATCAAGAATATTAGTAGGAGCATTATTCATCATTTCAGGGTTAATAAAACTAAACGATCCCTTAGGATTTTCATACAAACTGCAAGAATATTTTAGTGCCGATGTTTTAAACATCCCTTTTTTAGAACCTTATGCTTTAATGATTTCGGTTTTAGTAGTGGTTTTCGAGGTGGTTTTAGGTGTGTTTTTACTTATTGGGTATAAACCAAAATTTACGGTTTGGAGTTTGTTAGCAATGATTGTGTTTTTCACGTTTCTAACATTCTATTCGGCGTATTTCGATAAAGTAAAAGATTGCGGTTGCTTCGGTGATGCATTAAAGTTAACAGCTTGGGAAAGCTTTACCAAAGATATTATTCTATTGTTTTTTATTCTTATTCTATTTTTTGGATTAAAACACATCAAGCCTATATTTGGTAAGTTGCCAACAACCATATTGGCACTTTTAAGTTTTGTATTTAGCTTATGGTTTGGTTCTCATGTACTTGAACATTTACCAGTAAAAGATTTTCGAGCGTATAAAATTGGAAATAACCTTCGAGAAGGTATGATTATTCCAGAAGATGCCCCTAAGGCTATTCAAGAATTTACTTGGGTATTTAATGTTAATGGTAAAGAGACCAAAATTATTACAGACGGAAGTTATCCTGATGTTGATGGTGAATATGTAAGTGTTGATAGTAAAGTAATTAAAGCAGGCTATTCACCACCAGTAGTAGATTTTTCAATTGAAACTGAAGATGAAGATTTAACAGAACAATTTTTAGCTGAAAACAACTTAATTGTTATTATTTCTTATAGTCTAGAGAAAATCGAAAAGAACGGTGCCGCACGATTAAAAGTAATTACTGATGAAGCTATTAAAAAAGGCTATAAGGTTATTGGGTTAACAGCATCTGGTGAAGACACAAAACAAAGCATTAACGACACTTATAATTTAAATTTCGATTGGTATTTATGTGATGAAAAGGCACTTAAAACGGTGGTGCGCTCAAACCCTGGAATTCTAGAATTGGACGCAGGTACCGTTAAGCAAAAATTACATTGGAACGATATTGATGATTTAAAATTATAGTTTTACTAACAACTAACAACTAACAACTGCTAAACTATTTCCTAAATAAAACCAGTTACGCATTACTCACATTATTTGGAGTAGTAACCGTTATATTCTTTTTATTTAATGTGCTTCCTGGAGACCCAGCACAAATGATGTTGGGACAAAATGAAGATAGTGAGCAATTAGCACTTGTAAAGCAAAAATACGGTTTCGATAAACCCATTAGCACGCAATATTTATATTATATAAATGATTTGTCTCCTATATCATTTCATTCAAAACAAACAAAAGATTATACGTTTTTAAGAGACGGGAAATATGCGTCCACAACACTATTTTCAATAGGTAACACAATTACAGTTTTAAAATTCCCATATTTAAGAGAATCGTTTACCAAACAAGGGAAAAAGGTAAGTGAAGTTTTGGAAGAAACGTTACCAAATACTTTTGTTTTAGCAGTTACAGCCATTATAATTGCTATAATTTTAGGAATCTCTTTAGGTATAATATCCGCTTTGTTTAAAGATAAATGGTTAGACAAAACCATTCAAATATTTAGTACATTCGGAATGAGTATTCCATCGTTTTTTAGCGCCATTCTATTTGCATGGTTTTTTGGGTACATATTACATAAATACACCCATTTAGAAATGACGGGAAGCCTTTATGAGTTAGACGATTTTGGAGAATCCATGCATATAAAATGGAAAAATTTAATATTGCCAGCAATTGTTTTAGGTATTCGTCCGTTGGCGGTTGTTATTCAACTTATGCGTAATTCGCTGTTAGAAGTTTTTAATCAAGACTATATTCGTACAGCTAGAGCAAAAGGATTGAGTGAATTTCAAATTATTAAGAAACACGCGCTTAAAAATGCAATGAATCCAGTTGTTACAGCAATTTCGGGCTGGTTTGCATCCATGTTAGCAGGAGCTGTTTTTGTGGAATATATTTTTGGCTGGAATGGACTTGGAAAAGAAATTGTTAATGCGTTAAACACACTTGATTTACCCGTAATTATGGGATCGGTATTAATTATTGCTTCATTATTTACAGTTATTAATATTTTAGTAGACTTAATATATGTTTGGTTAGACCCAAAAGTGAAACTTGAATAGCGTTGTTAAAGTTGTTAGGTAATAATGAATAGTCAGACTTAAAGGATAAACTTTAAAGAAAATAAATATGTATAAAATCAGCTACTTATTAATAGTATTGCTTAGTGTTTTTAGTTGTAATACAGAAGCCCCAACCCAATTCTCAGAAACTGCTTTAAACGACACTTTTATTACTCAAAATGGAGAATCTGTTGCGTTTAAAACAATATTAGAAGCACATAAAGGTAAAACCATTGTTATTGATATTTGGGCATCATGGTGTGGCGATTGCCTACAAGGTATGCCAAAAGTAAAAGCCTTACAATCAGAATATAAAGATGTAGTTTATGTGTTTCTATCGTTAGATAAAAATCAAGATGCATGGAAAAGAGGTATAAAACGACATGATGTAAATGGCGAACATTATTTTATGCAATCTGGATGGAAAGGTGCTTTTGGGAATTTTGTAAATTTAAATTGGATTCCTAGATATATGGTAATAAATGAGGTTAGCGAAATCGTTGTATTTGATGTTATTAAAGCTGATGATGATAAGTTAATAGAAGCATTAAAAAAATAACTATTTTAGCATTTCAAAATTGAAATAATTAATTAGGAATAATAAAATATCCTTTGGTAAAAAGAAGGTTAGTTACGGTTATGAGAAAAAATATTGTTGCAGGAAACTGGAAAATGAATAACGACTTATCAGCATCTAAAAAGCTGGCAAAACAAGTTGTTAAATTAGTGAAGAAAAACAAAGTAAAAGGAACTAAGGTTATTATCGCTCCTACGTTTGTAAATTTAGAACGTGTTGTTAAAGTAGCAAAGAAATCTAAAGTTAAGGTTGCGGCTCAAAATATGCATTTTGCAGAAAATGGTGCATTTACTGGTGAGGTAGCTCCTAATATGTTAAAATCTATTGGAGTAAAAACGGTTATTTTAGGTCATTCTGAACGAAGAGAATATTTTGGTGAAGACGATACGTTATTAGCTAAAAAAGTAGATGCGGCTTTAGAAAATAAAATGGATGTAATATTCTGTTTTGGAGAAGTTTTAGAAGATAGAAAATCTGAAAACCAAGAATCTGTAGTTGAATCTCAAATTAAAAATGCTTTATTTCATTTAGAAGCTTCAGCGTTTAAAAATATCGTGCTAGCCTACGAACCTGTTTGGGCAATTGGAACCGGAGAAACTGCATCACCAGAACAAGCTCAAGATATGCACGCTTTTATTAGAAAAACTTTAGCAGACCAATATGGTGAGGAAGTAGCAAATAATGTATCTATTCTTTATGGCGGAAGCTGTAAACCAGGAAACGCTAAAGAAATTTTTTCTAAACCAGATGTAGATGGTGGTCTTATTGGAGGTGCTGCACTTAATGCTGAAGACTTTTTAGCCATTGTAAACGCGTTTTAATAAATTAAAGTAATTTTCATTTCCTTGAAGAAGGAAATCTTAATAAATAATTTGGGCGTTACCCCGATAAAAATTGGGGTCGCGCTTTCTGCTATATCTTTTTTCGTGCCTCAAAAAGGATGTCGCGTCAATCGCTAACGCGGGGCAAAGGCAAAGGAATGTTCTCAAACTAATAAGGTCAAACAAAAATGTCTAATAACGTTTATATAGGTTACGAATTTACAGTACAACCCATACAACCAGCAGTAGAAATTCTAATTGCAGAACTTGGTTATGCGGGGTTTGAAAGTTTTGTTGAAACCGATAATGGCGTTACAGCATACATTCAAAAAGAAGAGTGGTATGATGCTATTTTAAACGATATTCAAATTTTAAATTCTGATGAGTTTGAAATTAGTTATACGTTTTCAGAAATAGAGCAAACCAATTGGAATGCCGAATGGGAAAAGAATTTCAAACCCATTATTGTAGATAACATATGTTCGGTTAGAGCACCCTTTCATGAAAAACCTAATACTGAATTCGATATTATTATTGAACCTAAAATGAGTTTTGGCACAGGGCATCATGAAACCACACACATGATGATTCAGCATATTTTAAAAAACGATTTTACAAATAAATCGGTTTTAGATATGGGGTGTGGTACAGGTGTTTTAGCCATTTTAGCAGCGTTTAAAAACGCAAAACCAATTGATGCCATAGACTACGATAATTGGTGTTATTTAAATAGTTTAGAAAATGTACAGCGCAATAATTGCAAACACATCACTGTGTTAGAAGGTGATGCTAGTTTATTAGTTAATAAATCTTATGATATTATTATAGCTAATATTAACAGAAATATTCTGTTACAAGATTTAAAAACCTATGCATCTTGCTTATATAAAGGAGGTATATTGTTTTTAAGTGGGTTTTATAATGACGATATTCCAATTATAACGGCAGAATGCGAAAAATTTATGTTAAAATTTGAAGAAAAATTGGAAAGAAATAATTGGGTTTCGTTAAAATTTTTAAATTAGCTTTAGTTTATGTACAATTTGTTTTAGTAATAAAAAGCAAAAAATAAATTCACTAAACTAAACGATTGAAAATTGAATACTTAAAAGATGAGTACCAAAGAAAAAACATCCGAAGAATTACTTCTAAAAGAAGCTATTGCTACTCAAAATGAGATTGTGCTTTATAATGATGATGTTAATACGTTCGACCATGTAATAGATACACTTATTTATGCATGCGAGCATACCCCAGAACAAGCAGAACAATGCTCTATTATTGTACACCATAATGGTAAATGTACTGTAAAAACAGGCGTGTACGACGATTTAAAACCACGTTGTTCTATGTTGCTTGAAGCTGGTTTAAGCGCAGAAATAGTGTAAATAATAACACGTTTATTATTTACTCATTCTTCCTACAGCACAACTAACAAACGATTTTGCTTTTTTAGCAAAAGGATTGTTTGCTCCAGCAGTTGGATACCCAAGTTTTGAGAGTAAACTTGTTGCTTCATCTAAATCTTGATCAGATGTATAGTTAAACGTAACACTGTTATTATCATTATTAACTACAATTTCCGAAATAGATTCCAAATCATTCAGCCTATTAATAATAGTGTTGGCACACCCACCGCATTTTAAGTTTTGTATTTCTAAAGTTGTTTTCATACTTATAAAGTTGAAGGACAAACAAAATCTGTTAACGGTAAATGGGTGTTTTTAAGTGCTGCAAATCCACCAGCAATATCAATAACATTAAAACCTCTAGCTTTTAAAATAGAAGCTGCAATAACTGAGCGATACCCACCAGCACAATGCACGTAATATGTTTTATTACTATCAATAGTTCCCATATTATCGTTAATATAATCTAAAGCAAAATGCTGTACCGAGTTCCCCTCTAAATGCATTGCTTTATATTCTCCACCTTTTCTAACATCTAGTGTGTGTACAGCGTCATTTTTAAAACGGTTAGAGAATTCATCAGCAGAAATAGATTCGATGGTTTCTATATCTTTTCCAGAAGCTTTCCAAGTCGCTATTCCACCTTTTAAATACCCTAAAGTATTGTCGTATCCAACTCTTGATAAACGGGTTACGGTTTCTTTGGCTTTACCATCTGGAGTTACTAATAAAATAGGTTGTTTTAAATCGGTAATTAAAGCACCAACCCAAGGTGCAAAACCACCATTAATGCCAATAAATATGGAATTTGGAATATGCCCTTTTACAAAATCTGTTTCCGTTCTAACGTCAAGTACTAATGCACCTTCTTGATTCGCTATGGTTTCAAATTCTTCGGCATTTAGCGCGACATCGCCTTTTTGTAAAATAGCTTCAAAGTTATCGTATCCAGACTTATTCATCATTGCATTTTTAGCAAAATACTGTGGTGGTGGTGCAATACCATCTAATACGTCATTTACAAACTCTTCTTTAGTCATATCTTCACGTAAGGCATAATTTGTTCGCTTTTGTTCGCCTAAAATACCAACGGTTTCTTTGCTTAGGTTTTTTCCACAAGCAGAGCCAGCACCATGAGCAGGATATACAATAATATCATCTGCTAGTGGCATAATTTTATTGCGTAAGGAATCATACAACATGGCTGCTAAATCTTCTTTTGTAAGATTAGATTTTATAGCTAAATCGGGTCTTCCAACATCGCCTAAAAACAGAGTGTCTCCTGAAAATATCGCATGATTTTTTCCATTTTCATCAATTAAAAGGTATGTTGCAGATTCTAAAGTATGCCCAGGAGTGTGTAATAATTTAATAGTAATGTTTCCTATTTTAAATGTTTCATTATCTTTTGCGATATACGCTTCATAGCTAGTTTCGGCACTAGGACCAAAAACAATAGTTGCTCCAGTTTTTTGTGCTAAATCTACATGACCAGAAACAAAATCTGCATGAAAATGAGTTTCAAAAATATATTTAATAGAGGCGTTTTCTTTATTAGCTTTATCAACATACTGCTGTGTTTCACGCAATGGGTCAATAATAGCTACTTCGCCGTTAGACTCTATATAATAAGCTCCTTGAGCTAAACAACCTGTGTAAATTTGTTCTATTTTCATTAAAAATTATGCGTTTAATAACTATTCAAAAATAATAAACCTTTATAGTTTTGTTTGTGACTTTTGTCACATTGTATTGAAATCATTTAAACTTTTTAAATGACTTTATTCACTGGTTTCTTTAAAAATAATATATATAGCCATTATTAGAGTAAAAAAACCGAAGCTTTTTTTAAGCTTTTTACTGCTAATAAATTTGGATAAGAATACCCCTAAAATAATTCCTATAACAGATATTAATGTAAACGATAGAAGAAAAACCCATTCTATATCTAACGTTTGAACATCGCCAATAAAACCAATTAAGGAATTAATGGTAACTATTATTAATGAGGTGCCTACTGCTTTTTTTATAGAAATATTAGCCCAAATTACAAGAGCAGGAACATATAAAAACCCACCGCCAGCACCAATAATACCAGTGATTGTACCAATAATTAATCCTTGTATAAATGTTTTATAATACGGTTGTTTTATTTGGAGATTATCATGTTCTTTTTTGTTCTTAATCATTGCATAGGATGCTAAAACCATGATGATTGCAAAAAAAACCATGATTCCCATTTCTTTGGAAATAGTTAAGTTTCCAACATTAAAAAGTGTGTTTGGTATTCCTGGAACCAAATACCTGCGCAATAAATAAACGGCAATAAAAGAAGGGAAAGAAAAGGCTAAACCTGTTTTAAAATCGACCAAGCCTTTTTTATATTTCTGAAATGTACCAACCATAGATGTTGTACCCACTACAAATAACGAATAGGCAGTGGCAATAACGGGGTTGTAGCCTAATAAATATACTAATAGGGGAACGGTTAAAATTGATCCGCCACCGCCAATAAGTCCTAATACTAAGCCTACTAATAATGCACCAATATATCCAAATAGTTGGGTCGTGTCCATTTAGTGGGGAAGTTTATTTTTTAAAACACCATATAGGAACGTGCCTAAAATGGCAGAAGCAATAACAATAAGCATACTAAAAATACCAGTGCCTAATAATACATACATAGGGCCAGGGCATGCACCAATAAGCGCCCAACCAAAGCCAAAAATAATGCCACCAACAATATATCTAACTAATCCATTTTCTTTTTTAGGAACAAATATATCTACTCCTTTTATATTTTTTAAATACCCTTTTTTTGAGAACTGTAAAAAAAGAATACCACTTGTAATGGCAGTTCCTATAATACCGTACATGTGGAAGGATTGAAATCTAAACATTTCGTAAATACGATACCATGAAACGGCTTCAGATTTTACTAAAACAATTCCGAAGAATACACCAACTAATAAAAATTTAAAATATTTCATTTACTTAAAAAATTAATGGTAAAATAAGGTTGGTCATAATTAAACCGCCAATAAAGAAGCCAATTACGGCAATTAGTGATGGTTTTTGTAAACTACTTAATCCTGTTATGGCATGACCAGAAGTACAACCACCTGCATAACGAGTTCCGAACCCTACGAGTAAGCCACCAATAATTAATAATAGCACCCCTTTAATTGAAAATATCGCTTCTAGATTATACATTTCTTGGGGAACTAAAGTAGCTCCAACATCTTTAAACCCCATTTGTTGAAGTTCTTTAACGGTGGTTGGATTTAGGTTTGTAATACTATTGTTTGATAGGTATTGCGTTGCAATAAATCCGCCAATTATAGCTCCTAAAACCACAATTAAATTCCAAATTTGGTCTTTCCAATTAAATTTAAAGAAATCTGAAAATTTTCCTGCGCCTCCAATTGTACAAAGTGTTCTTAAATTGGAAGACATGCCAAAGGTTTTACCAAAATAAAGGAGTAATGCCATAACAAAGGCAATTAAAGGCCCTGATATATACCATGGCCATGGACTTAAAATGTATTCCATAAATGTGAATTTTGAAGCAAAAATAGATTCATTTTTGCCACTCTTTGTAATAAATGTTACCTACTGTCGTAGAATTTCAATTTTATTTCTACTTAATTTTATTTTACCCTCATTTTCAAATTGCTTAAGCAAACGAGAAATAACAACTCGTGAGGTGTGTAAGTCTTCGGCAATGTCTAAATGTTTAGTAATAATATGGTTTGAATCATTAAAATTGGCCTTACTAATTAAGTATTTGTATAAGCGCTCGTCCATTTTCATGAAAGCAAGATTGTCTATAGTTTCTAACATTTCATTAAATCTAGTTTGGTAACTTTCTAAAATGAAGCTTCTCCAACTTTCATTATTATGAAACCAATCTTGCATTTTTTGAACTGGAATCATAATTAAACTGGAATCTTTTTCGGCAACAGCCCTAATTTTACTTTTGGAGGTACCCATACAGCAAGTGAGCGACATGGTGCAGGTTTCACCAGCTTTTAAAAAGTATATAAGTAGCTCATTACCATGATGGTCTTCTCTTAAAATTTTTATATGCCCACTTAGTAAAAGTGGAATGTATTTTAAGGGTTGGTTAATGTCTATTATAATGTCTCCTTTTTGAAACTGATTAAAAGTGCCAGTTTCAAAAATTTCTGTTACTAAGTTATTGTCAAAAATATGATCGAACTTTTCTTGTAATAATTCCTTTGTCATATTCAAAAGTAATGATTTACAAATTTGAATTAAATATTTAGTGGATTTTTAATAAAAATACTATATTTGCACCCACAAAAAAGGCCATGTGGCGCAACTGAATAGCGCACTTGATTACGGCTCAAGAGGTTGCAGGTTTGAATCCTGCCATGGTCACTAGAAAAGCTCGTAAAGAGTATAAAAAGCTTGTAAAATCTATGATTTTGCAAGCTTTTGTTGTTTTTAGGCAATCATAGAAAATCAAGTAATTTGGGATTAAATGACACCTATTCGGTTAACATAAATATATTGCGGTCAACACTGTTGACCGCAACCGAAAACACAGTGCATAGTTGATTTGACTTTCGTCTTAAACAAGTTTAATCTTTAAAGACGTCCAATTATGAAAACATCTAAAACATTTTCTATCCTTTTTTGGATAAACACTTCACGTGCAAAAAATAATGAAGCAGAAATCTATGCGCGAATAACAGTTGACCGTAAGCGTGTTAATATAAGTCTAAAGCGCAAGGTCAATGTTGACCTTTGGGATGTATCTAAAAAGCGAATAAAAGGACATACAACTTCAGCAAAACAGATTAACAATTATTTAGATCAAACTTATATAAAGCTTTTTCAAATCTATCAAGATTTAAAATATAAAGGAGCACTAATCACTGCTCAATTGATTAAAGCTAATTATAACGGAGAAGATGAAAACACCAAATCAATTCAAGATTTAATTAAATATCATAGCAAGAAAATAGAGAACAACCTTGCAGCGGGTTCTATTAGAAATTTTGGTATTACTGAAAACTACATCAATCGATTCCTGAAGAAAAATAAAAAAACAACTGACATCTATTTAAAGCAATTAGATTTTAAGTTTTTATGCAATTTTGAAAGCTACTTAGCAGATTACTGGCCAGCTGGTCATCCACGAGGAATGAGTCAAAATACTATAATGAAACACATCCAACGTTTACGTAAAATGGTAACTCTAGCCTACCATATGGAATGGATAGACAAAGACCCTTTTGTAAGATGGAAACCAGTATATGAGAAAAAAGAAAGAGAATTTCTTTCAGAGAATGAGCTAACCAATATGGAATTACAAGAATTCCAGCAAGAACGATTGGAACGCGTTCGCGATTTATTTGTTTTTAGCTGTTATACAGGTATTAGTTATATAGATATTATGAATTTGACAGATGATAACATTCTGTTGGGTATAGATGGTAGCAATTGGATATTTACACAAAGGCAGAAAACGAAAACAAAAGTCAAAATCCCATTATTAGGCAAAGCAGAAGAATTGGTAAATAAATATAAAGAACACCCAATGACTATTGTATCAGGTACATTGTTTCCAAAAATCACAAACGAGAAACTAAATGCTTATTTAAAAGATGTGGCGTTTGTGTGTGGAATTAAAAAGAACTTAACCTTTCATATGGCTAGACACACTTTTACTACCACGATAACTTTAAGTAATGGGGTGCCAATTGAAACAGTTTCAAAATTATTAGGACATTCAAAAATAGCAACCACACAAATTTATGCTAGGGTAATAGAAAGGAAAGTGAGTGACGATATGATGCTGTTAAAGGAAAAAATAAATACAAGAAAAGAATTTCAAGCCGTAAAATTGAATAATTCTAGTTCTGGTTAAGTCATAGTTTTTCTATGCATCCCAAATAGCAAAAACAAAATAGTATGCATTTTATCTCCAACGGTTTTTCGTAATGTAGAAAAGGCTTTAGTCATATGTGCTTCAACAGATTTAATAGAAACGTTTAAGTAATCAGCTATTTCAATATTACTTAGTCCTTCTCGTTTACTCAATAAAAAGGTTCGTTTACATTTAGGAGGCAAATTTTCAATTTCGCGTTTTACTAGAATCATAAGTCTTTCTATAGATTTTTCATTATCCTCTTCTACAACTTGATTTAATGCATCTATATATTTTTTATCAAGTTGTACAACAAGCTTTCTGTTTCTTTCTTGGTTCAGAAATTCATTATAAACAGATCTATACAAATAGCTTTTAACCACAAAATCATCTTTAAGCTTTAAACGAATTCTCCAAATATTAATAAATACGTTTTGAACAATATCTTTTGCTAAATCACCATCATTAGTGAGTTCAAAAGCATATGTACAGAGCATATTATGATAAGTGTCCACCAAAAATGAATACGCTTTTGACTCTCCTTTTTTGAGTCCGCAAATGAATTCTATATTATTCATTTAATAATAAATTTAAAATTATATAATGAAGAATTATTACGAAAATAATAAAAAAAGACTCTAAAAAGCTAGGGTTGAATAAAATTCTTGTGTTATAGTATTATAGAAAGCAAAATATGATTACTAAAAATATTCAAAAACTAATAATAAAATATCTTAATAAACAAGCTTCTTTTTCCGAACGGGATGAATTGGAACTATGGCTTGAAAATCCTAACAATTATGAGATATTTAAAAGATACGTTAAAACCAATTACCTAATTAATTTAAATATAGATATGTACGATGCTGATGATTCAAAAAAGCAATTACTGAATTTAATTGACAAGGAAAAGAAAGTATATAAATCACGAAAATATACTAGAATAATGAAGTATGCGGCATTAGTAATCCTATTTTTAGGAGTAGGATATTTCTATCAGCGAGGTTTTTTTGAAAATGATTTAGAAATTACTTCTCCTAATGAAAATATTACCCTTCAACTTGAAAACGGCAATATTGAAATCATAAATGAAGATGGATCTAGTAAAATAGTAGATGCTAGTGGAACTGTTGTAGGATCTCAAACAGGAACTCAATTAGTATATAACACCAATAATAATTTAGAAACTTTAGTTTACAATACGTTAACAGTTCCCTATGGAAAGCGTTCTAAGGTTTATTTATCAGATGGAACAGTAGTTAATCTTAATGCTGGGACATCCTTAAAATTTCCTGTTAAATTTATTGAAGGTAAAGATCGTGAAGTATTTATAGAAGGGGGCGAAGCTTATTTTAATGTTGCTAAAGATGTAAAACATCCATTTATTGTCAATACAGATAAAATTGGAGTAAGAGTGTTAGGTACACAGTTTAATATTTCTTCGTATCCAGAGGATAAAGATATTAGTACGGTATTGGTTGAAGGATTAGTAAGTATTTATAATAAAAATGAATTTTATAATGCTGAAACAGCAACTTTATTAAAACCTGAGTTTAAAGCAGACTGGAATAAAAACAAAGAAGCAATTACAATTGAAGAAGCCGACGTAGAGGTGCACACTGCTTGGATAAAAGGTAAAATTATATTTAAGCATATACCATTTAATAATATTATTAAAAAATTAGAAAGACATTATAACGTTGAGATTATTAATAATGATAAAGATTTAGGTAAAGATCTTATAACAGCTAGTTTCGATATAGAAACCATAGAACAGGTATTCAAAGTTATTAATGAAATTCATCCAATAGATTATACAATAAAAAATAGTAAAATAATTATTAACTAATTTAAAACAACAAACGCCTATGATTTAGACTACAATATTAAAACTAGAAACCTTAATAGTCACTATATTTTTTAAAAGGCTAATCCTAAAAAAAATAAAATCGGAAGATGCTTGGAACATCTCCCGATTATAAAGTAGTGATTAAATTAATTAACCACTTTAATACATAACAAAAATATGAAAAAAGTATTTAGGGAAAAGAAGTTTACTTCTTTTCCGGTAAAATTTGACTTAAAAATGAAACTTACTACTCTCTTTTTAATAGTTTCTTTATTTCAGCTTCAGGCTAATGAGTCTTATGCCCAAAAAAAGAAAGTTACACTAACTCTTGAAGATGTTAGTATAGAAGAAGTGTTAGATGAAATAGAATCACTTACAGAATTTAAGTTCATCTATAAAGATAAGACAGTAGATTATCAAAAAATAGTTTCTGTTAATGTGAAAAGAAAACAGATCAAGTTTATTCTACAAAAGTTATTTACTGGCTCAAATATAATTTATAAGGTTGTTGATAAACAAATTATTCTAAAACCAGGTGAAATCATTCCTAAAGTCAATAACGAAAAAGTATTTATTAATGAGCTCAAACCTCAGAAGATTGTTGTAAGTGGTACCGTAACAGACGAATCTGGCCAACCATTACCTGGTGCTAACATTCTGGAAAAAGGAACCACTAACGGGACACAAACCGATTTTGATGGTAAGTTTTCATTAACGGCAACCAATTCCAATGCAATACTTATCGTATCATACTTAGGTTTTATAACAAATGAAGTATCAATTAATGGACAAGCTAATCTTTCAATATCATTACAAGAAGACTCGGCAAAGTTGGATGAAGTAGTAGTTATTGGATACGGTTCTGCAAATAAAAGAAACTTAACAGGAGCAATAGGATCGTTAAGGTCACAAGAACTAGAAGACCAACCTGTTACAAGTTTCGATCAAGGTTTAGCTGGAAGATTACCTGGCGTTGATATTTCGCAATCAGGTGGTGCTCCTGGAGGAGGAGTTTCTGTTAATATTAGAGGTGTTTCATCTATTAGTGGTGGTACTTCTCCTCTTTATGTTATTGATGGAGTTCCTTTAAGTTCTTCAACAGGTGGAGCGTTTGCTCAAGGTCAATCTGGTGAAGGAAGTTTTGATACTACTTATTCATTAAACCCCTTAAGTACAATTAATCCATCAGATATTGAGTCGATTCAAGTGCTAAAAGATGCAGCTGCAGCAGCCATTTATGGGTCTAGAGGTTCCAACGGTGTTATTTTAATAACTACTAAAAAAGGGCGACAAGGTGAAAAGCCAACGGTAAGTTTTAATACTTATACTGGGTTTCAACGCGTTGATAATAAGGTAGATGTAATGAATGCGCAGGAATTTGCTGAGTATACTAAGTTGGCAAGAGATAATAGTTGGATAGCTAAAGACCCAATTAATAATTCAGCAAATGACCCTCAAAATATTAGGTCAGCTCAAGATCGTTATGCACCATATTTGATACCTTATTTAAATGGAGGAGGTACAGGATTAACAGATACAGATTGGCAAGATGAAATCTTTAGAAATGCTCAAGTTCAAAATTATGAATTATCAGTTAGAGGTGGAACCGCTAAGACAAATTATTTTATTTCTGGGAATTATTTTGACCAAGAAGGAGTTGTTATCAATTCTGGTTTAAAAAGATATTCTGCTAGACTAAATGTTAACACAGAAATCAGTGATAAAGTAAGATTTGGGATTAATTTAAATCCTTCTTTTACAGATCATAATATTGTACAAACTGAAAGAAATTGGTGGAAAGAAGGTTTAATTATCACAGCTTTAATGTATCATCCTAATTTATCACCAAGAAACCCAGATGGTTCTTTAAGGTTAGGTGAAATGATTAATACTAACAATTCAGGACAGTCTTCTGTTGCGGTTATTGAAAATCCTGTTGCTCTTGCAGAATTAATAGATAACACACTTACTCAAACAAGGATTTTGGGTAATACATTTGCAGAGATAGATTTACACAAGAATTTTACATTTAAAACGTCATTGGGTGTAGATGTTAATTTCCTTGATCGTTCTTATTATAGACCAAAAGTCTTAAATTGGCGTTCAGAACCTGCTCCAACTTCTAATTTCAATTATGCTTGGACTAATAATTCAAGTTCTTTTAATTGGTTAGTTGAAAACACTATAACTTATGATAAAACATTTAATGAAAATCATAATTTTAATGTTCTTTTAGGACAAAGTGCTCAAAAGGAAAGAAATAGAAGGCAGTTTACTGATGGTCGAAATTTTCCAAATGATAATGTAATTACACTTAACGCAGCACAAACAACAAGTGGATTTACTGAAGAAATACAGTCATCATTATTATCTTATTTTGGTAGAGTTTCATATAACTATAAGGATAAGTACCTTTTAAGTGCTTCAATAAGACGTGATGGTTCTTCAAGGTTTGGAGCAAATACCAAATGGGGTACTTTCCCATCGGTATCTGGAGGCTGGAGAATTTCTGATGAAGATTTTTGGTCTAAAGATGCAACAATTAATCAATTTAAGTTAAGAGCCAGTTATGGTGAAACAGGTAATACGGAAATTCCATTTTTTGGTGGAGCTGCACTATTAGGAGATGCTAGTTATGTTTTTGATGACAGTGTTACAACTGGTTTAGCTCCGGCTTCATCACCTAATCCTGATTTATCATGGGAAACAACCAAAACGTTTGATGTAGGAATTGATTTTTCATTGTTTAATAGTCAAATAAATATTTCTGCAGATTATTATAAATCTAGTACAGAAGATTTATTGTTAAACGTTGCTGTACCATCTACAACAGGATTTGTTTCCTCTTTACAAAACATTGGAGAATTAGAGAATACAGGTTTTGAATTTATAATTAGTACAAGTCAAAACTTTGGTAATTTAACTTGGAACGGATCATTTAATGTTTCTACAAATGAAAACAGAATTGTTTCATTAGGACCTGGGCAAGATCGGTTTCTTACAGGTAGTGGATTAAATAACCCATCATTTATTCTTCAGGTTGGAGAATCAATTGGTTCTTTTTATGGCTATCAAGTAAATGGTATTTTTGAAAGTCAAGCCCAATTTGATAGCACACCTCATTTAGAAGGTCAAAATCAAGGTGTTGGCGATTTTATTTATGCAGATACAGATAATGATGGAGATGTAGATGCAGATGATAGAACTATATTAGGTAATTCAAATCCAGATTTTTCGTGGGGTTTCACTAGTGATTTCAAGTATAAAGGATTTGATTTAAGCTTTAATTTAATTGGAAAGCATGGTGTAGAGCGTTTCAATGCAACACATCGTTATGCTGCTGAAACTTGGGGAAATAACTTAGCTGCATATTTGCGTCCTGGTGCGCCTAGACCAGTTTGGGGTGTAGGTACAAATAGCCATTCAAGGTCTTCATCATGGCATGTTGAAGATGCATCGTTTATTAGGCTAAGAAATATAACTCTTGGATATTCATTACCAGAAAAATTACTTGAAAATAATTTTCTAAATAAAGTTAGAATTTATGTTTCAGCTTTAAATGCGTTTACAATTACAGATTACTCTGGATATAATCCAGAAGTGTCTAATCAAGGAGATGCAGTTAGAAGTGGTGAAGATTTTGGTAATTATCCATCAGCTCAATCATTTACTTTAGGGCTTAACGTATCATTTTAATAAATTAAAAACTAAGAATAATGAGAAATTTATATATCATAATTTTAGTAATATTAATGGGGTCATGTAGTAATGATTTTATAAATATTGCACCAATTTCAGACCAAAGTTCTGATAATTTTTATCAGAATGCATCAGATATTGAACAAGCTGTAGCGGCAATATATGATGCACTACAACCTCTTTATCAAGGTAATAGTTTCGATCATTTTATGGAAGTAAGATCTGATAACACCTTTAATGATAATACAACTCAATCTGGTGGAGCAAGAGCTAGTTTTGATAATTTTAATTTAGCATCGAGTAATTTTATGTTAAATGATGCTTGGACAAATAGCTATTTGGGCATCCAGAGAGCTAATATATTGCTTAACCGTATTGACGGAGTTGAAGATATAGATGCTAGTATTAAAGCAATTAGAATTGGAGAAGCCAAATTTTTAAGAGCCTTAAATTATTTTAATATAGTTAGAATATGGGGAGATGCACCTTTGGTGCTTACTGAAACCCAAAATCCTTTTGAGGGTTTTGATCATACTCGAAATGGTACAGATGCTATTTACTCGCAAATCGTTACAGATTTGCAAGACGCAATTAGTGCCTTACCAAATCGTGGGAATACTGAGACAGGAAGAGCAACATGGGGTGCTGCACAAGCTCTCTTAGGTAAAGTAAAGCTTACACAAGGACAATATTCAGAAGCAGCTAATACACTTTCTCAAATTATATCTAGTTCTGATTATGATTTGTTGCCTGTATTCAAAGATGTTTTTGATGTTAATAATGAGCATAATACTGAATCTGTTTTTGAAGTACAGTACAAGAGTGGGACTAATGGAGAAGGTAATAATATTACGGATCCTTCTCAAAATCAAGATGTAAATAATCGTCCCTCACCTAATATAATGACGTTTTTTACAAATAATTGGGATGATCGATTTGATGCATCTGTAGATACTACTAATACAGGGCTATTCCATTCTGCAAAACAGTTAGATGCTAGAGGATCCGATGCAACATTTGGCTTTAATACTATTATATTAAGATATGCAGATATAGTTTTGATGGCAGCTGAGGCACTTAATGAGGTGTCTTATAATGCAAGTGGAGATGCGTTTACTTATTTAAATTGGATAAGAACTAGAGCTAATGCAACACCATACACGGCAGTTGATTTACCAGATCAGGATAGCTTTAGACAAGCTATAGCTGCTGAACGTAGATTAGAATTAGCTTTTGAAAACCACCGTTGGTTTGATTTAGTGAGAACAGGTAAAGCCATAGAGGTGATGACAGCTTCTAATGGTGGAGAGCTTACATCTACGGGTGGGTCTTCATTACCATTTACAATTCAGCAACATCAATTATTGTTTCCAATACCGTTAGCACAAATTGATGCTAGTAGTGGTGCTTTAACACCTAATCCAGGATACTAATGAGTTAGTTGTTTTCCATATTTCTTAAGGTGCGGATAAATAAAATATTTGCACCTTATTTTTACTAAACAAAATACATCAGCATTATGCTAAAAAATATTTTTATAATCTTATTGGGATTTATACTAATAAGTTGTAATAAAGAGAATAATAAAATAAAAGAAACAACTTCTTCAGATATTAATATACAGGAAAAATTAAAAAAATGGGAAAAAGGGATATTTGACATTCACCATATAAATACAGCCAGTGGGGATGTTACTTTTTTTATCTTTCCTGACGGTACTACAATGCTATTCGATTTGGGAGCAGTAAATGCCCCTAAAGACAATCCTGAGTATTTTTCATTAAAAACTAATGAGCTATTTACACCAGCTCAAATTGTTGCTAAATATATCCAAGCAATACACCCTGATACAACAAGTACACATCTTAACTATGCATTGATATCTCATTTTCATGAAGATCATTACGGGAAAATAGATAGTGAGAGTGAAAAATCTGTTAACGGTGAGTACTTCCTCTCTGGTATCACTGAAGTAGACAAATATGTTCCAATTGATAAGCTTATAGATAGGGCATATCCTGAATATAACGAGCCAGAAGGACTAACAGAATATTATAGTCGTAATGTAACATTTCAAAACTACCTAAAGTTTATTGATTTTAGAAATAGTAATAATAAGTTTACTGAGAGATTAATAGCAGGTAGTAATAAACAAATAAAGTTGAAATCCGAAAGCTTTCCTGAATTTGAGGTTAGAAATTTAAAAACAAACCATAGAATATGGAATGGTATAGATAATAAGGTTGATGATTATAATCATGATTTTTCAAAGTTTGTTCAAAACCATGGGTTTAATGAAAACCCTTTATCCCTTGCATTAAAGATAAATTATGGAGATTTTGATTATTATACTGGTGGAGATTTAACTGGTTATGACTGGAGAAATGTTTTCGATATGGAAACTCCCATTGCAAAAGCAATAGGAGAAGTTGATGTTATTACTTTGAATCATCATGGTTTTCATGATGCGACCAACGAATTTTTTATGAGCAGATTAAGCCCAAAAGTTGTTGTTAACCAATCACGTCATACACCTCATTTTCAGTTTACACCTTTGCAACAAGTGGTTAATATTAATGCAGACTTTTATGTTAATAATCTTCATGAAGAAACCTTTAATTTATTTTCTAAAAAATTAAAAGGTTTAGTCAAAGGAAAAAATGGACATATTGTTATAAGAGTTGAACCAAAAGGTTCTGAATACTCTATTTATTTAATAGATGACGATGATTTTGATTTTGACTTGAAAATAATAGATAAGAAAGGACCATATACTTCGAATAAATAAACAAAAAAACGAGGGATTAATTAATATATCTAAATATTTTGAATAGTTTTTTTTTGAATTAGTTTGTTTTTTAAATAAAGGGTTAGCTTTATTATTAGCTGACCCTTTTTTAATCTAAATCAGCGAAATATAAAAATAAAATTTAAATGAGAATAATTATAAGAATAGTACTAATAGCATTAGTATTTAGTAATCAAGTTTATTGTCAAATAAAAGATAAACCTAAATTAATCGTTGGAATCGTTGTAGATCAAATGCGAGCAGAATATTTATATCGTTTTCAGGATAATTATACAGAAAATGGTTTTAAACGTTTAATGAAGAAAGGTTTTAATGTGAAGAATGTACATTATAATTATTTACCTACTTCAACAGGTTCAGGACATGCCTCAATTTATACAGGTACAACACCTGTTCTAAAATTTTGATTTTGAAACAAAAGACAGTAGATTTATAAAAGAAATCAAAAATACACATACACCCATTCCGATTGATTCGTTTTATGCCATTACAGTACATATAGACGATACTAAGATGAGGTATGGACTAAGTATGGATAGAGTATGAAATGAAAGTAATAAGAGCTTGTATATATCCAAAAGACATCCAACGCATCACAGGTAGAAGTGAACGTTGCGGGCGCAAGCTTTTAAATGACATTAAAGCCCATTTTGGTAAGAAGTCATACAATTTATCACAGCAGAAGAATTCGCTGAATATAGCGGTATTAAAGAAGAAATTGTGAATCAATATTTAGAGAAAGTTTCATAATATTTAGTGCAATTTAGATAGGTTTGAACCCTTGTATTTTGTATATTTACAATAAGATTGAAATGCAAATTAAATCATTGCAAATCAACCGATATTACAACAAATCGGTCAACACGATTTTATTAGCTTAATGTAAACCTTATAAAACCTAGCGTATTGCAGTTATACTGTAATCCTGCCATGGGTCACAATAAAAATCCGTAGATAACTAACAATAAGGTTATTGCGGATTTTTGATTTTTGCCAATTTATGTGGTACTTTAGTTGGATTACCTCCTGTTATTTCCTTAAAACTTGAATTGTTTGGCATATTCCATAACCAGCAAAAAAAAATAGCTTACGCATGTTAATAATTCACCTATTTGCTTAATACAATTATACTGCGGTCAAATAATGGAGAGCCAATTGAAACGCTTTCAAAATTGTTAGGGCATACCAATTGTTACGACTCAAATTTACGCAAGAGTAATTGAAAGAAAGATTAATGAAGTGATCACAAACTTAAAAACAAATTAAGCGGAGAAACTCCTAATAAATACTGGTAAAATACAGCGATTATAACCAAAATATTCAACATTTTTAAATGGTTTAATTCAAAGTAGTGCAAATAATAAAATATCCTAGATACATAAAATTTACTTAATATTGTTCCAAATTGCAAACGCTATAACAAACATTTAAGCCTATTTTTTAAGTACATAAATTGCCTTAATGACCTTAAAATCATATAGTGATAACGAACTTCTTGAGCAAATTGCACTTGGTAATTCAAATGCATTTAAGGCCTTGCATGATATGTATTCAAGCAAGATGTTTCTTTATGCGTTTAATGTTATAAAAAATAAAGAAGTTTGTGAAGATATAATTCAAAACATCTTTATAGATTTTTGGTCAAAGCGAAAAAATGCAAACGTAAAAAACATAAAATCCTATCTTTTTAGGGCTGTAAAATATCAGATATTCAATTACTTTAGAGATCAAAAAATTTCTAGTGAAGACATTACCAGACTAAACATTATTGATATATCTATTAATGCTTCTAAAAAAATGGAGTATCATGAACTTGAAGCGGCTATTCATGCTTCTGTTACAAAACTGCCCAAACGTTGCAAAGAAATTTTTGAGTTAAGCAGATATGAATATAAATCTAATAAAGAAATTTCAGAAGAATTGCAAATTTCAATCCAAGCGGTTAAAAATCAAATTTCAAAAGCTTTAGCTATTATCAAAAAAGATCTTCAAAAAAATGAATACCTCTTATACCTAATGTATTCATCAACAGTTATAGATTATTTAATTTAATTTTTTCACAGATAGGCTTTCCTTTTTTCCTTAGCTATTACTACATTTTAAGAGCTGTTTAATATCAGTAAACAACCTCCGTTAAAAACGGAGGCTTTGGATTTCAGATTAGCCCCATAGGGGCATAACACTCATTTCTAATT
>CANKVS010000048.1 GCA_947487155.1 uncultured Flaviramulus sp.
CCATATAGTAGTTGGGTTGATGTTTTCATCGGTATCATCACAATCGGTATTATCGAGGACATATCCAGTAGGTTGTGATGCAGCCATTTGACTTACTGATGGATTTCCATATGTATCATTATCAGAATCTTGATACCAAGTTGTGGTAGATACAGCATCAGCAGTTAAGCTAATTTGGTCAATAGCCATATCGCTTCTAAAACTACTTCCGGTTAGACCAATAAACCTAAATTTTATTGTTTGACCAGCATAAGAACTTATATTTATTGTTTCTTGAATCCATGAGTCTCCTTGATTACCACTTAAAGAGAATATAGATACCCAATTATTACCATTATCAATAGTTATTTCAAGGCTTAACGTGCCTATGTTGACTCCGTACATATGTCTGTAAAAAGAGAATGAAGGATTTGTATAATTTGTTAGATTAAAACAAGGGCTTTCTAAGTATACTGTAGCATTAAAGCCTGGGTCTTGTCCATCTGAGGATTCTGTATAAAAATAATTGCTTCCACCTGTTATGTCATCAGAAGGCCCGGTAGTAGTATTAGAAGGTGTTGTTCCAGAATTAAGTGTCCAGCTACCATCATCACCTGTTCCTTGTTCCCAATCTCCTATACCAGAATCGAAAGTTTCGGTATATGGGAATGACGTTATTGGTGTTCCAACACAGGCTACTAGTGTTTCTGTAGTAAAGTTTATTGAAGTTGTATAACTTGAAGTAGAACTAGTGCAACGACTTCTAATTTGCATTTCATAATTAGTAGATGGAGTTAGCCCAAATAAGGTTGTTGATAATCCACTAAAATCATTAACATCAATCCAAGTACTAGAACTAGTTTCTTTATACCTTAAATCATAAGTTGCAGAAGGAATATTATCCCAATTAATTGTAGCAGATACAGTAGTTGTGTTAGAGGTTGTTACTCCAGTAGGTACAGTGGTTACACAAGGAATGTCGATACTAATAATTTTAAAATCATCAAAAACAAATCCATCAAAAGTAGTTGGGTATCCATCTGCTCTATTGGTATTGTCAGAATCAAAAACAAACCTAAATTGTGCATTAGTAGCCCCAAATAAAAAGCTGTTTTCAGTAGCATCAATTAGAATTTCTTCCATCACCCATTTATCCATGGTATCGGCATCGTATAAAGATTCTCCAGTAGGTTGATTATTTTGATCAGAGGTTGATTTACCTGTACTTGTATTACTACTATATGTACTACTATATCTGTTTGTTGATCTGCTAGATCCAGGTTTACTATATTTTCCACAAAGTGGCGTCCAAGTAGACCCATTGGTAGAGCCTTCAATTTGCACATAATCAAAATTACGTTCTAAATCCCATTTAGCAAAAAATTGTATAATAGCCGCAGAAGATCCTGATAAATTAACCCCAGAATTTAAAGTTAAATTATTAGATTGATTATTATTATAAGCCCCACTAGGAGAGTCTGTAATAGCAGTGGTGCTGTTACCATTATAATCTGTAGTAGTAACAGTTCCCCAAGAACCACCAGAGGCAGTCCAATTAGTTAAGTTATCTGTATCTGGGTTATCTGTAAATAAAACAGTAGGGTTATATGCTTTAATAATGTTGGCTCTATACATGACATAGCCATCATCATTAGATAATGTAACTTGAAACTCAATTTCATCATTTGGTAAAATACCAGTATCAAGGGTATATGCTGCAGTAAGTGTACGTTGTTCTAATTTACTCCAACCTGTTTGTGTAACAGGAGGTATTATAGACGTAATATTAGCAGATACAGGGGTTACATTTAAAGTAATATTACCTAAAGTTTGTCCTAAATATTCTAGTCCAAATTCTAAATTACCAGAAGTAGCAGAAATATCACTAGGGTTTAAATCGTGAAATTGTGCAAACTTTCCACTGTGGTAAGCGTTTACAAAATTCATTCTAATAGCTCTTCGAGCGATAGTTTCTATTACTCCTGGATCAGGCCAAAACCCACCTTCACCATCTGCAGTAATCCAAGATCCATTTTCAGGTGCAAGAGCTAATATACCTTGACCAGACCCTGTTGATCCATTTAAATCTGCTACACCACCTAACATCCAGTCACTCATATCACCATTGGCAATAGTTAATATATCTGGAGCTTCCCCATAAATGTACCTATTAAATCGTGTCATGTCATGACAAAATTTATGGTATTCAGCTTCTCTACCAGAAGCAGGAGCACCTGGGTAACCATTATAAGCATGTGGTATTAAATTAGAACTTGCATGATGATTCATTGCCGTTTTAAAGCTTCTAGTTGCCGAAAAATCTCTAACAATTTGTGTTTCAGGTTCAGAAAATGCAGAAGGCCCTCTGTATACATTGCTATTTTCAGTACCTGAAGATCCTACAGTACCATTAGCATAAATGGCGTGATTTCCCCAGAAATAATTATAATTCCTGTTTAAATCTACACCTCTTAGATTATTATCTCCAGTATTATAAGGCCCTAAATTTTTACGTTGTAATCCACCACCACTAGGAGCAATTTGTTCGTTCCACATTAAACCATCAGGATTGGCAACAGGAATAAAATACATTTCATGATTATCGACAAGGTTTTTAATACCAGCATCAGAACCATAATTTTCTAAAACATACCACATGTAATATATTAAATTCATCATGCTACTAACCTCACGAGAGTGTGTCATCCCTGAGTATAAAGATTCAGGTTCATTGACTTCATCAACATCAGGATTATCAGAAATTCTTACATAATAAATAGGTTGGCCTGCCCAAGTATCATAAACACCACCATTAGTATAAGAATTGCCATGGGTAACGGTACCAGGAGAGGCATCAGTTTTTACAGATATTAAATTTGGATATAAAGCTCTCATTTGGTCTAATTCAGCTAAAACTTCACTATATGTTAAACAGCCTCCCATACTTCCTAAATTAAAGTTGGTTGGTACTGTCCAATTTACCTCTGAGCAACCTTCGTATTGAATAAAATTATCAATGCTTTCACTTTTTGTACTCAAAGATTTACTGGCAAATTTTTGAGATTTTTTTGCAGCTAATTGCGCCTTAGCTATAGGAAGTTCTATCTCATTTTTTTGTTTATAATGTGATATTAAATCTTCAATTATAACTGAGTATGGTATACCTTGTTGATTTAAGGCATCTAATTCATCTTTACCTAGTTCTAAAATCAATCCGTTATCAGTAAATAGAGCGCCACAGGATAAGTCAATACCCGCGTCTTTAACTTTTAAAAGTTGACTTTGTGTTGGATTTGTAATGGAAATCCTTTTAGAGATGATTGATTGTGAGAAACTTAATTGTGCTATTAATAGCATTACAACACTAACGAGAGTAATTTTTTTCATGAGGTTTGGTTTTATAGCGTTTTTACGGGTGGCTAATATATAATAATAAATAAATAAAAATCCATGAAATGCATAAAAAATCGATGAAATACAATTGTTTTAATCCAAATCATTGATTTTAAGACTTTTAAAAAATGGTTGAATTTAAAGGATGTTTGAGGATTCCTACACTATAATTGCTCTAAACCAAACTTAATCACTAATATGGCTTGAGTCATTTCTGAAGCGTTAGTGTTTTTTACAGCATAATTATTTAGGATGTATGAGTTGTTAGCAAACTAATTATTTGGGTGTGAAATAGTTAAAGAAAGATTTGTAATAAAATAGGTAACCTTCTACTACTTTGGTTAACTTTAATATAAAATAGCTAACTAAAAAAAATGGTCGGAAAAAATTCCGACCATCATTACCTAAACAGGTGTTTTTAAAATACTATAATTGTTTTCCTAAAACTGATAACGAATACCTAAAGCAATATCAAAATCTAAAGTGTTATTTCTAGGAGTGTTATCTCCAAAATCTATTTCTGGTCTAAAATCTAGAGATAATAGTAAAGGAATATCAAAAGCATATTCAATACCAACATTTCCTGCTACAAAAATATATGTATTTATTTTATCTGCAATTCCTCCTCCAATACCTGTATACCAATTAAAATCACCATCTAAAGGCATTACCCATTGGTATAGCCCTAATATTTTATATCCAGATTGATTATCAGAATTACCATTTCTCCAGCCTAAATCTAATTCTAATCTATTGTTTGCGTCTAATGCTTTTTGGTACGATATTTCGGCTCCAAAACCATTGCTATCTCCTAAACGTAAACCAATAGCATTATCTGCAATGTTTTGTGCACTTGTGCTAAACGTAAAACCAATTAGTGCAAGGGATAATAAAAGTAATTTTTTCATAAGTTTTAATTTTTGTTTGATTGAATCTTTTAGACACCATAACTTAAATAATGTCACTTTTCTTTATTTTCAGAATACTTTTGCAAAAATAACGCCAAAAATGTATTTATATTTAACATCTTAAATTATTTTTAGAAAATATGGTGTTAACATCTCATTTGCAGGCATTAAAGGAAACGTTATCTGGTGAGTTGTTTTATGACGATTTAATGAAATCGCTTTATGCTACAGATGCTTCAGTATATAGAATGTTACCCTTGGCAGTTGCGTATCCAAAAAATAAGGAGGATATTAAGACACTTATTCAATTTGCTAAAACACATCATACATCGTTAATTCCTAGAACAGCAGGTACATCGCTTGCTGGACAATGTGTAGGCAACGGTATTGTGGTTGATGTTTCTAAATATTTTACAAAAATTTTAGAGGTTGATAAAAAAAAGAAAACCGTTACCGTACAACCTGGTGTAGTACGCGACCAATTAAACAATTTTTTAAAACCTTTCGGGTTATTTTTCGGTCCAAACACATCAACATCAAATAGATGTATGATTGGTGGTATGGTTGGAAATAACTCATCGGGGACAACATCGATTCAATATGGTGTAACTCGCGATAAAGTTTTAGAACTGCAAACCATTTTAAGTGATGGTAGCGAAGTAATTTTTAATGAAATAGATTTAGAAACATTCCAAAATAAAGCTAATGAGTCTACTTTAGAAGGAAGTATTTATAAAACGATTCACGCTGAATTGGTTTCAAAATCTGTACAAAAAAATATCGCTGATAATTTTCCTAAGCCAGAAATACATAGAAGAAATACAGGATATGCCATTGATGAATTAATTCATTCTGAAGTGTTTTCTGAAACAGTTGAAGGCTTTAATATGTGCAAATTGCTCTCTGGTAGTGAAGGTACACTAGCATTTATAACTCAAATTACGTTAAAACTAGATGCGTTACCACCTGTAGAAGGTGTTATGATAGCAGCCCATTTTGATAGTATTGAAAGCTGTTTAAATGCTGTTGTTTCTGTGATGAAGCACGATTTGTTTACTTGTGAAATGATGGATAAAACCATTTTAGACTGTACAAAACAAAATAAAACACAAGAGGCAAACCGACAATTTTTACAAGGTGACCCCGTAGCTATTTTAATGTGCGAAGTAAAATCTGAAACTAAAATTGACGCCAATAAAAAAGCAAAAGCTTTAATAGAAACGTTGGAAAATTCAGGGTTAAGTTATGCAAACCCTATGCTAATTGGGAATGATATTGATAAGGCTTTAGAGTTACGTAAGGCAGGATTAGGATTACTAGGAAATATTATTGGCGATAAAAAAGCAGTGGCTTGTATTGAAGATACCGCAGTAACCTTAACAGATTTATCTAACTTTATTACAGAATTTACTGCTTTAATGAAAGGGTATAATCAAAATGCAGTTTATTATGCGCATGCTGGTGCTGGCGAGTTGCATTTGCGTCCTATTTTAGATTTAAAAAAGACGGAAGATGTTGAGTTTTTTCGTAAAATAACAACCGATGTTGCACTTTTGGTAAAAAAATACAAAGGCTCTTTTAGTGGAGAACATGGCGATGGTATTGTTCGTGCAGAGTTTATTCCTTTAATGATTGGGGAGGCAAATTATAATATTTTAAAGCGAATAAAAACGGCGTTCGATCCAGAAAACATTTTTAACCCAGGTAAAATTGTTGATGCATTTCCTATGGATAAATCGTTGCGATATAGCCCAGATAGGATAGAGCCAGATATAGAAACGGTATTAGATTTCTCAAAATCTCAAGGTATTTTGCGAGAAGCAGAGAAATGTAATGGTTCTGGCGATTGCAGAAAACTACCAGAATTTGGTGGGGTTATGTGCCCCAGTTATAGAGCAACTAGAAACGAAAAAGACACAACACGCGCTAGAGCAAATGCATTACGTGAGTTTTTAACCCATTCTGAAAAAGAGAATAAATTTAACCATAAGGAACTTAAGGATGTTTTCGATTTATGTTTAAGTTGTAAAGCTTGCGCAAGCGAATGCCCAAGTAGTGTAGATGTGGCTAGTTTAAAAGCCGAATTTCAATACCAATATCAAAAAGAAAATGGCGTGTCAATGCGAACTAAATTGTTTGCATATAATAACAAATTAAATAAAATGGGAAGTCGAACACCGTGGCTTACAAATTTTGTATTTTCGAATAGTTTTACATCATTACTTTTAAAAAAATCTTTCGGAATTGCTAAAGAAAGGCATTTACCTTTAATTTCAAAAAACAGTTTAAGTAAACAAATTGAGTCTATTGAAAGTAAATTAGTTATAAAAAATAAAATTAAGTCTATTTATTTGTTTAATGATGAGTTTACTAATTATTTAGATACTGAAATTGGAGTAGACGTTATTGTGCTTTTAAACGCTTTAAATTATGAGATATTATATGTTGATAATGTAGAATCTGGTCGTTCATTTTTATCAAAAGGCTTGTTGAAACAGGCGAAAGATTCAGCAAATAAAAATGTTGAAATTTTTAAAAATAAAATTTCAGAGGAAACGCCTTTACTAGGCATTGAACCTTCAGCAATTTTAACATTTAAAGATGAATACATCAAATTAGCAGACGATAAATCTTCCGCGAAAGCGATAGCAAAACACACATTTTTAATAGAAGAGTTTATTCAAAAGGAAATAGCATTAGGGAATATAAAACCAGAACAATTCACTTTAAATGAAAAAGTAATTAAATTCCATGGGCATTGTCACCAAAAAGCACTAAGTAACCAGTTATCTAGTTTTGCTGTATTGAATCTTCCAAAAAATTATAAAGTCACTATTATACCTAGCGGATGCTGTGGTATGGCAGGAAGTTTTGGTTATGAAAAGGAACATTATAATGTTAGTATGCAAGTGGGCGAACAAACCTTATTTCCAGCCATTAGAAATGCTTCGGAAAACATTGTTATTTCAGCAAACGGAACCAGTTGCAGGCATCAAATAAAAGACGGTACTGCGCGTGAAGCGAAACATCCAATAACCATTTTAAGGGAGGCACTTGTTTAGTATTCAGTCACAGTTAGCAGTTGATATTCGTAACTATTATTTTTGTCATGTCGAAATGAGGAACGATTGAGACATCACATTATCATATTTTGTGAATTTGGAGTTAATTAAATTTTCACATGCTTACATCTTTACAATAAAAGAGGTTTTCAATTTCCGTATGTCTTATAATAGATTTATTTTAGCATCAAAATTCTATTTATGGCAGGAAATTCTTTAGGAAAACTATTTAATCTTACTACGTATGGGGAATCTCACGGGCCTGCATTGGGTGGTGTTATAGATGGATGTCCATCGGGTATTGAATTAGATTTAGGGGCTATTCAAAATGAGCTTAATAGAAGAAAACCTGGGCAATCGGCCATTGTTACTCAGCGTAAAGAACCTGATACAGTAAAGTTTCATTCAGGGATTTTTGAAGGAAAAACGACAGGAACTTCAATAGGTTTTGTTATTGAAAACACCAATCAGAAATCTCACGATTACACGCATATAAAAGATAGCTATAGACCAAGTCATGCCGATTATGTGTACGATAAAAAATATGGTTTTAGAGATTACCGTGGTGGCGGGCGCAGTTCTGCACGCGAAACAGCATGTCGTGTGGTTGCTGGAGCTATAGCAAAACAAATGCTAAACGGTATTGAGATTACAGCTTACGTTTCTGGTGTTGGCACTATGAAATTAGATAAGCCTTATACAGCATTAGATTTATCGAAAACCGAATCGAATATAGTAAGATGTCCAGATGAAGCTATGGCTGCGAACATGGAAACTTATATTAAAGAGGTTCGTGCTAAGGGCGATACGGTTGGCGGAATTGTTAGCTGCGTTATAAAAAATGTACCTGTTGGTTTGGGTGAGCCAGTATTCGATAAATTGCATGCAGAACTTGGTAAAGCCATGTTGTCTATAAATGCTGTTAAAGGTTTTGAGTACGGTAGTGGTTTTGAAGGAAGTACAATGTACGGAAGCGACCATAACGATTCGTTTAATAATGACGGTACTACAAAAACTAATTTTTCTGGTGGTATTCAAGGCGGTATTAGTAATGGCATGGACATCTATTTTAATGTGGCATTTAAACCTGTGGCTACGCTTATTCAGAAATACGAAACTATAGATAAATCAGGCAATACAGTAGAAATGCAGGGTAAAGGGCGTCACGACCCGTGTGTAGTGCCTAGAGCTGTACCTATTGTTGAAGCTATGGCAGCCTTAGTAATTGCCGATTTTTACTTAATAAATAAAATGCATAGTTAGGAAACGATTTCCCTTTTAGAATTTATTTTGAGTGAAGCTAAAACCATGCAAGTTTGAGAGAATGTGCAATCTGTTTTTAGTGTTTAATGATTAGTTTTATAGGGATAAAGTTTGGTATAAATGGCATTAAACAGCTTCAGTTGAGACTAAATTACTTGTAATGTTTTCATGCTTCCGAAGACCAAAACCCATTAGATACAATTTAATTTGTAAAACGTTTAAATTACTTATATTGGCGTTGTTTATAATAATTATTTAAAAGAAGTTTATGAAGAAAATAGCACTGCATTGGAAAATTATTATTGGAATGATTTTAGGAATCATTTTCGGGTTTATAATGAATACCGTTGATGGCGGAAAAGGATTAGTATCTGATTGGATAGCGCCTTTTGGAACCATTTTTATCAATCTTTTAAAACTTATTGCAGTGCCTTTAATTTTAGCATCTTTAATTAAAGGAATTTCCGATTTAAAAGATATTTCTAAAATAAAGTCTATGGGGTTAAGAACTATTGGTATTTATATAGGAACGACATTAGTGGCTATAATTATTGGTTTAAGTATAGTTAATACTTTAAAACCAGGAAACGGTATGCCGCAAGAGACTATCGAGAAAATTAAAATGAAGTACGCAAACGATGCGGGCGTAGTAGATAAGTTAACCAAAGCAAGTGCACAACAAGATGCGGGACCATTACAACCCTTAGTAGATATTTTTCCAAGTAATATTTTTAGATCTTTTGCAGAAGCATCAATGTTGCAGGTTATCTTTTTTGCTTTATTTGTTGGTATCTGTTTGTTGTTAATTGGAGAAAAGAAGGCTAAACCTCTTGTAGATTTTTTCGATTCCCTTAACGAAGTCGTTATGAAAATGGTCGATTTAATTATGCTTTTTGCACCTTATGCAGTTTTTGCTTTATTAGCAAATGTGATAATTGCCTTTGATGATACCGAAATTTTAGTCAAACTACTTTGGTATGCACTATGTGTTGTTGGTGGATTAATTTTAATGATAGGTTTTTATTTACTTTTAGTTAGTGTTTATACTAAAAAATCGCCAATGTGGTTTTTAAAGCAAATAAGTCCAGCACAATTATTAGCATTTTCAACAAGTAGTAGTGCAGCGACTTTACCTGTAACTATGGAACGTGTTGAAGAGCATTTAGGAGTAGATAAAGAAGTATCTGGTTTTGTATTGCCAGTTGGCGCAACAGTAAATATGGACGGTACAAGCCTGTATCAAGGTATTGCTGCTGTGTTTATTATGCAAGTTATTTGGCCTGAAGGCTTAACGTTTACCAATCAATTGGTTATTGTAGCGACAGCTTTGTTAGCCTCTATAGGAAGTGCTGCAGTACCTAGTGCAGGTATGGTAATGTTGGTTATTGTTTTAGAATCTATTGGCTTTCCAGCAGAATTATTACCTATAGGGTTAGCACTTATTTTTGCTGTAGATAGACCTTTAGATATGTGTAGAACCGTTGTAAATGTTACAGGAGATGCTACCGTGTCTATGTTGGTAGCCAAATCGTTAGATAAATTGCATGAGCCTAAACCTAAGGAATGGGACGATCACTACGACGAAGTTAAATAATTTTTTTAAATTTAAATAATCTTCAATTCATTAAATCATGAACATTTGTTTTATAATGTATCCTTGGGAAGATATCGACCCAGATAATGATACAACACTAGCTTTAATAAAAGAATGTGTAAAAAGAAAACATGGCGTTGCTATGTGTACACCAGCTAATTTAACTATTAGAAACAGTGTAACCAATGCAAGCTGTACCGTTATAAAACGAATGGAAAAAACACCAGCGTCTCTAAAATCTTTTTATAATAAAGCCGAATTGCGGGAAGATATGTTGCCACTTGCAGGGTTTGATGTCATATTTTTTAGAGCAAATCCGCCATTAGACCCTATTATGCTTAACTTTTTAGATTCGGTGAAGGACGATGTGTTTATAATGAATTCGCTTCAAGGGATGCGAGAAGCTAATAATAAATTATATACAGCAGCTTTTGGCGATGCACATAGCAATATTATTCCTGCAACGCATGTTTCAAAAAGTAAACGTTATTTAATTAAACAAATTAAAGAATCTACAGCAGATAAAATGATTTTAAAACCACTTAATGGTTTTGGTGGTTCGGGGGTGATTTTAATTGAAAAATCGGCGATGAGTAATATTAACTCACTTTTAGATTTTTATATTAATAGTAGCGGTGATGGTACTTCAAATTATGTCATTTTGCAAGATTATATTGAAGGTGCAGATCAAGGTGATGTTCGTATTTTAATTTTAAATGGAGAACCAGTTGGTGCTATGAAACGTGTACCAGGATCTGATGATCATCGCTCTAATGTATCAGCAGGCGGAAGTGTACAAAAACATACTCTAACTAAAGCTGAAAAAGCACTTTGTAAGCAAATTGGACCTAAGTTGGTGAATGATGGCTTATACTTTGTGGGGATAGATGTCATTGGTGGAAAGTTAGTAGAGGTTAATGTGATGTCTCCAGGCGGAATTACTTATATAAACAAAGTCTATAAATTAAAAACTAAAGTTGAAGAAAAAGTTATTGATTTTTTAGAAATGAAAGTTATAGATAAACTTCAAGCTTTTGACAGGCGTACAAGACTTAGAAAAACGGTTCAAGATGCATAATTAGTATGTAGTTGCTGTTTGGTTATTATTTGATTAAGAAAATAATTTCAAATGAATTCCATTATACATTTAAAAGCACCCGTTGTATCGGTAGAGTGGCTTCATAATAATTTGAACGCTGCTAATCTTGTTGTTTTAGACGGCACAATTAATAAAGATTTTAATCAAGTAAAAGAGCAAATTCCTAACGCACGTTATTTTGATATTAAAAATAAGTTTAGCGATGTATCAAACGAATTTCCTAGTGCATTTCCTTCAAAAGAACAGTTTCAAAAAGAAGCAAGACTTTTAGGAATTAATACAAATAGTGCCATTGTAGTATATGATGATAAAGGTATTTATTCAAGTGCACGAGTTTGGTGGCTATTTAAAGCATTCGGATTTAATAATGTATCTGTTTTAAATGGTGGTTTTCCTACTTGGAAATGCGCTGGTTTAAAAACAGAAACAGTTAAGCCATATTCTGGAGATTTAGGCAATTTTGAAGCAAATCTACACCCAGAATTCATGACATTTTTCAATGATGTTAAAACAGCTTCAAAAGAAAAAACACATAAAATAATTGATGCACGTTCTGCAAATCGTTTTAACTGTTTAGTAGATGAACCTAGAATAGGATTACGAAGCGGAACTATTCCAAATTCAAAAAATATACCTTTTAAAAATATATTAGATGAAGAGGGCTTGCTAAAACCGAAAGATGCATTAAAAACTATTTTTTCAGAAGTTATAAATGAAAATGATGATGTAATTTTCTCTTGTGGTTCTGGTATTACAGCTTGTGTTTTAGCATTAGGTGCAGAAATTTCTGGATATAAAAACATTTCGGTTTATGATGGCTCATGGACAGAGTGGGGGAGTTTGGTAAAAGAATGAATTATGCAAAAACTTTCAGTAAAAGACATAATTACTAAAATTAAAAATGAAGATACTTTTGAAGCCGTAGCTTCAGATTATTCTTTTACTATAAAAATTGAGAATTATGTACCCTATGCTTGCGCAGCGATACATGATGGGCATCAATTTAGAAAAGAGCTTTGGGCAAATTGCATGCATACCGAATACGACCGTTGGTACGAAGAAGATCCAGAAACTAAAAATATGATTAAATCGCACCCTATTGTTATTGCCGGCTGCGACTCCCGTTTTGAATACGATTTAAATCGCACACCAGAAGATGCTGTTTTTAATACTGCTTGGGGTAAGCAATTATGGCATAAACCACTTTCTGAAGCTATGAAAACTAAAAGTTTGCTAAAGCATACTCATTTTTATAAAGTAGTACATGTTTTAATTAATAAACTAGAATCTAAGTTTGGTTTTTGTACGGTTTACGATATGCATAGCTATAATTGGAAACGTTGGGATAGAGAAGTACCAACTTGGAATTTAGGAACAACAAATATTGATAATACGCGTTTTGGAGGAGCTGTTGAAAGCTGGCGGCAAAGTCTTTCAGAAATTAAGCTTCCAAATGGGATAAAATCAACGTCTAAAGTTAACAACACGTTTCAAGGTAATGGCTATTTTTTAAAATTTATAACGAATACCTTTAAGAATACCTTAGTTTTGGCAACTGAAATTGCAAAAGTGTATTGTGATGAATATAAGCAAATTATATACCCAGAAGTTGTAGATACTGTAGAAAAGGAATTGAAAACAAGAATTCCTATTCATGCCTTAAACAATTATAATACTTATAAAAAGTGAACTATGAAGATTGATAGCGATGTTGCAACTAAATCACTTTTAGAAATTGATAAGCATATAGATGCCTTGGTTAAGCAAATTGAATTGCTTAGTTATGTTAATCCTACAAATATTGAAGCGGAAAAAACGCGGTTTTTTTCTTCAAAATATCTTACAGATCCTATTTTTAAATATCCAACTATTAATTTTGATCGTTTTAAACTGCATAGAAAACTGTTTGAAAACAATTTAGAAGTTATTGAGGACGAAAAAATAAAAAAACTTTATGAGGATATTATTTATCAATACTCAGGATTAATACAATGTATTGAAACTATTGGTAATGGAAAGAAATTTTATTACAATTGCTTGCATTGTTTTGGTACGCCTACAGAAAATGATGTTGAGAACGCAAAATTTATTCTTCATTTTGAAGATGATAATAAAGACGCTTCATCCTTCTTGCCTAAATACAATGCTAAAGAAGCAGAATTGTTTTTTAAAACATTTTCTAAGCAATACGATTTTAATTATAATATTGAGTTTTCCGATAAAATATCAGCAATAGCCATGGTGTTGAATAATATTAAGACCTTGGTTTTAAATACAAATCACACCTATTCAGATAATGAAATTGCGGTGTTAACCAATCATGAAATTGGTGTGCATATGGTAACCACCATGAATGGGTTGTTGCATCCTTTAAAAATATTCTCTCACGGATTTCCTAATAACGAAGAAACCCAAGAAGGATTAGCTGTTTTTTCGGAATATATGAGTAATAATTTAACAGTTACTCGTTTAAAAGAATTGGCATACCGTGTTATTGCGGTAGATAGTTTAGCAAAAGGATATTCGTTTTCTAGAACGTTTAGATTGTTGCATAACCAATACGATTTAGATAGAGAAAGTGCTTTTTACATAACCGTTAGAGTGCATCGTGGAGGAGGTTTTACAAAAGATTATTTGTATTTAACAGGGCTTAAAAAGGTGTACGATTATTATCATTCTGGTAAAGATTTAAATTTGCTTTTAACAGGAAAAGTAACGCTTGAATATGTAAATGAAATAGAATCGCTTATTAAAAAAGAACTAGCTGTTCCAGCAAAACATATTACTGATGCTTATGCAGAAAACAGTAATACTAATAAAACGGTAGATTTTATATTAAAGAGTTTAAAGTAAATCTTCAGAGTTTAGCATTAAATTGTAATCGTACTGTAAATCTTCGTGCAAGGTAGAAATTGTTTTTTTTATTAAAAGAATTTGTCTATTATAGGTATTTTGTAATTGCACACTGTATTTTATACTTGGCGAAAAGTTTTTAAGTTTTTGGCAAAAGTAGAGTAACAGTTCAACTTCAGTTTCTTTTTTTTGCGAATACCGAATGTATTTTTTAACGTTTGCTAAAATTTTCCGAACACTTTTCCGAATGTAGAAGTAGCTTTTAATATTTATTAATTCAAATTGCTCGTCTATATAATTTTTAACACTTTCTATATAGCCACTTTCATCTGTAGATTCAAACAATAAATAGGTGAGCAGTTCTTTGTTTTCTTTTTTAAATCGAGACAGGCACAAACAAAGTTCTTGAATTTCGGAGGATGAAAGCGTGTTTAATTCGTCTTTAATGGCTTTAAGTGTAACTGCTTTCATAAATAATAACGTTTCTTATGCCATAAATTTAGTGGTTTTCGTTAAGAATTTTTAAAAACGCTGGTTTATATTTTTGGCCAATAGGAACAGAGTGCGTTTTTAGAAAAACTTGGTTGCCGTTTATACGATTCATTTTTTCTAAATTAATAGCGAACGATTTATGGGTTTGAATAAATTTATGGGTTTTTAACTTTTTAAGAATAGACGAGAATGTGCTATTAGTTAGAATAAACGAATTTTGAAGGTGTAGCTTAACATAATCTCCTAAAGCTTCAATGTATTCAATGTTTTTTGGGTTTATTTTATGAATGGTTTTATTCGATTTTATTAGCAAAAAGGAATCGTTATTAATTTTTTTAACACCTTGTTTTTCAAATACTTTATTGGTAGCGATAAAAAAACGTTCAAATGAAAATGGCTTTAATAAATAGTCAATAGCATTAACTTCAAATCCATCAACGGCGTATTGTGGGTAAGCTGTTGTAAAAATAACATCTGGAGGATTTTGTAATGATTTTAAAAATGTTAACCCAGATATTTTGGGCATATTAATATCTAAAAACATCAAATTAATATCGTGCTTTGTATTAAGTAGTTTAACAGCTTCTATTGCATTGTTACATATACCAACGAGGTGTAAAAAATCAACATCTGCTATAAACTTTTTTAAAATTGTTTGAGAAGATGGTTCGTCATCAATTATTATACAATTAATATTCATTAGTATTCAATTTTAGCGTAACCGTAAATTTATTTTCAGTTTTTAATATTTTTAATTCGTGATTTTTTGGATAAACAATTTCTAGGTTTTGTTTTATATTTTCTAAACCTAAACCAGAATGTTCGTTGGTGTCATTATTACTGTGTTTTGAGTAGTTATTCTCAATATAAAACAAAAATGTATCATTGTTTTGTTTCATATTTATATTTATAAAAGTATTAGTTATATCGCCTTTTATACCATGTTTAAAGCTGTTTTCAACTAAGGGAAGCAGTAACATTGGGTATATGGTATAGTTTTCGTTTTCAATACTTTTTTTAAAAGTTATGTTTTTAGAGTTGTGCTGTCTAAATTTTTGAAATGCAATAAAATTTTCAAGTAAAATAGTTTCTTCTTTCAGTCGAACTTTTTTAGTGTTAGAATCGTAAATAACATATCTTAAAATGTCTGATAACTGAACGATAGCGTCTTTAGTTTCATCCTTTTTTTCTACAGCTAACGCATAAATAACATTTAGAGAATTGAATAAAAAATGTGGATTTATTTGTGCCCTTAACAAAGATAATTGAGTTTGTATGTGCTGATTTCGCTGTTTTAAATCACGATTTTCGTTTCTGTTAAAATAAAACCAATCCTCAGATAACTTTATTAAAGTGGTGCTGATTAAAAATACACTAAAAATAGTGATAAGCTTTGTGTTTGAATGATAAGAAATGAAGTAGTATTCTGGAAAAATATAATCTATAAAGTAACTAAAAAACCAAATGTTTAGTTGCGTAAATAGAGTGAGGTTTATAATAAAGAAAATGATGTATAACGTGTATTTTTCGTGTTTTAAAAGTTTTGGAATGAGCACATACATATTAATGATTACTGGTAGAATAATTGTACTTAAAAAATTTCCTGTGTATATGTAGTCTATTTTAGCAGGTGTACTTTGTGTAAACGAAAATAATAATATTACATAAGCTAAAACCCACAGCATTAAATTAAATACTATGGGGTTGTGATTGTTTAGTTTTGAAAGGTAAGGGTTAAGGTTTAGCATCGATTCTAATTAAATCTAATTCTACTTCTGTTTTCCATTTTTCGTAATCGTTTAATGCCATATATTTTTTTATAAATCTTTGGAGTTCTTCAGATGAGGCAGTAAGAAGGTAGCTATTATCAAAACCAATTTTTTCATGTTTTATTTTAATTTTATTTTGATCGAGTAATTCTTTTATTATATCCTCATCTAGCCATTTAATAGATAATTTATTGTTTTTTAGAATTTCAAATTTAGCTAATGAATGTGTTGGTGCTAAATGAAGAGCAGCTAATATATTTAACTCTGGGGTTTCCATATCTTCCAATGTGAAATCTACAAATAATTGATTGTCAATTTTAAAGGATATAGCAATAAATGTAGTTCTTTTGTCGTTTTCAGTATAACTTACAGAATAACCGTCTTTATATTTATTATATATTTCAAGAACTTCTTCTGATAATTCAGATGCTGAATGCTTACCGTTTCTTTCTAAGAATACATCTTTAAAAGATTCTATTTCCCATGTTCCTTCATTATTATCTTTCCAAGTTCCTAGGAAAATTTTTTCAAAATGAATAGTATCTTTTGTAAAAAAAGGAAATAGTGATTTAACTATGCAGGAGTTAAAAAGTAGGACTGCTAAAATGCAAATAGAAATTCTAGTCTTCATGATATTCAAATTTAGTTTATTTGAATTCAAAAGAAGATGAAAAGTGAGTTTGACACAACATTTTTCGTTAAACACGGTTTAACTCATGCCAAACAATTAAAACATTACCTAAGCTTAGGGATTAGCTTCATGCATAACCTCATAAACGGCTTCAAAAATATCTTCTGCCGATGGTTTAGAGAAATAATCCCCATGTGTAGACCTGCTAGACGATAACTATGTAATTACAAAACACCTTCAGTTTATCATTTTAGGTAAACACTATGAGAGCAAAACATTAGTAATGGCAATAAGCTAAGTGTAATTTAAAATGGATTAAACCGATTAATCATATAATTTAATTTCTTTTATTTAGATTTGACATTCATATCAAAGGGAAGGAATTGCAAAAAGTAAATATGTATCGTTTAACATTAAAAGAGTATAAAGACCTTTTTAATAAGCTTTATACTTCCTTATGCTTATTTGCTAATAAATATCTGGAAGATATAGAAGTGTCTAAGGATATCGTTCAAGATGTATTTATTAAAATTTGGGTAAATAAAATCGAATTTCAAAACGAGAATAATATCAAATCCTATCTTTATACATCTGTGAAAAATAAATCATTAGATTATTTAAAGAGTAAACGAGTTAAAACTACTGATCATTTACCAACTTTAGAAATTGAAAAAATAGAGACTGAAGCCTATTTTTTACGGGAAGTAGTCGTTGTAGAAACTTCAACAATTATTGAAGAAGCAATCAATACACTACCTGATAGGTGTGCCCAAGTAATAAGATTAAGTATTAAAGAGTTTACAAATTCACAAATAGCTGAAGAATTAAGTATATCCATCAATACAGTGAAAGCTCAAAAAAAGATAGCTTATAGAAAACTCCGTCCGTTACTAAAAGACTATTTTATTTTAATAGCTTTTATATTTGATTAACTTGGTTCATAACCTTAATTTTTTTTACAAAAAAAATCAAATTTCTTTTACCCCCTTTTCTATTTTTCTCGTCATAAAGATATAACCATACATTTTATGACATCCAAATTCAACAAAGTAGTAGAACTCTCAAAAAAGATAGCCCAGGCTCTTTTAAATGATGAATCTCCCAAAAGTCTAGAGAGTTCAGATCTATTTAATCAATCAGATAAAGACTATATTCTTGACCAACTTACTAATGAAGAAAGTATTAAAGAGCGTATTGAATTAGCAAATACGATTAATGAAACAGCTGATTGGAAATCCCTGAAAACTAAAATTGATGTGCCGGTGCGCAAACTTTACTGGAAATATGCAGCAGCAGCGTCTGTTTTAATTCTAGTTTCATTGACAATATTTTTGAATAAAGAAAATAGCATACAACTAGATGAATCAATTATCACAAATATTAATATAGAACCAGGTACAGATAAAGCGACCCTAACTTTAGATGATGGGTCTCAAATTGCATTAGAAAAGGGCGAATCTCTACAGACACAAAACGCTAATAGTAATGGGGAAGAGATTATTTATAAAGCTAACCAAAGTAATACTAAAGAGGTAGCCTATAATTATTTAACAATACCAAGGGGAGGGCAATTCTTTATCAAGTTATCTGATGGAACACAAGTATGGTTAAACTCTGAATCGAAATTAAAATATCCTATTAATTTCATTTCTGGTAAAACACGGGAAGTAGAGCTCGTTTATGGTGAAGCTTATTTCGATGTATCACATAGTACATATCACAATGGAGATAAGTTTAAAGTAATAAATAAAAATCAAGAAATAGAAGTATTGGGTACAGAATTTAATGTTAAAGCTTATAAAGAAGAAAATAACATATCCACCACTCTGGTACAAGGAAAAGTAACTGTTAGTAATGCATTTTACAAACAAGATTTAGTTCCCAATCAACAAGCTAAAATTGACCTTACAACTAACAGAATGATAGTCAATACTGTTGATATCTATGATGAAATATCATGGAAAAATGGCATTTTCAGTTTTAAAGGAAAGTCATTAAAAGATATTATGAAAGTAATTTCTAGATGGTATGACATAGATGTGGTTTTTGAAAATAAAGAACTTGAAAGTATTACATTCAAAGGTGTATTAGGAAAAGATCAAAACATGGAAGAAATTTTATTAACTATAAAGACATTAAGTATAATTAAAAACTATGAAATAAATAATAAGACAATAATATTAAAGTAGAACGGAAAGGTTATCAGTTGAAAATGCCTGAAGGCATTTTTAGTAAGAAAATCAACTTGCGCAAGGCATGAGCGACAGAAAAAATAAAACTTAGATATAATTAACACCAAGAAATATATGAAAAAACAATAACCCTAAAGTAAAAAAGTAAAGGGAACAGAGTTTAGACCATGGTAAGTATAAGACTTTATCCCCTTTTTAATCATTAATTAATTAAAAGTTTAACTAACTAATAACAAAACAAATTTATGGAAATTAAATTTAAATATGTTCTTTTCTGGTTTAGAAAAAAACTGCTTATAATAATTATGAGAACCTTTATTCTTTTATGCTGTATAACAGCTTTTAGCTTTACTCCAAATAATGTATTATCGCAAAATACTAAAGTGAAAATAGATGCTGATAATACCTTAACAGTTGACGAAGTCTTTGACCTTATTATGGAGCAAACAGATTATAAATTTATTTATCAAGAAGGTATATTTAAAAACTTTCCCAAGGTAAAAGTGAAAAGGGGAATTATATCAGCAAATAAATTATTACAAAAAGGCTTGTCAGGTGGTAACTTTAATGTTGTCCTTTCTTCTGATAATACTGTTCTTGTAAAAGAAAGAACGTTAGATAGTATTAAACAACAAGAGATCACAGTATCTGGTATAGTTGTTGATATAAATGAACAACCTCTTCCTGATGCTAATATCCTTGAAAAAGGAACGACGAATGGAACCCAAACAGATTTTGATGGTAAGTTTTCAATCACTGTAAGCAACCAAGATGCCATATTGATGGTATCATATATTGGATTTCAGACAAAAGAAATAATAGTAGGCGGTCAAACAAATGTCAATGTTTCATTGGTGGAAAATACATCAGAATTGGACGAAGTGGTCGTTGTTGTGGGGTATTCAACTCAAAGAAAGAGTGATCTTACTGGGGCTGTTAGTTCTTTATCCGGTAAAAAGCTAAATTTAGAACAGCCTGTCACAATTGACCAGGCGTTAAAGGGAAAGATTGCAGGGGTACAGATTGTTGTAAGCGATGGAGCTCCTGGTGCCGGTGTTGAGGTAAAAATCAGGGGAGCTAATTCTTTGACTGCAGGAAGTTCGCCTTTGTATATAGTGGATGGTTTTCCTTACCCTATTACTACAGATCCTTCACAAAACCCATTACTCAGTATCGCACCTGAAATGATAGAAGACATTGTGATTCTTAAAGATGCCTCTTCTACTGCAATTTACGGAGCACAAGGAGCAAATGGAGTTGTTCAGATAACAACAAAAAAAGCCAGAGTAGGTCATAAGGATATTAACATTAAATTAACATCAGGGGTTAGTCGCTTGAAAAAAGAAATGGAAATGCTATCTCCTGAAACATATTTAAACAACTTTATGTATAACAACCTCAATCGTCCATCTCCCGATTTTGCTGATGAGTATGAGGATGAAGCCTGGAATGATCCATCCAAGATTACAGATTGGCTTGATGAGACCATGGGGACGGGAAAACGATATGGGCTGGATTTTTCATATCTCGCTGCCACAAAAAAAATGCAGAATGCATTATTCTTTTCGATGAATGATGAGCAGGGAATTGTTAAAAATACACGGTTTAAAAGATATAGCCTAAGATCAAACAACGTTGTAAAACTTACTGATAAATTAAAGTTACATGCCAACTTGTCTTTTGAAATGAGTGAACGATCTGGATCCAACTGGAATGTTGGAGGACTGTTTAATTCGGTTGTAACCTTCAGCCCATTCATTCCAAAAGATTTTACCTACAAAGATATGGATAGCTATTTACCCAACCAGAGTGGATTTGACAATCCGTATCGATTGGTTATGGACAATGAATATTCGAGAAAGAATCTTAGATCAACGGGGGATTTCAAATTAAGCTATCAAATTGTTGACGGTCTAAATATTGAAAACAGTTTTGGAATAAGTTTTCCGACGGAAAGAACAAAAAGCTATGCTCCAACAACACTTAAATATTCTGACCAGAACAACGGTCAGGCATCATTTGGTTCGAATGAATCTAAAAGTTGGAGGTCGTTGACTCAAGTAAATTACCACCTCAATTTCTTACCTGAAGATCATCATTTACAAACCTTAGCAGGTTATGAGATGAAAAAAGACGTATTTGAAGCATATCATATCGATTATACACATTTTACTACAGAAATGGGGTGGTATGGTATTAGTGCTCTACAATTAGGTGATTATATGAATTCTCCAGATATTTCGTATAATGCCCATACAATGGCCTCAGTTTTTGGGCGTATTGATTATCGCTTTAAAGACAGATATTTAATAACAGGTAACTTGCGTTCTGATGGCTCTTCCCGGTTTGGATCCAATAAAAAATGGGGAATGTTCCCATCTGCTGCTCTTGCATGGAGGTTATCTGATGAAGAATTCTTTCAGAATAGTAAATTCATTAGTAATATTTTTAGTAATGCAAAAGTAAGATTAAGTTATGGTCAGGTTGGTAATGACCAGATAAACGACTATCGTTATGCCAGCTTTTTGAATACTTTAGAAAGATATGCTGTATTTGGTGATGGCAACACAACAATAATTCCTTATACCATGATACAGATGTCCAATGAAGAGGTGACCTGGGAGACAACTTCTGAATTTAATTTCGGGCTGGAGTTTGGAATGTTCAATAATAAAATTGATTTCAAAGCAGATTTGTATAAAAAGAAAACTACAAATATGTTATTAAATCAGAAATTACCACTAACAACTGGTTTTGATGAGCTTACTATAAATTCAGGTTCAGTTGAGAATAAAGGAATTGAGTTAACCTTAAATGCGCATCTTTTTGGAAAAAAAGATTTTTTTTGGGATGCTACAATTAACTTCAGCATGAATAGATCAAAAATAATTGATCTGGGAGAACGTGAACAAATTTTAGCAGGAAGAGAAATCGGTAACAGCGATACTGAAAATATCTTGCTGCGGGAAGGATACCCAATGGGAGTTTATTTCGGATATGTGATTAATGGCATTATGAATGATGAAAATTCACATAATAATGCAAATACCAGTAATTTAAGTGAGGTACAACCCAATGGACAAAATTCATCTGACCCTATAAGGAGTTATCCTAATGGAAATTTTACATTCTACGATGTGGATGGTGATGGTAGAATTACCGATAATGACAGAATGCCTATTGCTCATGTTGAACCAAAATTTATTGGTGGGATGAGTCATTATTTCTCGTATAAGATGTTTGATCTTGGATTGAATTTCAGCTGGTCATATGGAAATGATATCCTTAACGGGAATATTTATTCATTGATTTCCGCAGGTAATGGAATTAATAATCAATTAAGTATTATTTCAGATAACACTTGGAATGGACTGAACAGAGATGGAACATATTTAGCCAATGGCTCGTACAGAGGATTGCCAAATTCTGAGATAGTTGAGGATGGTTCGTTCTTATTTATCATTTGGAATAAGGGCTCCAAAATCTCTTTTGAATGCTGTAAAAGGAAAAGAATTAAAATTAACTTATGTAGTTCGTAATGTATTCACAATTACACGTTATTCTGGTTATGATCCAGAAGTAAATATGGGAAGTAGTTTTGAAAACAGATTGATCAATGGAGTTGATTATTCTTCTTATCCAACTGCCACTTCACATTCACTATCATTAAGTTATAAATTTTAGATAATTATTAAAAGATGAAAAAATATACGTTTTATTTAGTAATAATGCTGGTAATTCTTACTGGATGTGAAGATTACCTGACCGAACAACCTAAGGTTGGAATCGCCGCTGAGACTTTTGTTAATTCATACGATAAAGCTTTGTCTATTTTGGCAACATCTTATGCTAAGTTAGGAGACAAAGAGAACGGACTTTTAGGATCCGAGCGTTTTATGATGCCAACCGATCTTCGAGAAAGTTGGGGAACAATGGGGGCATTTGATTATAATTCCTCAACCGAGGAAATAAAAAATATGTGGTCTAAATATTATAGTTTTATCTCTAATGTAAATTTTGCAATTAGTAATATTGAAGAGAAAGCTACTATTATTGATGAAACCTTTGAAGAAAGCAACATTGAAACATCTGGATTCATATCAAATTTTAGTGGAAGAGAAAATTTCCTCCCTTCGAATATGTTATTAGGTGAAGCTCGTTTTTTGAGAGCTTATGCTTATTTTACTCTTTATCGCTATTTTGGGGGAGTACCAATTATTGAAGAGCTTCAATCTGGAGAACTAAAATTTATTCCAAGAGCTAATCGTGAAGAAATATTTGATTTTATTGAAAATGATTTACAGTTTGCTTTGGAAAATTGTGTCGCAAATAATGACGGAGGGCAAACAGTAGCTTTTGGAAGGATAGTCAAAGGGGCTGCGGCAGCATTATTGGTGAAAAGTTATGTCTTTCATGCTTCTTACATTAGACGCTCAGAACAATTTGGAAGCGAAATTGGAGAAGCTGTTGGAGGGGTGGATAAAACATCCTTGTATGATAAAGCCATTCAAATGGCAGATAGGCTAATAAATAAGGAATTTGGAGATCACGAGTTAGTGGATTATTATCCATCTGCTTTTACTTCAGCTAATAGCGAAGTTTTGTTTAGTGCCGTTGCTTCAAATGGCTCTGCTGTGGGGGCAAATGTTGCTTCTATATGGGGTATTGGAGGCAGTTCTATTAATGGAGCGCAAAACGGCCAACATTCCACTTCATTGCATGCACTCATATATGATTTGCCAACATGGGCAAGAAAGGCTGATGGCCCCGTTGCCAATGGTGTCGATTTTGGTAGTACATTTAAAGGAATGGCTCAGGCATGGGGTTCAACATATGGTCTTGGAATGTTAGATGGATTTTCTGAGGATGTCCTTCACCGCGAATTGATTGAAAAATACCATAAATTTTCTTTTACTGGTGACAGTACACGTAGAATGTGGAGTACAGTTAAATTATATGTTACTGGGTCTGATCAGAATCAAAATAATATTGATCTGGAAGATGGTATGTGGATTTTTGAACCTTTTGGAAGTTACACTGAAGATGCTTTGGGAAATCCATTGGGTAAACGTGATTATTTCATTGCCCCAAACCAGGGGACAGATGGTTATACCGATATGGAAAATGCAATAATGCGAAAATATTTTGGTTGGCCAGATACTCGCTGGCAAACAAGTAGCTTATATTCAAAAAATGCATATAGCATGGGTTTCTGGAGGTTGACTAAATTCAGACGAGCACATCCTTCTGACCTGCCCGAAGGTTTTGATAATGACTGGGCAGGGGTTGACTACCCAATACTTCGACTAGCAGAAGTTTATTTACTTAAAGCAGAAGCTTTATTTTTTAACGGAAAGCATCATGAAGCTATTGCAGAATTAAATAAGGTTAGGGACAGAGCACGAAACCATGCCATTGAATTTGTTGATTTATTTGATTTGGGCGGAGGTGCACCACATGTGTATGTTGCTAATCAACCTATTGATATTCCAAATGATTTGCCAGAGGAGCAAGTAATTAGGGAGATTCTTTGGGAGCGTGTACGTGAATTGAGTGGTGAAGATGATTGTAGATGGCTCGATATAGCACGTTTCCCGGATTTACTTGCTGGAGTTTATGACGAAATGGAATTCTATAGAGATCCGTTACACAGGATGGGGTGGTTTTGGCAAAAAGGTATGAAGGATAGGTTTAATAACACAGATAAAGTATATAAAGTGCTTTTCCCTATTCCTTTGGTCGAATTTCAGTATTTTCCAAATATGAGACAGAATAATGGATATTAATCTTTAAAATAATACAATGAAAAATATAATTTATTTACTAATGATTGCCTGGTGTATAACTTTTTTTTCTTGCACTAATGACGAATTCTATAATGATAAAACAACAAAGCCTTCGATATCCGTATCTTTTACGCCAGAAAATCCTAAAGTAGGTGATACAGTTGTATTTACAATTACAGGTGATGCTGATTATGTTTCCATTTTTTCGGGTGATTCACTTCATGAATACAACTACTCGAAGGTAAAGTCTGAAATTGAATATGGAATAGATATTTTTAACGATACAGTTTTCAAGCGAAGGACCAGTCTTGAAAATTCAGTTTACAGGGTGTATTTTGAAGACTATGATTCAGTTGAAGATGTAAAAAATGATTTTTCCTTTTTTGGGGCAATTGACGAAAATAGTATTGAATTAGGAGAATTTGACCCACCAAAAACGTCACTAGTAGCAAGTTCACGTCCCAAGCAATTGAAATTCACGATAAAAGATAGAAGGATACCTTCTGGCTTTAGTTTTAAACCCAACATTCATTTATTTAATTGGCTGATGTATATTGAAATGCGTCTAGTCCCGGATGATACTGATTATCAAGTACGATTTGGTGCGTCAAATCGGGATAATCGTGAAATTACCGCCGGATGGAGAACACATTTCTACGATGTTGAAGAGGAACAAACCTATGTTGCAGGTACCAATCCCGCCAGTTTTGGAGATTATCAAAAAGCAGGGTTTTATCCCGGTTATGAATTACTACCAGATGCAGACCCAAATTTTGACCCAAACGGATTCTTAAACGACTGGTGGTTTCATTGTTCTAAAACTTATGATGCAATGGTCCCTCCCAATGGAAGTCTTCCAGGAGGTAAACGGGAATTCTGGGATATTAAGGGAAGGCATGCTGCCAAAATTAATCCCAATTGCAACTATGTTGAAAAACCGGAAAGAGCATTAATCTCACAATGTGATGTTCTTATTGGTGGAAGCACTTATAAATTATGGGAAGCTGCAGATAACTATCCGATTACCTCCGAGGGAATTCCTGCTAACGAAGCTAATTATGGTAGTCTGATGAACTTTCAGGGCGATGTGTACCTAACTTCTATTGAATGGGGCTGGCATACTTATGCGCCATACGATGAAGGAGTAAATTTAGGCTCTGTGTACTCTGATCAAAAAGAGACATTTAGTTATGTTTACTCTAAGCCAGGAGAGTTTAAAGTTAATGTTGTTGCGACCAATACCGGCTTGAAAAATTATACAGGGAACGGATATCAGGATCAAAGAAATTATTCTGCTTCAGAATACGGTGTTGAAAGAGCTGTAAAGGAAGTAAGTATTAATGTCACGAATTGATAATATGATTTTCGGAAGAGAGAAGATCATTTATTCTAGTAATTTTCTTTTGGTTTTGAGCTTGACTCTGGTCTCCCGATGACCGGAGTAAGCTTTTACTTTATGGTGCATAAAGAAAGGCATATAAGATATCAATATATGAATAAATCTATTGTAATAATGTTGTTGATTTTTGTTTCTGACAGTTGGAATTTGGCAGTGGATAGTCTTTAATAAACAGAGTTTAGTTTCTAGTTAGTTTGAGTTAGTCTTTTAATTTCAGGTTTGGGGGGAGATACATGTACTCCCCCATTTACTTCTATTAAGATTGCAATTAACACTAGCAATAAAGATTCTTTGTTTTCAATATTTTTTCAGAATGGCATGCTTGCTTTTTCCAAGCATTTTTTCTAACACTTTATGAAAAGCGACAAAAAAACATTAATGGATTTGTCTTTAATGCCATTGAATTCAGTATAGGATTCTCTTAGCTGCTTTTATAGCCATCTATTTGTATTTAAGGTGTTTAGAGTGTGCGACTTTATTTGTGTTCATAGATATAAAGATTTCATAGTATAATTAAAAACTTTTAATAAAAATATATAGTTAAATAAAATGAGACATAACAATTTTAAAAACATAAAAAAGATAACCATTTTTTCATTGGTTTTGCTGATGCTTGCCATATTTACACAATGCAAATTATTAAAGGGAAAATCTAACAATTCACTTTCTGAGAAAAAAAGATTGACACCAATACCATTTAACCAGGTGAATTTAGAAGACAATTTTTGGAAACCCAGGTTAAAAACCCAGGCAGAAACCTTAGTACCATTTGCGTTAGACAAAACAAAACCGGCATTAAGGGCCTTAGAACAAGCCGGTCATTTTCTGGAAGGAGTTGAAGATAATCTGCCTAAGCCACATCGGTATCAATCGTCAGATTTGTACAAAGTTATGGAAGGTGCCGCTTTAATTTTAATGGAAAACCCGGATCCGGTACTTGAAAAGCGTATGGATGGGATTATAGATATAATTGCATCCGCTCAAAAAGAAGATGGTTATTTGTACGTGGCCCATATTACAGGGGCTTCTAAAGATCATGACCACTGGGGCGGTGGTGGCATGGGAGATAACCCATATTCTTTTGTATTACATAGTCATGAGTTATATAATATGGGACACATGTATGAAGCAGCCGTAGCGTATTATCAAGCCACCGGCAAAGATAAGTGGTTAAAAGTGGCAGAAAAAAGTGCCCAGCATATTAATAAAGTGTTTTTTGAAGGGGATCCAAATTATAATGACGGAAAACCATTAAATCAGGCATCAGGTCATCAAGAATTAGAGCTTGCATTGGTAAAACTGTACAGAGTTACTGGTAATGAATTATATCTTGAAATGTCTAAAAAGTTTTTAGATATACGTGGTAAAACGTATAAACCAGAAGGGGAGGGTGTTATGTCTGCGACCTATTCACAACAGCATAAACCGGTTGCAGAGCAAGAAAAAGCTATAGGGCATGCCGTACGAGCTACTTATTTATATTCTGGTATGGCCGATGTAGGTGCATTAAAAGAAACAGATGAATATAATGGTGCATTAGATAAAATATGGCATAATATAGTTGATACTAAAATGCATATAACCGGGGGTTTAGGGGCTGTTCATGGTATAGAAGGTTTTGGTCCTGAATACGTATTGCCAAATAAAGAAGCATATAATGAAACCTGTGCAGCCGTAGGAAATGTATTTTTTAATTATCGCATGTTTTTACTTCATAAAGATGCACGGTTTATGGATGTGGCCGAAGTATCTTTATTTAATAACTCATTGGCAGGAGTCAATATTGAAGGCAATAAATTTTTCTATGTAAATCCCCTTGAGGCAGATGGGACAACACCGTTTAATCATGGTAAAGCAGGGCGTTCTCCATGGTTTGGAACCGCCTGTTGTCCTTCTAATATTGCACGATTGATTCCACAGGTTTCAGGAATGATGTATGCCCATACAGATAATGAGATTTATGCATCTTTTTATGCCAGTAATTCTGTAACCATTCCACTTAAAAAAGGAAAAGTAGCAATTAAGCAACAATCAAATTATCCTTATGATGAGCATATAAATTTAATCCTTAGGCCTTCAAAAGAACAAGAATTTAGTCTAAAATTACGAATTCCGACATGGGCAAGAAAGGGGCAGTTTGTTCCTGGAGAATTGTATGATTTTGTGGGGGGAAGTTCTAAAGAATGGCAATTAAAAGTTAATGGTAATCCAATAGACGCTCCACTAGATAAAGGCTTTGCAACAATAGAAAGAGTTTGGAAACCTGGAGATAAGGTAGAACTTATTTTACCTATGCCTGTACAGTTTAACACCACTATAGATGCTGTAGAGGCCAATAATAATAGGGTAGCCGTTACCAGGGGCCCATTGGTATATTGCGCAGAGGGGGTAGATAATAATAGTAATGTACAACGTTTTTTCTTAGATAATATAAATAACCAATCAGGTATAAAAAAAGAAGCTATTTCTGAGGGTCTTTTAAAAAATGTAATCAGTATATCATTGCCTGGAAAGTCAAACAGTGCTGAGGGTATAAAGGATGAAAGAATCAAACTGATTCCATATTATGCCTGGAATAACAGAGGAGACGAATCAATGAATGTTTGGTTTCCAACAAGCCCAAAAATGATTCAATTTCAAGATGGTTTACACACAAAGGGAGGGAAGTATAAGGGTGTTAAAGCATCATCGGTTTACAGGGCTGCCAATATTGGAGCTATATCTGATGGGCGTCGTCCAATAAGTTCAGACGATAGAACCATTCCTGTATGGGTCAATGACCCTAAAGATCAAAGACCATGGGTAGAAATAGGATTGGATGCTACCAAACAAATACGAAGTATAAATGTTTATTGGTTTGATAATAATAAATCTGTAAGATCACCTAAAAATTGGAGTATGGAATATTTAAAAGATGGCAAATGGGAAAAATTTAAGGTTTACGTAACAGATTCTTATAGTCTATTTAAAGACCAATACAATGTAGTACACCCTTCCGAAAAATTAAACTGTGATGCTATAAGAATACAGATGATATCTACAGAAGATGCTATGGTTGGAATTTTAGATGTTGATATTCAATATGAAAATATTGGAGCATAATACATCTATTATAAATATAAAATGGATTAAAAATATAACAAATGAAAAACAAAACATTACCCGTAGCCTTTTTATTTATTACCATAACAATTATGGCTCAAAATATCTCACAAATTAAACATCTTAAGAAAAGTGACTTTGAAAATGTAGTAGATGGAAAAAAAGTAAGCCTTTATACATTAAAAAACAACTCTGGAATGGTAACAGAAATCACTAATTATGGAGGTAAAGTAGTTTCGTTATGGACGGCAGACAAGCACGGTAATTATGAAGATATTGTTTTAGGATATCCAGATATTGATGGGTTTTTAACCGCAAAAGAAAAATACTTTGGAGCCTTAATTGGAAGATATGGAAATAGAATAGCAAAAGGTAAATTTACCTTAAATGGAAACGAATATACCTTAGCAACAAATAACGACGAGAACCATTTGCATGGAGGGCATAAAGGATACGATGCCGTAGTATGGGACGCTAAACAAATTAACGAACAAACCTTAGAGTTGAGGTATATTTCTAAAGATATGGAAGGAGGCTATCCTGGAAATTTGACAATTAAAGTGCAGTACGAACTTACCGATGAAAATGAGTTAAAAATAGAATATTGGGCAACCACAGATAAACCTACTGTAGTAAATTTAACCCACCACTCTTTTTTTAATTTTAAAGGTGCAGGCCATGGTAGTATTAATAATCATTTGTTGCAAATTAATGCACCGTATTATACACCAGTAGATAAAGGGCTTATTCCTACGGGAGTACTTGCTACTGTAGAAGGTACGCCGATGGATTTTAGAAAATTAACAGCCATAGGGTCGCGAGTTGATGCTGATTTTCAGCAATTAAAATATGGGTTGGGTTACGATCATAATTTTGTGCTAAATCAAAATATGAAAGGCCTAAATTACGCAGCAAAAGTTGTAGAGCCAATTTCGGGCAGGACCATGGAAGTTTATACAAACGAACCCGGACTTCAGTTTTATGGTGGAAATTTTCTAGACGGCACCATCAAAGGGAAAGGAAATAAAATTTATGAGCATAGAACAGCTTTTTGTTTAGAGACACAACATTTTCCAGATAGCCCTAATCAATCACATTTTCCATCTACCAAATTAGATCCTGGAGAAGTATATTATTCTATTTGTATATATAAATTCTCAAGTGTTAAATAAATTAAATAGGAGGCAATCAAACTAAAGAAAATAAAAAAGAAAAAAAAGTTACTGACATACCACAATTATAAAGTAGTTCATGGTGCTGTTTTTATTGTGGATTGAATGGGTTTTATTTCCAAAACAAGCTGATTGTTCTAACAGTATTGTGTTCCTGTAACGAGGTGGTGTAGCAGTGGAATATCAGGGCAGAAAAAAGCGTAAGACCACTAATGCACTTTACTTGAGTGATAGAC
>CANKVS010000049.1 GCA_947487155.1 uncultured Flaviramulus sp.
GTGAACCTAAACTGTTTTTTATTTGTGATAAATTCATCATATAAAAATACAAATAATAGCTGTTTTAAACTAGAGCCTATTATTAATACTTGCAATTCGTTAAAATGCAAAATAATCGATAAAATGCTTGTTTTTTACGATTAATTACATAAATTTGCTTTTTAAACCCTTAAATCTTAGATATGAAAGTGAAGATTATATTAATCAGTTTTAGTTTTTTCTTAATAACAGGCATAAGTTTTGCTCAAAAAAAGAAAGAACCAAAAAGCATTATTAGCGAAAAAGTAGGTATAAAAAAATATCATAGTAAGGGCGATTTAGAACGTATGCAAAAGGGGGAGTTATTAGTACTATATATTGAGCGTATTGAAAGTCTTGTTAAAACATTACCTTATATTGCTTTTGCGACAAAACCAGGAGTTACAATGTCTACTTTAGGAATCCCTAATAATAATGATAATAGAAAAATATTAGATAATCAATTTGAAGCTACAGACGACTTTTTGGAAACTACCGTAAACTTTCAAAAAACTATCTTGCCATATTCAGATACAAGTAGCCTAATTGCTGCAATTTTATTTTACGAAGAAACAATGAAATCGCTACACGAGTACAGTGAATTTCATTAATAACCTTCAGCCATAAACTTTAAAAGCTGTAGTTAATTAATAAATATATCAGGAGGCATATTATAATAATTAGTGTATCTTTTTTTTTTTTGAATAATTTTCTATATAAGAATGGAAGCTAATTACTTGAAAATGTAAACTTCATTAAATGAGTCTTAAAAAAACGTTTTTTTCTACAAAATGTAACTATAATCAATTTTTTTTAACCATTAAGTATGCATTTCATCGATAAAAAAAGTAATATAAAATAGCTATTTTATGCATTTTAACGAAAAAAATGGCATTTCGTAGATTATTTTTATTATTTTTGGCAGTAATTGATGTAAAATGTTTACTAATGAAAACTACAGCTAAATTAACATTGATTTTCCTTTTTATTATTGGGAATATCTTTGCACAACAAGAAAAAGGAATTATTGGTGCCAATAATTGGTTATACAATTGGACAGAGTTTAAACCTAATCAAAAAGATTATGGAGAGCCTACACAAATAATAACTGGTAATATTACAAAAGATACCAAGTTAACTAAACGAAATACATATTTGTTGCTAGGTAGTGTATTTGTAACAAACAATGCTACACTTACTATAGAACCTGGAACTGTTATAATTGGTGATTATGAATCGAAAGCATCGCTTACCATTTCAAAAGGCGCAACTATTATTGCAGATGGGTTAGAAACAGACCCTATTGTTTTTACATCAAATAGAAGCGTTAAAAGAGCTGGAGATTGGGGCGGATTAATTATACTTGGAGATGCTCCAACCAATAAGTTTGGTAATGGTTCTGTCGCGTCGTATTACACAAGATTAGATCCGTCGTCTTACGGATATACAAATTTTGGAGGAGAGAATACTAATTGTAACTCTGGGATATTAAGATACGTAAGAATTGAATATGCAGGCAAAAGAATAAAAGGAGTTGGCTATTTTAATGGATTATTATTAGCTAGTGTGGGTAATGAAACCGTTTTAGAAAATATTATGGTAAGTTTTTCTGCTGGTAATTCTTTTGAAATATGGGGAGGAGAAGTTAATTTAAATAAACTAGTATCGTACAGATCTAACAGTAACGATTTTAAATTTAATTTTGGTACTCAATGCCAATTAAACAATTCATTGGCTATTCGTTCTCCATATGTATCAAGTAGTAACGGTGCAAGATGTGTGCAAATTGCTTCGTATGATACTAAGGAAAATGTAGATTTTACTAAAAGCGGAACAGCTGTAATTGCTGAAAATTTAACTTTAGTAAATGATAGCGAAGATTTAAAATCTGATATTGAAAAAGGCTTAGTAAAGGAAGCTGTATATGTTGGAGAAAATGCATCGTTTGATATGAATAAAAGCGTTATTTCTGGATTTAACCCTGCGGTTTTATTAGAAGAAAAAATAGCTATTAATCAAGAAAATTTAGAAAAAATAAGATTTACCGATATGTATTTCAATAATTGTAACGGAAATATATTTACAGAATACAATTCGAATAATGAAGATTTAGAAAACTGGTATGGCAATCAAGCCTTTTTTAACGTGTACTCAAAAAGTTCTAATACTGAAACTTTTATTGATTTAAGTGAGAAAAAACCAGACTATAGATTAAGAATTAATAAAATAATTGCTTCAAACGAAGTTGACCCAGATTTAAGATTAGATTAGTAAATTCTTATGCTTAATTCCTTTTATTGGTTCGTAAAACTTAACTCCCTCATAAAATATTACGACATCTTTTAATTAAACGAAACAGCGATTTATGTTATTTAAATCGGTAATTGTTTTTAGAAGTTTTTTTAAATAAGAAAATAATATAGAATGAGACATTTTACTATAATTAATACTGTTTTTTTTGCTGTCTTTTTACTATCAAAATCAATTAATGCCCAAATAGTAATTAGCACACCAAGTTTAGGGTTTACTCAAGCTTGCGCTAGTCCTACTTTTAATACTTATGATGTAACATTTACTTTTTCGCCAGAATCTGGATTAAACGCTTCAAATAAATTTATTGTTGAATTATCAGATGAAAACGGTGATTTTCCAAGCCCTACAGTTATTTATTCTTCAGCAGCAGGAGCAATAACAACATCTCCAGTTACTATAGAAAATATTGCTTTACCCACTATAGTTGCAGGAGAAGCCTATAAAATTAGAATAAAAAGTACAGCACCAGTAGCTACAAGTACAGAATCTGTAGCTTTTGCTGCATATTATAAAGCTCAAGACACACCATTTTCTATTAATAATTTAATTTCAACAGCAGTATACTGTTCTGGAGGCAGCTATTTATTAACTATCGACAATCCAGGAACAGGTTTAAACGACTCACCATTAAACTATCCTGCTCTAACATTTAATTGGTATAAAGAAACAAGTCCAACAACATCGGCATTTGTTGCTTTAGGTAATAGTTTGGTTGTAAACGAACCTGGAACTTACTTTGTTGAAACCAATTATGGCACCTGTACTTCAAATTCATTTTCGAACCGCGTAACGGTAGAAGAAAACGGTACTGGAACAGCAAGCACAATTAACTCCAGTTTAGGAAATCCATTTTGTGCAAGTCAAGGTGCTACCACATTAAGCGCTATTAATGCTAATGGTTATCAATGGTTTAAAGATGGTGAAGAAATTTCGGGAGCTACTAATCAAATGTATATTACTGACGAGTTTGGAGAATTTTCAGTAAATATAGATTTAGGAGATTGTACCACTAGGGCATCAATAAATCTTGAAAACACAGGTTTTACTAGTAGTATTGATGTGCCCGATGTTACTAGGATTGAAGACAACGAAAGCCTTATGGTAACGGTAACTACAGATGCTGTTAACCCCGAATATAAATGGTATTTAAACGAATCGATAATAACAAATGCTGTTAATAATAATTTTGAAGTGACAGAAACTGGTAATTATAAAGTAATTGTTACACAAACTACTGGATGTGCGGCGTCAAGCGAATTTCTTTTTGTGGTTAATACTGCATTTCCAGATGTTCCAAACATTCCTAATTTAATTAGTCCTAATGGTGATGGCATAAATGACACTTGGGTAATACCTCAAGACTATGTTAACGGAGCAAATACCATTGTGGTATTAATAAGTGCTCAAGGAAAAATAGTGCTTCAAACAAATGATTATCAAAATAACTGGCCCGAAAATCAATTAGATTTTAAAGATGTAAACCTCGTTTACTATTACATCATTACACCACCAGACAAAAAGCCACTAAAAGGGTCTATTACGGTCGTCAAATAACATGAAAAAATACCTATTACATATAGTTTTGTTTTTCTGTTTAACACAGCAATTCTATTCTCAAGAGGATGGAATTGTTGCGTTAGATATACCTGTTAGAAATTCATTAAAATTTAATAGATATATTATTAACCCTACGTTTAGTTTTGTTCGCGAACAAAATAAATACCTCAGTTTTACTAATAAAAGAGAATGGGTACAATTTGATGATGCGCCGCAAACGTATCTATTTAGTTATTCTGGAAGGTTTAAAGAACATATTGGTATTGGTATTGGAGGGTTTCAACAAAATTATGGCGTATTAACTACGTTTGGCGGTGTACTTAATTTTGCCTACAATGCTGTTATAAATAGAGGCAGTAATTTAACTTTTGGTATGAATTTAGGATTTTACCAAAGCGGCTTAAACACAGGTAGGGTAATTACAAATTTCCCAGATCCATCGTTAGATAATGTTCCAACCAATTCAATTCTTACAATTAACCCAGGAATAAATTATGGTACCGAGTTTTTCGATTTTGGGTTATCTGTAAATAATGCCGTTACATATAATTTTAATACCTCTAAAATAATAGAAGAGAATCCAGAGCAAGGTGTTCAAGCGCATTTAATGTATACTGGTTATATAAATAGTCGTGGTTTTTTTGATGAAAGTAAATTTTCAGCATTACTGCGTTCAGAATTCAAAAAAGATAAAACCGTAATTTCAGGAATTGTAATGCTAACTGTGCCTAAAGGAATTTGGGCACAGGCAGGTTACAATAGCTTATATGGTGCATCTGCGGGAATAGGAATTAATATTAGCAAACAAATAGCTATAGAGTATAATTACGAAAAATCTATAGGCGATTTATCGGCATTTGGTAATTCGCATGATATAACTTTGGCTTATAGGTTCAAAAATAAAGAGCGATACGATTATAGTGGCGATGATGACGAAGAAGGGTTGCTTTCTGGAAAAAAGAAAAAACGCGTAGTTGCTAAACCAAAAGGGGCTAAAGTAACAGAAGCAGATAGAGTTGCGATAGCAAAAGCTAAAGAAGAAGCAAAAGCGCAAGCCATAGAAAATGCAAAAGAAAAAGTAGCAACGAGAGCAAGATTAGCTGAAGCATCAAAAGCTAGACGAGAGGCTAAAATTCAAGAAGTAGCTAATAAGAAGGCCGAAGCTCAAAAAACATCTAATGCTAAATTAGAACAAGAACTGAAGGCTAAAGCCGAAGAAGAGGCGGCAGAAAAAGCTAAACTTGCCGAAGAAGTAAAAGCCAAAACAGAGGAACTTGCTAAAGTAAAAGCGCTCGAAGAAGAAAAAATTAAACTCGAAGCGGAAGCTAAAATTAAAGCAGAAACAGAACGCATTAAATTAGCGGAAGCAGCCAAGGCAAAAGCAGAAGAACTCGCTCGAATTAAGTTAGAAGCAGAAACCAAAGCTAAACTTGCCGAAGAAAAAAGAATTAAACTAGCAGAAGAAGCTAAAGCAGTTGAATTAGCAAGAATTGAGCAAGAAGAAGCGGCTAGAGCTATTAAAATAAACCAGGAAGAAGAAGCCAAAGCGGCTAAGGAGGCAAAAATTAAATTAGCTGAAGCAGCCAAAGCCAAAGCAGAATTAGAGGAAGACGATCCTAATATTCAAGTAATAGAAGAAGAAGCTATAATATTTCCTTTTGAAAAAGATGAGGATATTAGAAAAATGAACGACCTCACTAAACTAACAGTAGATTCTAAAATAGAACAAGAGAATTTACTATTAAAATTAAGAGAGAAAGTGGCAAGTAAGCAAAAAGATCTTGATGATTTAAAAGAAGAAAACGATTTAAGCGAACAAGGTATTTTTAAAGCTCCTAAACCATTTAAAAGTATATCGGCAGAAAATGCAGCTTTAGAATCTTTAAAATTAGAAATAGATGCTAAGATTAAATCTCAAAATGAAAAGATAAGCGAATTAGAGAACTTGTATAAAGAAAGACTTAAAACGGTTTCTAATAAGAATGATGAAACAAACCAGTTTTACCAAAAAGCAATAAGCGATTTAAAATCTGGACAATTACAGATAATACAATCAAAAGAACAATTAAATGTTACGCTTAATGATATAAAAATTGCTACAGAATTTGAAAGAAAACGTAGAATTAAACGTGCCGCTTATGATAATGAAGAAGATAGGTATATTAAAGATCGAGCAACATTAAAGCAAATAGCGCAATTTACACCCCAAAGTTCTGAACCATTAAAAGAAGAAGATTTCGATTTTGGCGAAGAATTAGGTAATAACATCCAAATAGTTAAAGATGTTAAGCATGTAGAAAATGGCTATTATTTGGTGGTTGCTGTACATAGTGATGTAGAAAAAAGAGACGAATTTTTAACTAAGGCTGTTTCAGCTGGACAACAAAATATAAACTTCTTTTACGATGTAAATACTAGTAAATATTATATTTATTATGAAAACTTTAGAGGCGTAGAAAATGCTAGAAAAGCAATGCAACTAAAAGGAAGCGAACCGTATAATGGCAAAATGTCTATTGTGAAAATAGAAAATTAACAATGAACAATTGTTTGTCAATTAGTTACAATCAAGTCTTTAGTCTTAGTTATAAAAGTGAAACGGTCTGTATGCTTTTGTCGAGACATTAATGAATAAGCATAGTGGTTTTTAGGTAGTTTGTGTCAATTAAATCTATCTAAACAATTCAAAATGTTTATTTAAATATAAAATTAACTTCGTTTTAAAATAAGTGATAAGTATTATTTTGTATATATAATATTACAAAATTATATATTTTTTAAGTTGAAAGGTTTCCATACAACGATAAAACACTTAAAATATTGTATCTGTCTTCTTTGTTACAAAAAAAATTACGATATTTATGCCGTTTAAAAGCGTTAAAAATTGATTAAATGTAATTAATGTAGTATTATCTATATAAATAATGTTTTTTTAATGTGATAAACAACGAGTAATATTTCTTTTTGGAATACCCCAATCAAAAAGGAATACTAAATATAGCCACCATGAGGAAGCCTACTTTATTAAAAAATGGACTTGTTGTATTCATACTCTTATTGAGTCTGCAATTATTTTCTCAGAATTATGTGCCATTTACACCAAGATTCGATCAGGATTTAAAAGGAGACATCGTTTTAATTGGTAATAATATTTTAGGACCAGATAATAATGCATTTAATGATAATTCAGTGTATAACCACAATGTCGATATGCGATATATCGATATTGATGGCGATCCATCTACCTTTAGTTCATCAAGTGCAGATTTAGGAATTCCAAACCCTAGTTGTTATCGCATTATACATGCTGGTTTATATTGGGGCGCAGTTACTAATGGAGCAGAGCCTATTACAAATGTAAAATTTAAAGGACCAACTGGAGGTTATAATGATATAGTTGGAACTTTAGTTTTTGATGCTAATGGAACTTCTGTAGATGGTGGCGATAGTTTTCCGTATGCTTGTTATGCCGATGTTACAAGTATTATTACAGGTTTGGCAACAGATTTAGGAACCTATACAGTAGCCAATGTATCATCATTAGAAGGCGAAACAGGACTTTTTAATCCTAGAAATGGGACAGGTAATTCTGCAGGTTGGTCTTTATTTATAGTTTACGAAGATCCAACCATGCCTGGTAAATCTATTACTAGTTTTGATGGGTTTAGTGCTATTAGTGTACCTGGAGGTAACCCAGCATTAGATATTCCAGTTTCAGGATTTAGAACAGTTCCATCACCAACACCAGTTAGAGCAAATTTTGCGTTTGCAACTTTAGAGGGTGATAGCCCTATTTTAGGCGATCAGTTGTTATTTAATGGCTTAAACTTATCGACTGTCGATAGACCAGCTACTAACTTTTTTAATAGTTCGGTAACACAATTAAGTGCTTTACCTGTTAATAATAGAAATCCTAACAGTACAAATACCTTAGGGTTCGATACTGGCGTAATGGTTGTTCCTAATCCAGGAAATACAGTTATTGCTAATGGTGCAACGTCTGGTACGGTGCGTTTAGAAACCAGCGGAGATACTTATTTTCCATATTTTTTCGCTTTAGCAGTAGATATTATTGAACCTAATATTGTATTAACTAAAATTGTTGAAGATGCTTTAGGAAACGATATTGGTGGTCAGTTAGTAAATTTAGGAGATGAACTAAACTATGTTATTGGTTTTCAAAACACAGGAAACGACAACGCTACAAACCTTATAATTAGAGATGTATTACCAATAAACATTGTATTCAATTATCCAGCAGATGTGGGCGTATTACCTCCTGGGGTTACTGTACAGAGTTACGATCCAGTAACAAGAGAAATAGTCTTTAGTGTAGAAAACTCTGTTGTTGAGGTTAATGATCCTGTACAAGAAATTCGTTTTAAAGTTACAGTGGTTCAAACGTGTAGTTTATTAAATGATGCTTGCGATAATATTATTAATAATCAGGCATTTGCAACATATAACGGTACATTAAACCCATCATTTACAATATCTGATGATCCGAGTTTTAATACCAATGCAGGTTGTTTATTAAATCCATCTGCTACTAATTTTTTAGCAGATATAGATTGTGTATTTACTGAAGACGTTATACTGTGTGGTGCTAGTACAGTGTTAACAGCGGGAGATGGTTATGATTCTTATTCGTGGTCTACAAGTCCGTCTGGAACACCAGTAATAGGAACCACACAATCTATAACAGTAACAGGTGTTGGTACATATTATGTAGCTAATACAGCTATAGCACCTTGCCAATCTATAGATCAAGAGTTTAACGTGATTACCTTTGGTGCGGGTGTTACAAACCCTTTAATTCCTTTTGCAGATCAAGTGGTTATTTGTCCTAATGATGGTAAAGAACTCCCTAACTTTTTCTTGTGTGGAGGTGGAGATACAAGATTTATTCAAACTAATATTACAGATACATCTTCAATGATTTGGGAAAAATTAGATGAAGGAAGTTGTGCAGCTGTTGCAAATCAAGATTGTGCTAATGAAGATGCGGCATGTACTTGGAATCAAGTTGAAACAGGGCCAAATTATTTAATTGATACTGCTGGTCAATACCGATTAACATTAAATTATACAGGAGGTTGTTTCAATCAGTTTTACTTTAATGTTTATGAAAATTTATTAATACCTACAGTTACTTCTAGAGATATTATTTGTACTACCCCAGGAGAAATTGTTGTTGGAGGTGTGCCAAGTGGCTATGAATATAGTATTGATGGTATAAATTATCAACCAAGTAATGTGTTTTCTATTAACGCACCAAACATATATAGTGTATATGTGAGACAAATAGGTGTTACACCAAACCCATGTGTATTTAGTGTTCCCGATGTACAAATTAGAGCTAGAGATTTTACGGTTTCAACAGTTGTAACGCAACCTTATTGTAATGGAGAACAGGGTAGTGTAATAATCGCTGCAAATGATGTTCGTCCACAATATTTCTTTTCAATTTATAGTGGGGCAACTTTGGTAAATAGTGTAGGACCTATAACAGACGATAATTATACGTTTGCTAATTTGAATCCTGGAACGTATACAGTAAATGTATCAACCGATGATGGCTGTATATATACAGGAGATATAGATATTATAGATCCACCATTGCTAACAGCAACCTCGGCACTTACAAAACCGTTAACTTGTACTGATGGTGAAATTACAGTTTATCCAGTAGGTGGTACACCACCTTATTTTTATTTTGTTAACAGTACAACTGTTTTTCAAACTACGCCAATAATTAATGTCCCTACTTCGGGAATATATAATATTACAGTGGTTGATTCTAATAACTGTTCTACAGATACTTCCATAACTGTAAACGCTACGCCAGCACCAGATTTTAATGTTACAAAAACCGATATTTTATGTGCAGACGCCTTAAATAGTGGTGCAATACATATTAATGTTACCAACCCTAATGGAAATAGTTTATTATATAGTATTGATAATGGTGTAACATTTTTTAGTTCGCCAAGTTTTACAGGATTACCAGTAGGAGATTATAATGTTGTTGTACAATACACAACAGGAACAGATGCTTGTACAACAGTACCGCAATTAATTAGTATAACTTCGGCGGTTGCAATTACAGGAACAGTAACATTAACAACCCCTTATACGTGTACTACAGCTGGGGTGATAACCGTTTCTGGAGTTTCAGGAGGAACAGCACCTTATATGTATAGTATTAATGGTGTTACATTTCAATCAGGGCCAACCTTTACAGGTTTGTTAAATGGCACTTATACAGTAACAATACGAGACGCTAATGATTGTACATTTTTAGCAGCTCCAGTTACTATTGATTCTTTAAACCCACCAACAGATTTAACATTTAGTAGTTCGCCATTAAGTTGTCCTACAATAACATCTGATGTAACAATTACAGGAACAACTGGAGGAGTATTACCTTTAGAATATCAAATAATAGCCCCAGCAGGATCTGTTACAGCATATCAGCCTTCAAATATATTTACAGGATTAGCTCCAGATACCTATACGTTTCAAGTAAGAGATGCAAACAATTGTCTTTATAGCGAATCGTTTACAATTGCACCATTACCACCATTAACAGTAAGTACAATTTTAACTAAAGACTTAGACTGTATGGCATCACCAGATGGAACAATAACAGGTAGTATCTCTGGAGGAACAGCACCATTTACTTACGAGGTGTCTTTTAATGGTGGTGCGTATACTGCATTAGGAGCTACAGGAACACCGTTTACATATCCTGTTATGACAGATGGGACGTACCAATTTAGAATTATTGATGCCAACGGATGTACATCAAATTCAAACGTACAAACTGTTAATGTCATATCGTTACCAGAAATAACATCGGTAATACAAACGCAACCTATTTTGTGTAATGGAGACTCAAATGCTGCCATTCAAATTACGATAAACAATGCAGTAGGCACACCGCCTTTTGTTATTAACGTGAATAATGATACTACTGGAACTAATTATGGAACGCAAACAAGCGGATTACCAGCAGGTAATTATACCATTACTTTAACCGATTCTAAATCTTGTACAGATACAGAAACAATTACAATTGCAGAACCAACACCTATTCTTGTAACACATCACGCTGTAAATATTACCTGTGGTGCTCTTGGTGTTTCTAAAGGTTCAGTAATTATTGATGGTGTAACAGGAGGAACTGCTCCATATAATTATTTTGTTACTGGAACTAATGGATATTCAGCGTCAGAACTTAATGCTTCAGGTACAGTATCAACAACGTTTGATGTTGTGGATTTTGGATTGTATCAAATCAATGTAGTTGATTCTAATGGCTGTTCGGTCTTGGTTCAAGATGTGCTAGTTGCATCTCCTCCAAATGATTTAGATATTTCAATAAATGCTACAGCAGTTTGTGCAACAGGAGGAACAGCAGTTGTAGATATAGGAACAACTTTAGTAAGTTCAGGACCATTCTTTTTTGATATTTATAGAGGTGTTATTCCACCAGCTCCACCAGGAGGAACTTGGGTTGCTGAAGATTCTCCAGGGAGTCAAAATGCAACATTTACAGGGTTAATACCTGGAGTTACATATACGTTTATTGTTTATGATGTTTCAACTGGATGTAGTTATTATGAAACAGCTACAGCACCAATTCCAACAAATTCAACATTAACGGCATCAGCTTTAACTTCAAATAATATTACTTGTGTGGGTAGTGCAGACGGCAATGTGTCGTTTACTGTAAATAGTGTGTATGGTGTGCCGACCGATATAAATTATGAAATATTTAATTCATTATCATTAACAACAACAGGTGTTAGCGGAACTGGAACGGTTCCAGCAGGAGCATCATTACCAATATCTAATTTAGGACCATTACCTTTTGGAACGTACTTTGTTTTAATTACTGAAACTACAGGACCTAATGTTGGGTGTAGCGTTGTTACTGTGCCTTTTAATATAACAGAGTCTGCTCTAGATTTAGGTATTACCGCTACGGTAGATAGAAACGCGAATTGTAATCCTGCGTCAGGACTTATTAGTGCTGTAGCAACAGACGGAACTGCACCGTATTTGTATCAAATAACAACATCGGCTGTACCTCCTTTAGCTACAGATCCATCATGGGCTTCGGCAAATACGTTTAATGTAAATGCGAATAGTTATTATGTTCATGTTATTGATGCAAATGGTTGTATTAGATCCACCCCAGTATTGGTATTACCTTTAGATCCAGAACCTGTAATTACTGCTACGGTAACTAATCAGTGTACAGTAACTGAAGGTAACTTTGAAATAGATGTAACATTAACCACTGCAGGCATACCACCTTACAGTTATAGTATAAATGGAGGTGTTTTTCAAACGCGTGTAGCACCATTTACTTTATCAAATTTAGCATCAGGGACTCATACTATTGAGATTCAAGATGCTAATGGTTGTGGTAATTTAGTAACTGTAGATATTGAAGCACCATTAGAACTAACACCATCTATAACGGCTTTACCAACGTGTAATAACGATGATGGTGAAATAACAATAACGGGTTCTGGAGGTACAGGAGTTTATATATATGCTATAAGTCCTAGTCCAGCCTCAATAAGTTTAGCAGGTAATGTGTTTTCTGGTGTGCCATCAGGAACTTATACCGTAACAATTACAGATACAAATACCTTATGTACAGAAGATGTTAGTATTGTTGTACAAGAGGCAACACCACTTACATTTACAACAACACCGACTCCAATTACTTGTTTTGGAGTTTCAAATGGGACGTTCGAATTAAATGTTAGCGGGTACACAGGACCATATGATTATGAAGTATTTGATAACCTTGGAACGTCTATACTTGGAATTGTTTCAGCTAATACATCAACAAACCCAGAACTAGTTTCAGGGATTCCAGGAGGAAACTTTACTGTAGTTGTAACAGAAACGGCTAGTCCATTTTGTTCTACAACATCTAGTGTAATAATAGAATCACCTTCAGCACCGTTAATATTAGTAGCCATAGAAACGTCAAACGTAACTTGCGATAATAATAGGGGTACAATTACCGCTGTTGCAAGTGGTGGTTGGGGAACTTATGAATATGAATTAACAGGAGCAGCAACGGTTGCTTATTCTTCAAACGGAACATTTACAAATTTATCTGCAGGTGTTTATACAGTTAATGTTAGAGATGCTGGTGGATGTATTGTTTCAGATGGAGCAACACTTAGTATTCCACCTCCAATAACTGCAACGGTTACAGCTAATACGTCATTATTATCATGTTTTGGAGATACTAACGCAACAATAATAGCTAGTCTTGTAACGGGCGGACAAGGAAGTAATTATACATACACGCTAAATATGACAGTATCAACAGTTAGTGCTTCTGGACCTCAAGCATCACCAGTATTTGATGGATTAGGAGCAGGAACGTATAATGTTGTTATTAGCGATGGGTTGAACTGTAGTTTTACTTCCGCAGATATTGTTATAACAGAACCAACTCAAGTGCAAGCTGTATTAGTTAAAGAAACATCGCAAACATGTTTTACTGGCACAGAACTTACATTAAGTGCAACAGGAGGAACAGGTGTTTATGAATATAGTGATTCTATAACTTTTGGAACGGTTATAGGTACCTTCGCATCATCTATTACTTTTCCAGTTACAGATGGTACGTATATGTATTATGTTAGAGATGCTAATGGCTGTATAGCTAATGTTTCTAATGAAATAACTATCGATCCATTACCAGCATTACAGGTTAGTTTAGATGTTACAAATGCTACAATTAATTGTGCTGGTGATAGTACTGGTGTAATTATAGCCACTGCCCAAGGTGGTTTGGGTAGCTATGTTTATACATTGCAAGATACATCAGGAACTAATATAACACCCGCACCAATTCAAAATATTCCAGGCGTTTTTACAGATCTTCCTGTTGGAAATTATCAAGTACGAGTAGATAGCGGTGATTGTTTAACAACAAGTGCACAAATTCCAATAACGGAACCAGCAGCACCATTATCAGTTAACTATAACGCTACAAATGTAACATGCCCAGGAACTAATAATGGGATGTTAGAGATTATTGCAACTGGAGGAACAGGTGTCATTAAATATGCCATTTCACCACAATTAAATCAGTTTTTCGATTCACCAATATTTGAAGATCTTTCTTCAGGATCGTATCAAGCAATGGCACAAGATGAATTAGGATGCTTTGTGATTTTTAATTTTGATATTATTGAACCCCTACCCGTAATATTAAGTATTGTGCCTAACTCAATACTTCCAGAAGTTTGCGATGGCGATTTAGATGGCGAGTTTAGTATCGATATTTCTGGAGGAAACATGCCATACAGTGTAAGTTTAGATGATATTAATGGCACTTACACAACAGGGACGTTAACACAAACTCAATTCGATTTTGTTGGATTAGCTGGTGGCGACCATATTGTATATGTGCGTGATGCACTTGGTTGTGAAACAGAGTGGAATATTACTTTCCCAGAGTCGGTTTTAATAAATCCCCAAGTTGAGGTAGACTATGGGTGTACAAATAATATCGCTACCAATACGGTTACAGTTACTGTAGATGCAAGTATTACTAACCTTGCTGATTTAGATTATGCTTTAAATGGTGGTCCATACCAAACCAGTAATACATTTATTGATGTACCAGCAGGGGTAGGGCATTTTATTGACGTAAGACATACAAACGGTTGTATACAAAGAACAGACATTTTTGATATAGAACAATATGAACCATTACAACTTGTAATTGATGATGGCAATTTAAATGAAATTGTGGCAACTGCAACAGGAGGAACTGGCGATTACGAGTTTGAAGTAACATTTGTACAAACATCTATTACAGAACCTTATGGCGATACAAACACCTTTATAATTTATGAATCAGGAGAGTATACTGTTACAGTAACCGATAGTAACGGTTGTTTTGCTACAGCTACCCGGTTTTTTGAATATGTAGATGTTTGTGTTACAAATTATTTTACACCTAACGGCGATGGAAATATGGACGAATGGGGTCCTGGTTGTACGAATCAATACAGAGATTTAGAGTTTAATATTTTTGATAGATACGGACGAAAAGTAGCCACATTAAACGTTGGTGAAAAATGGGATGGTAAATATCACGGAAAAGAACTTCCAACAGGCGATTATTGGTATGTTGTAAAACTTAATGATACTAGAGACGATCGCGAATTTGTTGGACACTTTACACTTTATAGATAATGAAATTTAGTGTAGCGATATTAAATAAAAGCAAACAGATGAGAAAACTAATACTATATATATGTCTTTTTACCATAGCAAGTGGTTATAGTCAAGAGTTAAACTTACCTGTTTTTACACAATATTTGGCAGATAACGATTTTGTAATATCTCCAACCTATGCTGGTATTGGCGATAATTTAAAAATTAGAGCTAATGGACTAACACAATGGGTTGGTATAAAAGGCGCACCAGATAATCAATCGCTTTATGCCGATTTTAGAATAGCAGATCGATCTGGAATAGGAATATCATTATACAATGATAGAAATGGTAATACCATTCAAACAGGTGCAAAATTTTCGTTTGCGCATCACCTTATTTTAGATTATTATTCCAAGCAATATTTATCATTTGGTATTTCATATAACTTAAATAATTTCAGAATTGATATTAATAATTTTAATACAACTTACGAGAATCCAATAATAGACCCTTTTGTTACAGATGATAGAAGAACAACTAATCATAACTTTGATGCTGGTTTTCTATACAGGCTTCATGGGTTCTTTTTAAGTTTTAACGTTAATAATATTTTAGATAAAGATTTTGATAATGCCCTTAGAATATTAGAACCTAACTTACTTTTAAACTATCAAGTATACTCTGGTTACACGTTTAGAAGCACAAATAATAAAGATATAGAATTTGAACCATCAATTTTTTATCAAATGTTTACAAGTGATAAACGATCTAGTACCGATTTGAATTTTAAATTCAGAAAGTACAATAGAAACGATGATTATTTTTGGGGAGGAATTTCATACCGTTTTCTTAACGATCAATTCTTTAATCCTTTAAATATAGGCCCTATGGTAGGCTTTAAAAAAGCTAATTTTTATTTTGGCTATGCTTACCAAGTAACCATGAATGAATTGTCTGGATTCAATTCTGGTACGCATGTAGTAACCATAGGAATAGATTTTCTTCAAGGCATTAGTAATTGCCCGTGTACACAAAGTGCTGTACGCAAATAACATAGAACATATTATGGATTCTATGTCTGTTTTTAATAGTTAAAAAAAGTAATATTCAAGATAAAACGTCACGTTTACAGCAAAAATAATATACCTTCCTGCGTTATTTATATTTGTAGAATACAAGATTGGGCATTAAATTTGTGAAACTCAAATATATAGATCGTTGAAAAAAACAATAGTATTCGCCGCTATTTTTACTTTAATTCTATTAGGACTAATATTAGTCCCAATAAACACAGAAGAAAGTAATAACATATTATTGTTTTTTGGAAACTTTCATCCTTTAGTTCTTCACCTACCAATTGGCGCATTAATAGGCGTATTCCTTTTAGAAATAGTAAATTATATAAAACCACAGTTAAAATTAGATAACGCCAACAATGTGTTGCTTTGGTTTTGTGCAATTAGTTTAATTCCTGCAGTTGTTTTTGGTTTTTTTCTAGCATCTAGCGGTGGTTATAATAAAGAAGTACTCGCTTTTCATAAATGGTTAGGATGGAGTACGGCTTTATTATGTGTGTGGTTACTGGTTTTACGACTTTGGGCTTACACCAAATCAAAAAATCATATTAAAGCTTACCAAATTATTCTATTTGTAAATGTTATTCTACTGTCTTTTGCAGGACATTATGGTGGTTCGTTAACACATGGTGCCAATTATTTAACTAAGGATATGCCAGATGGTTTAAAAGATTTTTTTGGTGTAGAAAAAACAGAATCCGAATCTATCCTGTCTTCAATTAAAGCATTAAAAGAATCGAAAAACGATGATGAAGTAAACGAAGTAAATGAAGCCTTTGTATTTGCAGATACTATTCATCCCATAATGGATAAAAATTGTTTTGTGTGCCATAATGCCAACAAACAAAAAGGAGATTTACGTTTAGATAATGTAAGTTGGGACATGGCAAGTGCCAAAAATGTAAAGGTTTGGAAAAGTGTTTTTGAAGAAATCAAAAAAGGAAATATGCCTCCAGAAGAGGAAGAACCTTTAAGCACTAAGGAGCGACAAAGTATTTTAAATTGGATAACACGTTCGTTAGATAGTGTGAAACCAGAATTAATAAAACAAGTTGCAGTATTAGAAAAAGAGGAAGCTAAAGCTGAAGCAGAAAAAAAAGCAGAAAATAATCAGTTAGCGTTCGCTTTAAAAGAACAAATGCAAGTAGCAGAACCTACAGAAGCCTCTTTAAAATATGTTAATGAAATTCAGCCTATATTAAATAAGTATTGTTACCAATGCCATGGGGCTAACGAGCAAAAAGGCGATATCCGTCTTGATATTTTAAATTGGGACATGGTACATGGAGGTGATGCTGAAAAATGGGACTCTGCACTAGATGAAATTAATGCAGGTAATATGCCACCAAAAAAGAAAAAGCAGCTAACTGCAGAAGAACGACGATTGGTAGTTGAGTGGATAACCAATTCTTTAGAACATGCTGCCGATAAGAAAAGTGCAACAAATAAGAGCGTTACTAGGCGTTTAACAAAATCGCAATACACAAACACACTTAATCAACTATTAGAATTACCAATAAATTTTGGTAATGTATTGCCAGATGACGGAAAATCTAAAATGGGCTTTTCTAATAATGGTGATGTGCTTCAAATATCATCATTACATATAGACTATTATCAAAAAATTGCGCGAGAAGCTTTAAATAAAGCCATTGTAAAAGGGCCAAAACCAAAATCTAAAACCTATAAAGTTACATTTGGGCAAGATATAGGAAAAGGAAAGGTTGCTGCCGAATTTGGTGGATATCAATCAGCACCAATTAAGCGTGAAGATTTTACAATAGATCTTTTTGATAGCGAAGGGCACAATTTTGATATAGCAAATACCATTAAAAAGAATATAGGCGTAGATATGCGAGGGTCTGCAAGCGATAGATACGCTGTAGTAGATAACGGAATGATTCTGTATTCTGCACTTCCACATAAAGATTTACCACCTAAGTCATGGCAAGGGCCTTCGCCTAATGCTAAACTGCTAATAAAAAATAATTATCCAAGATCGGGGAATTTTGTATTTAGAGTAAAAGCTTCAAAAGGTTATGGATTTTCAATGCGAGAAGGTTTAATAGATTTAAGAGAAAACAAACCTGCTAAAATTGCCCCTAATACGGTTAACCTTTTGGCTATAAATAGTGAAAAAAACAGCAATTTAGTTTTTAAAGATAGCACATTAGTTCCTGTTAGAATTGATACTATCTCATCGTCGTACTCCATAATTAAAATTCCAAACGACAGTTTTTATCAAGTAGACTTGGTTCATCCGTATGTTTCTCAAGAAAACATGCCTTCTTTCCTTATAAAAATTGGAGGTTTTAATAAAATTGAAGAACGTTTACAGTTACCAAAATCATTAGAAAACGAAAAAGAAATAGTAACACCAGTTACTTTAGCATATTTAAAAAAAGGAAAATATAATATTAGAGTAGGTGGCGATTTTTTTGTTGGTTATAAAAATATACGATTTACCCCACTGCCAAACGATAGTGAAATACCTATGGCCCTAAAATTAGAGGTTAAGGGAAATGAAAATAAGTATAAAGATTTTGTGCCATCTATAAAAGCATTTGTAGCAACCAGAACCGATGACGGTATGGATTACAACACATTTGATGTAAGTAAAGAAGTGCACACTGAAGTGGGGAATTTTAAAACCTATGAGTTTACAGGACAACTAGAAAATTTACCAGTTCCTGTTTACGACCCTTTAGAGACCGAACCATTTTCTAATACAATGATGATTGGTTTGTGGAACAACCATTTAGTTAAAAATAAAGGAGAAAACGGGCCCGCATTAATGGTAAAATCTATGGAGTTAGAAGCGCCTTATCATCTGGTTTGGCCACCAAAGAGTCATACTACAATATTTTTCGATTCGCCCAATAAAAACAACTACCAAGTATATACAGCCGAAGTACTTAAAAAGTTTATGGAAAAAGCCTTTAGGCGTCCATTAGTAGAAGGCGAATTAGAACGCTATTTTAATTTTTGGAATGATATTAAAGACGATTTTGAAATCTATGAAGATAGTGTAAAAGAAGTGTTGGTTGCTATTTTGTGTTCACCTAACTTTTTATATTTATTAGAATCTGAAAATACTGAAACTAAGCTATTTAATGAAGATTACTTTTTAGCATCAAAAATGGCCTATTTTTTATGGAACTCCCCACCAGATGAGACCTTAAAAAAAATAGCATCTGTAGGCATGCTTAAGAATGAATTATCGAGTCAAATTGAACGGATGATAGAAAGTCCGAAAACTTTAAAAATGATTGAAGCTTTTGCTTACGAATGGCTACGTGTAGATCGATTAAAGGGGATGAGTATTGATGTTAATTTATACCCAGATTTTACACGATTTGTAAAAGAAGATATGGCTAAAGAAACGTATAATTTCATCCATTATATATTAAAAGAAAATAAAAGTATTTTAAATTTTATCGATTCAGATTTTGCAATGTTAAATCAAAACCTAGCCGAATTTTATGGTATTAACGGTGTTATAGGTAATGGTTTTCGTCCTGTTGCTATTCCAAAAGAAAAGCATAGAGGAGGCTTATTATCTCAAGGCGCATTTTTATCAGGACATTCAGATGGTGTCCATGCGCATCCCATAAAGCGTGCAGTTTGGTTAAAAGAGAAAATTTTAGGTGATGCACCACCGCCACCACCGCCAAACGTTCCAGAATTAGACCCCGAAACACCTGGTTTTGAGAATTTAACATTAAAAGAACAATTAGAATTACACAGAAATAAAGTATCTTGTATCGATTGTCATTTAAAAATAGACCCGTATGGTGTAGCTTTTGAAAATTATGATGCTGTAGGACGGTTTCAAACCATGTATAAAGGAAATCCTATAGATTCAAAATCGGAATTGCCAGATGGTACTACAGTTGAAGGTATACAAGGCATTAAGCATTACCTTTTAACTAAAAAGAAAGATGAATTTACAAAATCGGTAGTAGAACATTTGTTCGCTTATGCTTTAGGGCGGGATGTAAGTTTTTCTGATGAAAAAGAATTAAATAGTATTGTTGAAAAAGTAAAAGCTAGCGATTATAAATTTAAAACAGTTATAGAAGCTATTATTAAAAGTAATTCCTTTTTAAAGCAGTTAGATAATAATAAAAATACAGTAGCTAAAAACAAGTAGGTATGAGTAAAAAATCATGGCACTTAGATCGAAGAACTTTTATTAAAGGGGTAGGGGCTGCCTGTATGCTACCTTACTTAGAGTGTATGGGAATGGGAACACTTACAAGTTTTGCAAAACCTGCAGCACCCAAACGGCTTTGTTTTTTATACTTTCCTAATGGGGTTAGTATGTCTCCAGGAGCAGATTCTAAACATCAAGAATGGCATTGGTTTCCTCATGAAACGGGTACAGATTATAAGTTTAATAATTCTTTGTCACCATTAGAGCCCTATCGTAAAAATTTATCAGTTTTAGGAGGGTTAAGTCATCCAAACAGTCGAAATGTTTTAGGCCATATGGCTGGAGATACATTTCTTACTGGGGGTGATTTAAGAGGAGATAAATATTTAAATACAATTTCTATAGATCAGGTTGCAGCACAAAAACTATCAAAATATACAAGAATACCATCACTAACACTATCTACAGATGGAGGTGTTGGTTATAAATCAAGAGCATCTACCTTATCATTCGATTCTACAGGAAAAGCAATTCCTTCAGAACATCGCCAACGAGAAATCTTTGAACGTTATTTTTCTCCCACAGGAGGCGCAACTTCCGCCGAAAGGCGTAAAAGTTTACAGCAAGATAAAAAAATTGTTGATTTAGTTTTAGAAGATAGCAAACGCCTTAAAAGGCAATTGGGGTATAGTGACAATGTTAAATTAGAAGAATACATGTCTTCTTTAAATTCAATAGAAGAACAGGTAAACCGTAACGAAAAGTGGTTAGATATACCAATGAAAGATTTTGATGCATCCTACCTTAATTTAAATGTTGATGCCAAGGTAAACCCTGAAGCGTATTTGCGTTCTACTATGGATTTAATGATACTTGGTTTACAAACCGATTTATCGCGGGTTATGACGTTTATGATGGGACGAGAAGATGGTATGGGGCTTTTTGATGCTTTTCCTAAATTAACTTTAAATTTAACAGGTCATCATGGTATGACGCACGATAGAGTAACGGGTTACCAAGAACGTTTAGGGAAATACGACCAATGGTTAAGTAAGCAATTTGCTTATTTTTTAGATCGTATGGAAAACACTCATGACGAGCACGGATCTTTATTGGAGAATACATTAGTTTTATATGGAAGTGCTTGTTGTTCTACACACAACGCAAATAACTATCCATTGGTGCTTGCTGGCGGATCTAATTTTGGAGTTAAACATGGATCTTATGAAGTTTTTGATCCTAAAAAAGTACATATGGCAGATTTGTTTGTTAACATGTTAAACAAAATTGGCATTGAAATAGAAACCTTCGCTGATAGTACTGGAGAAACACTCTCAATCTTATCTTAATCTATAATTTCATTTTTAAATTTTTATGACCAACCAAAAGACTGCGCCAATAGTAAGTAAGAAACTGTTATTACCATTTGCACTTGTAACATTCTTATTTTTTGCGTGGGGCGTTCCTGGTAGTATGACAGAGCCACTCATTTCTGCATTTAAAGATATTTTTAAAGGAATGAGCAACTTTCAAGCTTCACTTGTGCAGGCTGCTTTTTATGGAGCATACTTTGTTTGGGCAATTCCAGCAGCATTTTTAGTTAAAAAGACGAGTTATAAAACCACTATAATGGTTGGTATTATATTGTATGCTATTGGTGCATACCTATTTATTCCTGCAAGTCAAGCTCAGGAATACAATTATTTTTTAGTAGCACTTTTTACTTTAGCAACAGGAATTTCGTTTTTAGAAACGTCTGCAAACCCATATATTATTGCAATGGGCGACGAAAAAACCGCTGTACAAAGGTTAAATCTTGCTCAATCATTTTTTCCATTTGGGTCATGGATTGGAACAATTATAGCTGGACAAGCTATTTTGAGTAACCTAAAAAGCGCTGAAGATAAAGTTGATATGACGGTAAAACAATTAGCAACTTTGCAAACTGAGGAATTAGCAATTCTTGCTTCACCATATAGCTATATTGCAATTATCGCAGTAGTTTTTTTAGCCATTTTTAGTGTAACTAAAATGCCTGCTTATAAGGATGATGACAATGAAAACTTCTTCGCTGTATTTGGTAAAAACCTCAAAAAACGACGTTACTTATTTTCAATAGCTGCACTTTTTTGTGCTATGGCTGCTCAGTTTGGAACGTTTGCCTTTATGATTCCTTACCTAAAAGAATATTATATAGAGGCTGGTGAATTGGTTAAAGGTGGACGCGCAGGAGGACTCTTAGCATATGGGGTTTTTCTTTTTATGATAATGCGTTTTGTATGTACATGGCTAATGAAATTTATTAAACCAAGTAAACTTCTTGCAATCATGTCTAGTCTTGCTGTCTTTTTTACTATCTGTGCCATTTTGTTTCCAGGAAACATAGGCGGGGTGTGTTTAATTTTAGTATGTGGATGTGTGTCATTATTATTTCCAACTATTTATGGTATTGGATTACAGGGCTTATCTTCTGTTGAAACTAAGATAGGAGCCTCTGGCCTTATTATGACAATTATTGCTGTAGGGATTATGAACCCAGTTCAAGGCTTTGTTATTGATAAAACTTCGATAAACATTTCATATATCTGTACACTTATTCCATTTATTATTTTGGTGTTTTATGGTTTAAAAATTGAAAAGTTTTCTAATCGAAAAACTTAATAAGAACAAAGATTGAGTGTAACAATAATGCAGTATTTTATACGAGTTGAACAATATAATCAGAAAAATCTAGTGTACTTAGTAAATTAAAAACAGCTTAAATATTTAAATGTATTCTAATAAGGCTTTTACATTTTTGTTTTTTGTTATTTGTTTGTCTTTTCAGGCAATCAGTCAATCTAATCTAAATGAAAACCCTCAAAGTTTAAGAGACATACTAATGCCATATTTTGTTCCTGTTGAACAGGATAGCCAGTATCTTAATGATAGTAAAAAAAAGATTGATTTAGGTAGGCATTTATATTTTGATAAAAGGCTTTCTTCAAACAGTACAATCTCTTGTAATAGTTGCCATGATTTAAAAAAAAATGGAACAAATGGAGCTTTTTTTCTCAAAGAGAAAGAAGATGGAAATACATTTAGAGATACTCCAACTATTTATAATGTAGCAACACTATCTATGTTTAATGCCGATGGAGGTATTACTAGTTTAAAAGAAAAACTAGGACATTCACTAATAAACCCTTATGAGATGAACGTGAATGATGAGCATATAATTGTGCAGAGACTTGAAGACGTATCGACTTATAATACTTTGTTCCAGTCTGCCTTTCCTAAAAGCGATAAAGCTATTTCTTTTGATAATATAATTGATGCTTTACAAGCCTTTATTAAGGGATTAGCAACACCAGCACCGATTGACTCATTTATTAAAGGGAATAATAATGCTTTATCAAAAGAAGAAATTGAAGGAGGATACGTTTTCAACTCTAAAAGCTGTTATTCTTGTCATACAGGGTCAAATTTTGGTGGTCAAATGATCCAGAAATTAGGAATTAATGAAGATTGGCCTAACAAGAACGATTTGGGGTATTATCGGATAAAAAAAATATCCGCTTACAAAATGTTTTTTAGAGTTGCTCCTTTAAGGAATGTTGAAAAAACGACCCCATATTTTCATGATGCTTCTGCTAGCCAATTGTGGTATGCTGTAAAATTAATGGGAAGACATGAAAGAGGTTTAGAAATTAATAAGGAAGAAGCCTTAAAAATTCAGTTGTTTTTAAGTACTCTTTCTGGAGAAATCCCTAAAGATTACATAAAAGAACCAAAGTATTTATTAAACTAAAAAATATAAAATGAAGCTGCTATTTAAATTATTATTTTGTTGTGGACTATTAATTTCCTGTAGTACTTCAAAAAAAAATGTAGTTACAGTTGATGGAAGCGAAAATCAATGGCCAATGTCTGGAGGTCCAGATGGTAGTTGGAAAGTTGAAACAGCTTTAAAAGTCCCAACCAAATGGTCTGTTAGAACAGGAGAAAATATAAAATGGAAAAAATCACTACCAGAAGGAGGCCAAAGCGGGGTTGCTATTTGGGATGATAAAATATTTTTTACTATTAACCCTCCAAATGATGATCCTAAATACTCCAAAGATTCTGAGCTTAAAGGTGGGGCTTCTAGTAAAGACATAGTTTTACTTTGTTTAAATGCAAATAATGGCGAAACCTTATGGAGTAAAACTGTAAAAGGAATCATTGAAAGTGAGTATAATTATGGTTTTAGTGATGCAACAACACCGACTCCAATGACAGACGGGAACCATGTTTGGGCAATCAATGCAAGTGGAGGAATGGCTTGCTTTTCAATGAGCGGTAATTTAATTTGGGAACGCACATGGCAACCAATTCCTGTTACACCAAATCGGCCCTTTAATAAACAGTTTGATTCTATCCTTTTTGAAGATTTGATTTTAAATGTAGAGCCTGCTGAAGAAAACGATTCTGTTAGAACTACGGAATGGAACTATCTACACGCTTTTGATAAAATAACGGGAAAAAGGGTATGGGTAACTAAAGAAGCTGTAACTAATTACAATACTCCGGTTTTAGGAGAAACTCATGATGGTAAACCAGCTATACTAATTGGTAGAGGGGGTCCCCATAGCATACCAGAGCGACCAGTTGGTTTAAGTCTAATTAATTTAGATAAAGAGAATCAAGGAGATGCCTTATGGAATTGGGAACCTAATGATAAAAACAATATTTCTGGCTGGGGAGCTTTAAGCACTCAACATTGGAATAAGGAAAAAGCATCATGGTTTTATGAAGGTAAGTCGCACTTAACTATTGACACAAAAACAGGGGAATTAATCAATCAAAATAACATGCGTACTGTTGATATCAATAAATATGATACCTTATCTAAAAAATATAAGCTTTTAAAAAATGTAGAAATTAAAGATTTTGAAAGTAAGTATCACTACCACTACCACTGCAACATTCAAGTTGAAAATGATGTTTATTTTATGGGGCTTTACAATCCATTTGTTAAGAGACACAATATGGTTAATGGAAACACAGAGTATCTCGAAGTTCCTGAAGAAATAAATGAAACAGGTAGTTTTGTTTGGGAAAAACAATCAAACGATGGGTTAAATTCTCAAGGGCAATTACATTCTTCTGATAATAGAACTAGAGGAGGGGGCTTTCAAAAATGCTTTTTAGGGTCGCCCGTAATGATAAATAACTATATTTATTTTACAAATGCTTTAGGAATTGTTTATGTTATTGATAGTAATGCGAAGAAACTAGACGAATCTGCAATTGTAGCTATAAATGATTTAGGAGAAAGAGGTAAAACATGGACCGTTAATTCATTAAGCTTTGCAAACGGAAATATTTATCATAGAACTATGAAAGAGATTATTTGTATTGGGGAATAGTAGGTGGCTACTTTTCTATAATTTCAACCTCAAATAATTTATCCCAACGTTTGCCAGTTACAAAAATGGTTTTAGTTTTTGGGTTATAAGCAATGCCGTTTAAAACATCTAATTTTTCGTGCTGTGTTACTTTTTCTTTTAGTGAAGAAAAATCAATAACACCAACTACAGCGCCATTACCAGGATTAATAATAGCTACACCATTTTTTTGATAAATATTAGCATAAATCTGTCCGTTTATCCATTCTAGTTCATTAATACGTCCAATTTTACCTTTATTGGTAAATACTTGAATGTAATCTTGTTCTACTAAAGTTTCTGGATTTAGCAACCATATTTTTTCGGTGCCATCACTTTTGTAAATAATATTTAAGTTATTGCACAAACCCCAACCTTCTTTACTATTACCATATTTAAAACTGCTAAGTTTATCAAATGTATTTACATCGTAAACAAAACCAGTACCTTCTTGCCAAGTAAGTTGGTAGATTTTATCATTTAAAATAGTAAGTCCTTCCCCAAAATATTCATTGGCTAGGTTTATGTTTTTTAAAACTTCACCTGTTTTATAATTAATATGTCTAAGTTTAGATTCTTTATATTGCCCTGTGCTTTCGTAAATATTATCATTAAAAAACTCAATACCTTGGGTGTATGAAGTAATATCATGAGGGTATTCATTAATTATTTTAAAGGCGTATATTTTTGGTGCTTCACTATTTAGAATGGTAATATTAGAATTTACCACTTGCTTTTCATTATTAAAATATACGGTAGCTTCCAGTGCTTGCTTTCCCAATTTATTTTTTAGTAAAGTAGTGCTTTCACTTATTTTTTTATCATTAAGAGTGTATTGAATAGAATCAATCGTATGATTTTTTTTATTTTGAATAGAAAGACTTAATGTTTCACTATTAGAAATATTACCTTTTACGGCATTAGTTGTTATGCTAAAATCACTTTTTTTCTGTCCAGAATTAGAGCCACAAGAGATGATAATTCCACATAAAAAAGTGATTGTGAGAGATTTGAATGTATTCATTTTTTGCTATAAATTTCAAGCAAGATATTTATTTAAAATCAGTTTAAAAAATCATTGTGAAAATTTTAAAAGGTTGTATCTTTGCAGTCGGCAAGTCCTACACAACCAGCTCCTGTTGAATCCTCCAGGGCGGGAACGCAGCAAAGGTAAATGGTCGTAGCGGTGTGATGTAGGTAGCTTGCCTTTTTTTGTGCCCAAAATTTAAATTTTCTTATCATTCTACTAAGTTGTATTTTGGTGTTTTATAATTGTAATTTCAATTTATATGTCTAAAGTTGTTTTAATAACAGGAGGTTCTTCTGGAATAGGAAAATCTGTAGGTGAGTTTTTAACACAAAAGGGGTTTAAAGTTTATGGCACTAGCCGAAGTCCTGAAAAGTACAATGACAGCAAGTTTACATTACTTCAATTAGTAGTTAACGATACGACTACAATTACTAAAACTGTTGAAACTATTATAGCTACCGAGGGCAAGATCGATATTCTTATTAATAATGCTGGTGCGGGTATTACAGGCCCTATAGAAGAAATTCCTGAAGCAGAAATGAAAGCTAATTTTGATACCAATTTTTTTGGACCAATTAATGTTATTAAAGCTGTTTTGCCTCAAATGCGTGTTCAACAATCTGGATTAATAATAAACGTAACCTCTATTGCGGGCTATATGGGTTTGCCATATCGCGGAATTTACAGTGCGAGCAAAGGCGCTTTAGAACTAATTACTGAAGCGTTTAGAATGGAACTAAAAGATTTTAATATTAAAATGACAAATGTAGCACCTGGAGATTTTGCTACTAATATTGCTGCAGGTAGGTATCATGCACCACTTAATAGCGATTCACCATATAAAAAACCTTATGGAGACACTTTAGAATTAATGAATGAACATGTTGATGGTGGAAGCAATCCCAATATGATGTCAGAAGCCATTTTTAAAGTTATAAATACTAAAAACCCAAAAGTGCATTATAAGGTAGGTGAGTTTATGCAAAAATTTTCTATTGTACTTAAACGTATTCTACCCGATAAAATTTATGAGAAGTTACTTATGAATCATTATAGGCTTTAATAATTTTGGTATATTGTTTGATGTAGTTGTTCTAAAATTACATCATGAAACAATCATTACCATTACTTGTTTTTATTTCCTTTTTCTTATTTACCAGTTGTGAGGATACCTTAGATTGTATCATTAATGTAAGACCAGTATTATCACAAAAATCTTTAGAAGTTGGTTTAGTAGACCGTTTTTATTCTGAAAAAATTACAGCAGAAATTAAAAACGAACCGAGAGATAACGACTACGATTACTATTTTGATATAAGTGGCGAAATTCCAGAAGGCTTAAATGTTGTGTTTGACTACAGAGATGTTATTATTGAAGGCACGCCTTTAAAATCTGGACGCTATAGCTTCACAATTTATTTAGATGTAGAAGCACCATATAGTTATTATTATGATGATTTTGGGAATGAAAGATACAATGATAACCTATGCTCCAGTAGCACATCTAAGCGCTATACAATTGCCATAAAGTAAAATGGGCTGTAATTATTTTTATTTGTTGATATATTTTAATTAAAAAACATTTTAGAAGCTTCTTAAAGTTGTAAATTCGCCAAGAAATTTAAATACAACAAAAACAAACAATTAAGATGAAATTTTTTATTGATACAGCTAACCTTAACCAAATTAAAGAAGCTCAAGATTTAGGGGTTCTTGATGGTGTAACAACAAACCCATCACTAATGGCTAAAGAAGGGATTACAGGACACGATAATATTTTAAAGCACTATGTAGATATTTGTAATATTGTAGATGGCGATGTAAGTGCAGAGGTTATTTCTACCGATTTTGAAGGCATGGTTAAAGAAGGTGAAGCGCTGGCAGAATTACATCCTCAAATTGTGGTAAAGTTACCAATGATAAAAGATGGTGTAAAAGCGTGTAAATATTTTGCAGAAAAAGGGATTCGCACAAATGTAACTTTAGTATTCTCTGTAGGGCAAGCATTATTAGCTGCAAAAGCAGGAGCAACTTATGTATCGCCTTTTATTGGTCGTTTAGACGATATATCTACAGACGGATTAAACTTAATTGCAGAGATAAGACATATTTATGATAATTATAATTTCGATACAGAAATTTTAGCAGCTTCCGTTCGTCATACCATGCATGTTATAGATTGTGCTAAATTAGGAGCAGATGTTATGACAGGGCCTTTAAGTTCTATTGAAGGTTTATTAAAACACCCATTAACAGACATTGGTTTGGCTAAATTTTTAGAAGATTATAAAAAAGGAAATTAAGATTTCCGTTTTTTAAATGTGAGTCGTCCTAAAATAGGTTGACAGTTTTTAATAAAATTAAATTAAACCGATGAAATTAGCTTCATCGGTTTTTTATTGTGTATAAAGTTAGGTGTTTTCATATTAAGACTCAAATGTGGTCTTTTGTTATTATAGGTTTCTATAGATTCTTTTATTAGCAGTTTGAGTTCTTTTCCTGTGTTACATTTATTGATAAGGAATTCTCTCAGGGCAAAAGCATTTAACATTTGATAAGAAGTCGAATAAAAAGAGTATCTTTAAAGAGTTGTAAATCCTTGACCGATCCCCGTCGCACAGAAAAAGGCAATCTACAGCATTTGATGTCGGATATCCTTATGTTGACCCTTACTTCCACGATCTGTGGTCTAACAGATTATGATGATATCATCTATTTTGGCAATCAAGAATTGGATTGGTTCAAGAAACATGGCGATTTTTCAAAGGGCATACCCTCCAAGGATACCATCCGTAGGTTTTTGCGCTTTAGACCCTGTGGCATTCAATAGCTGTTTCATGAACTCGTCACTTAGGTGATAGCCCATTATTTTTCTACTATATGCATCTGTTACCAATGATAGATAATGAGTTCTTTCTCTACTTTTTATATAGGTAATATCGGATCAAGACCAATTGTTGTGTGTTAAGCAAAAATAGTAGTTAGTCTGAAGAGGAAGAATTCTACATTTTTGACA
>CANKVS010000050.1 GCA_947487155.1 uncultured Flaviramulus sp.
CCCTAAAATATTCATCAAGGAAAGTCCTAAAAACATTATGTTTCTAAAAATTAACCTTACTCCTGAAAGTGCCTAAATAACCATCTCTCACCCCCAAGAAGAAGGTGCTTTATAGCCAGTAGCTAACTAATATTATCTGCGGAATTACCCCAACAAAAACACCCATAATCAATTCTACATAAGTATGTGCATTTAAGTGTAATCTAGACGTTGCAACTGCCCCAGTTATTATAGACATTACAGCTAAAGTGCCATTAATATTAATACTAAAATGAATACTTAGCGCTATAAAAAACATAAATAGCCCTGAAATAGAAATCATATGGATACTTGCTTTAAACTTAAAAAAGGCAAGCATCAAACAGGTTAATGTTGAAATTAACACGCCAACAAAAAAATAATAAAGTTCTATAATTTGCGTAGCAGTTAGTATGCGTTGAAGTACAATACATATAACAATGCAGTTTAGTGCTAATGGAAAAATACGCTCATTAGTTGTTTTAAGATATATAGAATTTACCTTACCTAAAGTTTTTAATAAAAAATAGAGTAAAATAGGTAGAATAATAGTTAGAATAAAAAGCGAAATTAATTTTGCTTGAATAACTTCTTCAGGGATATATCGTGGTGATTTAGAAAAGTAAAAAACAACACCTAATACTGGTATAATTAGTGGATGAAAAATATACGATACACTTTTTAAAACCTTATCCACTATATTTAAAACCATATATTCTGTTTTCAGATTTGAGAGCAGTTGCAATCTATATTTTTTTACGAAGACGAGCTACAGGAATATCTAATTGTTCTCTATATTTTGCTACGGTGCGTCGAGCTATTGGATAGCCTTTTTCTTTTAAAATAGACGCTAAAGTTTCATCTGTTAATGGTTTTTTCTTGTTTTCTTCTTCAATAACAGTTTCAAGTATTTTTTTGATTTCTCTAGTAGATACGTCTTCCCCTTGGTCGTTTTTCATCGATTCAGAGAAAAATTCCTTTATTAATTTTGTGCCATAAGGCGTATCTACATATTTGCTATTGGCGACCCTAGAAACAGTTGAAACGTCCATAGATATTTCGTCTGCAATATCTTTTAAAATCATAGGTTTTAACTTGCGTTCATCGCCTGTTAAAAAATATTCTTTTTGATAGTGCATAATGGCGCTCATGGTAATAAACAAGGTTTGCTGACGCTGTTTTATAGCTTCAATAAACCACTTGGCAGCATCTAGTTTTTGCTTAATAAAAATAACAGCATCCTTTTGAGATTTCGATTTGTCTTTAGAGTCCTTATACCCTTTAAGCATATTGTTATACTCTCTAGATACATGCAACTGAGGTGCATTTCTGCCATTAAGTGTTAACTCTAATTCGCTATCAACTATTTTTATAGCAAAATCTGGAACAACGTGTTCTACAATACGATTATTCCCCGCGTAAGAGCCACCTGGTTTAGGATTTAAATGTTCAATTTCTGAAATAGCATCCTTTAATTGCATCTCAGAAATATCGAATTTCTGAATTAATTTTTTGTAATGTTTTTTTGTAAATTGATCGAATGCATCATCAATAATGTTTATCGCCAATTCGCAATCTGGAGTTTTTTGTTTTCTATGCAATTGAATGCTTAAACACTCCTGTAAGTTTCTTGCACCAACCCCAGCAGGATCTAATTGATGTACAATTTTTAAAACATGTTCAATTTTATCCTCTGTAGTATATACATTTTGTGTAAATGCTAAATCGTCCATAATTTCAGATAGAGAACGACGTATATAACCACTTTCATCAACACTACCAACTAAAAATTCAGCAATATCTCGCTCTTCATCAGATAATCTGTAAGTGTTAAGTTGATTTACTAGATGTTGCGTAAATGATGTGCCAGCAGCATAGGGCATTACCTTGTCATCATCATCGCTACTGTAGTTGTTCGCTTGTGTTCTGTAATCAGGAATTTCATCGTCACTTAAATATTCATCAACATTAATATCATTTGCATCTATAGAATCGTTATCGTTAAATTCGTCTGTTGAGTTATCTAAATCTGAATCATAATCGTTGTCATGCTCTTCTTTACCACCTTCAAGTGCAGGATTTTCTTCTAACTCTTGTTTTAAACGTTGTTCAAAAGCTTGGGTAGGCAACTGTATCAATTTCATTAATTGAATTTGCTGCGGTGATAACTTTTGTGATAGTTTAAATTGTAAATATTGTTTGAGCATATAGTTTGGGTCTTATTCAAATATACTTAAACCTGTTAGGTTTTCAAAACCTGATAGGTTTAAAATAAATGATCTAGAATTCTGCATTTTGTGGCGTTCTAGGGAAAGGAATTACATCTCTAATATTACTCATGCCCGTTGCAAACATGACTAAGCGTTCGAAGCCTAAACCAAACCCTGAATGTACAGCAGTACCGTATTTACGCAAATCTAAATACCACCAAAGTTCTTCTTCTGGAATATCTAGTGCTGCCATTTTTTCTTTTAAAATATCTAACCGTTCCTCACGTTGTGCACCTCCAACAATTTCGCCAATACCAGGGAATAGAATATCCATAGCACGAACGGTTTTACCATCTTCATTTAAGCGCATATAAAAGGCTTTAATATTTGCTGGATAATCAAATAAAATAACAGGGCATTTAAAATGTTTTTCTACCAGAAACCGCTCATGTTCACTTTGTAAATCGGCACCCCATTCGTTAATTATATATTTGAATTTCTTTTTCTTATTAGGTTTGCAGTTACGTAAAATATCTATAGCTTCGGTATAACTAACACGCTTAAAATTGTTTTGCGTTACAAAATTCAACTTATCTATAAGGTTCATTTCGCTACGTTCTGCTTGTGGTTTTGTTTTATCCTCGTTTTGCAATCGGGTGTTTAAAAATTCTAAATCTTCACGATTGTTTTCTAAAACATAGCCTATCACAGATTTCATAAAATCTTCAGCCAAATCCATATTGCCATTTAAATCCATAAAGGCAACTTCTGGTTCTATCATCCAAAATTCGGCTAAATGGCGCGACGTATTGGAATTTTCGGCTCTAAATGTTGGTCCAAAAGTATACACTTTACCTAAGGACATGGCGTAGGTTTCGGCTTCTAATTGTCCAGAAACGGTTAGGTTTGTTTCTTTGCCAAAAAAATCTTGAGAATAATCTATATTGCCTTCTTCATTCAGTGGTGGGTTTTTAGCATCCAAACTACTTACTTTAAACATTTCGCCAGCGCCTTCAGCATCACTTCCTGTAATTATAGGGGCATGCATATAGTAAAACCCATTATCGTTAAAATATTTGTGAATAGCGAACGACAAGGCAGAACGCAATCGCATAACTGCACTAAATGTATTTGTTCTTGTGCGTAGATGTGCATTTTCGCGTAAAAACTCAAAAGAATGTTTTTTAGGTTGAATAGGATATGTTTCTGGATCTGAATCTCCTAAAACAACTAAAGAATTAACTTGTATTTCAACGTTTTGTCCTTTTCCTTGACTTTCAACTAACTCGCCTTTTATATGAATTGCAGCACCAGTTGTAACACGTTTTAAAACGGCTTCATCAAATTTTTCGAAGTCTACAACACATTGAATATTATTTAATGTAGAACCATCATTTAAAGCTATAAAGCGGTTTGCCCTAAAGGTTCTTACCCAACCTTTAATGTCTACTTCGGGTAATTTTACATCTTCAGATAATAGTTGTGATACAGTACGTAATTGCATTTATATTAATTTTAAAATGTAAATATAAAAAAAGCCTTTATGCTTTCAATCTTCAAATATTTAAAAAACAAATATCAATATGTTAAAGCAGTAATTTTGGAATTTAGATGCTCAAATATTATTCCATTTCATCCGCTTCTGGAATAATATTTATCGCTGGTTTTTTAAGCACTTCTTTATTCGCAATACTTCTTTCTAACGATAATAGTAAAGAGGGTAATAATAGTAAGTTTGATAACATGGCAAATAATAATGTAGCAGAAACTAAAGCACCTAAAGCTACAGTGCCACCAAAACTAGAAATTGTAAATACAGAAAACCCAAAGAATAAAACAATAGACGTGTAAAACATACTAACTCCTGTTTCGCGTAAAGCACCATAAACAGACACTTTAATTTTCCAATGGTTTGCTTGTAATTCTTGCCTGTATTTTGCTAAAAAGTGAATGGTATCGTCTACCGAAATCCCGAAAGCGATACTAAATACAAGGATGGTTGATGGTTTTATGGGTACACCCAAATAACCCATTAATCCTGCGGTAACTAATAGGGGTAATAAATTAGGAATAAGAGATACAATAATCATTCTACCAGATCTAAACATATACGCCATAAAAAGCGATATAAGAAAAATGGCAAGCGATAAAGAAATGGCTAAATTTTTAACTAGGTATTTTGTTCCTTTTTGAAACACTAATGCTTTACCCGTCATGGTAACATTATACCTGTCTTTAGGAAATACCTTATTTATTTTATTTTGAAGCGCTTCTTCAATAGCTTCCATTTTATCGGTACCAATATCTTTCATAAAAGTTGTAATACGAGCGTATTGGCCTGTACTATCAACAAAATTATTAAGCAAATCGACATTAGATGTTGAATTTTTCGCGTATGATAAAATAAAACTATTTTCTTGCGATGTTGGTATTTGATAGAATTTTGGGTTGCCATTGTAATAGGCTTGTTTTGAATATTTAACAAGACTTACTACAGAAATAGGTTTAGATAGTTCTGGAGTTTCAATAATTAAATCCTCCAACTCGTTCATCCGTTTCAACGTAGATAATTTCATAACACCTTTTTTGCGTTTGGTGTCAATCATAATTTCTAATGGCATGATACCGTTAAATTCTTTTTCAAAAAAACGAACATCATTCACAAAATCAGATTCCTGTGGCATATCTTCAATTAAACTACCAGAAATTTTAATTTGATAAATTCCAATAATACTTGCAATAAGCAGAATTAAAGATGTTGTATAAATAGCAATACGTTTTTGCTTAACCATACGCTCCATCCAATTTACAAAACCACCTATCCAGCGTTTATTTAAATGTTCTAAATGGCGATCTTTTGGATAAGGTAAAAAAGAGTAAACAATAGGAATTATTAGGAGGCATAAAATAAAAATAGCCAAAATACTTAAAGAGGCAACAGTACCAAATTCTTTTAAAAGTGTACTTTCTGTTAGAATAAATGTAGCAAAACCAGAAGCTGTTGTAACATTAGTCATTAGCGTAGCATTACCAATTTTTGTAATAACCCGCTGTAGCGACTTTACTTTATTACCATGCAGTTTAACTTCATGCTGATATTTATTTATTAAAAAGATACAGTTAGGAATTCCAATAACAATAATTAATGGCGGAATTAGAGCCGTTAAAACAGTAATTTCGTAATTTAATAAGCCTAAAATTCCAAGCGTCCACATAACACCAATACAAACCACTATTAATGAAATAAAAGTGGCTCTAAACGACCTGAAAAAGAAAAAGAAAATTATAGAAGTAACCAATAAAGCTGCAATAACAAATAGGTTTATTTCATCTATAATATTTTGAGAGTTTAGCGTTCTAATATAAGGCATTCCAGAAATTCTAACATCTAAATTAGTAGCATCTTGAAAGGCTTCTATTTCTGGAATTAAAACAGTAACAACAAAATCTTTTCTGGCCGAAGTGTTTACAATATCTTTTTCTAAATATATAGCACTTCGTATTGTTTTTGTGGCTTTATTAAACAAGAAATTATCGTAAAACGGATACTTATTAAAAAGCTCATCTTGTAAAATATCTAATTCTTTAATTGATGAAATAGAGTCTTTTATAAACGGGTTTAAACTGAATTTCTCGTTAGCATCATCCTTAACAAGTTTTTGTAAATCTTTAATAGATATTACAGTTTCAACACCATCGTACTGTTTAAAACTTTCTGAAAGTTTATTCCAAGCATTTAATTTATCTACCGTAAAGAGTGTTGAATCTTTTACGCCTAGTACAATAAGATTTCCTTCTTCGCCAAAGGTTTTTAAAAAGTTGTTGTAAGTAACGTTTACATGGTGGTCGTCTGGTAATAAATTCGCTTCAGTATACGTGAAACGCATATTATCCCATTGGGTACTAAAAAGATATGTAACGGTTATAATACCAAGAAGAATGATTATTTTATTGCGTAAAATCAATCTTGCTGTAACGTCCCAAAAATTAGCTGTAAACAGTTTAAACATACTTTATTATAAAGATGCGCAAAGGTAGAAAAAACCTATCTATTACGTGCTTTAAAAACTTTATAATGTGATATTAAAAGTAAATTTAAAGGCCACATTATCTTCAAGTTTAGCTAAGTGGTAGGCGCCATATCGATAAGTGAAACTTAAACCAAAACCAAATAGTAATTTGTTAAGCTCGAAACCAGATTCTGTATAGCCTTTTTCAAGCGAACCAAAGCTTACATTTTGGTGCCTTTCGGTGTGTTTAATATCGCCAATAGCATATCGTGTAATTAGCACAAGTTGTGGTTTATAACGCTGGGAAACATTAAATGGTTTTAAATAATGTTTTAACTGAAGTGTTGTGAATTTATCTGAAAAGAATTCGTTAAAAAACATGGTTTCAAAACTATTTAGACCTGCTACCGAGAAACGTTGCATAATTGTTTCTTTATTAATATTATTAGGATAGGCATGGTACAAATGTGTTAGCGGTGTATTACCATTTGTTATTCCCGAAACTAAGGTGAATTCTGAAAGACCATCGTTTATATTTCCTATTTTGTGAACCGTTCTAAAATCAAATTTAGAAAAGTTAAAGTCGCTTTTAAAAAGATCATTAAAAGCTTTAGTGTATTGAAAGGTAAATTGGGGATACCCCTTTTTAGTTTCTGTTATCTTATTTTTAACCGATTTATATTTACTAAACGGGCTCCATCTAACAGCTAATTTTGTAGTGCTTAAATGAAAACTACTAAACACGTTATTATTTATTATGTACTGGTAATTGTAAGTAGGGTTTATGTTGCTAACTGCAAATTGTGTTTCAGTTAATATTTTTGGAGTTAATTGATGCTCTAATGAAATAGACTTGGTAATATGTTTATGAAACAAATCGATGTTGAGTAATCGGGGTTCAAAAAATTGAAAGAAGCGTTTGTCTGTTAAAAATTCTGAACTGCCTGTTTCTTGTAAATCATCAGTATAAGCAATATTTAACCAGGTGTTTGTTTTTTCAAATAATCTAAAACCACCTCCAAAACTGTATTTAAACCTATGGTCTTTAAATCCGTAAACGGTATAAAAATTTAATCTAAAAGTTTCAGAAAACACATCGTTTGTTATACCTCCTAACCCCGTTCTTAAGGCTTCGTATTGATTGTATTTTATTAAATATCTTAAGTCGAAGTTAAAATATTTAGTTGGAAAATAACCATTTCCAAGTTGTTTTATAAATTCTTTGTTTTTGGTTGAATCTTGTTTGCGTTTTTGCTTATTTTCATAAGTTGATTGCGCATATATACTAAATGAAAAAAATATAAAAAGGAAAAGGAAATATGTTTTTAGCATTGGCTCAATCAAAAAGCTGGAAATTATGTGAGAAAAAACGGCTATTGGTTACTGAGCGTAGCCGAAGTAGTCGCTTTTAAATTATACTGTCATGATTTCCTTTTCTTTATTATCGAAAATTTCGTCAACCTTTTTAACGTAGTTATCTGTTAATTGTTGTACGTCTATTTCAGCATTTTTTTGAAGATCTTCTGATGCGTCTTCAGTTTTTTTAATATCGTTATTAGCGTCTTTTCTAGCAGTTCTAATGCTAACTTTAGCATCTTCAGCTTCAGATTTTGCTTGTTTAGCCAAATCACGACGACGCTCTTCAGTTAAAGGCGGGACATTTATTATGATGGTTTCCCCGTTATTCATTGGGTTAAATCCAAGATTTGCATAAGCAATACCGCGCTCAATTTCTTGTAACATACTTTTCTCCCATGGCTGTACCGTAATGGTTCTTCCGTCTGGAGTGTTAACATTAGCAACCTGACTTAAAGGCGTTTGCGAGCCATAATAATCTACCATTACACTCCCTAACATTGAGGGGCTTGCCTTTCCTGCTCTAATATTAATTAATTGCTTTTCTAAATGTTTAAGTGCATTATGCATAGACTCTTTAGCAGTGTCTATTATAAATTGTATGTCTTCATTCATGGTTTAAAACTTTAATGTCAATATATATTCAAAAATTACGCCGAAATTTTTATATGTTAACCTCAGTACCAATACTTTCTCCTGAAACTACTTTTAAAAGATTTCCTTTTTTATTCATATCAAAAACAATTATTGGTAAATTATTCTCTTGACTTAGCGTAAAGGCTGTAGTATCCATAACTTTGAGGCCTTTACGTAAAACGTCATCAAAAGATATAAAATTAAATTTAATTGCTGAACTATCTTTTTCTGGATCGGTATTATAAATACCATCAACACGAGTCCCTTTTAAAATAACATCAGCTTCAATCTCTATAGCGCGTAAAACTGCGGCAGAATCTGTTGTGAAATAAGGGTTTCCTGTGCCTCCGCCAAAAATAACAACACGTCCTTTTTCAAGGTGACGCATCGCTTTTCTTCTAATAAAAGGTTCTGCAACTTCATTAATTTTAATTGCTGTTTGTAAACGTGTTGGTATATCGGCATCTTCTAAAGCACCCTGTAAAGCTAAACCATTAATAACGGTGGCTAGCATACCCATATGGTCGCCTTGTACACGATCCATACCTTTACTAGCTCCAGCAACACCTCTAAAAATGTTTCCGCCTCCAATAACTATGGCAACTTCAACACCTTGGTTTGTTATTGTTTTAATATCTTGAGCATATTCGGCTAAACGATCTGGATCTATACCATATTGGCGTTCACCCATTAGTGCTTCGCCAGATAATTTGAGGAGTATTCTTTTGTATTTCATTAGATATTTGTGAGGTTTCCACAGTAAGTGGAAATAAAAGTTTAGCAAAGCTACATAAATTTTTTATTTTTTGAATTTATTATTTAAGCTGGATTGAATAATAAAGCGTAAAGTTTTTACAATATATTACAGGAAATCTGTAACATTTTACTTAATAAAGTACTAACATTATAGTTTATAGAATATATATAAAACAATTAGATTTATGAAGAAGTTTTTAGATGCTTTATTTTATGTTTTCATTGGTATATTAACTGTTATTTGTTTGTTTTTACTTATTGGGGGCGTTATTGTTTTTGCTTTAGATTTTGATAGGAGTACTGAAAAGATACTAGTGTCTACTATTGTAATTGTAATAAACTTTTCGCTGGCTTTTATTTTTAGGAAATATAGATTGTATAGTATTTTTATTTTTGTGGTCTCTTTTGCTTTATGTTTTTTTCTATTTTATAAAGCGATTACTGATTTAAGCCACCTAAAACAGAATAGATGGATGGCCTATACCACAAAATGGGAAAATAAAAATCACATTATAGATGTTCCTTTTTTTGTTCACCCAACAGGGCATATTTATTTAAAAGCAGAAATTAATTCTGAAGAAAAATATTTAGTGTTTGATACAGGAGCAGACTATACTGTAATAAACGAAAAGTATAATGATACGCTATCAATAGATTCTATTTTGGGAACATCTTCTCAGGCTAGAAAAAGTAAAATGTCAATTCATAGACTAGATAGTTTGTCTTTTGGTGATTTAAGATTTAATAAATTACCTTATTCTGCATTGAGAAAAGAAGCTTGGGAAGATTGCGGAATTTTTAAAAACCAAGATTCTATTGCTGGTATATTGGGTAATAATGTTATAAATAATTTTGTTTGGGACTTTGATATGGTTAATCGTAAAGTCCAAATCAGGGATAGCTCATTTGTAGGTAGATTAGGAAAAGTAAGAGAGATTCCTTTAGTGTATAATGGAATGGGTTGGGTTCTTGATATATGGTTAAATGAAGAAAAGAAAAAAATAAAACTAGACTCAGGCAGTAGCTATATTTTAAATTTAACAGACAGCATCAGTATTGCAAAAACGTACACTTATCCCATTGTTAATGCTGGTAAATCTAAAGGCATTTTTTCGTATAAAGATTGTCTTGGGAATGAAATTAAAGTTGATTCAAGTAAAACTACACGACAAGCAAGAAAAGTTTTTGCTAATTTAAAAATTGCAGATACAACATATAAAGATGCTTATATTATTGATAAGTCAAAATCTAATTTGTTGGGTATTCCATTATTTTGGGAATATGAACGTGTTGTTTTAGATTTTCTCTCAAAAAAGATGTATTTGATTAATCCTGTTAAAAATAGTAATAAATATCAAATATCTGCAACAAGCAGAAGAAGCCTTAAAGTTACTAAACTTCAGGCAATTGTTGATAATGGTTTTTATACAATAAACTATATACAACCAATTACAATTAAAACAATATTAAGACAAACAAAAGACACTTTATCATTCACTTTTCAAGATAAGGTTAAAGTTTTTGCTTCTTTAGATTTTGGAGATGAAAATAAAGCTCTTAAGGGTATTACTTTCGATAGTATTTTAGGAAAAGGGTATTTAAAAAACTTTAAAAAAAGTGATTCTATTTATTCTGAAAAATTATTATGGAATAGATATAAAGATTCTGTTATCAATGGAGAAATCTTTAATAAAATATTTTAAAACAAAAAACCACTACTCTAACAAGAATAGTGGTTTGATTTGAAATTTATAAGATTTCCTTTTTTAAGGAAATGACAAATTTATTATCCTACTGTAGCACGTTTGAAACCTGAAATTTCAATCTCTCCATAAGAAGATACATATTGTGCTACATTTTTCTTTTCATCTTTAATGAAATTTTGATCTAATAAACATTGTTCTTGATCTAATGTTGTATTATCAGAAATGAAACGTTCCATTTTACCTGGTAAAATTCTGTCCCAAATTTGTTCTGGCTTACCTTCAGCTTTTAATTCTGCTTTAGCATTTTCTTCAGCTTGAGCTAAAACTTCTGGAGTTAATTGTGCCATAGAAATATATTGAGGTACATTTTTAAGGGTTTTACCTAAACGCCCTAATTCAATATTATCTTTTTCTATAACAGCAATTCTTGCTTCAGTTTCTGATGCGATAAAAGCAGGATCAAAATCTTTATAAGATAATGTAGTTGCTCCCATAGATGCTACTTGCATAGCTACATCTTTAACTAATACGTTTGCATTATCAACTTTAGCAGATAAACCTACTAAAGCAGCAATTTTGTTAATATGAACATAAGAACCAACGTAAGGTGCTTGTAATTTTTCAAAAGCAGTAACATCTAACTTCTCACCAATTACACCAGTTTGCTCAGTTAATTTTTCAGCAACAGTCATACCTCCAAAATCAGCAGCTAAAAACGCTTCTTTTGTATCATGATTTAAGGCGATATCTGCTAACTGATTAGCTAATGCTAAAAAGTTTTCATTTTTACCAACAAAGTCAGTTTCGCAACCTAATACAATAGCAACACCTTCAGTTTGGTCTGCATTAATTTTAGAAACAGCAGCACCTTCAGAAGAATCTCTGTCTGCTCTTTTTGCTGCAACTTTTTGACCTTTTTTACGTAAAACTTCGATTGCTTTATCGAAATCACCTTCAGCTTCAACTAATGCTTTTTTGCAGTCCATCATTCCTGCACCAGTAGCTTGTCTTAATTTATTGACTTCAGCCGCTGTAATTTTTACTGTAGTACTCATAGTAATTATAATTTAAAAAAGTCGTTCTTAAATTGGATTAGATTCCCTTTTTCAAGGGAATGACAGTTAAAAGGAAATCCTGATGATGTTACATCAGGAAATCATTTTGCACCTAAACGACTTATTTGTATTGTGTTAATGTTATTTATTCTTCTTCTTCGGCAACAACTTTTGCAGCTGGAGCAACTTTCGCTTTTGGAGTAGCTTTTTCAACTACAGCTTCGGCTTTTGCTTCTTCCTTAGCTTTAGGAGCTTCTTCTTTAGCTGATGTTGCAGCATCTTTTTCAGCTTTACGTTCTGCTAAACCTTCAGATATTGATGTTGTAACATGAGTTAATATTTTATCAATTGACTTAGAAGCGTCATCATTTGCTGGTATAACATAATCAACTTGACGTGGGTCTGAGTTGGTATCTACCATTGCAAAAATTGGAATGTTTAATTTTTGAGCTTCTTTAATCGCGATATGCTCACGCTTAATATCTACAACAAATAAAGCACCTGGTAAACGAGTCATATCGCTAATAGAACCTAAGTTTTTTTCTAACTTCGCTCTTAAACGATCTACTTGTAAACGTTCTTTCTTAGAAAGTGTCATGAAGGTCCCGTCTTTCTTCATTCTATCAATAGAAGCCATTTTTTTAACAGCTTTTCTAATAGTAACAAAGTTAGTTAACATACCGCCTGGCCATCTTTCTGTGATGTAAGGCATGTTAATAGAACCAGCTTTTTCTGCTACGATATCTTTAGCTTGTTTTTTTGTTGCAACAAATAAAATTTTGCGACCAGAGTTAGCAATTTTAGCAAGTGCTGCTCCAGCTTCATCAATTTTCGCCGCTGTTTTATAAAGGTTAATAATATGGATACCGTTGCGCTCCATATATACGTAAGGCGCCATGTTTGGATCCCACTTACGTGTAAGGTGACCGAAGTGTACACCTGCTTCAAGTAATTCTTTTACTTCTACTGCCATTTTGTAATAGTTTACGTTCTGTTGAATTAGCAATGTTCCATTGGGCTTTTAGCTTTTTAGCTTTCTGCTTTTGGCTTCATTTAGATGCTAAACTAAATCCTGTTTTTACACTAGGACAACAATAACTTGTTTTTTAATTTTTTTTGTACCCAAAATACCAAATATAAAAAAGGTAATTGAGTGTAGTCGAAATTAACGTTTCGAGAATTGGAATTTTTTACGCGCTTTCTTCTGTCCGAATTTTTTACGCTCCACCATTCTTGGATCTCTAGTTAATAAACCTTCTGGTTTTAATGTTAATCTGTTCTCTGCATCAACTTCGCACATAGCGCGAGAGATTGCTAAACGAACAGCTTCTGCTTGACCTGTAATACCTCCTCCAAATACATTTACTGTAATATCAAAGTTGCTATCATTGTTAGTCATAACTAAAGGTTGCTTTACTTTGTACTGTAATGTTGCAGTTGTAAAGTAAGCAGTTACGTCTTTTTTATTAATCGTGATGTTCCCTTTTCCTGGGGCTACATACACACGAGCAACAGCCGTCTTTCTACGGCCAATTTTGTGAATTACATCCATTATTTGAATTCGTTTAAGTTAATTGCTTTTGGTTTTTGTGCAGCATGTGCATGTTCTGAACCAACAACAACTGTTAGATTACGGAATAAATCTGCGCCTAATTTGTTTTTAGGTAACATTCCTTTAACTGATTTTTCTACTACTCTTGCAGGGTCTTTTCCATACAATTCTGTAGCAGTTAAACTTCTTTGACCTCCTGGGTAACCTGTGTGACGAATGTACGTTTTATCGTTCCATTTGTTTCCAGATAATGTGATTTTTTCAGCATTGATAATAATAACATTATCTCCGCAATCAACGTGAGGTGTGAAGTTTGGCTTGTGTTTACCTCTTAAAAGTTTTGCAACTTTAGAGCATAAACGACCAAGCGCCTGACCTTCAGCATCAACCAAAACCCACTCCTTATTAACAGTAGCTTTGTTTGCTGAAATCGTTTTGTAGCTTAATGTGTCCACACTAATTAATTTTATTTATTAAACATTCCTCTCTCAAAAAGAGTTTGCAAATTTACGATTATATATTTGATTACCAAATAGTGAAGAGAGATTATTTTGTGCAAATTTCGCAATGCAAGTTTAATTGCTAAAACCCTTGTTAAATAATGGAAATTAACGTGTTTTATGGAGCAGAATAAATTTGGGGGTCTGGATAAAAAACGGCTATCGCAAACCAATAACTCATAACAGATTTTGCACCTAAAAGTGATTCTCCAGTTCTTTGGCCTTCAATAGCTTTTCCAAAAATAGACCATTTGTTACCTTCATTGTCCTTAAAAAATGCTTCGGTTCCTGTAAAATCATATTCAAAAGTAAGGTTAGCATATTCACTAGAGAGCTTAAAACCATAGATTATATCTTCATTGCCAACTATTAAATAGTCTTTGTTATTAAAAGTATCTCTAATAGTTTTTCCGTTAGTAAAATCTGAAAATTGATAAACTTTAGATTTATTACCATCTATAATAGCATAAACGCGCTCTTTATTTGGTAAAGCAGAGTTTATAATTGAAGGTATAAAAATAAACCGTCCATTATTAGTAGTATAATCGCCATAAGGAGACGTTCCATAAGTTCTAGAAAAACCTGTTTCTGTTGTTAAAATTTTGGTGTCTGGATAAAGTGTTTTCCATGTTTTCCAATTGGTTTCAACAACATCTAATAATTGGGGTTTGTTGTTTATTAATTCACCATTTACGCATTCAAGTCTTAATTGAGACCAGTTGCTATCCGTTTTTCTGTCATATAATATTAAATTAGCGTTATATAATAAACCTGAAACTCCAAAAGTAGATTTAGTGCCACTAACCATACTTTCCCAGCCAAAAGCAGTACCTGTTAATGGGCAGTAATTTAAAGTAATAAAGGTGTCATTTATTTCATCATTAACCACTTCATGCCAATCTAAAACAATATGAGGATAAGCTTTTGCTTCATCACCCTTTAAAACACCAACAACAAGATCATTATCATTTAAAAAGGTTGCATTACTAGCAGAAGTAAAATTGGGGTTGTCAATCGACGGAATCCCATCTTTACCTGGACCCCCATCTTTTACTTCATTAATTGGAATTAGCCATTCTGAAGATTGTGGGTTTTCTGATTGTGCTGTATCACCACTAGAACTGCAAGAGGCTAGTAATGTAATTATACTTAATAAAAGAATATGTTTTTTCATAGCTATTACTTTTTTAATTAAAGTTTATTGAATCTGATTTGGGTTTTAGTTTGAATAAAAAACCAGAAGTTATTCTATATGTTGGGGTTAATTGGGTACCATCTACATTGCTATAAATTGGTAGCTCTGCTTTGGTTGAAAAAGCAATGTTTGGTGTAATATCTATAGAAAAGTTAGGAATTAAAAACACCCAATTTCCTCCAGTATTATCTAATTGTCCTCCACCTGTTTCATCTTTCAAAGTATTTCTGTATTTTAAGGAAATACTAGGGTTAGTGAGTGTTTTAAGGAAATTGAACTGATCTGAAAAATTTAAAAATACTTGAAATTCATTACCATATTTGTACGTAGAATTTCCTAGATAATTGTTGTCTGTGCCAGTACTTCTATAGGTGAATCGGATGGACGTATTTAGTGAAGGTCTAAAATTAAAACGTTTTGAAGTTGATAACCAATAAATAAAATCCCATGCGTTACTACCAGGCTGTAAATCGTTGATTAATAGAATATCTCTAGAATCTAGCTCCGTAGAAGAACCTAAAGGTATTTTTGTTCCCAAACCTAAAGTTAAGTCACTGTTTTTAGAAATTATGTTAGGAAAACGGTATTTCAATAAAAGTACACCGTCACCTATGCCTGAAGATTGGTCTAGATTTTCATTTCCGAATTGTGAAATTTTTCGACGCTGATTTACCCAAGTAAATAAACCTTCTACAGAAAAGTTATTAGTAAAGGCATAGCTAGCATTTAATAGGGTGGAATGTGTAATTCGTAACCTAGAATTATCGTTTAAAGTTTCAGTACCAGAATTTAAGGTGTTTAAATTATTATAGTCATAATTTAAACCTAATTGAATAGTGCCCTTATCTTGTTGAGATAAACCTAAATTATTTGAGAGAGGAACACCTCCAGAACAACAAGTTTGCGCATTAAAACTTTGAACAAATATAACAAATAAAAGAGTTGAAGTAAGAATTGTTTTCTTAATACACATAGTTTCATAGCTTTATATAACTATGCGGTCGTTAATAGTTGATAGTCCTTACTAAGTTTAACATTTACATACCATTCAAAAAAAAGATTTTATAAAAGATTGAATATTAATTTGATGCTATTTTTTACAAATAGATCGATTTTTTAAAATGAATAGATTCCGTATTGTTAAATTAAAAAAAGGTAAACCCTTTGTGTTTAAAGTATAAGAGTCAATTTTTGTCTACTTTTGCAATTCTATGCAGGAATTAAAACTTTCAGATTGGTTACCTACCACAAACAAAGAGGTTAAAATACGTGGTTGGGAAGAACTAGATGTGATTTTATTTAGTGGTGATGCTTATGTAGATCATCCTTCCTTTGGACCTGCGGTAATTGGTCGTATTTTGGAAAGTTATGGTTTGCGTGTCGCTGTGGTGCCACAACCTAATGTGAATGATAATCTTCAGGATTTCGTAAAATTAGGTGCTCCAAAATTATTTTTTGGAGTAACGGGTGGTTGTATGGACCCCATGATTAGTAATTATAATGCTAATAAAAAGAAACGTGATAAAGACGCATATACGCCTAATGGAGATATTGGTTTTAGACCAGATTATGCTACATCTGTGTATTCTAAAATTTTAAAAGAAAAATGGCCAGATGTTCCTGTGCTAATTGGTGGGATTGAAGCGTCGTTACGTCGTGTAACACATTACGATTATTGGAGCGATAAACTCATGCCCACTATTTTAGAAACCTCTAAAGCAGATATGTTGGTTTATGGCATGGGCGAACAACCTCTACGAGAAGTTGTGCGTTTATTGCGAAAAGGAGTGCCTTTTAGTAGTATTACAACTATAAAACAAACAGCGGTTCTTGTAAATAAAGATGCTAAAATTCCAAAGAATAGTAATTGGGAAGATGTCGAAATTGTTTCGCACGAAAAATGTTTGAAAGATAAAAAAGCTTATGCTTCAAATTTTAAGACAATAGAGCAGGAATCTAATAAATTGGCAGCGCGACGAATTTTTCAGAAAGTAGGAGATAAAACGTTGATGATTAATCCGCCATATCCAACTATGACTGAAGATGAAATTGATGCGTCTTTCGAGTTACCTTATACCAGATTACCACACCCAAAATATAATAAGCGTGGGCCAATTCCTGCTTACGAAATGATTAAGTTTTCGATTAACATTCATCGAGGTTGTTTTGGTGGCTGTAGTTTTTGTACCATTTCTGCACACCAAGGCAAGTTTATAGCATCTCGTAGTCAAGAATCTGTATTACGCGAAGTCGATACAGTTGCCAATATGCCAGATTTTAAAGGCTATTTAAGCGATATTGGAGGGCCTAGTGCCAATATGTATAAAATGAAAGGGAAGATACAGGCTATATGCGATAAGTGTGTCGCGCCTTCATGTATTTCGCCTGTTATTTGTAGCAATTTAGATACGTCGCATAAGCCGTTAACTAAATTGTATCAAGCAGTCGATAGTCATCCTAAAGTAAAAAAATCATTTATCGGAAGTGGTATTCGCCATGATATGCTAGTGCCAGAATTTAATAAAAATGCCGATCCAAAAGAGTTAGACGATTATACTGAAGAGGTGATGACTAAGCATGTGTCTGGACGACTTAAAGTAGCACCAGAACATACCAGCGATCCTGTTTTAAAATTGATGCGTAAACCTTCTTTTAGTTATTTTCATAAGTTTAAAGAGCGTTTTGATAAGATTAATATAAAGAAAGGTTTAAAGCTACAATTGATTCCTTATTTTATATCGAATCATCCGGCTTGCGAAGTTGAAGATATGGCAAATTTAGCTGCCGAAACCAAAGATATGGGTTTCCAGTTAGAACAAGTACAAGGCTTTACACCTACACCTATGACGGTTGCTACTGTTATTTATTATAGTGGTTATCATCCATACACACTAAAAAAAGTAAACACACCAATAACGCGTAAAGAAAAAGATGAACAGCATCGTTTTTTCTTTTGGTATAAAGATGAAAATAAAGCTTGGATTAAAAAGACCTTGAATAAATTAGGGCGTCAAGATTTATTAAAAGTATTGCTTCCAGAAAAAAACGAAAAATGGCGTAAAAATAAACCTAAAGGTGAAGCTAAACATACTTTTGATGATGCTATTCCTTTTAATAGACGAAAAAATAAAACTAAGTTTAGGAGTAAGAAGAAGCGGCGATAGTTTTTAGTTTTGTTGACACCCCTATAATCCCCCTCGAGGGGATATTTGTTTACGTTAATTATTGAGTTTTTTTGTTGATGATTTAAACTTAAAGCTTGAAATGTTCAGCTCTAAAGTTTATTATTTAGGAGTGTCCCCTAGAGGGGACTACAGAGGTGTTTTTTAAGTATAATTTACTCAACCAATTCTTTCACTGTTTCTTCAATAACCAATAAAACACTAAACATATTCTTTTTAACTTCATCATTAGAAAATCTCAAAAATTTAACACCGTATGCTTCTAGTTCACCTTGTCTTTTAGCATCATATAAAAAACTGTGATCGTGACTACTACCATCAATTTCAATAGCTAAACCAATTTCATGACAATAAAAATCGACAATATAATTAAGCATAGGCACTTGCCTGTGAAACTGAACACCATAGGCTCGTTGTTTTATCTTTTGCCATAACAAAACTTCAGGTAGTGTACTGTTTTTTCTTAGCTGTCTAGCGAGTTGTTTTAATTTGGGATTGTATGGAATTATTTTGTTTTTCATTTTTAAGTTTTATACTCTGACACCCCTATAATCCCCTCAAGGGGATATTTTGTAAAGTTAAATCAGTGAGATTGTCCCCTTGAGGGGACTTTAGGGGTGTATCACTTTTTAAAGTTAAGATAATTAACATTATTCACTTTATGGAGAATTGGGAAGTGAAAAAAGCACATTGATGAAATATCTTCAAAATAAATTAAAAGGAAGTTTTAACACTTTCTTTTTTGAAGCTTTTCAGAATGTACTTTGAATAAACTTAATAATGGTAAGAAACATTCTTTAATGCGCCTCCAACCAATTATCTCCAATATCTAAATCAACATCGAGTGGTACGTCAAGTTTATAGGCGTTTTCCATTTCGGTTTTAACCAAACTTTTAATGGTTTCTAACTCTGGTTTGTAGACATCAAAAACTAATTCATCATGTACTTGTAAAAGCATTTTTGTTTTATAATTACCAGCTTCAAGTTTATTATAAATATTAATCATAGCAATTTTAATAATATCTGCAGCACTACCTTGAATGGGTGCGTTTACAGCATTGCGTTCAGCAGCTCCACGAACCACAGCATTACGCGAATTAATATCTTTTAAGTAACGACGACGACCTAAAACCGTTTGGACATAACCATTATCGCGGGCAAAATCGACTTGCTCGCTGATGAAGTTTCTAAGCTTTGGATAAGTAGCATAATAAGTTTCGATGAGTTCTTTGGATTCACTTCGCGATAAGTCGGTTTGATTACTTAATCCAAAAGCTGAAACCCCATAAATAATTCCGAAGTTTACCGTCTTAGCATTGCTTCGTTGTTCGCGGGTAACTTCATTTAAAGGCACATTAAATACTTTTGAAGCTGTAGAAGCATGAATATCTTCCCCATTTTTAAACGCAGAAATCATGGTTTCTTCTTTACTTAGCGCTGCAATAATTCGAAGTTCTATTTGCGAATAATCGGCAGCTAACAACGTATAATCTTCATTGCGCGGAACAAATGCTTTTCGCACCTGTCTACCACGTTCGGTACGAATAGGGATATTTTGTAAGTTTGGGTTGTTACTGCTTAAACGACCTGTGGCAGCAACCGTTTGCATATAATCTGTATGTACTCTTCCTGTTACTTCTTCAACTTGTGTTGGTAAAGCATCTACATAAGTACTTTTTAGTTTAGCCAAACCACGATAGTCTAAAATATTCTGAATTATGTCGTGGTCTTTAGCCAAATAACTTAAAATATCTTCGCCAGTAGCATATTGCCCTGTTTTGGTTTTTTTAGGTTTATCAACCAGTTTTAGTTTTTCAAAAAGAATAATACCTAACTGTTTTGGCGATGAGATGTTGAATTCTTCACCAGCAGCTTCATATATACTTTTTTCAAGATTTAAAATATCATTATTCAGTTCGTTAGATAACGAGTTAAGAAAATCTTTATCTAAATTAATACCTTCAAGTTCCATAGCAGCTAAAACACGAAGCAACGGTACTTCAATATCATCAAATAGCTTTTGCGTATTAGCTTCTCCTAATTCCTTTTCAAAATGTTCTTTTAGTTGAAGTGTTATATCTGCATCTTCCACAGCATATTCTGTTTGTTTGTCTAAAGGAACCTCTCGCATGGAGAGTTGATTTTTTCCTTTTTTACCAATAAGTTCTGTAATAGAAATTGGCGTGTAATTAAGATATGTTTCAGCAAGTACGTCCATATTGTGACGCATATCAGGATTAATCAAATAATGTGCTAACATCGTATCAAACAGTTTTCCTTTTACATTAATATTATATTTAGCAAGTACTTTAATATCGTATTTTAAATTCTGACCAATTTTTTCTATGGATTCACTTTCAAAAAACGGTCGCAATACTTCAATTATATGTTGCGCTTCATTTTTGTCTTTTGGAAAAGGCAAATAAAAACCTTTACCAACTTCCCAAGAAAAAGCAATACCAACCAATTCTGCGGTTATTGGGTTTAGTCCAGTCGTTTCCGTGTCAAAACAGACACTGGTTTGATTCATTAAATTTTTAACAAATAGTTTTGTTGCTATTCCGGGTGCTATACTTTGGTAAAAATGCGATGTGTTTTCATTTGTTTTCCTTGTGTTGCTTGGTATCGCTTCCGCGGAATTATCTTGGTCACTGAGCGTAGCCGAAGTGCCAAATAAACTAAACTGTCCTGCTCCAGCAGATTTAACTTCCTTTGGTGTTGCTTTTGTTTCTGGTTTCTCTGAAGCTTTTTCGATAGTTTTCTGGTCACTGAGCGTAGTCGAAGTATCAGCAGCAAATGTTTTATTAAAATTATCGATTAAACGTCTAAATTCTAATTCTTGAAAAATCTCAGTTACTTTAGGAATGTCTGGTTGATCCAATTCAAAATCTTTCGCATTAAACGTCACAGGAACATCAAGCATAATGGTTGCTAGTTTTTTTGAAAGCAGGCCTAATTCGCCATTGGCTTCAATCTTCTCTTTCATTTTGCCTTTTAGCTCATGTGTGTTAGCCAAAAGGTTTTCCATACTGCCATAGGCTGCTAAAAATTTCTTCGCTGTTTTTTCGCCCACACCTGGTAGTCCAGGAATATTATCGCTGCTATCGCCCATCATCCCTAAAAAATCAATTACCTGTAAAGGGTCTGTAACTTCAAATTTTTTCTGCACTTCAGGAATTCCCCAAGTTTCGTAGCCACCGCCAAAAACGGGGCGGTACATAAAAATATTTTCCGAAACCAGTTGTGCAAAATCTTTGTCAGGGGTTACCATAAACGTTTGATAGCCTTCTTTTTCAGCTTGTTTGGCAAGTGTTCCTATAACATCATCGGCTTCAAAACCAGCTTTTACCATAATAGGAATATGCATTGCCTTTAAAATGTCTTGAATAATAGGCACTGCAATTTTAATGGCTTCTGGTGTTTCATCTCTATTAGCTTTGTAAGCTTCATACATTTCTACACGATCAACACTTCCGCCTTTATCAAAACAAACGGCTAAATGGTCTGGTCTTTCACGTTTAATAACATCTAAAAGGGAATTCATAAACCCCATAATGGCTGAGGTATCAACCCCTTTTGAATTTATTCTTGGATTTTTAATAAAGGCATAATAGCCACGAAAAATTAAAGCGAAAGCATCTACTAAAAAGACGCGTTTATTGTCTGACATTTTGTTTGTTTTGATAGAAAATCAAAGCTACAAAAAGTTATTACTTAATTGAAATAATAAAGTTTAATGTTTTGATAACCTTAAAATAAGAAAACCTCTTTTATATGATAGAAGGACTTTAGACTTTCTTTTTATAAAACGAATCTACCTGCTCATTGGTATGTCCAGTTTCAGTTGCTTTGCGATATGTAAATCCAGAATGTACGCAATAGCCTCCTGTTTCTCCTTTTTTATTTAATGCCAAAAAACCAATCTGGAAATCTTTTCGTCCTTTATTTTTAGCCATAATCCGTTTTACACCTTCTTCACAAGCTTCTTGTGGCGATTTCCCTTGACGCATTAATTCAACAATTAAAAAACTACCAACCGTACGTATTACTTCTTCACCAACACCTGTTGCTGTGGCTCCACCAACTTCGTTGTCAACATACAATCCCGCACCAATTATTGGAGAATCGCCAACACGTCCGCCAACTTTATAAGCCATACCGCTAGTTGTACAAGCACCAGCTATATCTCCATTTTTGTCCATGGTTAGCATACCAATAGTGTCATGGTTTTCAATGTTTATTATGGTTTCATATTTAGATGTTTTTTTCCATTCCAACCATCTGTTTTTCGCTTCCTCGGTTAACAGATTGGTTTTTTTAAAGCCTTGTTCATAAGCAAATTGTTCTGCGCCTTTTCCTGCTAAAATAATATGAGGTGTTTCTTCCATCACTTTTCTTGCTACAGCAACAGGGTGTGCTATATTTTGCAGATATACTACGGCGCCACAATTACCATCTTTATCCATAATACAGGCATCTAAAGTAACGTTTCCGTCACGATCTGGTGTTGCACCTATACCAACGGTAGTATTTTTTATGTCTGCTTCCTCTGCCATCGCACCTTGCTCAACCGCATCAAGTGCATTACCTCCATTAGCTAGTACGTCCCAAGCCTTCGAGTTTGCATTTTCAAAGTTCCATGTACAAACCGAAATGGGTTTTATTACTTTTGTTTTTTCTTCTTGGTTTGTAATGTTTTTTTTGTCTTCACAAGAGGCTAATAAAGGCGCAGAAATTAATCCTGCTGTACTTAAAGATGTATTTTTTATAAAATTCCGACGTTTCATTTATAATTTTTTTTGATGTTGTAACGATAGGAGAAAGATAAGTAATAATACCAAATAATTAGATGTGAATGGCTTTTGAAATTAATACGACTACCATTTAATTTAACATTAAATTTGGGTGAGATGTATTCAAGTCTTAATAAATTTGTTGTAAAATTGATTTTATGGTTCGTTGGATTATTTTTATTATCATTTTCGGAATTACAGATTTATATGCGTTTCAAGCATTTAAAACGGTTACAAGAAATAATTGGCTACAAATATTGTATTGGGTAATCACAATATTAGTTATTGGTAATTTTGTGTTTCATTATTTCGGATTTAATAGAAGTGATGGTTTTTCGCATGCACATGCTTATGCTTTTGGGTTTTTTATTGCTCTTTTAATTCCTAAAATGATTCTGGCAATATCTATGATTGGAGAAGATGTATTTAGAGTACCTCAAGCCATATACCGTTATTTTACAGAAGGGAGCACAGCTAAGGGTAATTATTTTGCATCGAGAAGACAGTTTATTAGCCAACTTGCTTTAGGCATTGCAGCGATACCTTTGGCGTCTGTTATTTACGGAATTTACAGAGGAAAGTATAATTACAAAGTATTAAAATACACCTTGCATTTTGAAGATTTACCACAAGCTTTTGATGGCTATAAACTTACGCAAATTAGCGATATACATTCTGGGAGTTTTGATAATATGGATAAGGTGCGTTATGCCGTAGATTTAATAAACGAACAAGAAAGTGATGTGATATTATTTACAGGAGATATTGTAAATAATAAAGCTGAAGAATTAGCGCCTTATAAAGATGTTTTTAATAAACTGAAAGCTAAAGATGGCATGTTTTCCGTTTTAGGAAATCACGATTATGGCGACTATATAAAATGGGATTCTGATGAAGCTAAAGCCGAAAATCTCGAAGATTTAAAAAAGCTTCAAAATCAAATAGGGTTTGAGGTTTTACTAAATGAAAGTAGATATCTTGAGAAGAATGGTGAAAAGATAGCATTAATTGGTGTTGAAAATTGGGGTGCAGGCGGCTTTAAAAAAGCAGGCGATTTAAAGCAAGCCGCTTCAGACATACAAAAAGAGGATTTTAAAATATTGATGAGTCACGATCCTTCACATTGGGAACAAGAAGTTGTTAAAGATGATTACCATTATCATTTAACGCTAAGTGGTCATACTCACGGGATGCAGTTTGGAATAGAAATTCCAGGTTGGTTTAAATGGAGTCCAGCAAAATGGCGTTATAAATATTGGGCAGGTATTTATAAAGAAATGGGACAGTATATAAATGTAAATAGAGGATTTGGTTATTTAGCGTTTCCCGGACGTGTTGGGATATGGCCAGAAATAACCGTTATCGAATTAAAAAAAGGTGTAAAAGACGCTTAATAAAGAAAAGCTTCCCATATTTTTTATAAAGATTTTATTTGAATTAGCCTTCTCATGAAGTTGAAACCCTAATAAAAGACTTTCATAATACCTTTAAATCTGGTAAATATTGTGTTTATGTTAAAATTGTTTATATTTATAATTAAGTAAAAGCAATTTGGTTTAAAGCATTGATTTTCAAACTAAATAAAAAATTGTAGGTTTGTAGTATCAATCTTATTTTTTTCAGAATAAAATTGATAGGATGATAAAGGTTAGCTAAAAACTTTAAAATATGTCAAAATTTGGGGAACTTATCGATGTAGATATTCCTGTTTTGTTAGATTTTTTCACAGAATGGAACGAACAATCTACAGCGATGCATCCTGTACTACGGGATGTTGCTGCTGCACTTGGCGATAAAGCTAAAGTGATAAAAATTGATGTTGAAAAAAACGAAGAACTTGCAGAAGCCTTACGTGTAAAAGGATTACCTACATTAATTATCTACAAAGACGGTGAAATGAAATGGCGTCAAAGTGGTGAGCAAGATGCAAATACACTTATAAACCTTATTCAACAGTACTTTTAAAAAGTTCTTATGAAATGACTTTTTGTTATTCTTGAACTTGCTTGCGCTGAACTTGTTTAAGTATTTCAGAATCGTCATGATATATGTCGATAAATTACGTCACCCTGAAACAAGTTCAGGGTGACGAACGTTTCAGTCGATAGCTTTGAAACTATAGCCTAACTTGCTAAAATACTCTAATACTTTAGGTAAAGCATATTGCATATTTTTAGAAGCTTTAACGCTATCGTGAAACACAATAATACTTCCTTTGGTCGTTTTGCTTATAACATTATTTAAACAAGTTTCTTTAGTAACGTTTTTATCCCAATCGAAAGATAAAATATCCCACATAATTATTTTATAACCTAATTCAATTAGCTTTTTTCCTTGTTTGGGGGTTATTTGCCCGTAAGGTGGCCGAAAGTAATTCTGAATTCTGTATTCTGAATTCTGAATCTGATAATCGATTATCTTTTGGGTTTTTACACTTCGACTGCGCTCAGTGTGACAATATTGAGATTTGAAGACAGATTCACATAATTCAATATTCTTAATGTAATCTTCTGTTTTCGTTTTCCATCCTTTAATATGATTATAAGTATGGTTGCCAATAGCATGTCCTTCTTTTAATATATTCTGAAATATATTTGGGTGTTTTTCAACATTATTACCTATGCAAAAAAAAGTGGCTTTTGCATCAAATGACTTCAATATCTTAAGTGTCCAATTGGTGATTTCTGGAGTAGGGCCATCATCAAAAGTAAGATAGATGGTTTTATCTGTTGCCGCGATGTCCCAAGCATAATTTGGGAACATCTTTTTAGCAACTACTGGTATTTTTACTGGTGTTAAGGTCATGCCTTATACCGTTTATTCTTTGATAGCGTTAATACTGCTATCTTCAGTCGGAATATCTTGATCTGTTCTAGGAATGTATTGCTCTTCTTCAGGGTCTTCGCCATAAAAATGTCTAAATAATTTTAAGAAGTTGTTAAATGTTTCGCCTTCAATTTCTGCAAACTCTGTATCATATTCAATTAAAACATCTACTAAACTTTTGTAACGCTGAATATCGGTATAAACCTCTTCAAATAAACGCTCTTGATTTTCTACTTTTAAACCACTGTAGTAATTTAAGTTTTCTTGATATTTAATAGCAACATCTTTAAATAATTGTTGTGCCTTTTCTTTGTTTCCTACTTCATAATACGCACTAATGTAAGGTTCTAAAAGTGTATAGAAGCCAAAATGTTCGACAGGCATATTATCCATCGCTATATCTGCAATTTCTTCGGCTTTATCTAATTTGTCTTCATTGATTAATTGCTCAATTAAACGCGCTAAGTTTCCTCTATAAGTTATTGAGTTTTTACGCGTTTCAACATCATGATAAATGTCTGGACTTCCGCTATTGCCCCAATCCCATTTTTTAACCTTTTCATACATCAAATCACTATCTACTCTACCCATATCAAAAGGGTTTGCTCTATCTACAGGCGTTTTAATAGGAACCAATTTATAGCACATCCCATCTAACTGTAAGTAGTCTTTCATCCAAATATAATCGTCTTCAGCAAAAGCACCACCAGTAAAATATAAAGGGCGTTTCCAGTCGTTATTGGCGACAATATCTAGCATCAATAGCCTGTTTTTGTAAATAGCTCCATCTTTTATTCGAATGTCAATATGTGGTACAATTTTATCGGCATCTTCTGGTTTTACAATACCGTATTCTATAGCGTTGTTTTTATTAACAGGGATTCTTAAGTGTTCAGTAGGTAAATAGCTCATTTTTAAATCTTGACTCCTAACACTGTTTAAATCGACTCCTTGTTGTTCTAAAACGTATTTGTATTTTGTTTTAGGGTTGTTACTCGACAAGAAATTTAAAAATTCTTTTACCTCTAAGGTATCTTGAACTACAGCTTCTTTAACAACATAATCGTTAGTGCCATATTGATATAAGTCATGAGTTAGTTGAGAAGGAATAGGGTCGCTCTCATAAGCTTTACGCTTCATTTGATCGATATACCAATCGGTTTGAAATAAGCTGGTGTTTACAACACGAACATCTGTTCTATACCCTTCAATCTCTTGAGCGTACCAAAGGGCAAAAGTATCATTATCGCCAATAGTAAACAATATAGCATTTTCGGCACAAGAATCTAAGTATTTTTTAGCCATAGATTTGGCAGTGTATTTATCAGAACGATTATGGTCATCCCAATTGTTAGCTGCTAAAATACTTGGGACTAGTATTAAACAGGCTAGTGTAATTATAGGTGCTGCTAGTTTTTGAGGTAAATACTTTTTTAGCATTTCAAAAAGAGAATACACTCCAAAACCAATCCAAAGCGCAAACACATAAAATGAGCCAACAACCGAATAATCGCGTTCGCGAGGTTCAAATGGGCGTACATTGGTGTAAAATTGAATGGCTAATCCTGTAAACAAGAAAAAGACTAGCATGGTCCAAAACACTTTTTTGTCTTTATTGAATAAAAAGAAGAACCCTATAAGTCCTAAAATAAAGGGTAATAAATAATACGTGTTTCTGGCTTTATTGTTTTTAACATCGCTAGGTAGGTTATCTTGAGAATAGCCTAAATGCCATTTGTCTAAAATGTTTATACCACTTATCCAATTACCATGATTGTCGTAACGCCCTTGAATATCATCTTGTCTCCCTGAAAAATTCCACATAAAGTAACGCCAGTACATATAACCTAATTGATATTCTAACATATAGGCTAAATTGCTGCCAAACGAAGGTGTTTCTATTTCAAGATTATTTTTTTCTTTTTTTAAGAAGTTATTATAATCTTCATAATCAATATTACCTTGAGCTACCTGATTCTTGAATTCATTTATTTGAGTCTTATATTGCGTAATTTGATTTAAAGCAAAAGCATTAGCTTGTTCTTCTGATGCACCAGCATTTATGGCGCTATTGTAATATCTGTTTTGTGTTCCAGATTTAACCTTAAAATCTAAAAATCCAGAAAACATCATATAATTTTCAGCGTGTTCAGGGCTCCACATACGCGGAAGGAAAGCAGCGTGATTTGAGTTGTAATTTTGTTTTGCGTTTTTATAATCGTTTACAATAATATACTCACCTTTTTCTTTGTCTTTTTCGTATTTAGGTTTGTCATCAACATACGGATTGTTTTCATCTAAATAGGCATACTGATCGGTAAATTGAGGCCCATAAAACAAATGTGTTTCAGGATACTGTTCTAAGTTGTAATAAGCTAAAAGCTCTCTGGCACTCGATGGGTTATTTTCGTTAATAACCACATTGGCATTGGCGCGAATAGGAAGCATTAACCATGTAGAAAACCCAATTATAATAAAGGTTAAACATAGGATGCTCGTGTTTAAATGAACGTATTGTTTTTTTCTTGTGTATTTTAATGCGTAAAATATAATAGCAACAAGTATAACGCCAGCAACTACAGATCCTGAGTTAAAAGGCAAGCCTATGGTGTTTACAAAAAACAACTCTGAAGCACTAAAGAATTTAAGAATATTTGGAGCTAATAATTTAAAAATAAATAATAATATAGCGACCGAAACCACATTGGCAATAATAAAATTTTTAATTGTTACAGTCTTGTAATTCTTAAAATAATAAATAAGCCCAATAGCAGGAATAGTTAATAGACCCATAAAGTGAACACCAAACGATAGCCCAATAATAAACGCAATAAGTATAAGCCATCTATTGCCACGCGGCGTATCCATGTCTTGTTCCCAACGTAAACCTAACCAAAACAACACAGCCATTATTAGGGTTGCCATAGCGTAAACCTCGGTTTCAACAGCATTAAACCAAAACGAATCGGTAAATGTAAATGCTAAACTGCCAACTAATCCGCTACCTAAAATAGCCATGGCTTGTTGTTTGTTAATAGCATCATTTTTAATAACAAGCTTTTTAAGCAACAAGGTTATAGTCCAAAACATAAAAAGGATGGTAAATGCACTAGAGACGGCACTCATCATATTCATCATCCAACCAATTAGTTCGTTATTACCAAAAGTAAAAATGGAGAAAAACGCGCCTAACATTTGAAATAGAGGTGCCCCAGGTGGGTGACCAACTTGTAATTTTGCCGAGGTTAAAATATATTCTCCTGCATCCCAAAAGCTTACTGTAGGTTCAACAGTTAAACTATAAGTAATAAGAGCTATTAAAAAAGAGAACCAACCTAGAATAGTGTTCCATTTTTTAAAGTTGAAATCTATCATGAATATTGTTATTTATATACTTGGGCGAATTTAATAATAAATATGTTATTCTGTAAGTTTTTAAGTAAACGTTAAGTATTGATAATTATTTTTAAAAAAATACTTGCGCAAAGAAATTATTGTGTTAAATTTGCAGCCTCAATTACACATTGGCCTATGGTGTAACTGGCAACACGTTGGTTTTTGGTACCAAAGAGTCTAGGTTCGAGCCCTAGTAGGCCAACTTCAAAACCCTTGATATTATAATATATCGAGGGTTTTTGTTTTTCAGGGTACAACATAGGTACAACAAAGGGGATCAATCTCAAAAGTTGTGTGTAAATTTGATGAGGAATGCTATTTTTGCATAAAAAAGACAAGACCTTGCATTT
>CANKVS010000051.1 GCA_947487155.1 uncultured Flaviramulus sp.
TTACGGTTTCTTTTTATGTTGAAATAGAAAGGGAAAAAGGGCGATTTATTACGGTCATTTCAGATGAGAAATGGTATTATTTTTACATCCCCAAGTTAGGTAAGTGTTTTACCTTATGATACATTAGGGCAGCAGCAATAAAGTTTTTTAATGCCGTTTCGGGAATGTTATCGTTTATATTAAAAACAATGGCTCGACTACCTTCAAAAGTAAACATGTTTTTATACATCATTTTAAAGGTTGGTATTAACCTACTTGTACATTGAAAATACAGTGCATATTGGTTAGGGTTGTTTTGTTTTTTATTCATTCTTATAGTGCTACCATGTTTAGTTAAAAAACTAGGTTCTCCCCATTTTAGAGTTTCTTCTAAGCTTGTTATTTCTTTGATTTGAGATGCAGTTTCTATAATTAAATGCCTAAGGTGTAATAATTTGTTTCTAACATTATCAGGGTAACTATTAAACACCAAGTCTACTTTCGGGTTTGTATTTATTTGAAGGTTATCCATTGGTTTTGTTAATTTCTGATATTTCTAATATTGGGTGTCGTTACTTTTTATTCAAAGATTTTAAAAATTCGTCTGCTGTCATTACAGGTAATAAAGATTCTTTAAAGTCTTTTCCGTTTCTTGTTATTATAATTTTACAACCTGATTCGGTTGCGCTAAAATATTGTAAAGCATCTTCAAAATCTTTTATCGAGGAATTTAGTCCCTTTTCAATCGTCTGATCGCCTAAAGAAGATACTTCACAAATTATTTTGAATTTTCGTAGTTTTTCCTTCGCAATTTTTCTATTCTCAAATTTTGCGATAAAATAGTTTACTGTTGCAAATGAAATTGGGGAAACAACCATTGTTAGTTTTTCTTTTTCCGCCAACGTTGCAATTTTAGCAATAGGTTCATAAAAAGGTTTTCGTTCACCTAAAAAATCCAACATTATATTGGTGTCTATAAAAATCCTTTTACTCATTTATATTTCTCCATTAAATAATCAGAATACTCTTTTTTATAGTTTAAATCAGTAGGGATTTCAGTTCCTGTTGCGATGCTTTTTACGAATGGCGAAATCTCAAATTTGGAAGTGTCATTTTCTGTAGTCAAAGATTGTAAATAGGCTTCAACAATTCTAGATAAACTCATTTTTTTGTTGGAAGCATATTTCTTTGCTTTTTCAATAACCCTTTGATTAAGCTTTAAAGTTAACTTTGTGTCCATAATATTTATTTTATACGTATAAATATATTAAAATTATCCGTATAATTTAGTTTTACGATAACTTTTCTTGGTCAGGATGAGTTCTTAGTGTAAAAATAAAGTTCTGTTGTTAAATTAAAGTAGCTAATTTCCTTATAACATCAATTCAATTTACAATTCCCATTATAAATAATTGTTAACTTACATTTTAAATCTAAGTTAGTAATTGTAAATTTGAAATATTATAAAAAGTAATTTATGAAACTCGTTTTATCACCAGCAAAGTCTTTAGATTTTGAAACCAAAATACCAATTAGCTATTCAACCGAAGCTTGTTTTTTAAAACAATCTGAACGTTTAAATAAGTTGTTAAAAAAGAAATCGGCCAAAAGTTTATCGAAACTTATGAAGATTTCAGATAATTTGGGTCAACTTAATTATCAGCGTAATCAAGATTGGCAACTTCCATTTACTACAAAAAATGCGCGACCAGCAGTGTATGCTTTTAGTGGCGATGTGTATAGAGGTTTAGATGCTTACAATATTCCAGAAGATAAAATAGAGACATTACAAAATACTGTTCGCATTATTTCTGGATTATATGGTTTATTAAAACCAACCGATTTAATGCAGCCTTATCGACTAGAAATGGGAACTAAATTTCCTGTGGGTAAAAACAAAAACCTATACGAGTTTTGGCGCAAAACTATTACCAATGCATTAAATGAAGAGTTGCAAGACGACGAGTTATTTTTAAATTTAGCAAGTAACGAATATTTTAAAGCTATTGATACCAAAGCTCTAAAAGTTCCAGTAATTACTGCTAATTTTAAAGATTTTAAAAACGGAGAATATAAAATGATTATGACGTTTGCTAAACAAGCACGCGGCTTTATGGCACGCTATGTTATAGATACTAATGCAAAAACGATTGATGATGTAAAGGCATTTAACTACGAAGGTTATAACTTTAGCGAACCTATGAGTACAGAAACCGAACTTGTTTTTATACGATAGCTAAATGATTTATTACATAATAATTGCGCTTAAAGTATTCTGCTTTTATCATATTATAAGATATAGAAATTCATATTATTGGTTCTTTTTAATTCTATTTGTACCTGTTGTTGGTTCTATAATTTACTTAATAACACAAGTTTATAACAAACGAGATGCCGAAAAAATCACTAGTGAAATCACACATATAATAAACCCTACAAAAAAAATAAAAGATTTAGAAAGGCAACTTCAGTTTTCAGAAACCTATCAAAACAGAGTAAATTTAGCCGATGCTTATTTAGGAATAAAAGATTATAACAATGCCATTCCTCATTATTTAGAAGCTTTAAATGATAGTTCGCAAACCGATTTTTATGGTATTAAACAATTAATTGAAGCTTATTTTAATAGTGAAGATTTTGAAAAGGTTGTTTTGTATGCTGAAAAAATTAAAGAACATTCTGAGTTTAAAAAGTCGAGATCTCAGTTTTTATACGGATTAGCTTTAGAAAGACTAGGTAAGGTAGACGATGCTGAAGAAAATTTAAAAGCCATCGATATTAGATATTCGTTTTATGAAGAACGCTTAATATTTGCTAAGTTTTTAATGAGCAGAAAGAAAGACGTTGAAGCAAAAGAGATACTAGAAGAGATTCAAACCGAGTCTCAACACATGACCAAACCCAACAAAAGACTTTACAGAGCAACCATATTAGAAGTTGAAAAACTTTTAAACGAAGTGTAATGTTTTTACACAAGCATCCATATCAACCATTTATACAAAAAGATACAACCAAATTAATAGTAGGCACTTTGCCACCACCACGATTTTCAACAGGAAAACTTTTAGAAAAAGATGTCAATTTTTGCTACGGAAGCTATTACAATTCGCTGTGGTTGTTTATAGACAAAATTCATAATTTAAACTTGCGTTACGATAATTCAAATGAAGCTATTGAAGAACGAAAACAATTTTTAATTAAACACAAAATTGGAGTTTGCGATATTGTTGAAAGTGCAGAACGCGAAAAGGTTGATGCTTCAGACTTAGGGATGAAAAATATAAAACTGCACAACGTTATTGGCTATTTAAAGGATTACCCAAATATTAATACAATTTTATTTACAGGAGGAAATAGTAAAAACGGACCAGAATATTTTTTTAGAAAACACATAAAAGATTACAATATAAAATTAGAATTGGTAAATAATGAAGTGCCACGAATTCATCAATTCGTCATCCCCAAAGAAGTTAAGGAATCTGTTCAATCAAAACGAATTATCAAAACTGTATCGTTAACCTCAGGTTCTGGTGCAGCAAATATGTCGATAAGCAGATTGCCTTTGTATAAACAGCAAAAAGCTAAAAACCCAAAGTTTAATACGTTCGATTTTAGAGTCATGCAGTATAGTGCGTTTTTTTAGTACCACTTGGTTTAAAGAAATAAGATATATCGATTAAATAACAGTATCTTTGCATTTCAAAGAAAATGACGCTAAAAAGATTGTCATTTATCAAACAATTTATATGTCATTTCAATCTTTAGGCTTATCTGAAGCCTTGCTAAAAGCTATTAGCAAAAAAGGATACACAACCCCAAGTCCAATTCAACAAAAAGCAATTCCTCCAGTTTTAGAAGGTAAAGATGTTTTGGCATCTGCGCAAACAGGAACAGGTAAAACAGCAGGATTTACGTTGCCACTTTTACACATGCTTTCTGAAAATCCTAAAGAAAAATTCAAGCCTATTCGTGCTTTAATTTTAACACCAACTCGCGAATTGGCTGCTCAAGTGTATGCCAATGTTAGAGAGTATAGCGAGTTTTTAAATTTACGAAGTGCCGTTATTTTTGGAGGTGTAAATCAAAAACCACAAGTAGCAAATATTCGAAAAGGCATAGAGGTTTTAGTAGCTACGCCTGGGCGTTTAATAGATCTAGAAAATCAAGGGTTACTGTCGTTAAAACGAGTTGAGGTATTGGTTTTAGATGAAGCCGATCGCATGCTAGACATGGGCTTTTTAAGAGACATTGAACGTATTATGAAATTGATGCCTGCAAAACGCCAGAATTTAATGTTTTCGGCAACTTTTTCAAAAGATATAAGAAAATTGGCGCATGGTATTTTAAATAACCCTGTACAAGTTGAGGCTACTCCAGACAACTCAACCGTTGATGCTATTAGTCAGAAAGTATATCGTGTTGCCAAAGGTTTAAAAACGGGTTTAATTATTAAGTTAATTTCTGATGGTAATTGGAAACAAGTTTTAGTGTTTACACGTACTAAACATGGTGCGAACAAACTTTGTAAAAAAATGGTGAGCTCAGGCATTACTGCAGCAGCAATTCATGGTAATAAAAGTCAGGGTGCACGAACCAAAGCGTTGGCAGGTTTTAAAAATGGAAGCGTTCGGGTTTTAGTGGCTACCGATATTGCTGCTCGTGGTCTAGATATTCCTTTACTGCCTCATGTAGTAAATTTTGAATTGCCCAATATTTCTGAAGATTATGTACATAGAATTGGTAGAACGGGTAGAGCAGGAGCTAGCGGTGAAGCTATATCGCTGGTAAGTGCCGATGAAACAACGTATTTGCGTGATATTGAAAAATTAGTAGGTATAAAACTACCTGTAGAAATTGTTGAGGGTTTTGAACCAGACCCCAATGCATCAACCCAACCCATAAAACAAGGACAAGGTAGGCAACAACGTAATTCAAGACCAAAGAATTCTGGCAGAAGTGAACATAGAGGAAGCAATTCAAGACGACCAAAACGTACCAACGATGGGCGAAGTAATAGCAGAAGAAGCTAAAAAGTAATGACGCAAAGCTTAAAAGAAAAGATTCTTAACGTTTGTAATAAGAAGATTGAACAAAAAGGAACTAATGTAGGGGTGTCTTTTTATGCGTTTTTTGCAAATAAAAATGAGAATCCAGAATTATTGATGGAAGTGGCTACTTGGTGGATTTTAACCGAAAAGTTAGATCATTTTGAAAAGGCAGAAAAGATTAAAAAACTAGTTTCTAACTTATAAATGGAATCTCAACCCAACAATCCATTACACGGTGTAAAGTTAGAGCAAATTATTAACGATTTGGTCGCTCACTATGGATGGGAGTATATGGGGTATACTATAAAAATTAAATGCTTTACTGATAATCCATCGGTGAAATCTAGCTTAAAATTTTTACGACGCACACCTTGGGCACGAACTAAAGTTGAGACTATATATTTGAATATGTTGAAGAAAAAAAGAGTGTGATTTTGAGAAGGTTTGTTTAACGGTTACGTATATGGAAAGTTGCGTGTTTGTGTGCGAGGATTTTCCGAAGGAAAATCAGAAGCTAGCAAACAAAGCAACTCACATTGGTTAAGCACAAAATAGCAATTTTTTAGGATACAATGTTAGCAAACGTTTTTTATTAGTTGACTTTATTTTATAGTTACTACACTGTAGTTAAGTTGTCTTAATTGATTAATTAATCCTTTTGCTCCTCCTAAATGACCAGCTCCAACAGCAATGAAACTCGAATTATTTTTAATTAAATTTGGGATTTTATTAATCCAGAGGTTATTACGCTTGTTTATAAGCATTTCCTTTTGGAATTGCATAAATTCTTTGTTATTAAGAAAAGATAAAATAATATTATTGTGTGAGTTCAACTTTTCGTTATTTTTCCCTAAAGAAACAAGGTCTTGGTTTAAATATGTAGTTAGTAATTCGTTAGTATAAATTTGTTTTAAAGAGTCTATTCGATGCTTATTTTTGATGTAATACATTAAAATATCCACCTCTGTTCTGTAGTCCAATTGTGAAAGATGATTATTTATAGAATCTTTAATTTCTAGAAATTCTTTTTTAGAATCTAATGATATAATCTTCATATCACGTTTCGTAGCTAAATTTTGGAGATAGGAATCAAGAATAGGAACTGTAGTTGAATTATCATTTGATTTAGTTTTCTCTGAAAGACTAATAAAATTGATTAAACTTAGTGGACGTAAATTTAAATCAGCTCTTATAAGTTGCTTTAGGAGTTTAGAGGAATTAACAACTGAATCAAAGATGTTTTTTTGATGTTTTGTAAAAAGATTAGTATATGTTGAATCTGGATTAGGCCAAGGCTTTAATAAATTGAAATCATTTTCCTTTTTTTGTTTTAAAGGGTTTAAAAAGTCAGTTACCTGAAATTCACATATAAGTTGATTTACTGAACTAAATATTGAATCAAAATTTTTTATAGAATCAAGTACCTGCATTCCTCCTGGTTTATGGTATGTGCCAAACAGGTAAGAGGTGTTTTTTAGTCCATTACCTGTTATTTTCCATAACATCCCATGCTGTGGAAGTGGTTCTGTTTTTTTAGACATACATCCTGAAATAAACAAAACTAGGATTATTGTCTGTAGAAGGTTTGTTTTCATAATGTTTGCTAATGCAAAGATAAAGTTCCGTTTCAATGAACTTTATCGGTTGTTAAACAAAGGTCGTTAATTTTTCTTACAAAATCAAGTTAAAGCTATTACAAATGTTTCAAGCCCTCATAAACCACAATACCCACAGCATTAGCTAAGTTTAAGCTTCTAACGTGGTTACTATATAGCGGTATTTTAAATAGTTTATCAGTATGTGTTTCTGTTATAGATTTTGGTAAGCCTACAGATTCTTTTCCAAAAATTAAAAATAGATTGTCTTCAAATGGTATATTCCAGTGGTTTTGTGTGCCGTGGCTTGATAAAAACACCATGTTATTATGTCCCTGTTTGGAGAAAAACTCATCGACACTCTCGTAATAGGTAACAGACAAATGTTGCCAATAATCTAACCCTGCTCGTTTTAGGCGTGTGTCGTCAATTTTAAAGCCAAAGGGTTTTACCAAATGTAAGTTGCATCCAGAGCCTAAGGCTAATCTCCCAATATTCCCTGTATTGTTTGGTATTTCGGGTTCTATAAGAACAATGTTTAGTGGCATTATTCTAAAATTGATTTAACAAAACTATCAATTGCATCAACACCTTCATTAGTCACATGTTTTACAAAAGCACTTCCAATAATAGCACCTTTAGCATGTTTAGTGGCTTGAGTAAATGTGTCATTATTAGAAATGCCAAACCCTATAACTTGCGGGTTTTTAAGATTCATATCTGCAATGCGTTTAAAATAACTAGTCTGTTCTTCACCAAAGCCAGATTGTGCACCTGTTGTACTGGCGCTACTTACCATATATATAAATCCGTTTGAAATAGAATCGATATAACGAATGCGCTCTTCGCTAGTTTGTGGTGTAATTAAAAACACGTTTGTTAATCCGTATTTTTCAAAAATTACCTGATATTCTTCGTGATACACATCAACAGGTAAATCTGGAATTATTAATCCGTCAATGCCAATTTCCTGACATTTTTTACAAAAAGCCTCAACACCGTATTGAAACATAGGGTTAAAATACCCCATAATAATTAATGGAATATCGACAGTTTTTCTAATATCTTTTAGCTGATTGAATAGCAATTCTGTTGTCATTCCATTTTTTAAAGCTTGTGTAGAACTTGCTTGAATGGTGGGGCCATCTGCTAAAGGGTCGCTAAAGGGGAGTCCTATTTCAATCATATCGACACCGTTTTTTTCTAAATCTTGAATGATGGAAACGGTATCGTTTATTTTTGGATATCCTGCGGTGAAGTATATGGATAATAACTTTTTGTTTTCTTGTAGTTTTTTATTTATTCTGTTCATTGAATATTATGTTTTTTCATTTCCGCAAAGGCGGAAATCTTTCAATATTTAGGAATTCTATTTAAAGTAAATCTGCTAAATCGTTCCAACCTGGATTCATATCGTTTATCAAATTTTCTTTCCATTCACGATTCCACTTTTTTATTTGTCTTTCTCTTTTTATTGAGTTATTTACATATTTGGTTGTTTCAAAATAGATTAATTTATCAACGTTGTATCTTCCTGTAAATGTTTTTAAACTATTGTTTTTATGTTGAACTAATCTTTCTTTTAAATGTTTAGTTCGACCTACATAAAGAGCCGTATGGTTTTTATTTGTAAGTATGTATATATAATGAACATCCATATTCAATTTATGAGATTTCCGTCTTCACGGAAATACAAAAATCATAAATTAAAGAAATTTATGTACGTGTTTAAATCTTTATCACCACGCCCAGACAAACTCATTACAACCACATCATCTGGTTTAAATTGTTTTTGTTTAAAAATAGCAAGAGCATGAGAGCTTTCTATAGCTGGAATAATACCTTCTAATTCGCATAATTCTAAGCCAGCTTTCATAGCATCATCATCGGTAATTGCCATAAACTCTGCGCGACCTGTTTTGCATAAATGGGCATGCATAGGACCAACACCAGGATAATCTAAACCTGCTGAAATGGAATAAGGTTCTGTGATTTGCCCGTCGTTTGTTTGCATTAACAGTGTTTTACAACCGTGTATAATCCCTTCTTTTCCTAAAACCGATGTTGCTGCACTTTCACCAGAATCTACACCTAAACCTGCAGCTTCTATAGCAATAATTTTTACGTCTTTTTCGTGCAAATAATGGTAATATGTTCCAGCGGCATTACTACCACCACCAATACAAGCAACGACATAATCTGGATTTTCGCGACCTTCTTGCTCTTTTAATTGCCATTTAATTTCTTCTGAAATCACCGATTGAAATTTAGTTACCATATCTGGATATGGGTGTGGGCCAATTGCTGAACCTATAATATAATGGGTGTTTACGGGATTGTTAATCCAATCGCGAATAGCTTCGTTGGTGGCATCTTTTAATGTACGGCTGCCTGAAAGTGCTGGTACAACTTTTGCGCCTAACATTTTCATTCGGGCTACGTTTGGTGCCTGTCGAGCAATATCAATTTCGCCCATATAAACGATGCATTCTAATCCCATTAAAGCGCAAACGGTTGCTGTGGCAACACCGTGTTGTCCTGCGCCAGTTTCGGCGATAATGCGGTGTTTACCTAAACGTTTTGCTATTAAAATTTGACCAATAGTATTATTGATTTTATGAGCTCCAGTGTGGTTTAAGTCCTCACGTTTTAAATAAATTTTTGTATTGTACTTTTCTGAAAGCCGTTTTGCAAAATAGAGTGGAGAAGGGCGACCTACATAATCTTTTAAGAGTTTATCGAACTCTTTTTGAAAACTAGGTTCAGCCATTACTTTAAGATAGTTTTGGCGTAATTCTTCTACATTGGGGTATAGCATTTCTGGAATGAATGCGCCACCAAATTCGCCATAATAACCTTTTTTGTTTACGTTATAATTCATAATCTTTGTCATTCCTGCGAAGGCAGGAATCTGTTTAATTTTAGTCATTGCGAAACTTTTTAAAAAAGTTGTGGCAATCTATTTCTTTTGGAAAGATTACCACGTCGCTTTAGCTCCTCGTAATGACGTTATTTTTAAAATCTTTTAAATCTTCAATATTTTTTAATCCAGGTTTTACTTCAAATTTGCTATTAATATCTAAAGCATAACAATATTTTGAAGCTTTACTTTGTTGGAATTTTTTAATGTTTTCAATTTGATCTAATCCAATGCCTCCACTTAAAAAGAAAGGTTTTGTTGAGGGGTAATTGTTCAGTACGCTCCAATTAAATATATAGCCATTGCCACCTGGTAATTTTCCTTTGGTATCGAATAAGAAATAATCTACGAATTCTTCATAGGGTTTTAAAACCTTAAAATTGAATTCGTCTTTTATAGAAAATACTTTAATTATTTCTAGTTTATCGTCAATCTGAACTTGTTTCAGATTCTCATGATGAGATTCCGAAATAAATTCGGAATGACATCTCTTTAGCTGTTTGCAATATTCAGGAGATTCACTGCCGTGTAATTGTACAGCTTGTAAATTAAAATGTTTTATTTTTTTAATAACAACATTTAAATCTTCATTAACAAAAACGCCTGTTTTTTTTATAGAACCTGAAATTTGTGGCATAATAGAATCAAAATGTCTAGCTGATTTATCACAAAATATAAACCCTAGATAGTCGGGTTGCAATGCTGCTACCTGCGCCATATTATCTTGATATTTCATTCCGCAAATCTTCAGTCTAAGCCTCTCCCTAGCCCTCCCCAAAGGGAAGGAAATGGATTGCGTTATATTTTGTTTCTTTTTTTTCATAAGAGTAAGTGTTCTCCTCCTTTGGAGGAGTTAGAGGAGGCTTTTTATAAATTGTGTTGCATTCACTCCAGGATTATCGGTCTTCATAAAATTTTCACCTATTAAAAACCCTTGGTATCCGTAAGGTTGTAATTCTTTTATAGCTTCTATATTACTGATGCCGCTTTCTGATACTTTTACAAAATCATCTGGTATAAGTTTACTTAATGTTTTACTTGTTTCAAGACTGACGTTGAACGTTTTTAAATTTCTATTATTTACTCCTAACATATCTAAACTGGGCATGATAGATTTATGTAATTCCTCTTCGTTATGAACTTCTAAAAGCACATCGAGATTCAAGCTTTTTGCAAATTCTGAAAATGTCTTGATTTCATTTTTTGATAGAATTGCAGCAATTAGTAGAATAACATCGGCTCCATAGGCTTTGGCTTCTATCAATTGATATTCGTCTATAATAAATTCTTTTCTTAATAATGGGAGCTTGCAACTTGCACGAGCTGTAAGTAAATCGTCTAAAGAACCTCCAAAATATTTACCATCGGTTAAAACAGACATGCCGCAAACGCCTGCATCCTCATAACCACTAGCCACGTCTTGTACATTTAAAGAGTTATTTATAACAGATTTTGATGGCGAACGTCGTTTATGTTCAGCAATAATCCCAGACTTGCTATGTTGTAAGTTGTTTGCTAAGGATACCGTTTCTCTTTCAAACAATACAGATTGTTCTAATTGCGATATAGGAATTAAGCTTTTTCGAAGTGCTACTTCTTTACGCTTATCTAATGTTATTTTGTCTAGTATGTTCATTTTCAGTCTTTAGTCTTTAGTCTTTAGTTTTTAGTCTGGCGAGTAACTGCCTACTGAATACTGCTAACTTTTCTATTTACTTAATTCAATCAATTTGTCTAAACTGTTTTTTGCTTTTCCAGATAATAAAGAGTCTTTGGCTAATTCAAAACCTTCTTTATGACTAATTTGTTTTGTTGTTGCAATGGCCAAACCTGCATTAGCACAAACGACATGGTTTTGAGGTTCGGTGCCTTTCCCATTAATAACATTTAAAAATATTTTTGCTGCATCCTCAACGGTGTTGCCTCCAAAAATAGATTCTTGTTTTATTTGTGAAACACCTAAATCTTCTGGTGAAAACATAGTTTCAGAATGGTTTGAAATCACTTTCGTTTTTCCTGTAAGTGATATTTCGTCATAGCCATCTAATGCATGTACAATGCTATAATTTTTGTCGGTTTGCTGGTATAAATAACCATATAAACGTTGTAATTCTAAATTAAAAACACCAACCATTTGGTTTTTTGGGAATGATGGATTTACCATAGGTCCCAACATATTGAAAAATGTTTTAACACCTAACTCTCGACGAATTGGTGCTACATTTTTCATGGCAGGATGAAATAAAGGTGCGTGTAATACGCATATCCCAGCTTTGTCTATTGAACGCTTTAGAAAGTCCTCGTCATTCGAAAATTTAATTCCTAAATGTTCCATAACGTTTGAAGATCCACATGCCGAAGATACGCCATAGTTACCATGTTTAGCGACTTTAATACCTGCTCCAGCTGATACAAAAGATGACAGTGTAGAGATGTTAAATGTGTCTTTTCCATCACCACCTGTTCCACATAAATCAATAGCATTAAAATCTTTTAAATTGATTGGGATACATAATTCTAAAAGGGCATCTCTAAAACCTTTAAGTTCTTCTAGTGTGATACTACGCATCATAAAAACGGTAAGAAATGAAGCAATTTGACTTTGGTTGTACATCCCGTTTGAGATATTTACTAAAACTTGTTTTGCTTCTTCGCTTGATATGTTTTCGTGATTTATAAGTCTGTTTAATAATTTTTTCATTCCTATCCCTAACCCTTTCCGAAGGAAAGGGAACTTTTTTTAGTTTATTTAAAATACTGTTTACTGCGATTGCTAACTGTTTACTGATTTATCCAATTTTTAAGAATTTGTTTTCCATTTGGTGTTAAAACTGATTCTGGGTGATATTGTACACCTTTAACATCATACTCTCTATGTCTTAACGACATGACTTGTCCGTTTTCATCAAACGAAGTAGCTTCTAAAACGTCTGGTAAATTAGGGTTTACAACCCATGAATGATAACGACCAACTTCGATGTTTTTATCTAATCCCTTAAAAAGAGGTTCGTCATCAACAGAAATTTTCACATTAGTTGCAACACCATGATATACCTCATTTAAATTAACTAGCAGACCACCAAAAACCTCACCAATTGCTTGTTGCCCTAAGCATACACCTAAAATGCTTTTTGTAGGCGCATATGTTTTAATAATTGCTTTTAGTAAACCCGCTTCGTCTGGAATGCCTGGACCTGGAGATAATACAATTTTGTTAAAAGGTTCTACATCTTTTAAAGTTAATTTATCATTTCTATGTACGGTGACATCGCAATTTAAATCTTCTAAATAATGTACAAGATTATAAGTGAAACTGTCGTAATTATCTATAACTAATACTTTCATAAATATCTATTTTTATTTGTTCATTTTGTCTTGATACATAACCTTTCGACTACGCTCAAGATAAACTAAGCCAAAAAATCAAGTTCAAGCTGAGGAATTTTTCAGTAATAACTGAAAACCGATTTGAAAACTCCGCGTCGAACTGCGTTCTCCTGATTTCGGAGCTTTTCTTCATCTATTCTGCACCTTATTTTGTTTATTTCAACTAACAACTAATTATATATCTTCGGCTAGTTTAATAGCTTTTGTTAATGCTCCTAATTTATTATACACTTCTTGTAATTCGTTTTCTGGATTAGATTTTGATACCAATCCTGCGCCTGCTTGCCAATGTAATTTATGATCTTTACTTAAAAAAGTACGAATCATTATGGCGTGATTAAAATTGCCTTCAAAATCCATAAAACCAATAGCGCCTCCATAAAATGAACGACTGGTTTTTTCGTATTGTTCTATAAGTTGCATAGCACGATGTTTTGGAGCACCACTTAAAGTTCCTGCCGGAAAGGTGTCTGCAACGACTTGCATTGTTGAGGTGTCTTTATGTTTTTGACCAGTAACTTTACTGACTAAATGGATGACGTGCGAAAAAAACTGAACTTCCCTGTATGTGTTTACAGTTACGTGACTTCCATTTCTACTTAAATCATTTCGAGCTAAATCAACTAGCATGACGTGTTCTGCGTTTTCCTTATCGTCTACTGCCAATTGTTTTGCTAATTCAGCATCTTTTAAATCATTCCCAGTACGTTTAAAAGTTCCTGCAATAGGATGAATTTCAGCTTTTCCGTTGCTTACAATAAGTTGGGCTTCTGGCGAGCTTCCAAAAATTTTAAAATTTCCATAATCGAAATAAAATAAGTACGGTGAAGGGTTTATGCTTCGTAAAGCCCGATATACATTAAACTCATCGCCTTTAAATTCTTGTTCGAAATTTTTGGATAACACCAATTGAAATACATCACCGCGAGCACAATGCTTTTTTGCTAATTCAACATGATTTTTATAGTCGTCGTCTGTTAAATTTGATGTTATTTCTCCATTAGATTTAAAATTGTAAGATGTAAAATTTTTGGCTTTTATTAAGTGATCAATTTCATCAATATTGTTGTCACTATCATAACAATGCGCAAAGATATAAGCTTCGTTTTTAAAATGATTTATGGCGATGATGTTTTGATAAACAGCATAATAGACATCAGGAATATTAATGGAGTTTTCTTTTTTCGAAATGTTAACATCTTCAAAATATCTAACTGCATCATAAGCTATGTAACCAAAAATACCATTATTAATAAACTTAAAATCTTGTTGCTTTTCAACTTTAAAGCATTTAGAAAAGTTGTTAATAGCCAGCGGAATATTTACGCCTTTTGTAATTTCTTGCGAAATTTTTTTACCATCAGGAAATTGCTCTTGTATGGTTTCATTTTCAACTTTAATCGAAGCAATTGGGTTAAAGCAGATATACGAAAAACTATTGTCGTTTGCATGATAATCGCTACTTTCTAGTAAAATGCTGTTTGGGTATTTATCTCTAATTTTAAGATAAATACTTACAGGTGTAATAGTGTCTGCAAGAATTTTTTTGTAATGTGTTGTTAATTGATACATATTTTAAATTGAAAAAGGCTTGTCGTGAATGACAAGCCTTTTGTGATATTTTAAGTTTTAAATATACTAGGTTTTACTTCACGAATGTAAATTTGAAAAGCACCACCACCAAGTATTATTTAAAATTGTTTTCATTTATTTTTTAATTACGAGTCAAATATAGAAATGAAAATATAATTACGCAATACTTTGCTTAATTTTTTTAAATAAAAAAACTACCATAAATTTTATGGTAGTTTGGTTGATTATTAGGAATCTTATGAGAATTTAGTTTGCTATTAACCGTATCTTACCTAATAATCGAATAAGTTCTTTTGATTCTTTTTCTGTTAATGAATCCACTATATTTTTTTCTGTTTCTAATATTATAGAACCTGTTTCTTTCAATAATTTTAAACCTAGTTCTGTTATTGTAATGTCAATTTTACGTTTATTTTTGATGTTAATAGATTTTAAAACAAATTTTTTTTCAATAAGCTTATTAATTAAACGCGTTGTATTACTGGTTTTACTAATCATTTGCTCATGCACATCGGCTAAGGTTGCTGGCACTCCTTTTCTTCCGCGTAAAATTCGTAATACATTAAACTGTTGCCAAGAAATATTAAATGGTTTTAAAGTTTCATTAATTAAAGCACTTAATTCGCTACTGGTATGTAAAATATTAATAACTACTTTTTTTTCAATAGGCAAAGAACTGCTGACTTTTAACAATTCAGAAAGTTTCATATAACAACTGTTGTATATACAAAGGTATAAAAAGTAATTTAAAATAATACTTTTAGTATAAAAATTTGTTAAACCTAAGTAGTAATTATTAGGTATTAATTAGATTTATATTTATAAAATTATTAACTGATGAATTTAAAAATAGTCTGTATTACAATACTCATTTTAATGAGTTGTATTGATGGAAATAGAAAACATGAAAAACGTGTTGTGGGTAATGACATAGTTAAAGAAAAGGCAACCGATTTAGATTCAATTGCGTTAGAAATTTACAATTTTGCGAGTTTTGAAAAATTATTAAATAAAAAAGATGATAAAATTTACGTTATAAACTTTTGGGCTACTTGGTGTGCACCATGTGTTAAGGAATTGCCACATTTTGAAAAATTAAATAAAAATTATAAGGGTAGTAATGTTGAAGTAATATTGGTGAGTTTAGATTTTCCGCACTTGTACGAATCTAAATTAAAACCTTATATAAAAAAGAAAGATTTAAAATCTAGAGTGATTGCTCTTGATGATCCTGATATGAATTCCTGGATACCTAAAATTAGTAAAGATTGGTCTGGATCTATTCCAGCTACCGTTATTTATAAAAACGATATACGCAAATTTTTTGAAAAGTCGTTTTCTTATGATGAATTAGAAAAAGAAGTAAAACAATTTTTAAAATAATAGATTATGAAAAACTTAATTAAATTAACATTAGCAGTAGCAATAGTTGTCTTTATTAGTGCTTTTACACTTAACAAAACAGAAGCTAATAACGGATATGGCATAGGTGATATTGCTGAAGACTTTTCATTAAAAAATATAGATGGAAAAATGGTTTCTATGAGCGATTATAAAGACGCAAAAGGCTTTATTATTGCATTTACATGTAATACATGTCCGTTTGCTGTAAAATATGAAGATAGAATTATTCAACTTAATAATAAATATGCATCAAAAGGTTATCCTGTAATTGCTATTATGCCAAATGATCCTAATAAGAAACCAGGTAATGATTTTGCGGCTATGAAAAAACGTGCAAAAAATAAAGGGTTTACCTTTCCTTATTTAATGGATACAAACCAAAATGTGTTTCCAAAGTTTGGAGCAACCAAAACACCACATATGTTTGTGTTACAAAAAACAAAAAAAGGTAATGTAGTTGAGTATATAGGTGCTGTTGATGATAATTATAAAGATGCATCGGCTGTAAAAACCAAATATGTTGAAAATGCTGTAAATGCATTATTAAAAGGAGATAAGGTAAAAGAGTCCGAAACTAAGGCAATAGGCTGTTCAATAAAATAAAAGGGTATTTAAAATTTGAACTTTAGATTTTTTTATCATAAATTAAATAGCTTAATTTTGCTTTAAATAATTATTGAAAATGGAAGACTTAACACAAGAAGAATGGGTGTCGCAACTTAAAAACGATGACAATGCAGTTATTTTAGATGTAAGAACGGAAGATGAAGTCGCAGATGGGATTATAGAAAATGCAATTCATATAGATATATACAAAGGGCAAGGGTTTATTAACGAGCTTGAAGAACTAGATAAAAATAAAAACTATTATGTGTATTGTAGATCTGGAAACCGAAGCGGGCAAGCATGTAATATTATGGAACAATTAGGCTTCGATAATGCCTATAACCTTGAAGGAGGTATTTTAGAGTGGGAAGGCGATTTGGTAGATTTGGATTAGATTTAAAAAGAACATGAAACGGTTGTTATTTTTAATATGTGTTTTACCTCTTATTAATTGTAAGCAAGCTGTTAAAGAGCAAACAAAAAACATTTCTGTAAAGGAAATGCAAGACCTTATAAAGAATAAGGACGTGCAACTTATAGATGTTAGAACATCTAAAGAATACAATGAAGGTTTTATTAAAAATGCACGAAATATAAACTTTTACTCACCTACTTTTAATTTAGATATAGGAACCTTAGATAAACAAAAGCCAATAATTGTTTATTGTAAAACAGGGGTTCGTAGTGCTAAATTTGCTAAAAAACTTAGTGAAATTGGTTTTACCGAAGTTTATGATTTAAATGGCGGTATTGTTAAGTGGAAAGCACAAAAACAACCTATAACTACAAAACATTAAAACGTTCAATTTTGGACGTTTTTTTATGTGTATTATAATGTTAATTTCTAGTGCTTTAAAATGTTGCGTTTATTTTTTTTAAATGTTTGAACCCTTTAAAAAAGTTTCTGGAGAGGTATACTAATGAGTAAAGTTGTCAATTTTTAAACTTATTTTTTTGTTTAAAAATAATAGATAAACCTCTTTTATTTTCTGATAAAGAATACTTTTTTTTGTTTTGTCTTCTTTTTGAGCGGTTTACCTTTTTTATTTTTTAGCAGCTCTGCTTTTTTATACTTTTACTATAAATTAAAATACATAGCAAAAATTTATTGCTTTAAACATATTTATTTTTTTTAATATTAGAAGAGTTATGGAAAACGGTTTGTTAATATTAGCGCTTATAGGCTTATTATTTTTAAGTATGTATGGGTATGCATACGGGTCTGTTGCTTTAGCAAAATTAAAAGCAAAAAAAGCCCAAGAAAAAGAAATGTTGTTAAAAGAACAACGGCGTGCAGAAAATGCTAAAAAACAAGAAATTAGAGACGAGAAATTAAGACAGGTTAATAAAAGGCGAGACGAAATTAATCACGAATTAAAATTGTTAGAACAACAAAAAATTGATCAAGCTAAATTAGCCAAAATGAGAGTCAAGCAAATGAAAAGTCAAAAAGTGAGTTAACCTAGTATTTTTAATTAGACACTAGAATATAATAAATAAACAAAAAACGCTTCAATTTATTTTGAAGCGTTTTTTTTATAACTTATTATCATCTATGGCAATTCGCCATTACATCATTCCTGGCATTCCGCCACCACCTCCCATTGGAGGCATAGCAGGAGCATCTTCTTTAATATCAATTAAAGCGCATTCTGTAGTAAGAATCATTCCAGCAACAGAAGCAGCATTCTCTAATGCTACGCGTGTTACTTTTTTAGGATCTATAATTCCTGCTTTTAGCATATCTACATAAGCATCAGATTTAGCATCGAAACCAAAGTCTTTTTTACCTTCTAAAACTTTAGAGATAACAACGCTACCTTCACCACCAGCATTATCTACAATGGTGCGTAAAGGCGCTTCAATAGCACGAGCTACAATTTGAATTCCTGTAATTTCATCAAGGTTTTCGGTTGTTAACTTATCTAAAACAGATTTTGCTCTAACTAAAGCAACACCACCACCAGCAACAATACCTTCTTCTACAGCAGCTCTAGTTGCATGTAAAGCATCATCAACACGATCTTTCTTTTCTTTCATTTCAACTTCACTAGCAGCACCAACGTAAAGTACAGCAACCCCTCCAGCTAATTTAGCTAAACGCTCTTGCAGTTTTTCTTTATCGTAATCGCTAGATGTTGTTTCAATTTGAGATTTAATTTGGTTTACTCTAGCTTTAATATCTTTTGCATTTCCTGCACCATTTACAATAGTTGTATTGTCTTTATCAATGGTTACTGTTTCTGCAGTTCCTAGCATCGTTAAATCTGCGTTTTCAAGAGTAAATCCTCGTTCTTCAGAAATAACAGTTCCACCAGTTAAAATAGCAATATCTTCTAACATTGCTTTACGTCTGTCGCCAAAACCAGGAGCTTTAACAGCTGCAATTTTAAGTCCGCCACGTAATTTGTTAACCACCAAAGTTGCTAATGCTTGTCCATCTACATCTTCAGCTATAATTAAAAGTGGGCGACCAGATTGAGCAACAGGTTCTAATATTGGAAGAATTTCGTTTAAGTTTGAAATCTTTTTATCAAATAATAAAATGTATGGATTTTCTAAATCGGCAATCATTTTATCAGCATCGGTTACAAAGTAAGGCGATAAATATCCTCTATCGAATTGCATACCTTCAACAACATCAACGTATGTTTCCATACCTTTTGCTTCTTCAACAGTAATAACCCCTTCTTTTCCAACTTTGCTAAAAGCTTGTGCAATTAACTCACCAATAGTATCGTCGTTATTTGCAGAAATTGAAGCCACTTGTTTTATTTTTTCAGAAGAATTACCAACTTGTTTAGATTGTTTTTCTAAATCTGCAGTAATTGCAAGTACAGCTTTATCAATACCACGTTTTAAATCCATAGGATTTGCGCCAGAAGCTACATTTTTTAAGCCTTCTTTTACAATAGCTTGAGCTAAAACGGTAGCAGTTGTTGTACCATCACCAGCTAAATCGTTAGTTTTACTAGCAACTTCTTTTACCATTTGTGCACCCATATTTTCATGAGCGTCTTCTAACTCTATTTCTTTAGCAACGGTAACACCATCTTTAGTTACCTGTGGTGCACCAAAGCTTTTGCTAATAATTACGTTTCTACCTTTAGGACCTAATGTTACTTTTACTGCATTGGCTAATGCATCTACACCGCGTTTTAATCCGTCGCGTGCTTCAATATCAAATCTTATATCTTTTGCCATAATTGAAAAATTTTATTAAAAATTTTAAACTTTCAAAAATCAAATATCAAATTTCAATTTTAGAAGTGATATTTTGTAATGGAAGTTTTTGGAATTTATTTTTTTTATTTTTTGGAATTTGCAATTATATAATTGCTAATATGTCGCTTTCGCGCATTATTAAATAATCGTTACCCTCAAGTTTAAGTTCTGTTCCTGCATATTTACCATACAAAACAGTGTCTCCTACTTTTACAGTAATAGGTTCGTCTTTAGTGCCTTTTCCAGCAGCTACAACAGTTCCTTTTTGTGGTTTTTCTTTTGCGTTATCAGGGATAATAATTCCTGATGCTGTTTTAGTTTCAGCGGCAGCAGGTTCAATAAGAACTCTGTCTGATAATGGTTTAATGTTTAAGCCCATTGGTTATATTATTTTTTAATTAATTAAATGTTTTAACGGTTATTTGTTATTCTAAAAGTGTGCCAATTATAGTGAACTGACAAACTTGCAGACCTGCCTATTTCACAGGCTGAAACAAAAAATGCCAACTGTTTAAGTTGGCATTTTTTGTTTCTTTATAATGATTTATTAATTTCCTGTTGAATCTGCAGGAGTTGTTGTATTGTTTGTAGCAGGTAATGGTGCTGCTGTAGGTAATGGCTGTGTTGTTGTTGCATCTGGATCTAGTGCTTTAGAGTCTAATCCTTCAGAACCTTGATTTATAGCTACATTAGACAATAATATTAGTATTAATAATAATGTTGCTAATGTCCATGTACTTTTATCTAAAAAATCGGTAGTCTTTTTTACGCCACCTAATTGTTGAGATCCACCACCTCCAAAAGAAGACGATAAGCCACCTCCTTTAGGGTTTTGCACCATAATTACTACAATTAGTAAAAATGCTACCACTACAATTAATGCTAAAAATATTGTAAACGTACTCATTATTCCTTGTTATTTTGTTCTTGTAATTGTTCTACTGCCTTAATTTGGTTTGCAAAGAAACTACTTTTTTCTGGATATTTCAAACTTAAAATTTTATAAGATTGAATTGCTTTTTTGTAGTTTTTTTGCTCTAAATATATACGCGCTAAAGTTTCAGTCATTAAAGCTTCAGGTTGTATCATTTGTGCTTTAGCTAAATTGCCTTTTGATGTAACGGATTTAGTAGGGTTTATTTTTGGTTTTTTTTGAATGAATTGATCTATTAAATCAAATTTCTTAGCTTTTACTGATTGTGAAGAAACTATAGGTTTTGTAGTTTCTTTAGGTGTATTGTTTTCTCTTTTTATAGGTTTAAAGCGTGTTAGTTTTAACCACTCGTTAAACGAATGTGTTTCCCTTTTATCAAACTGAAGTGGTTTGCCTAAGTTTAAAATTTCGGTGGCCGAAGCGTCTTGCGTTTTGGTATCTTGAGTAACGTTTTCTATAAGTTGGGAATCGTCTAAAGAGAAATAACTAATTTTTTTAGGGCGTTTTTCTTTTGGTTGAAAAAGAGCGGGGTCTAATATACCTGCTGTGTCCTTTATTTGTTGTTTAAGCGCATCATCTATTGTAACACTTTTATTTACCGAAATGTCTTCAACAGTAACATCAATATCTCTTAAATGTGCGGTATTTTGTTTTATAAATTGCGAAATTTCATTTTGAATAAAGGTATCGGAAGTAATAAAATCAAAAAGAATACTTCTATCTGTGGTGTAAGCTGCGGTTGTTTTAAGTTCTTGATTGTATTTAAAACTCTCTTGGTTTTTTAAGCCTTTAAGATAAATAGCTCTGGCAGATTGAAAATAAGGAAATTCATCAATTATAGATTTCACATCATTAGTTTGCTGATTTGTTATTTCTTGCGGATGCTGAAGTATATATGTGAAATCAGAATTATTCATGGACTACCATCTGGCTAAAGTTGCGTTAAAAACATCTTGTGTTAAACGTTCAAAAATTTCTTCATGAGCTGTTGTTTTTTGAGCACCAATAAGTTGAGAGCTTCCGGGGTAATCGTAAAAAAAAGAAAAGCTGCTTTCTAAATCATCATCTTCTTTTTTAGTGTTATAAAAACTAACTTTCACACTAATAGTTAATCTATTTTGAGCTGCTGTATTTTGAGATGTAGCCGTAGTTGGAGAAATTCGGTAGGTTGTTATTTCGCCTTCATAAATTAAATCACCTCCAGATTTAACATAGCTTAAGTTGGTTTGGTTTTCGATAATAGTGATGAGTGCATTTCGAAAATCATTTTCTAATCCAGGTTCAACTAAAAAGGCATTATTTTCAAAACGATTTACTTGAAATGTTTTAGTGCCATCAGGCACCGATGCTCCTGTGAAGGAATAGATACCACAGCCAAAAAGGATTGTTGAGGCTAACAATAAAAAAATGTATTTAAATGTTTTCATTAAATCTAATTGTTATTACTATAACTTAAAATTACAAATCAAATTGTTTAATCTTTCTATATAATGTGCGTTCGCTAATACCAAGTTCGGCAGCAGCTAATTTACGCTTTCCGCTGTGACGCTCAAGCGATTTTTTAATTAATTCTAATTCTTTGTCATGTAACGATAAGGTTTCCTCTTCTTCAATTTCTTCAGCAAAGTGATATTTATCCTGTGTGTTAACAGTTTCGTCGTTACTTTCAATATGTTCTGGGATAGATAAAACTTCAGTGTCTGTTATAGTGTTTTTATATTCAGTTTCATCATCATTATCAGTACCATAAATTTTCTGAATAAGCCCTTCGTTTTCTTTTTCAACATCTTTTGTGTTACCGTTTTTCATCAACTCCATAGTGAGTTTTTTCAAATCGTTTAAGTCGCTTTTCATATCAAACAGTACTTTGTATAAAATTTCCCGTTCGGTACTAAAATCACTTTCAGATTTCGATGTTTTAATAACCGCAGGTAAATTACTGCCCGATGTTGGTAAATACCCTCTCAGGGATTCTGCCGTAACAGTTCTATTTTGTTCTAATACAGAAACTTGTTCGGCAATGTTTCGTAACTGACGGATATTACCGCTCCAACGGTGCTTTAGTAACACTTGTATGGCATTATCTGTAAGTTTTACTGTTGGCATTTTATACTTTAAAGCAAAATCGCTGGCAAATTTCCTGAATAGTAAATGAATGTCTTCTTGACGCTCGCGTAATGGTGGTAAATGAATATCAACCGTACTTAATCTATAATATAAATCTTCTCTAAATTTCTCTTTTTCAATAGATTGGAACATATTGGCATTGGTAGCTGCTACGATGCGCACATCGGTTTTTTGCACTTTACTCGATCCTACTTTTATAAACTCGCCATTTTCTAAAACACGTAATAAACGTACTTGGGTTGTAAGTGGTAATTCGCCAACTTCATCTAAAAAAATAGTGCCGCCATCAGCCACTTCAAAATACCCATTTCGGGTTTGTGTTGCACCTGTAAAAGCGCCTTTTTCATGCCCAAAAAGCTCACTGTCTATAGTGCCTTCTGGAATGGCACCACAGTTTACGGCAATGTATTTATTGTGTTTTCTGTGAGATAATTGATGTATTATTTTTGGAATACTCTCTTTACCAACTCCAGATTCTCCTGTTACTAAAACAGAAATATCTGTTGGTGCCACGCGAATTGCTTTTTCTATGGCACGGTTTAATGATAGTGTATTGCCAATAATACCAAAACGTTGTTTTATTGCTTGAACAGATTCCATATTTTTTTAGATTCAAGAGTCAAGACTAAAAGAGTCAAGACTTGTTTTTGTTAAACTGATAATCATTTATCAAAAAGTAACTTACTTTTTGCTTCTATTATCTATTTTTTAATTCTCAATATATTCTGAAAAACCACTTTCATTTATTGTTCCTAGCCACTCCCAATTAAGTTTAAGTTTTATTTTATTGTTAGATGTTAAACTTATTTTGGCAATTGCTTTTCCTGCTTTCAATTCGTTTTCTGTAGTTATACATTGGTATAACATATTAAGTGTATTGTTACTTAAATTAGCAATTATTTTGCCGTATTTAATCGTGCCACCATAATAATTAGCAGTTACTAAGTTGCCTTCTTGTTTGTATTTAAAAATGGTTTCAGAACTTACGTTTCCATTTTCTGAGTTTTCAATTAATGAAAATGTTTTATTATTAAAGTTGAATTCTGACATTCCTTTTTTTAATTGTTTTCTGAATACCCAATAGCTTCTCCAATAAGAGTTGCTGTAGTACAATTGGTAGTTTTTACATTAACAAAATCTCCTATGTTATAGTGTTCTTTTGGGAAGACTGTAACCGTATTTTGAGGTGTTCTCCCAGACCAATGTGTATCTGATTTTTTTGATTCTTTTTCTATTAATACTTCAACAATAGTGTTTAATTGTTCTCTAGTTTTTATGCCGCTATGTTTTTGTTGAAGTTCTACAATTTCGGCAAGCCTTTTTTTCTTAACGGTTTCAGGAATATCGTCTTCTAACTTTCGTTCTGCCATAGTTCCTGGGCGTTCAGAATAGGTGAACATATAACCAAAATGGTATTTTACGTGATTCATTAAAGAAACAGTGTCTTTATGATCGTTTTCTGTTTCGGTAGGGAAACCAACAATCATATCCTGACTAATAGCACAGTTTGGAATTATTTCTCTAATTTTATCAATTAATGCTATGTACTCTTCTCTGGTGTGCAAACGATTCATTTCTTTTAAAATGCGGTTACTTCCACTTTGAACAGGTAAATGAATATGATTACAAATGTTATTGTATTTCGCCATAGTTTCAACAACATCTAAAGTTAAATCTTGTGGGTTAGATGTTGAAAAACGAATGCGCATTTTGGGTTGTGCTTTGGCACATAACTCTAATAAATTAGAAAAATTTACAGCAGTAGCTTTTTGAATGTCACTAGCTTTTACAAAATCCTTTTTTAATCCGCCACCATACCAAAGGTAGCTGTCTACGTTTTGCCCAAGTAGAGTGATTTCTTTATAGCCTCGGTTCCATAAATCGTTAACTTCTTCAATAATACTTTGTGGGTTTCGGCTGCGTTCTCTACCTCTTGTAAATGGCACTACACAAAATGTACACATGTTATCACAACCTCTAGTAATGGACACAAAAGCAGTTACGCCGTTGCTGTTTAAACGCACAGGCGAAATGTCGCCATAGGTTTCTTCTTTTGAAAGTATAACGTTAATGGCGTCTCTACCTTCGTCAACTTCGGCTAATAGGTTTGGTAAATCTTTATAAGCATCTGGACCTACAACAAGGTCTACTATTTTTTCTTCTTCTAAAAATTTTGTTTTTAAGCGTTCTGCCATACAGCCTAAAACACCAACTTTCATTTTAGGATTACGGTCGCGTTTTACAGCATTATATTTTTCTAAACGCTTTCTAACAGTTTGTTCTGCCTTGTCTCTAATAGAGCATGTATTAACTAAAACTAAATCGGCTTCTTCTAAATTTTGAGTTGTATTAAAACCTTGGTTTGTTAAAATAGATGCTACAATTTCGCTATCGCTAAAATTCATAGCACACCCATAACTTTCAATAAAAAGTTTGCGAGTGTTTTCTTTTTTTTGCTCTAAAATTAGAGATTCACCCTGTTTGTTTTCGTCTATAATTTTTTCCATAAGTATACTGAAACCAATAGCAGTCAATAAGTGTGCAAAGATACAATTTATTTATATTTTATGACAAAATGACAGGGTGTATTTTTAGAAAAGCAAGGTAGATTTTAAATGTATACGCAACCTTTTGGCAACTTTTACATCTTGTAAGAAAAACACCTTGCTATGAAAACTAATTATCTTTTTTTGTTCTTTGCCTTAACCATTTTTTATTCTTGTGATAATGATGATACTGATTATGAATTTGTTAATGTGGCTACTGCCGAAGTAATGAGTAAATCGGAATTTAGAAAATCGGTAGATATTGTTGCGCCTCAAACCATTCAAGTTCCTGGTAAAATTTATGCTTACAACGATTTTATTTTTGTAAATGATGTAAATAAAGGAGTTCATATTATTAATAATACTAACCCTGAAAACCCTAAAGCTATAGCATATATTAAAATACCTGGTAATGAGGATATTTCTGTAAAAGATAATTATTTATATGCCGATAGTGCCACCGATTTATTAGTTTTTGATATTTCTAACATAGATACTATAAGTTTAGTTGAACGATTAGAAGATGTATTTACAGTTTATAATTACCATACTCCAAGAGAAGCAGATGCTGTTAATTATAGTGATTTTAATTATGAAACAGATATTATTGTAGGATGGACTTTAAAGAGAGAGCGTAGAGAAAAACAGGATGATGTTCTTATTGATTTCCTTTTTGATGGTGTTGCTTTAAATAATGGAACTAGAGCAGAGTCGAATGTTGGTGTTGGCGGTTCGTTAGCACGTTTTCAAATTGTTGAAAATTATTTATACACTGTAGGGCATAATGAAATGTCAATTTTTAATATTCAAAATTTATCTTCTCCAGTTTTAGAAACTACACAAGGTGCGGGATGGAATATTGAAACCATGTTTCAGGCAGATGATTATTTGTATTTAGGAAGCACAAATGGGATGTATATTTATAGTTTAGAAAACCCGTCAGCACCAGAATATGTTTCAGATTTTACACATTGGGAAGGTTGCGACCCTGTGGTTGTAGATGGAGATTATGCTTATTTAACTTTAAGAGGTGGTAATTTATGTGGGCAACAAGAAAGTGTTTTAGAGGTTATTGATATAAGTGATAAATCTCTACCAACTTTAGCTGGTAGGTATACATTAGAAAATCCGTATGGATTAGGAATAAAAGAGCATACACTTTTTGTTTGCGATGGTAGTTCTGGATTAAAATTGTTTAATAAAGAAAACCCGTTGGATATTAAATTGATAAAGAAATTTGAGAACATTCAATCTAAAGATGTTATTCCGTTAGACGATAAGTTGATTATGATAGGCGATAATGTATTGTATCAATACAATTATGTGGGAAATAGTATAAACTTAATAAGTACGTATGCTTTAAAATAAGTAGAACCCATACACTATATAGAATTGAATCCTGTTTTTTACGCAGGATTTTTTTGTTTTTAAATAGATTAATTTGGCGTACAGAAAATTCGTTTATATTTATGCCGTAAATAATGAACCTAACCAAAAATAAATTTAATGAATACTTTTGAAAGTATATTAGAGAAAATAAATAATACCAAAAATTTAGATTTTGGCGATATTTTAAGCAGAACTATAGAGCTTTTTAAAAAGGTATGGTTGCAAGGATTTTTGTTAATGGTTATTTTTTGCATTATTATGATTCCTTTGTTTATAGCTATTTATTTACCAATGTATAGTGCTTTGATGGAACAAATACAAAATGGTGGTTATAATCCAGAAAACCCAAGTAATTTGTTTAGTTTACAATCTGATGGTTTTAGATATAAAATTATAGGATTCGCATTTGTAATAAGTTTTTTAACCACAGCATTAGTCGCTGCATTTTATAAAATTGTTAGAAAATTAGATGTTGGAGAAGAGTTTAGTTTTTCAGATTTTTTTCAATTTTTCAAAGCTAAATATTTCGATAGAATATTTGCAATAGCGTCATTTTCGTTGCTAATTGCGTTACTCAATTTTGCCTTCGAAAAGTTTTTACCTCCAGCAACAGCAACATTATTAAATTTACTTTTAAATGTTATTTTAAGTGTTTATACAACCTTGTTTGCTGTGTTTTTTGCATTTAATTCAAATTTAAAAGCTGGAGAAATTTTTAGTTTAAGCTTTAATCTAGGGTCAAAAAAATGGCTGTTAATATTTGGTTTAATGGTAGTTGCTATATTGATGGGTTGTTTAGGAATGATTGCCTGTGGTATTGGAATGTTGTTTACCATTTCTATAATTTACCTTCCAACTTATTTTGTATATAAAGATGTTGTAGGTTTTAACGATGTTTCAAGTATTGATAGAATAGGAATAGAATAAAAAAATAATGAATACTATTAATCCCTTATTAGAAAAAATTAGCAATGCCAAAGCGTTAGATTTTGGGAATGTTATTAGTGAATCTATCGAGTTGTATAAAAAGACTTGGCTTCAAGGGTTTTTATTACAATTGTTCACGGTAATTATAATGCTACCGTTAATTATTGTTTTATATATTCCATTAATTGGGATGTTTATTGCTCAAGCAGAAAGTGGTTCTGGTAATCCAGAAGATTTTAGTGCGTTTTTCGCAGGTATGTCAATTTTATATGTGCTGTTCGTAATCGTTGGTGTTTTTGTTTTAGGATCAATTTCTGTTGCTTTAAATGCAGCATTTTTTAGAATCATGAAAAAGCTAGACCATAACGAACAAGTTACTACATCAGATTTCTTTTATTCTCTTTTAGGTTTAATACCTCGAGGCTTGCCTCGTTAATTATTAGTATTTTGTGACTCGATGTCACAAAA
>CANKVS010000052.1 GCA_947487155.1 uncultured Flaviramulus sp.
GGGCAAAACTAAAAAATGGCAGAGCCTTTAAAACATGACCACCGTCAAAGACGGTGGTTTTTCAATGGGAAATAAATATGTCATTATCTTTAACATTACTTATTAAGTGTCTCAATTATAAGCATCTTAAACGTTATAATAATAAACAAATTAAAATTTTAAGATTATGAAAGCTTTTAGTATGATAGTATGTGTGCTTACAATTTTACTTTTTAGTTTACCTTGCAAAGCGCAAGCAAAGACAACACTTGAACCCAAATTAGAAAACATCGCTTGGATCTCTGGTAATTGGAAAGGAGAAGCTTTTGGAGGTATTACCGAAGAAAACTGGAGCAAACCTTCTGGTGGATCTATGATGGCAACCTTCAAATTAATTAATGACGATGAAGTATCGTTTTATGAAATCGAAATTATCCGAGAGATTGAAAACACTTTAACAACGACTTAAAAGGTTGGGAAACAAAAGATGAAACCGTAGATTTTCATTTAAAAGAAATTACATCTAATAAAGTTATATTTGAAGGCATGACTTTCGAAAAAATTAATGATAATGAAATGACTGTTTATGTAGATATAAAACAAAAAAACGGCGCTATTGAAACCGCTAAATTCAACTATAAAAAAGTAACAAACACGCATTAAAACATATATTAATAGAAGAAATAATATGACATACCATAAATTAAAATTAACGATAATTGCAACACTTTTTTTTATAGTTTCTGGTGTAGAATCTCAAACTAATCAAAAAATATACGATATTATTGATGCCGTTTCTGCTGAACGCATTGAAAATGATATAAAAACACTTGTTAGTTTTGGCACAAGAAACACGTTTAGTGATACAATTTCAAAAACAAGAGGTATTGGAGCAGCACGACGTTGGATAAAATCTGAATTTGAAACTATTTCAAAAAATTGCAACAATTGTATCGATGTTTTTTATCAAAAAGATTTTGTTTCTAAATCTGGTAATAGCAGAGTACCACATGATGCTTGGGTGGTTAACGTGGTGGCTATTCAAAAAGGCACAAAATACCCAAATAGATATATTGTAATGAGTGGCGATATAGATTCGCGCGCTAGTAATACTATGGATTTTACAACAGATGCTCCTGGAGCTAACGATAATGCTTCTGGTATGGCAGGTACAATTGAAGCTGCTCGTGTTTTATCTAAATACAAATTTGAAAGTAGCATTATTTATGTGGGGTTATCTGGTGAAGAACAAGGTCTTTTTGGAGGTGCAGGACTTGCTAAATATGCTAAAGAAAAGAGGTGGAATGTTATTGGTATTTTAAATAATGATATGATTGGAAATATTAAAGGTGTTGATGGCATTATTGATAATCGAACGTTTAGAATATTTTCAGAACCAGTTCCTCCTACCGAAACAGAAAACCAAAGGCGCCTTAGGCGTTTTTATGGCGGTGAAGTAGATGGTATTTCAAGGCAATTAGCGCGTTATATTTATAAAACAACCAAAACGTATATGCCAGAAATGAATCCTATGATGGTGTATCGTTTAGATCGTTTTGGTCGTGGGGGCCATCACCGGCCTTTTAACGATTTAGGTTTTCCAGGTATTAGAATTATGGAAGCTCATGAAAATTACACACAACAACATCAAGATATTCGCGAAGAAAATGGTATACAATACGGTGATGTTATTAAGCATGTTAATTTTAAATATGCACAAAAACTTACTAGCGTAAATGCTATTAATTTAGCAAGTTTAGCAGCTGCACCACCAGCACCCAAAACGGTAGCTATAGGTGGTATTGTACAACCTGCAGCTAAATTTAAGTGGGATAAAGTTGAAGGTGCTATTGGGTATAAAATTTATTGGCGAGACACCACCTCTCCTACTTGGGACTATAGTAGGTATGTAGGTAATGTTTCTGAATTTACATTAGAAGGCGTTGTTATCGATAATTTCTTTTTTGGTATTGCTGCTATTGGAAAAAATGGTTTTGAAAGTGTGGTTGCTTTTCCTAACCAAGTATTTCGAGATTAGTTCTAAATATTAACACTTCCATAAGAATCTTTTTATTTAATTTTGGACAAAATTTAAATTCATGATTTATTGTTTCCGCTTATGTATTGCTTTTTTAATATTTCCAATTACAGCAATTCAAGCTCAAGACTTATTTTTAGAAAAAAAACAGTTCACACACCAAGATACTTTAAGAGGTAGTATTACTCCAGAGCGTGAATGGTGGGACTTAACATACTATCATTTAGATATTAAAGTAAATCCAGATGATAAATTCATCTCTGGTAAAAATACAATTCAATATAAAGTGCTTGACAAACATTCTGTAATGCAGATAGATTTGCAGTCTCCAATGCAAATTAAAAAAGCAACACAAAATGGAAAAGCGTTAGAAATTAAACATGACGGAAATGCACATTTTATAACACTTATAGACACTCAAAATATTGGAGACACAAATAACCTTATCGTTCATTATGAAGGCCATCCTAAAGAAGCTATAAGTGCGCCTTGGGATGGTGGTATTTCTTGGAAAAAAGACAATAATGGTAATCATTTTATAGCATCTTCTTGCCAAGGTTTAGGTGCCAGCGTATGGTGGCCATGTAAAGACCATATGTATGATGAAGTAGACAGTATGCTTATTAGTGTAAACGTGCCTAAAGATTTAATGAATGTTTCTAATGGACGATTACAAAAAATAGAACAATATAGCGATACAAAAACGTACACTTGGTTTGTAAAAAGTCCTATAAATAATTATGGCGTCAATATAAACATTGGCGACTATGTTAACTTTTCTGAGGTTTATGATGGTCAAGGCGGAAATTTAGATCTAAATTATTACGTTTTAAAAGACAACTTAGAAAAAGCCAAAGAGCACTTTAAAGATGTGCCAAAAATGATGAAAGCTTTCGAGCATTGGTTTGGTCAATACCCTTTTTATGCCGATAGTTTTAAACTTGTTGAAGTTCCGTATTTAGGTATGGAGCATCAAAGTTCGGTTACCTACGGAAATCAATACAAAAAAGGGTATTTAGGAAGAGATTTGTCCGGAACTGGTTGGGGTTTAAAATTCGATTTCATAATTATTCATGAAGCAGGACACGAATGGTTTGCAAATAATATTACTAATAAAGATGTAGCCGATATGTGGATTCATGAAAGTTTCACTTCATATTCTGAAAATTTATTTTTAGATTATTATTACGGCAAAAAAGCAGCAGCAGCATATGTTATTGGCACACGAAAACTTATCCAAAACGATAAACCACTTATTGGGCATTATAATGTAAATTCTGAAGGGTCTGTAGATATATATTATAAAGGTGCTAACATATTACACACCCTAAGACAACTTATTGAAGATGATGAAAAATGGCGTCAAATATTACGAGGGTTAAACAGAACGTTTTATCACCAAACCGTAACCACTAAGCAAATTGAAGATTATTTAAGCGAACAAACAGGCATAGATTTAACCGCATTTTTTAATCAATATTTACGAACTATAAAAGTCCCTACTTTAGAATATCGTTTAAAAGGAAATGAATTAAAATATAGATGGATTAATAGTGTCGATAAATTTGATATGCCTATTCAAGTTTTTTTAAATGAAGAAGAACAATGGCTTTTCCCTAAAACCGAATGGAAAACATTGGAAACCACATCTAAAAACACATCTTTAAAAATTGATCCTGATTTTTATGTGTTTTCTAAAAAACTTTAATGCCTTTGGAAAAACCTAAATTATATTTTAAAACAGATACCGAATGGCGCGAGTGGTTACATACTAATCATAAGTCACACGCTGGTATTTATCTTATTTTTTATAAAGTTGAAAACAAAGAAACCTCAATGCGATGGGAAGAAGCTGTAAAAGTAGCTTTGTGTTATGGTTGGATAGATTCTACTGTAAAAAGTTTAGGCAACGGAAAACGGCATCAATATTTTTCACCAAGAAAACAAAAAAGTGTTTGGAGTGCTTTAAACAAAAAATACATTAAGGAATTAAAAGCAGATAAACTAATGCACGCTAGTGGCTTAAACGCCATTAAAATTGCTAAAGCAAATGGTTCTTGGACAGCGTTAAACGATGTTGAAAACCTTGTTATTCCTAAAGCATTACAAATTGCTTTTAATAATGCTCCAGTTGCTTTTACTAATTATAAAAACTTTGCACCTTCTTATAAAAAAGGCTACTTATACTGGTTAAATCAAGCTAAACGGGAAGTCACAAAAGAAAAACGTATTATGGAAATTATAAAACTGTGTAAAGCCAACAAAAAAGACCGTGGTAATTGGTAATTATTCTACACGTTTTAACCCTGCTAAATTTTCTATCTTAATTTGTTTGCCTACGGAAGAAATTAAACCATCCTTTTTAAATTGCGATAACACGCGTATAGCCGACTCTGTAGCTGTACCAACTATATTCGCAAAATCTTCTCTAGATAATAAGATACTTAATGTCCCATCAGGATTGTTTCCAAACGTATCGTGAATATAAACTAATGTTTCTGCTAATCGTTGCCTAACATGTTTTTGAGCCATATTAACTATAACATCATCAGCTTCCTTTAAATCGTGTGCCATCTCTTTTAAAACATCAAAAGAGAATTTCGAGTTATTTTGTAAATCTTTTATAATTTCACTTTTAGGAATAAAGCAAACCTCCATATCGTTTAAAGCTGTGGCTTGCAAATTAGAACTCTCGTCACTTATAAGAGAACGTTGCCCTAGTAATTGGCCTTTAACAACCATTTTTACAATCTGATCTTTGCCATTTTCACTTAATTTAGACAGCTTACAGATGCCATCTTTAACACAGTAAACGCCATTTAACATCTCCCCTTCTTCAAAAATAACCTCACCTTTTTTAATTGTCTTAGATGTTTTACAACTAGAGATACGCACTAACTCCTCTTTAGTTAGAGACTTAAGAGAATTAAACTGTTTAATAATGCATTGTTCGCATTTACCCATAATAAAATTTTGACGTTGTGTAAAAATAAATAAAACATGACAAATATCATATTTAAATTTTCATTAACTTTTAACCTTTGCAATAGGTATAAATGAGCAAATATTATGGACAAGGTTCCTTGTTTCCATTGTGGATTAGATTCAGAGTCGTCCTCAATTACTTATGATGATAAATTGTTTTGCTGTAATGGTTGTAAAACCGTTTATGAAATTTTTTCAGCAAACGATCTTACATGCTATTATGATTTGCAACAAGCCCCTGGTGCAACGCCTAAAGAGGTTGAAGGGAAATACAACTTTTTAGATAACACGAAAATAGCCGAAAAACTACTAGAATTTAATGATGGTAACACTCAAATAGTTACATTATATATTCCGCACGTTCATTGCAGTTCTTGCATTTGGATTCTGGAGAACTTAAACAAACTAAATCCCGCTATAAGGTCTTCTATTGTAAATTTTGGAAAGAAAACAGTAAGGGTTTCTTACAATGCCGAAATGCTCTCTTTAAAAAACTTGGTTACACTTTTAAGTAGTATTGGTTACGAACCTTTTATAAGTTTAGACGATTACAGCGTAGGCAAACAACAAATTGACAGATCGCTTATTTACAAATTGGGCGTTGCAGGTTTTGCTTTTGGAAATGTAATGTTTTTGTCGTTTCCAGAATATTTTCAGGTTGATGGGTTTTGGTTAGAAAAATACAAACCTCTTTTTAGGTGGCTTATGTTTGCCTTTTCTATACCCGTTGTTTTTTATTCTGCTCAAGATTATTTTATATCGGCATTTAAAGGATTGCGTTCTAAAATTTTAAATATCGATGTCCCCATAGCTTTAGGTGCTCTAGTTTTATTTATACGAAGTTCGTTTGAAATTATATTTGATAGTGGATCAGGGTTTTTCGACAGTTTAACAGGCTTAATTTTCTTTTTATTACTGGGGAAATTCTTTCAGCAAAAAACATACAAATTCTTATCGTTTGAACGCGATTACAAATCGTATTTCCCAATAGGTATTACCAAAATAGCAGATAACGGCAAAGAAGAATCTGTACAGGTTTACGATATAAAAAAAGGAGACCGATTGCTCATTAGAAACGAAGAACTTATTCCTGTAGATTGTATTTTAATTAAAGGAAATGCACGTATAGATTATAGTTTTGTAACAGGAGAATCTAAAGCTGTTGCTAAACAATCTGGCGATAAACTTTTTGCTGGTGGAAAACAATTGGAAGGCAGTATAGAGGTTGATGTCTTAAAATCTGTTGAGCAAAGTTATTTAACACAACTTTGGAGTAATGATGTTTTTAAAAAAGATAAAGAATTAGCATTTACAAACATTACAAATAGTATAAGTAAACGTTTTACAATAGTTATATTATTAATTGCCTTTATTTCTACAACATTCTGGTTAATTGCAGATTCTAGCAAAGCTATTAATGTGTTTACATCAGTATTAATCATTGCTTGCCCTTGTGCTATTGCACTATCTGCACCTTTTACTTTTGGTAATATTTTACGCATTTTGGGGAAGAAAAAATTCTACCTTAAAAACGCTAGCGTTATTGAACAGTTATCAAAAATAAACACCATTATTTTCGATAAAACAGGAACCATTACTGCCAATAAAAAAACAACTATAGATTACGAAGGTGAAACACTTTCTTTAAATGAAGAAACGCTTTTAAAAAGCACGTTAAGAGGTTCCAATCATCCTTTAAGCAGGTCGTTATATCATCTTTTAAATAAACATGATATTGTTGCTTTAGATACTTATGAAGAACACCTTGGTAAAGGTATCGAGGCCAAATATAAACAAGAACATATTAAAGTAGGTTCTGCGCCTTTTGTTGGATATAATTTGGACACAGCAACATTAAACACAACGGTTCATGTAAGCACAAATAACCAATACAAAGGAAAATTTACCTTTTACAATGCCTATAGAAAAGGACTGTCTCAACTATTTAATACACTAAAAAAAGATTACGATTTGGTTATACTTTCTGGAGATAATGAAGGTGAAAAAGAAAATCTAAACAAATTGTTACCAACAAAAACTAAAATGCTTTTCAACCAAAAACCAGAAGATAAGTTAGAATACATTAAATACCACCAAAGTGAAGGTGCCAATGTATTAATGATAGGTGATGGTTTAAATGATGCTGGAGCGTTGGCTCAAAGCAATGTTGGGATTGCCATTTCAGAAAATGTAAACGTGTTTTCTCCTGCCTGTGATGCCATTTTAGATGCCTCAAAATTTAATCAACTTTTTAACTATATACATGTTTCTAAATCGGCTATAAAAATTATTAAATGGAGTTTTTTGCTATCGTTTATCTATAACATTATAGGCTTATATTTTGCAGTTACAGGACAATTAGAGCCTGTAGTTGCAGCCATATTAATGCCTTTAAGTTCTATAAGCATTGTTGCTTTTACAACTATGGCGACAAATATTTTAGGCAAAAAACTAGATTAAAAAAAAAGCCACGAATACACGAATGAATGTGTTAAAAAATGGCGCATAAATATTTAGAAAAAAAGATATAACGAAAAACTCGTGCATAGTGAACTTTGCAAGGTTTTTCCAACCTTGTAGGTTTAGAGCAAAAGGGAGCTCAAAAATAAATATTTAAAAACATTTGTGAATTTGTGGCAACAAAAAAGAATAGAATGAAACATGATAAAAGTCATTTTTTAAAAAAACATATGAAAGTAATTTTGAACCATAACTTCAAGTAGGTATGAGCGTTATATACATTTTATTAGCTATAAGTATTATTGTAGCTGTTGCTTTTTTTATAGCCTTTATTGTAGCTGTAAAATCGGGACAGTACGATGATAGTTATACACCTTCTGTACGTATGCTGTTTGAAGACGAATTGATAAAAGAAAAATCCCATCCTAAATCCTTCCCAACGGGAAGGACTTTTGTTCCCTCTATTTCGGAGAGGATTAGAGAGAGGAAAAATACTAACCAAAAAGAATAATAATTAATACTATGGAAATGCAACAGTTTCATTACGATAACAAAATCGTTACTAAATTTCTCTATGCTACAATAATTTTTGGAGTTGTAGGCATGACGGTAGGTCTGCTACTCGCCTTTATGTTTCTATTCCCAAATCTTACTGATGGGATTTCGTGGTTAAGTTTTGGTCGTTTAAGACCTTTACACACCAACGCCGTTATTTTTGCCTTTGTAGGTAACGCTATGTTTGCTGGTATTTACTATTCGCTTCAGCGTTTATTAAAAACACGTATGGCAAGCGACCTTTTAAGTAATATTAACTTTTGGGGTTGGCAACTCATAATTGTAGCTGCGGCAATTTCACTTCCGTTAGGCTATACAACCTCTAAAGAATATGCCGAATTAGAATGGCCCATAGATATTGCCATTGCTTTAATTTGGGTTGTTTTTGGAGTAAATATGATTTGGACGATTTTAAAAAGAAGACAACGCCATTTATACGTTGCGGTTTGGTTTTACCTAGCCACTTTTGTTACCGTTGCTGTACTCCATATTTTTAATAGTTTAGAACTTCCTGTAAGTGCTATGAAAAGTTATTCGGTATACGCTGGTGTACAAGATGCTTTAGTACAATGGTGGTATGGCCATAACGCGGTGGCATTCTTTTTAACAACACCATTTTTAGGGTTAATGTACTATTTTGTACCAAAAGCTGCTAACAGACCGGTGTATTCGTACCGATTATCCATAGTACACTTCTGGTCGTTAATCTTTATATACATTTGGGCTGGACCTCATCACCTATTATACACCGCTTTACCAGATTGGGCACAAAATTTAGGTGTAGCATTTTCAGTAATGCTTTTAATGCCATCTTGGGGTGGTATGATAAATGGATTATTAACACTGCGTGGTGCTTGGGATAAAGTGCGTACCGACCCTGTTTTAAAATTCATGGTAGTAGCTATTACTGGTTATGGGATGGCTACTTTTGAAGGCCCAACCTTATCTTTAAAAAGTGTAAATGCTGTAGCACATTTTACCGATTGGATTATTGCCCATGTTCACGTAGGTGCCTTAGCTTGGAATGGTTTTATGGCTTTTGGTATTATTTACTATTTAATTCCACGTTTATTTAAAACAAAATTATACTCTTTAGCCTTAGCCAATTTGCATTTCTGGTTAGGTACTTTGGGTATTATTATATATGCGTTACCTATGTATGTTGCTGGATTTACACAGTATTCTATGTGGCAGCAATTTAATCCTGATGGTACATTAGTTTACGGAAACTTTTTAGAAACCGTTACCGAAATCATCCCTATGTACTGGATGCGTGCTATTGGTGGTTCGCTTTATATTATTGGTATGTTAATTCTTGTTTACAATATTATTGTAACCATTAAAAGTGGCAGTAAAGTAACCGATGAATTAGCTGAAGCACCAGCCTTAGAACGTGTTACTAAAAAGCGTACTAAAAATGAAGGATGGCACACTTGGTTAGAAAGAAGACCAGTGCAATTAACCATATTAGCTACAATAGCTATCTTAATTGGTGGCATCATTCAAATTGTACCTACTATCATGGTAGAATCTAACATTCCTACTATTTCGAGTGTAAAACCTTATACACCGTTAGAATTAGAAGGTCGTGATATTTACATTAGAGAAGGTTGTGTGGGTTGCCACTCGCAAATGGTTAGACCATTTAGGCATGAAGTGGAGCGTTACGGCGATTACTCAAAAGCTGGAGAGTTTGTTTACGATCACCCGTTCCTTTGGGGAAGTAAACGTACAGGGCCAGATGTTCATAGAATTGGTGGAAAATATTCTGATAATTGGCATTTCAATCACATGTACGACCCACAAAGTACATCATCAGGTTCAATCATGCCACGTTACCCTTGGTTAATTACTGGTAGTAGTAGTGAATTAGATAAATCGCAAACCGAAGCAAAAATGAAAGCTATGGTAACACTAGGTGTTCCTTATACTGAAGAAGATATTGCTAATGCTCAAGAGCACATGTTGGCACAAGGTGCACAGATTGAAGAAAATTTACATACCGACCCTGATTTTGCAAGCACCTATGCCGCAGATAAAAAATATGCTACAGATAATGGTGAAGATTTTGTTGAAATGAAGAATCGTGAAATAGTAGCACTTATAGCCTATTTACAACGATTAGGAACAGATATTAATGTAGATTAAGAATAACCACTAAAACTTAAACCATGTTAAAATATATAAAAAACCATATGGAGAGTATAACAGGAATCGAGATTTATCCCATGATTTCTTTACTCATCTTTTTCACCTTTTTTGTATTGCTTTTTTGGTGGGTATTTACCGCTAAAAAAGACTATATAAAAAGGGTGAGCAATATTCCTTTAGATAACCAAAACGACGACACGCTATGCGACATTTAATTCCATCATGGGTAAGAGTACCCATCATATTCTTTATCATTTTCGGAGCCGTAGAATTCTTTATAGACTCTGGAGATAAACCCGCATTTATTGAATACCCCGTTGTGTTACTTTTCCTTTTTCTAGTACTATTAATATTAATTGCAATTGAAGCAATTGTAAGTGCTTTAGAAAACGTGATGCTTCATAAATTAGACGACGAAGCTAAAGCACGTTTTTTAGCTGAAAAAGAAAGTAAATATCAATTCACTTGGATAAAAGAAACGTATAAAAAACTTTTAGGTTCTAAGCCTATTGAAGAAGAAGGAGAAATAATTCTCGACCATAATTACGATGGCATAAAAGAATTAGATAATAATTTACCGCCGTGGTGGCTATACGGCTTTTATATTTCCATAATTTTTGCAGCAGTTTATTTATTAAGATACCACGTATTTAATGGTGATTCTCAAATAGATGAATTAGAAACCGAGTTAGCAGAAGCAAGAACTGCAATAGAAGCTTATAAAAAAACAGCTAAGAATTTAGTAGACATAAACACAGTAACTATGCTTACGGATGCAGCAGATATTAGTGCAGGTAAATCTGTTTTCGATACTAATTGCGTGGCTTGCCATATGGCAGATGGTGGCGGTGGTATTGGTCCTAACTTAACCGACGACTACTGGATATTAGGCGGCGATATTAAAAGCGTATTTAAAACAGTTTCTGAAGGTGGACGATCTGGAAAAGGAATGATTGCTTGGAAACAACAACTTAAACCCCTACAAATGGCGCAAGTAGCAAGTTATGTTTTAACACTGCAAGGTACAACACCTGCAAAGCCTAAAGCTGCAGAAGGTGACCTTTGGGGTAATGATGCTACTGAAGAATAATTTAGACACGACCTACAAGGTTTCTAAAATCTTGTAGGCATAACAATAATTCTACACGAATACCGAAGCCTGCAAGGTTTTAAAAATCTTGCAGGAACAAGAAAAATAAACAAAAATTGGAAACGCCACAAAACGAAAACTTTAGAGATACCATTGGTACAATTACCGAAGAAGGTAAACGTGCCTGGGTATTTCCTAAAAAACCAAGTGGCAAGTTTTATAATTATAGAAAATGGGTAAGCTATGGTTTACTCGTTTTTTTATTACTATCGCCGTTTATAAAAATTAATGGCAACCAATTTTTAATGTTTAATATATTGGAGCGACGCTTTAATATTTTTGGTTTTCCGTTTTGGCCTCAAGATTTTCATCTGTTTGTTATTTCCATGATTATTGGCGTGGTATTTATTACGCTATTTACAGTGTCTTTTGGACGTATTTTTTGTGGTTGGATTTGTCCGCAAACCATTTTTATGGAAATGGTTTTCAGACGTATTGAATATTGGATTGAAGGTGATAGAGGAAAACAAATACGATTAAAAAAACAACCTTGGACAGCCGAAAAAATAAGAAAAAGAGGTTTAAAACTAGCCATTTTTCTTATTATATCGTTCATCATTGCCAATGTGTTTTTAGCATATTTAATAAGCAGCGACAAACTTATACAATACATAATAGATGGTCCGTTTAATCATGTAAGTACACTTATTTCATTACTCATTTTTACAGCCGTTTTCTACTTTGTATTTGCTTGGTTTAGAGAACAAGTTTGTATTATTGCTTGCCCTTATGGTAGATTACAAGGGGTTCTACTAGACACGAAATCGATTGTTGTAGCATATGATCATAAACGTGGTGAAGCTGAAAACGGCAGAAAAAAATTCAGAAAAAATGAAGACAGAAATGCCCTAGGGCATGGCGATTGTATTGATTGTTTTCAATGTGTAAATGTATGCCCTACAGGAATAGATATTAGAAATGGTACACAACTAGAATGTGTTAATTGTACGGCGTGTATTGACGAGTGCGACCATATTATGGAAAGTATTAATTTACCAAAAGGATTAATACGATATACGAGTGAAGATAATATTGAAAAAAAATCGCCTTTTAAATTAACCGCTAGAATAAAAGGATACATTGCTGTACTCACTATTTTAATTGGCATATTAACAGGTATGTTGTTTTTACGAAATGATTTGGAAGCTAATGTTTTAAGATTACCTGGACAATTATACGAACATAAAGACAATAATATAATAAGTAATGTTTTTACTTATAAATTGGTAAATAAAACCACCGAAGATATTAAAAATGTAAGTTTAAAATTAATGTCGCATAAAGGCGTTTTAAAACTGGTATCTACTAGCGATAGTTTTGTAGTACCTAGCCAAGGGCTTGCAGAAGGCACTTTGTTTATTGAAATAAATAATTCGGCATTGTCTGGAGATAGAAATAAAATTGAAATAGGCGTTTATAAAGGTGATAAACTTATTGAAACGACTAGTGCTAATTTTTTAGGCCCTAGGAGTTATAAATAGTAATGGTTAATGGTTAATGGTTAATGGAATTATGAAGCCAACAACTAATAACCAATAACTAACAACCAAAACAAAAAAGATTATGAAATTTAATTGGGGTACTGGAATTGTTTTAGCTTTTATAGGCTTTATTGGGTTTATAATGTACTTTATTATTACCATGAGTGTTGATGATAGATACAACCACGAATTGGTTACTGAAGATTATTATGCCGAAGAACTGGAATACCAAAACGATATTAATAAGTTAAATAACTCGAAACATTTAAACGAAAATATTAGTTATAAAAAAACTGATGACGGATTGTTAATTCAATTTCCGAAAGATATTGATATAAAAAAAATTGAGGGAAGAGTGTTCCTATATAGACCATCTAACAAACAATTAGACTTTGATACTGCTATTTCATTGTCTAAACCATATTTGCTCATACCTGACAAACGTTTGGTAGATGGTCGTTGGAACATTAAAATTGATTGGCAATATAACGGAAATTCTTATTTGTATAAAGAATCTATAAATTATTAACATGCTACTTTCTGCATTTGTACTAGGGTTATTAGGAAGTTTTCACTGCGTAGGCATGTGTGGACCTATTGCTTTTATGCTTCCAGTAGACCGAACAAATGGGTATAAAAAAGTATCTCAAATTACTATTTATCATGTTGGCAGGCTTTTAGCTTATGCCTTAATTGGGTTGGTTTTTGGACTTATTGGTAAGAGTTTATACATTTTTGGATTTCAGCAGCAATTAACTATTGCTATTGGAGTTGTTATGATTCTTATTGTAATTATTCCTGATAAACTATTTAGTAAATACAATATTGCTAAACCTATTTATAAACTAATTTCTAAGGTAAAATCTGCTTTAGGTAATGCACTGAAGAAAAAAACAGCCGATACGTTTTTAACCATAGGTTTCCTTAATGGTTTTTTACCGTGTGGGTTGGTTTATATGGCTTTGTTTGGTGCCATTGCTAGTGCTAATGCTTTAAAAGGTAGCTTTTATATGGCTACTTTTGGCTTGGGTACCATTCCGTTAATGACAACAGTAATTTATTTTAGTCATTTTTTAAAAAGTAATGTGCGTCAAAAAATACAAAAAGCCATTCCAGTTTTTATTGTACTTATTGGGGCACTATTTATACTTCGTGGTTTAGGCTTAGGTATTCCTTACCTCTCTCCTGCTCCTGTTTATAACGTGGTGTCTAATACTATAGATTGCCACTAGATACCGAAGTTGTTTAAATGGCTTCATCTTCTAAAAACCAAACACCTATACCCTACTAACCTATCCTTCATAGTTTTTTTTGATTAAGCATTGATAAAATCGATAGCTTTATTTACATTTATAATAGTAATACTATTATTTTTGAAACCAAATTAACTTATTATGAAAAACTTACTATCTAATTTAAAAATTGCTGTTCCTGATAAAATCTATATTAAAGACCCAGAATCTTCTGCTTTAGGAAAGCGAATTATTGAAAATAGCATTCTTTTAATAGATGAAATTGGTTTTGATGCTTTTACCTTCAAAAAATTAGGAAAAGAAATAAACTCTAACGAAAGTTCTATTTATCGCTATTTTGAAAGTAAACACAAATTATTATTATATCTATCATCATGGTATTGGGCTTGGATTGAATATCAATTAGTTTTTGAAACTCATAGCATTTCTAATAATAAAGAAAAATTAATAAAAGCAATAAACATTCTGTGTCGAACAACTCAAGAGGACACAAGCTTTTCACATATTAATGAGGTCGTATTAAATAACATTATTATTAATGAAAACTCAAAATCATTTCTTACTAAAGAAGTAGATAAGGAAAATAAAGAAGGGTATTTTATTATTTATAAACGTATTGTACACAGACTAAGAGACATGGTTGTTGCTATAAAACCCGAATATAAATTCCCATCAAGTCTTGCAAGCACAATTATAGAAGGCAGTTTACACCAACATTTTTTAAAAGATCATTTTATATCTATGACAGATTGTAAAAAAGAAATCTCTCCTGCAGATTACTTTACAGACTTAGCCTTAAATATTTTAAACTTATAGATATGGAACAACAAAGAATGACGCCTTGGAATCGCTTTATTGGCATACTACAACTAGAAAAAAGAGATATAATACAAATATTTTATTATGCCATTTTCGCTGGTGTTGTTGCCCTCTCGTTACCACTTGGTATTCAGGCAATAATTAATTTAATACAAGGCGCACAAATATCAACTTCATGGGTTGTATTAGTTATTTTAGTTACACTAGGTGTTGCCTTTTCAGGTGCCTTACAATTGATGCAATTACGAATTATTGAGACACTACAACAGCGTATTTTTACACGTTCTTCATTTGAGTTAAGTTACCGCTTTCCAAAGATAAAAATGGTAGAATTACGCAATTATTATCCGCCAGAATTAGCTAATCGATTTTTTGATACACTAACAATTCAAAAAGGGCTTTCTAAAATATTAATTGATATTCCAGCTGCAGTTCTGCAAATTTTATTTGCACTTATTCTGCTCTCTTTCTACCATCCTTTTTTCATCATTTTTGGTGTGCTTTTACTTACACTTATTTTTATAGTATTCAAGTTTACAGCTAAAAAAGGACTTGAAACGAGTTTAAAAGAATCTAAAAACAAGTATAAGGTTGCGCATTGGATTCAAGAAATAGCTAGAACAGTTATTAGCTTCAAACTTTCTGGAAGTACGAATTTAGGTTTAAACAAAAACGACGATTTAGTTGCTGAATACCTAAAATCTAGAGAAAGCCATTTTAAAGTCTTGATGATTCAATTTATTCAAATGATTAGCTTTAAAGTTATTGTTACTGCAAGTTTATTATTAATTGGAGGAGCACTTGTTTTGAATCAAGAAATGAATATTGGACAATTTGTAGCTGCCGAAATTATTATACTTCTAGTAATTGCTTCCGTTGAAAAATTAATATTGGGATTAGAATCGTTTTACGATGTATTAACATCTATTGAAAAAATTGGACAAATCGTTGACAAAGACTTAGAAAAAGAAGAGGGAGAAAAACCTCTATTTAAAAATGGTTTGTTTATAGAATTGGATAATGTTTCTTATGAGGTACCTGATAGAAAAAAGCCCATTTTAAAAAATGTTTCGCTAAGACTAAATCAACAAAGTCGAATTTTGGTGAATGGAGAAAGTGGTTCAGGAAAATCAACACTTTTTCGAATTATTCTAGGTATTACCGAGGCTACTTCTGGAAATGTTTATGTAAACAATTTATCTATAAACAGCTTATATTTAAATCATTACCGTTCTCTATTGGGTATGTCTTTATCTGAAGAATCTCCTTTTGAAGGTACTATAAGAGAAAATATAACATTTGGAAACAAAAATATTTTAGACGATAAAATCTATGATGTACTAGATAAGGTAGGATTAACTTCATTTTTAAAAGATCAACCATTGGGATTACAAACGATTATAAATGCTCAAGGAAACCAAATGTCGTATACCATTGCTAAAAAAATTGTATTAGCTAGAGCCATAATAAAAGAACCTAAAGTCCTGATTTTAGAAGATCCTTTAGATAGATTCAATCAAGCAGAAATGAAAAGAATCATCAATTATTTAACAGACAAAACACAACCTTGGGCACTCATTGTAGTGAGTTCAAGTAAAAACTGGGTAAATAAATGTAGTGAATTGTTATTACTTGAAAAAGGAAAAGCCACACTTCAAAAATTATAAGTTATGCTAAATATATCTCACAATGCATTGAACAAAAAAGTTGATTTAAAAAATTTTAAGTCAACGCAGGATATTTTCAATAAAGCGTATTACAAACAATTTAACAAGTTTTTATTGGCCTTAGCCATTATTATTATAATAGTACTATTCTTGCCATGGACACAGAATATTACTAGTCAAGGTCAGGTAACCACTTTAAAACCAAATCAACGACCTCAACATATACAATCACAAATACCAGGACGCATTGAAGAATGGTTTGTGCAGGAAGGCGATTTTGTAAAAAAAGGTGACACGATATTAAGAATTTCCGAAGTAAAGAGTGACTATTTTGATGATAAATTGGTTGAAAGAACTAATGACCAAATCCAAGCCAAAACGTCATCTGTTGGTGCTTATAAAAGCAAGGTTCAAGCTTTAAATAGACAGGTTTCAGCACTGTTTAACGAGCAAAAGCTAAAGATAGAGCAGGCTAAAAACAAATTAATGCAGTCACAACTAAAGGTTCAAAGCGATAGTATCGATTTAAAAGCAGCTAAAACAAATATTTCGATTGCAGAGCGACAGTTTAAACGAATTGAAACACTACAAATTGAGGGATTAAAAGCACTAAAAGATGTTGAAGAAAAACGTTTAAAATTACAAGAAACCCAAGCAAAATTGATTTCGCAAGAAAACAAATACTTGGCAAGTAAAAATGAAGTATTAAATGCACAAATAGAATTATCTAGAATCAATGCGCAGTATGCCGATAAAATTTCAAAAGCTCAAAGCGATATGTATACCGCTAAATCCAGTGGGTTTGATGCAAAAGCACAGGTTACCAAATTAGAAAATGCTTATACTAACTATAAGAAACGAAATAGTTTACTTTATGTTACCGCACCACAAAATGGTTATATTAATAAAGCCATTCGAGGCGGTATTGGGGGTACATTTAAAGAAGGGGAAGAATTAGTTGGCATTATGCCCGCACAATATGATTTAGCTGTAGAAACTTTTGTTAAACCTATTGATTTACCACTTTTACATATTAACGAAAAAGTACGTGTCCAGTTTGATGGATGGCCTGCGATTGTATTCAGTGGATGGCCCAACGTATCTTACGGGACCTATGGCGCAAAGGTCGTTGCCATTGAAAATTTTATAAGTGACAATGGAAAATATCGCATATTATTAGCACCCGATGAGACAGACCATACTTGGCCTGAAGCCATTCGCATTGGTTCTGGTGCACGCACCATCGCTTTATTAGAAGATGTACCTATATGGTTCGAGCTATGGCGTCAAATAAATAGCTTCCCTCCCAATTATTATCAACCTAAAAAGGTTAAGAAATCAGCTTTAAAAGACAACAAATAATGAGATTTTATATATTAATGATATTTTTATTTATAAAAGGTCTGGCTTCTGCTCAAGATAGTATATCTGTAATAACATTAGCAGAATATATGGGTTTTGTAAAAACCTATCATCCTATAGTAAAACAAGCCAACTTAATTATTAAGGAAAGTGAAGCAAAACTCATGAAAGCACGAGGTAGTTTTGATCCAAAATTGGAAGTAGACTTCGATAGAAAAAAATTTAAAAACACAGAATATTACGATAAGCTAAATGCATCATTTAAAATACCAACTTGGTATGGTATTGAGTTTAAAGGAAATTTCGAGGAAAACACTGGAGACTTTTTAAACCCCGAAGCTAATGTTCCTATTGATGGACTATATAGTGCTGGTGTCTCTGTTTCATTAGCCCAAGGATTAATAATTAACAAGCGTATGGCAATGTTAAAGCAAGCTAAAATGTTTGTAAATCAGGCCAAAGCGGATAGACAAATACTGGTTAATAATATTTTATACGAAGCCACACTTAGCTACTTTAATTGGTTAAAAGCATACAACGAAAAACGCGTATATGAAGAATTTTTAGCAAATGCTGAAATACGTTTTTATGGTATTAAAAAGAAATATGAAGTTGGAGAAACAGCAGCTATTGATACTCTTGAAGCCCGCATTGTTTTAAATAACAGACAATTGAACTTAGAAAAATCTAAAATCAAGTTTATTAAATCATCTTTAGAGCTTTCCAATTATTTATGGCTAAATGAAAACACACCAGTTGAAATTAGAAATAACATAATACCAAATATAAATACGCTTCAATCAATTGATGATGTGCTTAACACTTCGTTATTTCATTTAGAAAAATTAAATTTGGAAACGCATCCCAAAATGCAATCATTAGATTATAAACTTAAAAGTTTAACTATCGAGAAACGATTACAACTTAATAATCTACTTCCTAAGATAGATTTGCAATATAATTTCTTATCGCAAACACCAGAAATATCAAGGTCATTTAGTACATCAGCTTATAAAAGTGGCTTAAATATTAGTTTTCCTTTATTTCTAAGGAAAGAACGTGCTCAATTAAAGTTAGCCAAATTAAAAATGCAAAACACTCAATTTGAAATTCAATCCACCAAAGTGACTCTAAAGAATAAAATTGATGCTATTAATCAAGAATTACAATCCTTTATAATCCAAAACAAATATACAGGTGTTATTATAAGCGATTATAGCACTATGCTATCAGCTGAAGAGCGCAAATTCTTTTTAGGTGAAAGTTCACTATTTATAGTAAACTCTAGAGAATCTAAATTAATAGATGCTAAGCTTAAAGCTATTCAGCTCGAAAATGATTTTTTTAAAACAAAAGCGACCTTATTTAATACCATGGTCACTTCAATATAATAGTTGAATTAAGGCTTGTTAAAATTTTTTACTGTTTTCTATTCAACTTATAGTTGAATCAAAATTCTATTTAAATCTTAAACGTCATAACTGGTAAGGTTGAATGGTTTGCCACATCTTCGCCAACGCTTCCTTGGAAAAAATGTGCTAACCCTTTTTTTCCATGGGTTGGTACAACAATTAAATCTGCTCCTATTTTATTTGAAAAATTTAAAATCCCGTCTTCAACCGTATAATCTGATACGTAATGTACATCTTTCATCCTATCTAAATTCTTATCTGCTTTTGTAAAAAAGTTTACAACTTTCTTTTCTATTTCTATAGAGCTTTTAAACCTCTCGTTTGGTAAATTAACATAAACCATATATAATTTAGATTCCATTTTATCAGCCATATTAGTAGCATTAATATATGATTTTATGGCATCTTCTGAAAAATCGCAAGCAAATAAAACAACTTGAAAATCTACTTGTACTAATTCATTCTTAACAACCAATACAGGAATATCGGCATGCCTTACAACGCGTTCTGTATTAGAACCTATAAACAGCTCTTTTACACCACTGCTGCCATGTGATCCCATAACAATAAGATCGGCATCGTGTTTTTTGGCAACTTCATTTATTTCGCTAAAAACTTTAAAATGCTTTACTATAGGTGTGAGTTTAACCCCTTTTAAATATGCTTTATTTAAAAAATCTTTAAACTTTTTTTCTGCTAGTTTTAAATAGAATATAGCTTGAGGTTCATTTGGTTTGTCAACGCCTGTTAGTATAGCATCAGACAACTCCAACATATGAACAGCAAAAATTTCTGAATCGTTTTTCTTAGCCAATTGAGCTGCTGCTTTTAAAGCATATTCCGAATGTTCTGAAAAATCAATAGGTACAATAATTTTTTTCATAATTTTTAAATTTAAATTATCGATTTCATTTTTTACTTCGCCAAATGAATGTGCAAGAGTAATAATTTTCAACTAATATCTCGATGTATAGACATCGGTTAAGTTCTTTGTGATTAAACAGTCATTGAAAATAGTTGTACATCAGGCTGTTTTCGTTGTAATAACAAATCGAACGCCATACAAATGTTTCTGACAAATGGCTGCCCTTTTTTAGTAATTTCAATACTGTTTACATTAATGCTTAGTAGGTCATCAGCCTCCATTTCTTTTAATCGTATAATAACGTCTGGAAGTTCTTTAAAATTTAAACGCTCTGGAGTCCATGATGTTTTAAAACGACACATTAAATTAAGAATATGCTGCCTTATAACTAAGTCTTCTTTATTTAAAATATGACCTCTATATACTGGCAAAACATTATCATTTAAAAGACTATAATACGATTCTATTCCTTTTACATTTTGCGAAAAGCCATACCAACTATCGCTAATTGAAGACACTCCTAAACCAACCATAGCTTGTGTTTTAGAAGCTGTATATCCCATAAAGTTTCTATGCAAATTACCGTTTATCATAGATTGATAAAGGCTATCTGTTGGTAAAGCAAAATGATCCATTCCTATTTCACTATAGCCTACTTGAGCAAGTAATTCTTTTCCTAATTCGTATTGTTTACGCTTGAGTTCGGCCGCAGGTAAATCAGAATCATTAAACCCACGTTGCCCATTTCCTTTTATCCATGGCACATGGGCGTAACTATAAAATGCTAATCTGTCTGGAAGTAATTCTTTAGTTTTTAAAATAGTTTCTTTTACATGCTCTAGAGTTTGAAATGGGAGCCCAAAAATAATATCGTGCCCTACTGAGGTATAACCAATTTCTCTTGCTAATTCTGTGGCACGTTTTACATACTCAAAAGGTTGAATTCTATGTATCGCTTTTTGTACCGTTTCATTATAATCTTGCACCCCATAACTTACACGCCTAAATCCAACATTGTAAAGTGCTTGTAAATGTGCTCGTGTGGTGTTATTGGGATGACCTTCAAAACTAAACTCGTAATGCTCTGCTAATTTTGATGATTGCAAAATGCCATTAATTAATCGCTTTAAATTTTCTGGACTAAAAAATGTTGGCGTCCCACCTCCTAAATGCAATTCTTTTATAATTGGTTTTTCTTGAAACAAATCTAAATACAAACGCCACTCTTTTAAAACCGCATTTATGTATGGGCTTTCAACTTCATGCCGCTTCGTTATTCGTTTATTACAACCACAAAACGTACATAAACTCTCGCAATATGGTAAATGAATATAAAGACTTATACCTTCTTTTGAATTACTTTCTTCGAATGATTTTTTTAAAGACGACCTCCAGTTTTTCAACGAAAATGTACCGTTATCCCAATACGGAACCGTTGGATAACTGGTATAGCGAGGCCCCGCTATATTATATTTATTTACTAACGTTTTTAACATACCTAACAATTAAAGTTCAAAAATATATTATTCAGTCATCAAAAAATATGATATATGTCATACCAAATATTTGCAATTAGATAATTATTAACCTAACTTTCCCATAAATAAAAACATTAAAAAAATGAAAAAAATAAGTTGTCTTGTAATTACATTAGCATTGAGCATATTGGCGTGTAAAAATGACAAAGAAAAGACTAAAACTGTAGAGGAAGAAGTTGTTCTTACTGAAGAAAAAGTAGAAATATCAAAAAAAATTAAAATAGCATTAAATGCAAAAAGCAATACCAATGTTGCTGGCAATATTGTTTTTAAAGAAGACCATGGAACAGTAACTATGGTGGCTATTATTGATGGTTTAGAACCTGGAAACCATGCGATTCATATTCATCAAACGGCCGACTGTACTTCTGATGATGGTAAATCGGCGGGAGGGCATTGGAATCCAACTGCACAACCTCACGGAAAATGGGGTGCTGCCGAAGGTTACCATAAAGGAGATATAGGTAATTTTACTGCTGATGAAAACGGCAATGGTACCATTACTTTTTCTACAGACGAATGGTGTATTGGTTGCGAAGATGAAAACAAAAACATTCTTGGAAAAGCAATTATTGTACATGCTGGAGCAGACGATTTAACATCGCAACCTTCTGGAGCTGCTGGTGCTAGAGTTAGTTGCGCAGGTATTATAAAATAACAACAATAAATTTACACAAAAGCTGCTTTAACAAGCGGCTTTTTGTTTTTTAAGACATTATAAATATGAACCCTTCAGCTCAAGGTTGGATTAAAAAATTACTTCAAGACGTAGCGCAAAATAATTCATTTTTAAAACATAATAGAAATGATTTTTATAACGCGCTAAGAGCTTCGGGATTTATTTATGGTAGTAATCTAAATGTTGTTGCCCAAGTTATTGATAAAAACGACCTCACTGAAGAAGAACTAAGTAAAGTAAATTTACTTATCGCCTTTTTATATACACATTCAAATTCTAAAACTAAAACGCCTTTTATTGATAGTGTTATCAATTTTTACACCAATATAAATGAAATTAAAGTCTCATTTTTTCAGGAGCTTTTAGGTGGTACAAAATCTAACGAGCAATTAGAAAAAATCATCCATAAACGCATTCAAATTGATGATAATATCATCACAAAAAACTTCAACTATTTTATAATAAATGCATTACTTTTTATTGATGTATTAGCTTATGAAGAGTTTTTAAAAAACGAATCTATTTCTATAAACTATATAAAAAATTTAGAAGCTTCAATTGAGTCTATAACTTTAAATGTTTTAAATGCTAAAACCACTAAAAATAAATATGATGATGGTTTAATAAAACTATTTGAATCGTCATTACGGTTTCAAAATAACACCTATATTAACTATAATAAAGCAATTAGCAATATACATACATCCTTAGAAAAATACTATTTACTAGATTTAGCATGTATGGCAACATGGAGTGATAGAACCATTGACGACAGCGAACAACATTTTTTAACACAATTAGGTAACGATTTAATTTTACAACCAGCATTAATAAAAAAATCTATAGCCACTGTAAATGCATTTTACACACTAAATAAAGATAATATTGCACTTCTTAGCTCTAAAAACATAGTACAAAGTTTTTATAATAATTCTAGTAAAATGGTTGGTAAACTCATATCTAGAAACAGTAAAAGATTGTATAAAGAACTAAAAGGCAGCAAAGAACTTATGGTTTTAATTTCGCAATCTACAGTTAGAGATTTAAATGCCGACGAGCACAAAAAGGTTAACGACCAGTTGCTAGACATTTTTAAATCTATACCTAGTTTAGCCATATTTTTACTACCAGGTGGTGCCTTATTATTACCTATTGTTATTAAATTTATTCCAAAATTATTACCGTCAGCTTTTGATGATAATAGAATTGAAGATTAAATTAACGTAGTTTCTATTTTATTTCCGTTAGATTTACAACTAACTAACCTAAATTATAAACTGCGAATGACATCTTACACTATTAGTGAAATTAACAACATTTTAAAAGGCGAACTCATAGGAAACACAAATCAACTAATTGAAGGTCCTGAGCAATTACAAAACGCTAATAACAATCAAATAACTTTTATTGGAAGTACAAAATATGTAAAACTTTGGGCAAACTCAAAAGCTTGTGCTGCCGTAATAAACGATAATTTAAATGTAGAACCTAGTGATAATCGAGCATTAATTAAAGTTAAAAATGCCGATTTAGCTATGGCAAAAATACTAGAGCTTTTTAACCCTCCCGCTCCAAAACTTGATGAAGATATTCACCCTACTGCTGTAATTCATAACACTGCAACTATTGGGGATGGGTGCAAAATAGGTGCTAACTGCTATGTTGGTAAAGATGTTATTTTAGGTAATAACGTAATACTATACCCTAATGTTTGTGTTTTTGATGAAACCACCATTGGAGATCATACCATTGCTTGGTCTGGAACTGTAATTCGTGAACGCTGTATTATTGGTAATCATTGTATTTTCCATACCAATGTTAGTATTGGTGCAGACGGATTTGGGTATCGCCCAAGCGATGATGGAAGAGGTCTAGTAAAAGTTCCGCAAATTGGCAATGTTATTATTGGACATTATGTAGAAATTGGAGCTAATTCATGTGTAGATCGTGCCAAGTTTAGTGCAACAATAATTGGTGATGGGTGTAAAATAGATAACCTTGTACAAATAGCACATAACAGTGTTATGGGACGTTTTTGTATTATGGCAGGACATAGTGGTTTAGCTGGTTCGGTAACTTTAGGAGATGGTGTTATTATTGGTGGAAGTGCTTCAATTAAAGACCATACAACTATAGAATCTGGAGCTACCGTAGGTGCAGGGTCTGGTGTTATGAATAATGTAAAAGCTGGACATACCGTTTTAGGTTATCCTGCTCAAGATGCTAGAGACATGTTAAAACAGTGGGTTGCTATGCGACGACTTGTAAAAAAGTAACCGTTTTTATTTTACATGTAATGAAGTCGTTTAAACTTTTCAATCTAAATTATTAATTGGCAATCAATAATTAGTAATAAATTTGTTATATGCAAAAGCCATATAAAATTTTTAAAGCTGAAGGAGGTTTAATTCCTATTATATTAAGTGTTCCGCATGCAGGAACAGCATTCCCTAAAGCGTTAAAAAACAAATATAACAAGCGGTTACAACAGCAAATAGATGACACCGATTGGTTTGTAGACAAACTATACAAGTTTGCTCGTAAAATGGGAATTACCATTATTAAAGCGAAGTATAGTAGATGGGTAATAGACCTTAATAGAGACCCTGAAAGTACACCTTTATATGATGACGGCAGAATTATAACAGGGTTAACTCCTAGCACCGATTTTTTTGGGAATTCTATTTATAGGAAAAAGAAATTTATTCCAGATGCAAATGAAATTAACAGACGATTAGAAGCTTATTATTGGCCATACTATAAAAAAATTGAAAGTCTATTAGAAGCACGAAAAACTCAGTTTGGAAAAGCACTTTTGTGGGATGCACATTCTATTAGAGCTTTTGTTCCTACTATAAGAAAAGACAAATTTCCTGACCTTATTTTAGGGAATAACGATGGTAAAACAGCACATTCTAAACTGACGAACACAGTACTTTCGGGTTTAAAAACGGGGAGCTATCAAGTTAATATTAATACGCCATTTAAAGGCGGACATATTACACGTTATTTTGGAAAACCTGAAAACAATATTCATGCACTACAATTAGAAATGAATAAAATTTTATATATGGACGATCGCGAGCTTAATTTTGATAAGACTCGTGCAAACCAAATGCGTCAGGTTTTAAAAACAACCTTAGAAGGATTAATACAAAGCATGCATAATTTATAATTTCAGTAATTAATGAGATCATATTTGTTTAAAGGACTTTTAACAAGTCTAGGTTGGAAAAGTAATGTTGAAGTACAGGTTGACATTAATGGGGTAATTACTTCAATTGATTACAATTCAAAGCTTAAAAATTCTAAGTTTGTAAATGGGTTTGCTATTCCAGGTTTTCAGAATGCACACTCTCACGCTTTTCAATATGCTATGGCTGGATTAGCCGAACGACACGAAGGCACAGGTGTTCCAGATGATTTTTGGTCGTGGCGTGATGCCATGTACAAACTGGCACTTACTATAAATCCAGATCAATTTGAAACCATTGCCACCATGTTATATGCCGAAATGCTTCGTCATGGCTATACAAGTGTAGCCGAATTTCATTATTTGCATCACGACCAAAAAGGAAACACTTATAACAATCTTGCAGAAATGGGTAGTCGATTGGTTTCAGCTGCAAAAAAAGTAGGTATAAAAATCACCTTAATTCCTGTTTTTTATCAAAAAGGTGGTTTTGGAAAAGCACCAACTGATGGGCAACGTCGCTTTATTTCATCAACTATAGACGATTATCAAAAATTATATGAAGCCAGCGAAAAAGTTACCGAAACCTATGTGGGTGCAAATATTGCTATTGGTATCCACTCCATGCGTGGTGTAGAACCAGAATTAATTAAAAGAGTTGCTTCCGAATTTCCAAAAGATGTTCCTTTTCATATTCATATTTCTGAGCAATTAAAAGAAATTGAGGATACCATTGTTTATTTAAATAAGCGTCCCGTAGAATGGATGTTAGATAATGTGGATATGACCAATCGTTATCATTTAGTGCATGCCACACATATAACAAAAGAAGAAACTACTGGTATCGCTAAAGCAGGGGCAAATGTTGTTTTATGTCCATCTACCGAAGGTAATTTAGGCGATGGTATTTTTCCCTTAGCATTATACCAACAACATGGTGGCCAATGGAGTATTGGTACAGATTCTCATGTAGGACTTAATCCTTTGGAAGAATTAAGAATTTTAGATTACGGGCAACGCTTAACCACACATAAACGAAATTCTTTCCACATGCCTAATCAAGCAGATAGCGGATTGTTTGGTATTGATATGGCTTTAAAAGCAGGAAGAAAAGCCATGAATAATTTTAATACCAACTATTTTAAAGTTGGTGAACCACTTGATGCAGTAGTTTATGATGCAAACTTGCCTTTGTTGGGTTGTACATCTTTAGAAAATTTATTGTCTACCATTGTTTATGCCACTGATTCTTTTATACAATTAGGGACAATTACTAACGGAAAATGGGTAACAAATAAAAACGAACACATTTTTAAACACGACATTCAAGAGGCATTTATAAAGACTATGACCGAATTAAAAGTAAGGTAATATTTTGTCTATAATTTATTCATTTGTAGATTCCTGCTTTCTCAGGAATGACAAAACACTTCTTTCTAGGCACTTTCAGGAGTAAGGTTAATTTTTAGAAACATAATGTTTTTAGGACTTTCCTTGATGAATATTTTAGGG
>CANKVS010000053.1 GCA_947487155.1 uncultured Flaviramulus sp.
TTCGGGGTTTTGTTTTATCTAAAATACAAATTAAATAACTGAAAGTCAATAGGTTGAACTACTCCTGAAAGTGCCTAGGAAATGATACCAAAGAAAAAAAGAGTCTTTTAAATGCTATTTATGAAGCATCTAAAACAGAGTAGTTATTAACTTTCTGGAGCCAATTCTACCTCTAAACCTTCCATTTCTAGAGTTATTGGTATTTGGCAACCTAGCCTACTGTTATCTTTAACATCAAAAGCTTCAGATAGCATGGCCTCTTCGTCATCACCCATTTCTGGCAATTCTGTTTCACTAGTAACATAGCATTGGCACGATGCACACATAGCCATACCACCACAAACACCAATGGTACCTTCTGGCGCTAATTCGTACGAACGAACAACCTCCATAAGGTTCATAGCCATATCTGTAGGAGCAACAACATCGTGGGTTACACCATCTCTATCTGTTATTTTTATATTTATATCTTGTTCCATTATTATATTTTATCAAGCTAATTAGTTGCAAATCATAATTCGTGTCGCAAATTTAAACTTTCTAAATTAGTTATAAAATATCTTTGTCTATTATTTTAGTAGGAATTAAAAAGAACAACTTTAGGCTTCAATATTAATAACCTGTTCTATTTGTGGTGCATACTTTTTTATAGTCATTTCTACACCAGATTTTAGCGTCATTTGGTTAACACTACAACCAACACAAGCGCCTTGAAGTTGAACTTTAACAAGGTTGTCATTTTCTATTGATAGTAGTGAAATATCGCCACCATCAGTTTGTAAGAATGGACGAATTTCATCTAAGGCTTTTTCAACGTTTAATTTTAGTTCTTCTGAAGTCATGTGTTATTTTTTTCTCATTTTAACCCTTTCCTTAGAAAAGGAAAAAAATGGATTATTGTTTTTTAACTGCTGAACATCCAGCCATTGTTGTAATTTTAATTGCTTCGGTAGGCGGTAAATCGTCATTACGTTTCACGACTTCCTGCACAACGTTTTGTGTTAATTTTTCAAAAGCTTGCTCTAAAGGTGTTGCTGTTTGTAAGGCAGCAGGACGACCTATATCACCAGCTTCACGAATACTTTGTACTAATGGTAAATTGCCTAAAAAAGGCACTTTTAAATCATCGGCTAAATGTTTAGCGCCTTCTTTACCAAAAATATAATATTTGTTTTCTGGTAGTTCTTCAGGTGTAAAGTAAGCCATATTTTCTATAATTCCTAAAACAGGAACATTAATGCTGTCTTGTTGAAACATAGCAACGCCTTTTTTGGCATCGGCTAAAGCCACATTTTGTGGTGTACTTACTACCACAGCACCCGTTATTGGTAACGATTGCATGATGCTTAAATGAATATCGCCAGTTCCTGGAGGCAAATCAATAAGCATAAAATCTAGTTCTCCCCAATGGGCATCAAAAATCATTTGATTTAATGCTTTTGCTGCCATAGGACCACGCCAAACAACCGCTTGATCTGGTTTTGTAAAAAAACCTATAGATAAAACTTTAACCCCATAGTTTTCAACAGGTTTCATTTTCGATTTCCCTTCAATATTTACGGCTAATGGGCGTTCGTTTTCAACATCAAACATAATAGGAACCGAAGGACCATAAATATCGGCATCTAAAATACCAACTTTAAACCCCATTTTAGCTAAAGTTACTCCTAAGTTCGAGGTTACTGTAGATTTTCCAACACCACCTTTACCAGAAGCAACAGCAATAATGTTTTTAATACCAGGTATTGCTTTTCCTTTAATAACATTTACAGCAGGTTTTTCAGGCGCATCTACTTTTACGTTAACTGTAATTTTAGCTTTTTCGTAAACTTTTTCGTGAATGGTTTTTAGAATATCAACCTCGGCACGTTTTTTTGCTTGTAAACTGGGGTTGTTTATGGTAATATCTACAATAACTTCGTCTCCAAATGTTATTACATTTTTTACGGCACCACTTTCAATCATGTTTTGGCCTTCACCAGGAACAGTAATTGATTCTAATGCCTTTAATATATCTTGTTTATTAAGCTTCATTTGTTTATTTAGATTTAATCTAAGACACAAAGATACAGTGAATTGTTCAAATTTTAAAACGGTTTAATTGAAATGATTTATAGTCTCAATATCTCAGTAATATAAAAATGCGGTATGGTTTATGTACTTTGTTTTTTTAAATAAAAGTATTTAATGAAAAACATTATTATTTACACTGCATTCTTATTTTTTATTAGTGTTACAAGTTACGGACAGGGGAAAATTGAAGAATCAGAAAAAAGCTTAAAAAAAGAAACGAAACGGGAAGGCTTATCTAAGAATGTTAAAGAAAGTAATACTGAAGATACTTATGCTGAAAATAATTTTTTTGTAGAAACAATAGGCCGTTTAGTGATGAACGTTTTCTTATACGCAAGTTATTATACTGTTTTTGAAACGCCTTTTGAAAGTGAACATAAAGCGAGTAAATCTACAATAACCAAGTATCCGTATCTAAATTCTGAAAAAGGAAATTATTCTTATAATTGGGATGAAGGTTCCGAAATTTTTAGAACAAGAATAGCGAATAGATATATTTTTGAAAATTCAAGAATAAATGGAAACCATTTAAACCTAGATATGCGATTTTTAAAACGGTTAGGATTGGAAGTAGATTATTTACAATTATGGGAGGATAACCCCAATTTTGGGAAGAATACGCTAGCTATATATACGGCTTTAGCCAAGTATTATCGCGTACGAACCGAACGTTTTGATTTATGGTGGGGATTAGGAACATCTTACGTTGATGGTGATGTAAATGATATAGGTTTTACCTATGGCTTGGGAGCAGAAGCATTTCTTGTTAAGCCTATTAGTATTGTTAGCAATTTTAATCAGACACTAATTAATGAAAAGACAATAAATAAATTTACCGGACTTTTAAATTACCACATAAAACAGTATAAAGTTTCTGGAGGATACGAACACCTAAGAATTGGGTCACAAAAATTTTCTACAGTAACTTTTGGTGTTGGTATTTTCTTTTAATCTTAAAAGGGAAATAGTTATAACGCTTTAGAAGGATCCCAAAAAACACGTTCTAGATTTTGAATTTGGTTGTCAATAATCTCAATACCTTCACTTTCTAAAAGCTGTTGCATTAAATTTGTACCATCAAAATGATGTTTACCTGTAAGCAAGCCTTTTCGGTTTACCACTCTATGTGCAGGAACGTCTTTACCCCCAGAGCCATTCATGGCATAACCAACCATACGAGCACTTCTTGCTGCACCTAAATAGGTAGCAATAGCCCCGTAGCTAGTAACTCTGCCATAAGGTACCAGTTTTGCAACCTCGTAAACTTTATCGAAAAAATTTAAAGTTTCTGGTTTCATCTATTTAATTTGTTAGATGTAATATGTATTTGTTGTATCATTTCTGTTCCAAGGTTATTTCGCTATAGTTCTTTAATTATATTTATAAGTGTAATTATTGAAATAATACCCGTAATGCCTCCTATAATATAATTCATATTTTTTTGAGAAGTAATCGTTTTTCCTTTAATTTTATCAAAGAAAAAAATGTACATATATAGCATAACAAAAGTACCAGAAACAGCACCTGCAACATAGCTAAGAATACTTATTTGCTCAAAATCAAGCCAACCAGCCGATGCTAAAGTAATAGTCATATAAGCTTGGTACGGAATAGGAAATACATTTATAGCAGATAGCAGAATACCTTGAAAAAACCGACTGTGTTTACTTCTAATTTGAGGTTCTATTTGTGTTTTAGTCTTTTCTTTTGCTATAAGTAAATAGTAGATGGTTATTAAAATAAAAATAACAAATGCTACACGCTGAAGCACTTCGATTACCTCTGGATGATTACTTAAATATCGTGCAAAAATTGCTGCAATATAAGTTTGAGCAATAACAATAACACAAACACCAATTGAAAAAATAATACCTCTACTGTGCCCTTCTTTTAAACTTATTTTGGCGGCAGTCATGTTTAATAAACCAGGAGGGATAACTCCAACTAAGGCTAATATTAACCCCAAAAAAAAGATAAACGTAATATCCAATACTATTTAATTTTAAATCTAATATACGTAATTGGTTTGTTTTGTTCTAAATATTGCGATTCGTAGTAGGTTTGAATGCTTGTAACTTCTTCGGGGCTTCCTTCTTGTTTGTACACATTGTGGTTGGCATAAAGCACCTCGTGTCCAGCGCCATGAAGCACACCAAGTGTATAACCATGTATAAACTCGCTGTCGGTTTTTAAGTTTATCACGCCTTCGGGTTTTAATATTTGTTTATAACGCTTTAAAAACTTAGCATTCGTCATGCGATGTTTGGTGCGTTTATATTTTATTTGAGGATCGGGGAAAGTAATCCAAATTTCGTCAACTTCGTTTTTAGCAAACGCATAATCAATAAGCTCTATTTGTGTTCGTAAAAAAGCTGCATTATCAATATTATCTTCTAAAGCAGTTTTTGCACCACGCCAAAATCGGGCACCTTTAATATCTATTCCTATAAAATTTTTATTAAGATATTTTTGTGCTAATGCCACAGTATACTCGCCTTTACCGCAACCTAATTCTAAAACTAACGGATTATCATTTTTAAAAACAGATGTTCTCCAATTACCTTTTAATTCAAAATTAGCGTTTGTTAATTCATCTCTAGTTGGTTGAAATACATTTGAAAAGGTTTCATTCTCCTTAAAACGTCTAAGCTTATTTTTACTTCCCACTATTATTTAAAATTTTGGTAAAATTAAGGAAACATTTTAGCTTTATCTTTGTTTTTAATAAAACATCTATAACGAAAATGGGATACCCAAGAAAAGATTAAATGGATGTCGCATGCAACAAATTAAGAACTATAATTCAAAAAAGTTTAAACGACTTTATTGTATTAAACCTCTAAAAAATCAATACTCTCTAATTTGATGAATTTAAAAAAACGAATCTTAGTAGCACCATTACATTGGGGTTTAGGTCATGCTGCAAGATGTATTCCTATTATTAAGGCGTTAATTTTATATGATTTTGAGCCTGTAATTGCGAGTGATGGTGCTGCGTTAGCATTTTTAAAAAAAGAATTTCCAGAGCTTATTTGTGTTGAACTTCCGTCCTATGGTATCTGCTATCCTAAAAAAGGAAAATATTTAAAATTTAAGCTGATAACAGCTACTCCAAAGCTTGTTAGGATTATTAAAGCAGAAAAGAAAGCGGTTAATTTGATAGTGAAAACATTTAATATTTCGGGCATAATTTCTGATAACAGATTTGGGGTATATAACAACAATGTTCCTTCAGTGTTTATCAGCCATCAATTGAATGTTTTAAGCGGAACAACAACATGGTTAAGCACAAAAATGCATCAAAAAATTATTAAAAAGTATGATGCGTGTTGGGTGCCCGATACTAATTTGAAATATAACTTAAGTGGTAAACTAGGTCATGTTAACTCTTCAGCATTACCAATTAAACACATAGGACCTTTAAGTAGATTTAAAAAGCGAAACACACCTATTGTTAATGATGTGTTGGTGTTACTTTCTGGTCCAGAACCACAACGCACCTTGTTAGAAGATAAGCTATTAAAAGAATTAAAAAATAGCAAAGATCAAATTATTTTAGTTAGAGGTGTTGTAGAAGACAAGCAAGCTATTGATTACCAAGGAAATATGACTGTTTATAATTTTATGACTTCAAGTTTGTTAGAAAAAACAATAAACGAAAGTGAATTAATTATTTCAAGGGCAGGATACACCACTATTATGGATTTAACGAAGTTGAATAAAAAAGCCTTTTTTATTCCAACACCAGGACAGTATGAACAGGAATATTTAGCCAAACGATTTACGAACTTAAATCTAGTTCCTAGTTGTAGTCAGGATAGTTTTACTTTTGATAAACTTAAAAATATGGACTCTTATTATGGGTTAAAAAGCGTTGATTTTGAAGTGAATTTTAAAGCATTATTTAGCCTTTTCGAGGGTGAATGAAAATTCGCTACCTACTCCAATTTCGCTTTCTATATATATTTTTTCGTGGTGGGCTTCAATAATATGTTTTACTATAGATAAACCCAAACCAGACCCGCCTTCTTTTCTAGAACCACTTTTGTCTACTCTATAAAAACGCTCAAATAGCCTTGGTAAATCCGTTTTTTCAATACCCTCGCCATTATCGGTAACTCTAACAATAACTTTGTTTTTAATTAGGTTTTCTATGCTTATTTCGGTAGTTCCCTTTTCACTACCATATTTTAAAGAGTTTACTACAAGATTTGCCAATACTTGTTGTATACGCTCTTTATCTGCTCTAACCATAATTGGCGTGTTGTAGTCGGTATCAAAAGTAAGGGTTTGTTTTTTCTTGGTTGCTCGAATTTCAAACGTATCAAATACATTTTTTATTAATGCTACAATATCAAAAATGGCTATATTTAGACTTAAATCACCTACTTCAAGCTTGGTAATCATATCTAAATCTTTTACAATATAACTTAGTCGTTCTACACCTTTATTAGCCCGTTGTAAATATTTTTCTCTAATATTTTCATCATCCATGGCACCATCTAGCAATGTTAAAATGTAGCCTTGAACCGTGAATAATGGGGTTTTTAATTCATGAGATACGTTTCCTAAAAACTCTTTCCTGTATTTTTCTCGTCCTTTAAGTGCTTCAATTTCAATTTTTTTATCACGCGCAAATCGATCAATCTCTTGGGTAAGTGTTTGCATATCTGTGGTGATTGTACCTTTTGTTAAACTCGCCGATTCTAAAAGTGTTAAGTCGTCATATATATTTTTAACACGTCTATAAATAAAATGTTCTACTCGATATTGCACTACTATAAAAGAAAAGAAATAGATGCTTGTAGAAAATGCAAGTACAATCCACCAAATAAACTCAAAAAAGTAATATAAAAAAGCACTCGTTAAGAGCGCTACATAGAGTGTTATATAAAACGATGTTTTTATCGCAAATTTATATGATCTTTTAAATTTTGGTTGCATTACTCTACAAACTTATAGCCAACACCTTTTACTGTTTTAAAGCTATTGTCTCCAATTTTTTCGCGAAGTTTACGAATGTGAACATCAATAGTTCTACCACCTACAACAACTTCATTTCCCCAAACAGTATCAAGTATTTCATCGCGTTTAAAAACTTTACCTGGTTTTGATGCTAATAAAGATAGTAATTCAAATTCTTTTCTAGGTAGAATAATCTCATTTCCTTTTAACGAAATTTTATAAGCTTCCCTGTCTATTACTAAGTGTCCTATTTTAACGGTATTACTTTTATCATCTTCTTTAAAACGTCTTAAAAGTGCTTTTACCTTACTAACTAAAACTTTGGGTTTTATGGGTTTTGTAATATAATCGTCGGCACCAGCATCAAAACCTGCAACTTGTGAATAATCTTCACCTCTTGCAGTTAAAAATGTAATAATCGTATTTTTTAAATCTTCATTTTTCCTAATTATTTCGCAAGCTTCAATGCCATCCATTTCGGGCATCATTACATCAAGAATAATTAGTTGAGGTAATTCTTTTTTAGCTTTTTTAACAGCTTCAACACCGTTTGTTGCTGTAATTACTTGGTACCCTTCGTTTGATAAATTGTATCCAACTATTTCAAGAATATCGGGTTCATCATCAACCAGTAATATTTTAATATCTTTTTTATTCATTTAAATTTAAAAAGAATCAATTTCTTGAAGTAAAGATAAAACTAATACCATAATATAGTTAACATTCAATAACAAATAACAATATGGTAACACTAAACTTACATAGAATTCACTTTTCGATAAAAAGTAGAAATCTTTAACATTTTTTTTGGTACAAATTTTGTAATATTTTATTACATTTAACCATTGAAAGATAAGAATGAGGAAAAACTACTTTTTAACTACACTTTTTGCTTTAATGTTTTTGATAACCCAACAAGGGTTTTCTCAAGCTAGCACTAGTAGTGCGTTAGTAAAAGAGAACATTGAGGGGCTTTCAATTTTTCCGAACCCAGTTAATAACGGAAAACAATACATAAATATTACATCAAAACGCGGTTTAACTAAGAAAGTTGAAATTTTTAACGTTTTAGGTAAACTAATTTTCTCTGAAAAACTAATTGGAAAAGAATTAAATATTTCCAGATTAGGCACAGGTGTTTATATTTTAAAGATTACCGAAAACGGTATTAGTGAAACCAGGAAATTGGTAATAAAATAACTTTAATGTTATTTCAGTATTTAGAAGCAACCTATTAGGTTGTTTTTTTATTTTATATACTTTTGTTGTATTGTTTTTGATGATGTATAAATGATAGATAGCTGCACTATTTTTAATATTAAAAATGAAACCGAATTTGAAGATTTAGCGTTGCAAGTTTTTAATTTTCAGTTTAATAATAATAAGGTATATCGGTCGTTTTGCGATTTGCTTTATAAACATCCTAGCGATATTAAAACCATAGAAGACATTCCTTTTTTACCTATTCAGTTTTTTAAATCTCACTGTGTTTTAAGTTCAAACCAAGCAATAAAAGCAACTTTTAGTAGCTCTGGTACTACAGGACATACAACAAGTAAGCATTATGTAACAGATTTAGAAATTTATAAACACAGTTTTACTAAAGGGTTTCATCAGTTTTATGGAGAAATTAAAGACTATGTGGTTTTAGCATTATTACCATCGTATTTAGAACGAGAAGGATCGTCGTTAATATATATGGTGAATGAAATGATTTTGCAATCTAAAAACGAAGCGAGTGGGTTTTATTTAAATAATATATCTGAACTAAAAGACACCTTAACAGATTTAGACTCCCAAGGAAAAAAAGTGTTGCTAATTGGTGTCTCATTTGCTTTGTTAGATTTGGTAGAAACGCATCAATTTAATTTGAAACATACTATTATTATGGAAACTGGTGGTATGAAAGGGCGTAGAAAAGAACTCATTAGAGGCGAGCTCCATAAACAATTAAAGCAAGGTTTTGGAGTTGAAAACATACATAGCGAATACGGTATGACCGAGCTTTTAAGTCAAGGATATTCAAACGGGAAAGGTTTGTTTAATTGCCCCAATTGGATGCGTATTTTAACACGAGATACAGAAGATGCATTAACCATTTTACCACAAGGGAAAACTGGTGGTATAAATGTAATTGATTTAGCAAATATTAACTCTTGCTCTTTTATTGCAACTCAAGATTTAGGACGCGTATATAAAAATGGAAGTTTTGAGGTTATTGGGCGTTTTGATAATTCTGATATTCGAGGGTGTAATTTGATGGTTTTTTAGCTAAAAACCTGAATTTGACCTAAGAAAAATGAGATTATTAATATAATTAAATGTTTATCATATATTTACGTAAAATAGTCATCTTACAAGCAAAATATAACCTATAGAGACTATTAATTTCAAGCTAAAAGCCAATAAATACACCATCTTCTTCCTTAAATTAACATAAACTAGCGCCAGCTAGTCTATGCTAATTATAAGTTGAATCTAGCATATTTATTGGCTTTTATCTGTGATTCTTATATCGAATTCAGGTTAAAAATTACGGGTTAAAAAAACGATAAATAAAAAAAAATAAAAAATTCTGTAAGATTTTAAAAAAGTATTCGACTATATAATGGCTAAGAAAAAGAAAAGTTAGTTTTTTAGTTTGGTTGGTTTAATAAAACCCTTCGAAAATTCGAAGGGTTTTTTTGTGTATTTTAATGAAATGCATATTGCATCCCGAAAGTTAAATTATAATTCTGTTTTAATTGAATACCATTTAAATCCTGATAAATAGGTGTAGTACATTCAGTTGCAAAACGCAAACCTTTTAAGCCCCCGTTTGTAACTAAATAATTAAGCCCGAAACCTGTATTTACATAAGTGCCGCCAGAGTTTTTAGTATCAGAAGTAGTTATCATCATTGGGTTTAATAAGTTACTGCTGCCTTTAATTTCTTCAATAATTAAACCTTCTAATCTAATAGAAACACTTAAATTATCTCCAGCTTTTGCAGCAAACCAGTTGTTAAAATTATAGCGATTTCCAAATTTATAATCTTGGGAATTATCGTTAATATTTATCATTCCTGTTAATTGATGTCCCCACGAGAATTTATCGCACTGCCCTAAATAAGTTAACCCTAATTTAGTGCCAAAAGATCCTGTTCCTGTTTGCATTGGGTAAGGCAACTGTAGAGTATTACCCATAGAAACTGGTAATACACCTTTTTCTTCAATATTTCCTATTGGAATTGAAACGCCTAATTGAAGATGTAATGCTTTTCTATTTTTATTAAAAATACTATACAATGCATTTACAGAAACATCGCCAAAACCAGTTGTATTTGTCGAAAATTGGTTGCCATTACGCATTTGTAAAGTCATGTTGTTTTCTAAATAATTTGCCATAACCATTAAAGTTATTTTATTAGACGGCGCATACATTGCACCAAGCATATGCATGTTCATAACCATATCTTGTGGAGCCACCATATAATTAGAAAAAGCGTCGGCATTAGTAGCATCATCATTACCTTGTCTTAATTGGCGCATATCCATAGTCATGTAACGATATGATAGCATTACACCTCCTTTGTGGTGTGTGTGGTCTGCCATAACAGAAATTGGTGCATGACCATCTGGTCTGTTTGAAGTCCATGTGTTTGAAGTTGATTTATGTTGATTATGGTCGTGTTGTGCGTAAGTTATAGAGCTTGCAACGCATAGCATTGCAATGAATAATTTTTTCATTGTATATTTTATAAAATTGTGTGTAATAGGTTAGGTTTCTTAACGGGTATTATTCCGAAGAAATTAAATAAATGTGTTGTAATTTCTAATAAAAATGTATCGGGAGCAGGGTTTATTTTCATTTATAAAAACAAGCGAAACCCTCTAAAATCAATAAGTTTTATTCAAAAAAACAAGTATAAATTATACAGAATCTGGCGGTTGAAAAGCAGTATAGTTATAATCGAAATGATATAATTTTTGGTAAAAGAAATTTTTATCTTTTATAGACGTTGAAAAATGTTGAAACGGCGATAATCTATATATGTTTACAAATCCGATAGGGTAATTTTCTAAAGACACTCTTAAAGAAGCAAAAGGCTCGTTTTCTTGTTGTTTTTCAATTTGTTTAACTAAATGGCATTTGCCATGGCATTGTAATTCTGGTTTGTCTTTATTAGTACATAAAAAATCTGAAATATAATCTTGATTAAGCACATATTCAACGTATGGTTGCACTGGTTTTAACATAGCAACCAAGTATAAAAAAACAAAAAAAGAGGCACTAATTTTAGACAAGAATTACCTTTTTACAAAGATATATGTCAATAATTTATTCACAAAAAAAATGTGTAGTTAATACAGATTTTATATGCAATTTTCACTAAAATTAAAGTGTGGTGTTATAATCATTTTTAGCGATTACTTAAAAGCATTTAACCCCGTAATATCTAAACCAGTAATTAGTAAATGAATGTCATGTGTACCTTCGTAAGTAATAACACTTTCTAAATTCATTGCATGGCGCATAATACTATATTCGCCAGTAATACCCATACCTCCAAGTATTTGTCTAGCTTCACGAGCAATATTTATAGCCATGTTAACATTATTGCGCTTTGCCATCGATATTTGCGCCGATGTCGCTTTACCGTCATTACGTAAAACACCAAGCCTCCAAGTTAATAACTGTGCTTTTGTAATTTCGGTAATCATTTCAGCAAGTTTTTTTTGTTGTAGTTGAAACTGACCAATAGGCTTCCCAAACTGCATACGTTCTTTACTATATCTAAGTGCCGTGTCGTAGCAATCCATGGCTGCACCAATAGCACCCCATGCAATGCCATATCGTGCAGAATCTAAACAACCAAGTGGTGCGCCAAGTCCAGATTTATTTGGTAATAAGTTTTCTTTAGGAACTTTTACATTATCAAAAATCAACTCACCAGTTGCACTTGCCCGAAGCGACCATTTATTGTATGTTTCTGGCGTAGAAAACCCTTCCATACCACGTTCAACAATTAAACCATGTATTCTCCCTTCCTCATTTTTTGCCCAAACTACAGCAACCTGAGCAAAAGGAGCGTTACTAATCCACATTTTGGCACCATTTAAAAGGTAATAATCACCAATGTCTTTAAAATTAGTTACCATACCTCTAGGATTACTACCATGATTGGGCTCGGTTAAACCAAAACATCCTATCCATTCGCCACTCGCTAATTTTGGTAAATATTTATTACGTTGTTCTTCGTTGCCGTATTTCCAAATGGGATACATAACTAACGAGGATTGTACAGAAGCAGTTGAACGCACTCCAGAATCGCCACGTTCTATTTCTTGCATAATTAAGCCATAAGAAATCTGATCTAAACCAGCACCGCCATACTCTATAGGAATGTATGGACCAAAGGCTCCAATTTCAGCTAATCCGTTAATTATTTGAGTAGGAAACTCTGCTTTTTGAGCATAATCTTCAATAATAGGAGACACTTCTCGTTTTACCCATGCTCTTGCGGCATCACGTACCAATTTATGTTCGTCTGTTAATAAATCATCCAAATTATAATAATCTGGAGCTTCAAATAAATCTGGCTTCATTTAAGATTAGTTTATGCTTACAAAAACAAGTAATTGTTATAATTGTAATTACTCTTGTGTTTTTTTAAGGATTTCTCATTTTTTATCTTCAAATTTAACTAATCTATATCGATTTGATTACATTTTTAAGTAGAAATCTTTTGTGAGATCAATGTAATCTTGTGTGTATTGATGCCGTTCGGTTTCAATAATAAGTTCTAATTTGTCAATAACGCTTTCGCGGAATGAAAACTCTAATAAACTTCGTTTTATAGTTGATGTTGGTGTACCCTTTACATGCAGCACCCTGTTTGGAAATAAGTTTACTTTTGAAGCTAAATTGATAAAATGGGTTTCTTCTTTAAAAGGAATAATAACCGAAAAAGTACCATGCTCTGAAAGTAAATTTGAAGCACTTTCAATTAAATGATCAAAAGGCATAGCGTCTTGAAATCTTGCCGTTTTTCGTGAATTAGACATTAATTCCTCTCCCTCTTGGAGAGATGATGAAGCTAGAGTGGGTAAATAAAAAGGCGGGTTAGAAATTATTAAATCGTACTTATCTTCAATTTCTTCATTAAATTCTTTGAGTGATGCGTGGTAACAAAACAAGCGATCTCCCCAAGGCGATTGTTCAAAATTGTCAACACATTGTTCGTAAGCATTGTCATCAATTTCAATAGCATCAATAAGTTCTGCATGACTGCGTTGGGCTAGCATAAGCGATATAACACCTGTTCCTGCACCAATATCTAAAATAGAAAACGAATTATTTTTTATTGAAGCCCAAGCACCCAGTAGTACACTATCTGTACCAATTTTCATGGCACATTGGTCTTGGTTTACTGTAAATTGTTTGAATTGAAATGGTTTCATTAAAAGTACCAAATTTTAAATTCCAAAACCCAATTGGATTTAAGATTTATTGATTATTGCAGATAAAATTTTCCGTAATTCTTCTGCTTCGTTTGAAAGAAAATGGTTTATTCATTTTTTGTCATTCCTGCGAAAGCAGGAATCTATTTTTGTTATAGTTTCAATTTATGAGATTCCCACTTGCGTGAGAATGACAATTATTCTTCTAAGTACAAATCAATCAACCCTTCTGGAGTTTTAACAATAATGGTTTTGTTGCCTTTATCAACCTTTTCAATAAACTCATCGTTCATAGGTATTAATATTTCAATACCATTTTTGTCAATTTCAAAAAGTGATTGTGCTGTAGAATCGTTTATTCCTTTTATAACGCCAATGTTGCCGTAGTTTATATCTTCAACAGTAAAACCAATAATTTCATGAAAATAAAATTTATCACCATCGAGTTTTGGTAACGCTGATAAAGGAAGATATAAATGACTTTTCATTATAGCATCGGCATCTGCTTCAGTATCTACATCTTCAAATTTAATACGCAGTAATTCCGATTTATGTAGTTGTGCGTGCTCAATAAAGAAAGGCACAAGATTATTTCGAAGATCTACAAAAATAGCATCTAAGTTTTCATAAATATCAGGCTCATCTGTGTCTAGTTTTGCTAGAACTTCACCTTTAAAACTATACTTTTTTACAATTTTACCTAAATAAAAACAATCGTCTTTAACCATCACAAATTTTTTTATTTCCGCGAAGGCGGGAATCTTTTAAAATATATCACCTCTATGCTGATGAAGTTCCCACTTTCGTGGGAATTATTCAATCCAACTTTTGCGAATTTGATTGAACAAAAAAACCTGACAAATTTTTGTCAGGTTTTAAAAGTATAAAAATAATGTTTTTTATTCTTCTTCGTTAGATGCTTCTGCTTCTTCAGCTGGAGCTTCTTCTTCAACAACAGGAGCTGCTGCCGCAATTCTTGCATCGTTAACTGCTTTTTCAGCATCTAAAGCTTTTGCTTTTGCATCTGCTTCAGCTTTTGCTAAACCTTCAGCTTTTGCACCAACTTTACCTTCTTTTTCTTCTAACCAAGCTGCAAATTTTGCTTCTGCTTGCTCTTCAGTTAAAGCACCTTTTCTAACACCACCTGCAAGATGGTTTTTTAATAAAGCACCTTTGTAAGATAATAAGTTTTTAGCGGTATCAGTTGGTTGTGCACCATTCTGTAGCCACTTTACTGCACCATCAACATTTAATTCTATTGTTGCTGGGTTAGTGTTTGGATTGTAAGCACCTAATTTTTCTAAGTATTTACCATCTCTTTTTGAACGTGCATCTGCTGCAACAATCCAATAGTAAGGTTTCCCTTTTTTACCGTGTCTTTGTAATCTAATTTTTACTGGCATAATAATTAATTAATGAGGTTCTCGACCTCTGTTATTAATGAGAGCGCAAAGATACTATATTTTTCTAATTTACAATACTTTATTTTGTTAGAACTAAAATAGTTTACAGGTTGTAAATCAATAGGGTATAAATCAAGTTTGAATTAAAACAATAAACAAACTGGCGATGGCAATTCTACCGCATGTAAAAAGTTAAGTTTACCAGTGTTTTTATCAATTTTAAAAACAGAAATGTTATGGCTGTTTTGGTTGGCAACCAACAGGAATTTCCCATTAGGACCAATAGTGAAATTACGAGGCCAATCACCATGAACACTTATATTTTGAATTTTTTCTAATGTGCCAGAAGTAACGTTTCGTTTAAAAACTACAATAGAATTTTCACCACGATTAGAGCCATATAAAAAATATTCATTTTCAGATAAATGAATATCTGCACAATAACTTTTCCCTTTAAAATCATCAGCTAAAGTTGAAATGTTTTCTAATAATTCAAAGCCATTAGTTGTCTTTTTACCCGATGTTATAGTATTAGCATATTCATTAATTATATATATAAATTGCCCATCTTTTGTTAAAGAGAAATGCCTTGGACCAGCATTTTTAGTCATATTAACAATAGACGAATCCATTAATGTATAATTTTCGTTTTCAAGCTTATAATTGTAAATACCGTTTTTTCCTAAGTCTGAAACGTATAATTGATCCTTATAAAATTGTGCTGAATGTGCATGCGAAGCTATGCTATCTGTGTTATGATTAAAAACTTGTGAAGCCTTGTTTAAAGCACCATCATTATTAATGGAATAAACTGAAACAGTACCGCCACCATAATTAGAAACAACAGCTTTATTTCCTGTTTCATTAACAGAAATATGGCATGGGCCACTACCATTGCTACTAACGGTGTTTATTAATTTTAAAGAGCCATCTTCAAGAACTTCGAAAGCAGAAGCAGCACTTGTACTACCTTCTCCAGCGGCATAGATGTAATTTTTATCTGGTGAAAAAGTAATAAACGAAGGGTTATCTGTTGAAACCGCTAATTGTTTGTTACTTAATTCTCCAGTCTCTGTGTTAAACAAGAATTTATAAACACCTTCACTATCACCTTTTGTATACGTTCCAACATATAAAGTCGTATTAGGATTGGTACAATTATATAAAGACATAGCAATTAATAGTGAGAGTAGTTTAAATTTCATAACATTAATTTTAAAGCTCTAAAGTAGTATAATTTTATTGAAATGAAAAAATGAAACGTTGTTTACAATTGTTTATAACTTCGCTTTAAAAAGCTATCATTTCTCTGTATTTTTATAGACTCGTTATTTTCGATAAGACAAATACACAAATCAACGAATACAAAGAAAAATGTACTTAATTTTTGACACTGAAACCACCGGATTACCAAAACGTTGGGATGCCCCAATTACAGATACCAATAATTGGCCAAGGTGTATACAAATTGCATGGCAATTGCATGATGCTATGGGTAATTGTGTTGAAAGTCAGGATTATTTGGTACAACCAGACGGGTTTAATATTCCTTATGATGCAGAGAAAATTCATGGTATTTCTACAGAATTGGCTCAAGAACAAGGTATTCCGTTAGTTGAAGTTTTAGAAAAATTTAATGATGCTTTAGGGAAGACAAAATTTGTAGTTGGACAAAATGTGAAATTCGACCTTAATATTATGGGTGCAGAATTTGTTAGGGAAGATATTGTTAACGCCTTACAAGAACTCCCTGTTTTAGATACATGTACAGAACATACGGCAAGTTTATGTCAAATTCCAGGAGGGCGTTATGGCAAATTTAAACTCCCAACCTTATCGGAGTTGCACGAGCATTTATTTAATGTTGGTTTTGTCGAAGCACATAATGCCACTGCCGATGTTGAGGCAACTACACGATGCTTTTTTGAGTTACTTCGTTTAGGAGAATACACCAAAGAACAACTAGATGTACAACCAGATTATTTTACAAATTTTAAGGCGGCTAACCCAAGCGAAATTCAGCTTATAGGATTAAAACATATTAATCTTAAAAGAGAAAGTGCTAAAATAAACGAACGATTACAAAAAGCACAATCTGTTGAGATTTCTTCGGAAGCTATAGAACAAAATGTTTCAGAATTAAAAGATGTCGATTTTGTACACCTTCATAATCATTCTCAGTTTTCGGTATTACAATCTACCATTGGTGTGGCAGATTTAGTAGCTTCGGCAGCAGCACACAATATGCCAGCAGTCGCATTAACCGATCATGCTAATATGATGGGCGCTTTTCACTTTGTGAATGCCGTAAATAAACATAATAAAAGCGCAAAAGCAAAAATTGAAGCGGCTATTGAAGGTGGTGAAAAACCAACCGTTAAAGAGATTAAACCCATAATTGGTTGCGAGTTTTTTGTTTGTGAAAATCATTTAGATAAATCTAGAAAAGATAATGGCTACCAAGTTGTTTTTCTTGCAAAAAATAAAAATGGGTATCATAATCTGGCAAAATTATCATCGCATGCCTTTGTAAACGGGTTTTATTATTTACCAAGGATTGATAAAAAATTAATAGAAGAATATAAAGAAGATTTAATTGTATTAACAGGGAACCTATATGGCGAAGTGCCAAGTAAGGTTCTAAATATTGGCGAAAATCAAGCAGAAGACGCACTACTTTGGTGGAAATCTCAATTTGGAGACGATTTGTATATAGAACTTATGCGCCATAATCAAGAAGATGAAAATCGTGTAAACCCAGTTTTAATTCAATTTTCTAAAAAACATAATGTTAAGCTGGTTGCAACCAATAACACTTATTATTGTAAGCAGGATGATGCCAATGCACACGATATTTTATTGTGCGTAAAAGATGGTGAAAAGCAAGCAACACCTATTGGTCGTGGTCGTGGTTATAGATACGGATTGCCAAATCAAGATTATTATTTTAAGTCGCAAGATGAGATGAAGAATCTCTTTAAGGATGTTCCTGAAGCGATAAGTAATATTCAAGACGTTGTAGATAAGGTTGAAGCGTATCAGCTAGCACGAGATGTTTTATTACCAGCTTTCGATATTCCAGACCAGTTTAAGGATGATGCAGATTTAGCTGATGGCGGTAAACGTGGTGAAAATGCCTTTTTAAAACATTTAACATTTGAAGGTGCTAAAAAACGTTATGGCGAAGACCTTTCGGAAGAGGTGATTGAACGCCTCGATTTTGAATTGAGTGTTATTGAAAACACGGGTTATCCAGGGTATTTTTTAATTGTTGAAGATTTTATTCGCGAAGCCCGAAATATGGATGTATCGGTAGGTCCAGGTCGTGGTTCTGCTGCAGGATCGGTGGTAGCTTATTGTTTGTGGATAACCAATATAGATCCGCTTAAGTACGATTTGCTTTTTGAGCGTTTCTTAAATCCAGACCGTATTAGTATGCCCGATATTGATATTGATTTTGATGATGAAGGCAGAAGTCGCGTTATGGATTATGTAATCAATAAATATGGCAGTAACCAAGTGGCTCAAATTATTACCTACGGTACTATGGCTGCAAAATCGTCTATTCGCGACACCGCTCGTGTATTAGATTTACCTTTATTTGATGCCGATAGAATTGCGAAATTAATTCCAAACATGTCTAAACTGCATAAGATATTTGGTGCAGATGAAAAGAAATTAAAAGACATGTTTCGAGCTGAAGAGCTTGAAAAAGTTAATGAACTTTTAAATATATCGGAAGGCAGCGATTTAAGTTCAGAAACTGTAAATCTAGCTAGAACACTTGAAGGTTCGGTTAGGAATACTGGTATCCATGCCTGTGGTGTTATTATTACACCAGATGATATTACGAAGTTCGTACCCGTAGCAACAGCAAAAGATTCAGATTTATATGTTACACAATTTGACAATTCGGTAGTAGAAGACGCAGGTTTATTAAAAATGGATTTTTTAGGATTAAAAACCTTGACCCTAATTAAAGACACAGTTAAAATTGTTAAGGCAAAACATAATATTCAGCTCGATCCAGATAATTTTCCGCTAGACGATGAAGAAACTTATGCTTTATTTCAACGAGGAGAAACCGTTGGTGTGTTCCAATATGAATCTCCTGGGATGCAAAAACATCTTAAAGATTTAAAACCTACCGTTTTTGAAGATTTAATTGCAATGAATGCGTTGTACCGTCCAGGACCAATGGAATATATTCCAAGTTTTGTGCGTAGAAAACATGGTGATGAAGAGATTGAGTACGATTTACCAGCCATGGAGGAGTACTTAAAAGAAACTTATGGTATTACGGTGTATCAAGAGCAAGTTATGTTACTTTCACAAAAATTGGCAGATTTTACAAAAGGTGAAGCCGATGTGTTGCGTAAGGCTATGGGGAAAAAGCAAATTGCGGTACTTGATAAAATGAAACCTAAATTTGTTGAGCAAGCTAGTGCAAATGGTCATGATGCGAAAATTTTAGAAAAGGTTTGGAAAGATTGGGAAGCTTTTGCTAGTTACGCATTTAACAAATCGCACTCTACATGTTATGCTTGGATAGCGTATCAAACTGCGTATTTAAAAGCACATTATCCTGCGGAATATATGGCAGCCGTTTTATCGAATAATATGAATGATATTAAATCGGTTACCTTTTTTATGGAAGAGTGTAAGCGTATGAAATTGCCCGTTCTTGGTCCTGATGTAAACGAATCGTTTTATAAGTTTTCGGTAAATCAGGATAATGCGGTTCGTTTTGGTATGGGTGCTATAAAAGGTGTTGGTCATGGTGCGGTAATGACTATTGTAGATAATAGGAAAGAAGATGGATCATATAAATCTATTTTCGATTTAGCAAAGCGTATCGATTTGCGTGCTGCTAATAAAAAAGCATTTGAAAATTTAGCTTTGGCAGGTGGTTTTGATTGTTTTGAAGACACACATAGGGCGCAATATTTCCATAAAGAAGGTGATGATATTACCTTTTTAGAAAAAGCCATTAAATATGCCCATAAGCATAAAGAAAATGAGAATTCTGCACAAGTAAGTTTGTTTGGCGATAGTAGTGAAGTGCAAATTGCCGAACCCGAGGTACCACCCTGTGAAGAGTGGGGGACTATGGAAAAACTAGCACAGGAAAGGGAGGTTGTTGGTATTTATATTTCGGGACATCCGTTGGATGATTTTAAAACCGAAATGAAAACCTTTTGTAATGCTACTATAGGCATGTTTAATACTCTAGAACCTTATGTAAATAGAGAGCTTGTTTTTGGTGGTGTAATAACCGAAGTGCAGCATCGTGTTAGTAAGCAAGGTAAAGGTTGGGGTATGTTTACTGTTGAAGATTACACCGATAGTTATGAATTTAGAATTTTTGGCGAAGAGTATTTAAAGCACAGGCATTTTTTAATGCAAAATAACTTTGTGTTTGTTAAAACCTTTGTTCGCGATGGCTGGGTAAATAAGGATACAGGTAAAAAAAGCGATCCGAGATTGCAATTTAATAGTTTTCAATTGTTGCATGACGTGTTAGAGAACTATGCCAAGAAATTGTCTATTCAGGTAAATATTAATGATTTAAAAGAAGACAAAATTATTGCTTTAAAAGAGTTATTGCAGATGCACCCTGGAAACCATATGCTTAATTTTTTAGTGTATGATGTTGAGGAGAAAATAAAATTACAAATGCCTAGTAGAAGACAAAAGGTGAAAGTGTCTCAAGAACTTTTAGATGAGTTGAAGGAGCAAAATTATATGTATAAGTTGAATTAGTATAAAATAAAGCCCCTAAAAGTATATGAAAAATGGAAAATTAAATAATTTTGAGATTTTCATATCTCTATCTGATAATTATAGTACTCTCTCTTAATACTAGATGTTTAATGCTGACGTCATTCTGAGCTTTTTCATTAGAAAAAAAGCGTAAGAATCTGTTTGTCGATTACTTTAAGTTTTGAGTTTCCAATCAACAGATTGTTACGTCGTTCCTCCTCACAATAACGGTTTACTATTAAACTTTCTCTTCAAATTCATTACAATCAATACGTATTTCAGAATTCAATAATTCCTTATCTAATAAACTACAAAAATGTTGATTGTTATTTTTTTGATAAAATCTGCAACCATAGCAAGTACGCTGAACCGTTAAAACTTCTATTTGGTTTAATTTATATATGAGTTTACTAAGTGTATTAAAAGTTGACTCTAAATCGTCATTATCAATGGTGTTTAATTGCTTTTTTAAAGGGTGAGCAAAATTTTCAGTTTTTGAAACAACTGTCTTACCAGAATTGGATAGTTGAATGGCATAACGTCTGCTATCTGATGAAGAAAAGACTTTTTCAATCAATGTTTTATGTACTAAAACTTTAACGGCATCACTTATTGTTGGTTTTGTAACGTTAAATTCTTTAGCGAGATGACTCACATTGCAAAATTCAAGCTTATGATAATTTATAAAAATTAAAATTTGAATTTGAATAGGACTTAAACCTAAAAGTTTAGCCTTTTCCCAAAGCAATACTTTAAAAGCTTCAGAAATTCGCTCTAAACCAGCTACAATTTTGCTAGAAAGATTGGTTTCTTGATGTGTTGGATTAAAAATAGTATCGTTCATAAAAAAAGCCTGTCAACATTATTGTTGACAGGCAAAGTTAGTAATCCTAACTATAAAAAGCAAAATTAACCTTTTACAGTTTCCATAGATGCACCAAAGTTAATATGAAGCACGTTTCCGTTTGGAGTTACTAGAGCAGGAACAGATTTTACACCAGCATTTTCAGCTTCAGAAATTCTTGAATGGTCTTCTCCAAAATGAACAATGTCTACATTGTTAGCTCCTATTAATTCTACAATGTCATGTTCTGCACTAATGCAAACAGGACATCCTGCGTGATAAAAAATTGATTTACTCATAATGTTTTGTTTTAATTATTATTTACGACACAAATATAGTAAGGAATCCTAACTAAATAAAATATTTTCATATTTATTTTAAATTATTCATTACAATTTAAAAGATTGCCATGTCCTTTGTCCTTGCAATGACGGTTTAAATTTTAACTGCTATTCTTGTTTGTAAGGTTGTCCTATTCCCGTTTCGCATAAAGATTTGAAACTGTCTAAAAATCTACCCCAATGATGATTGCAAAACCCAAAGAACTCACTTTCTTCTGCCCAATTTAAGTGTGAAAATTTTAGATAAGTATTACCTTCATTAACCTCAAGTTTAAACGTTAATTTGGTGCCAATCCACTCTTTGTCTCCGTCTACACATTCCCAAGTTATATGGTTTGGATAATTTAATTCTGCAACTTTCATTTTATTGAAATATTCTGATCCAAATTTAAAATGATTAATATGTCCTATTTCAGGTTTAGCAGAAGCATCGTTTGTCCACTAGCCCATTAGCCCTTCTTTAATGTTAGCGCATCATAAACTTTTTCAACAGACGCTTTTATTATTAAATTATGTCTAATATTTGCCATTTTAGTAGTGGTTTATCATGTTTTATTGTCCAAATAATTACCTAATCCTTGTAATTTATCATCCCAGAATTGCTCGTAAAATTTTAGCCATTTAGTAACTTCTTTAAGTTCTTTAGGGTTGGGATTACAAAAACGTTCGCGCCCTTGAGAATCAATATAAATTAAACCAGCTTCTTCAAGGGTTTTAATATGTTTGGTGATGCCTTGGCGACTAATATCGAACTGATTTGCTATTTGTGTAATAGATAGTGCTGAGGTTGCAATAACCAAGGCGTGGAAAATGTCACGCCTTGTTGGATCTGCAATAGCTTTAAAAAGTTTGGTTATTTTATCCTGCATTAACTTCTTCTTTTAAATAACGCGTTAAACCAGAAATACAATTATCCCACCCGCCATTAAAACTTTCAAACATGGCTACTGCAGTTTCACCTGCATAATTTGAAATATTTGAATGTTCTAAGGTTAATTTGGTACCATTGTCTATTACTTCAAGATTCCATTTTACGGTGGTTTCAACTTTGGTATCGCCAACTATCCAAGTATATATTAAGGTGTATGGATTTGCTTTTTTTACTTCACCGCTAATAACAGTACAGCCTTTGTCGTTTGGAGGAGATGTAAACGTATATTGGTATCCTGGTTCTGCTTTAAAATCGGCAGGAATAAACCAGGTAGAAATTTCTTCGGCTTTTGTAATAGCATTCCAAACCACATCTATGGCATGATTTAATACCGTTTCTTTTTTAATAACATCGTTCATAATTATGAGTTTTAAAATTAATACGCAACTTAACAGTTGCTAAATTAAAATAAATAATTTTTATATGCAACTTTTTAGTTGCTTAAGTGTGAATTTTGAATTGAATCGTGAATTTGCGCAAAGGATGGAACGGTTAGACTGCGCTTACCGCAGGCTAAATGTTTGAGCTCCTCGAAGAGAGCGAGTAGTGAGAGCCTGTTTTATGCGTCCAAAACAAAAATAACTTGAAACAATATAAGTATAAAAAAAACAAATTGTTAGCTTGTAAGCTATCGAGAATTTTTTGACTAAGTTTGTAAATAAATTTAAAGTAGAACATATTAAAACATAAAATTATGGCATTAGAAATAACAGATGCAACGTTTGAAGAAACCGTATTAAATAGCGACAAACCTGTATTGGTTGATTTTTGGGCAGCATGGTGTGGCCCTTGTAGAATGGTTGGACCAATTATTGAAGAAATTAGTGGAGATTACGAAGGTAAAGCCATTGTAGGAAAGGTAGATGTAGATGCTAACCAAGAGTTTGCTGCAAAATATGGTGTGCGTAACATACCTACTGTTTTGGTTTTTCAGAATGGAGAGGTTGTAGGAAGACAAGTAGGTGTAGCACCTAAAAATGCATATACTGAAGCTATTGATGCGCTTTTATAGTAGATAAATAAAAAAGAAAAATGAAAAGGTTTGCCATTATGGTGAACCTTTTTTTATTTTAGATGCAAATTAAAATAGATATGAGTAAAAATAAAGTTCAGGATGCTATTGATAGCAAATTAATTGAAGCGCGTAAGGTGTTTTTATGGGGTCAGGTTGATGATGATTCTGCTAAACATGTTGTTGATAGATTATTATATTTAGATACACTGTCTAACGAAACTATTCATTTGTATGTTAATAGCTCTGGAGGTTATGTAACATCGGGGTTTGCTATTTACGATTGTATGAAATCGATTAAAAGCCCTGTGTCTACAATTTGTACAGGGTTTGCAGCATCTATGGGATCGATTATTTTGTCTGCTGGCGAAAAAGGTAAACGTTTTATACAACCACATGCTAGGGTTATGATTCATCAACCAAGTGGTGGAGCCAGAGGGCAAGCTAGCGATATAGAAATTACAGCAAAAGAAATTGTTTTAACAAAAGAATTAAGTGCACAACTATTGGCAGATAATTGTGGGCAAACGTTTGATAAAATAATGAAAGATTTTAATCGCGACCATTGGATGGGGGCAGATGAGTCTGTTGCTTATGGTATTGTTGATGCTGTTATATAAAAATAGAAGATAGAGAAGAGAAATGAATTTTGAGTTTGTTTCTAGTCTTATTTTTAATAGCGAAGACCTAAAATCTAAAAAATGAATTTACAACATGAACTTAATAAGGTAAGTGGCTTTAAGAACCTAGAATTACTTGCTAAACAAGTTGTAGAAGGATTTATTGCTGGGATGCATAAAAGTCCGTTTCATGGGTTTTCGGCAGAATTTGCTGAACATAAAATATACAATCAAGGTGAAAGTACGCGCCATATTGACTGGAAACTCTTTGCTAAAACCGACAAACTTTATACCAAGCGTTATGATGATGAAACCAATTTACGCTGTCACATAATTGTAGATAACAGTAGCTCGATGCACTATCCTGAAATGGCTGATTTTTCTATAGATAAGCTTAATAAAATAGGGTTTTCTGTATTAGCATCAGCATCTTTAATGCAAATGCTAAAAAAACAACGAGATGCTGTAGGACTGAGTGTTTATAGCGACAATTACGATTTTTATGCTCCAGAAAAAGGTAGTGAGCGCCATCATCAAATGCTTTTAAATCAATTAAGCACTATTGTTGTTTCTAAATCTTTAAATAAGAAAACAGAAACGTATACCTATTTGCATGAAATAGCTGAAAAGATTCACAGACGCTCAATGATATTTTTGTTTACAGATATGTTTCAAACATCTGAAGATGAAACAAAACTTTTTGAAGCTTTACGCCATTTAAAATATAATAAACATGAAGTTATTTTATTTCATGTGTTTGATAAAGAAAAGGAGTTAACTTTTAGTTTTGATAATAAGCCCAAACGATTTATTGATGTTGAAACTGGTGAATATATTAATTTGTATACCGATAGTATTAAAGACAATTATAATGTGGCGGTAAGTAATTATTTTGACGCATTACGTTTAAAATGTGCTCAATACAAGATTAAATATGTAGAAGCAGATATTAATAATCATTTTAACAATGTGCTTACTACATATATGATAGAACGGCAAAAGTTTGTTTAGATAAAATAAAATTTAAAAAACTCAAAAAAAGATTTGAGATATAAAAAAAGGCATGTATATTTGCAACCGCAATAACGCAACGGTCTGGTAGTTCAGTTGGTTAGAATGTCGCCCTGTCACGGCGAAGGTCGCGGGTTCGAGTCCCGTCCAGACCGCAAGTATTGCTAAAAGCTCTAAGAGATTAGGGCTTTTTTTGGCAACATAAAGAAGTTGTGTTGTCCCAGTAAAATGGGATGGTTTACGTAGTTGAACCGATGGAAAGCTTTCCTTTTTTCTTTATAGAAAATTGGGATGCTTTTTTGTTTTAGTCAGCATTTAGTCAGCGATTTAAAAAGGGATCAAGACCAATTGTTGTGTGTTAAGCAAAAATAGTAGTTAGTCTGAAGAGGAAGAATTCTACATTTTTGACA
>CANKVS010000054.1 GCA_947487155.1 uncultured Flaviramulus sp.
ATGCAAGGTCTTGTCTTTTTTATGCAAAAATAGCATTCCTCATCAAATTTACACACAACTTTTGAGATTGATCCATTAAAAAGGTGAGTGATTCGGTGAGTACTTTTTAAAAGTAAAAAACACTCACCAGAAACACGTTAATTAACTGATAATAATTTTGTTACAAGGATATTTTTTATAAATTTAAGTAGAATTAAAGTCATTATTATGCAGAATTCATTCTCTATTTTATTCTATCTCAAAGGGAGCGATTTAGACAAAAACAATTTAGCTCCCCTTTATATGCGTATAACCGTAGATGGTAAGAGCTGTGAGGTCAGTGTTAGACGAAAAATAAATCCCTCAAAGTGGAACTCGTTAGCAGGAAAACTTAAGGGTTCGAATCAGGATGTAAAAGAACTTAATCGTTATTTAGAAAACATTCGCACTAAACTATATAAAATACAAGGTGAATTCGTTACTAATGGTAAGCCCTATATATCCCTAATTGTGGTGTAGCCTTCCCTAAAAATGTAGACTATCCCGGAGGAGATCAACTTAAATTTATTCTGAGAATATTTAGATATGAATTTATAGAAAAAGAAATATGCCCTTACCAATATTATTGAATATCACAATGATACTATGCGAGCAAACTTAGCTCTAAAACAATAGCACTAACCAATTATTTTTAACTATTTTATTCTTTTTCAAGAATCTTTAAATTGTTATTTTGCCCTTTAACAGATTCGGTTTTTTTATAAATATTTCTCTGAAGTTTGACTACCACTACTGAGACATTTTTATCAACTACAAAATGGGGCATCACAATATTAAGTCTTTTACGATCTGGATACCAAAATAATTTTTCACCAGTTTCTAACATTTCAGGAATTACTGAGGTTGATGGTGCATAAGGTAAATGAAGTTCTATTTCTTGGCCTGAAGTAGGATTAAACACATGCAAAAATAGTTTTGTATTTCCATTAGACATTGATTTAGATGTTATATACCCCCATTCAGGGTCATCTATTGGACTTGGATCTACCCCGTAAATAGCTTCTCCATTTACTGACATCCATGCTCCTACTTCTTTTAGCCGTCTAACATTTGGTTTTGGAAAAGTTCCATCTCCTTTTGGCCCTATATTTAATTGTAAGTTTCCCCCATGTGCAGCATTTTGAACTAAAACTTTAATAATGTCTTCTGAAGGTTTCCATTTGAAATCCATTTTATGATACCCCCATGAGTTTTGAGATGTAAAAGATGTTTCCCATGTTTTTGTTCGTCCCTTTTTTGGTACATGATTATCTCCCATCGAAATATAATCAACTTTATCTTCTATATCTGGCATCCGAGCTCCAATTCTACTATTCACAAGACAAGTACTATCTATATTTTTTACCGTTGCGATTAACTGATCAACTCGTTTAGAGGTTATTTGAGGGGACCTTCTCCAGGTATCAAACCAGAAAAATTTTGGTTTATAAGTGTCCATAAGTTCTTTTACTTGAGGTATGCATTTCTCCTGCCAATAAGCTTCAAAGTCATTATCACTTACCTCCGGATATAAAGGCTCAGATTTGATTGTTTGATGATCTGGCATAGCTCCCCCATTATGTTCCCAATCTTGCCAATGTGAATAATAAAACCCTAAACTTATTTCATACTTTTCACAAGCAATAGCCAGTTCTTTTAAAATATCACGCTTAAATGGTGTAGCATCGACTACATTGTATTTTGATACTTTACTAGGCCATAGAGCAAATCCATCATGATGCTTTGCCGTAATTAAAAAATATTTAATCCCTGCTTCTTTAGCAGATTTTATCCAATCATCTGCGTTAAACTTAATTGGATTAAATTTTTTAGCTAATTTTTGATATTCTTTTTTTTTCACACCATAGGGCCAATTTCCTTGAATATGAATCCATTCTGCATAATCATTTCTTCCCATTCTTTGTCCATTCCATTCTCCAGCAGGTATTGAGTATAGGCCAAAATGCACAAACATTCCAAGTTTAGCATCAGAAAACCATTTTGTTTTTAATTCAACTTCACTTTGAGCTAATGTTAATATAGACTGAATTAGACAAACTGTTACAATAATTATTCGCTTTATTTTCATTTTATCAGTATGGTGAATAAATAACTAAATATTATTTTTATTCTTACACCATGACAATTTAAAATATAGTCCAAGGAATAATTTAAAAATGAATAGAAGTCATCGTTATTTGCTTTTAAAATTGGTGTAAATGTAATATACATTTTATCGCTTCAAAAATTTACGATTTAAGATCATGTTATTTTCTAATGTTATTTTAGTTATATACACCCCACTTGCAAGCTTTGAAGTATCTATAACATTCTCTGATGAAAAAATTTCCTTCCTTCCTAACATGTCAAATATTTCAAGTGTCGAAATTTTTCCTGTGCTTTTAATTTTTAAATACTCCCGGCTATCAACTGGATTCGGGTACAATTTTAAATTAACCTGATCCTCTAAATCGTTAACATTAAGCACCGCATCAGCCACTAGTTCTATATTATCAATTTGAATTATCTCATCTCCGATATAATTTGATCCATTAGCAGCCTCCAGCCTTAACCTAAAACTATCCACTGTCCCTCCTCCTGCTGTCCAGAAAGCCTGTCTTTTTTATTGACAAAAACCTAAGTTTTTAAAACTTTCTACTTTTACCCCCCCACAACTAATTACCAGGAATTCCTTAGACTAAAGTTCTTTAAAACTAATAGCTAAACCACCCCCAGAAATTAAATTAATAGGCAATTCATCAGTACTTTTAACTTTTATTTTTTCTATTTTAACAGCTGTTGGGTTAGTGATTAAATCGGCATCGTCTGCATCTCTATAAATTATGGCCTCATATACTTTACCTTCCGTTAAGAAATCTAAAGAAATAACATGATTATAAACTTTTTCTGCAGTAGCTGCACCTAAAAACCAATCATTAGATTTTTTATCTTTTCTAGCAATAACCAAGTTATTTGCTATACTACCATCTAAAACCTTTGTTGTTTCCCAATCTGTTGGTACGTCTTTAATAAATTGAAAAGCTGGGTTGTTTTCATAATTTTCAGGTAAATCTGCTGCCATATGTAGTGGACTATATATTAAAACATATACCGACAATTGTTTTGCCAACGTCATATGAGATCTGTTATTTGGTCTATCACTAATCATAACATCAAAAATACCTGGTGTAAAATCAAATGGCCCTGCTAAACCTCTTGTAAAAGGTATTGTTAAAACATGAGAAACAGGGTTCCCTCCATTTTTATCCCATGCATCAAACTCCATTCCTCTAGCGCCTTCACGTGTCATCATATTAGGATATGTTCTTCTAATTCCTGTTGGTTTAATTGGTTCGTGTACATCCATCATTATACCGTGTTTTGCAGCCGATTTCACAACTTTTCTATAATGGTTCACACCATATTGCCCATGATGCCATTCTTTTCTATTTAAAGAGGCGCCTACATAACCAGATTTCACATAATTAATGCCATACTTTTCATAAAATGTAAAAGCATCTTCTAATTGGTTTTCGTAATTCTGAGCGTTTGCTGATGTTTCATGATGACCAATAATGCTTACCTTTTTTCTTTTTGCATATTTAGACAACTTTTCTATATCAAAATCTGGATATGCTTTGGTATAATTAAAGGTTCTATAACTTTTTGGCCATGAATCCCAACCTATATTCCACCCTTCAACCAACACACCTCCAAAACCATGCTTTGCAGCAAAATCTATATATTTTTTTGTTCTTTCTGTAGTAGCACCATGCTTAGGACCAGAAGACCAGGTATGTCTTTTAATGTGCATACCCCACCAAATGCCAATATATTTAGTCGGTTTTATCCATGATATATCATTTAGTTTATTGGGTTCATTTAAATTTAAGATTAAGTAAGACGTAATTAAATCTCCTGGCTTATCTGCTATTTGAATTGTTCTCCAAGGTGATTTGAAAGCGTTTTCTAATTTCACTTTTATACCATCTGACCAAGGAACCAAGTTAGCTTTTAATTTTCCTTTTCCATTTGACTCTAAAGTCATACTCGCAAAATTTGTTAAAGCTGCTTCATGAATACTTATAGCTAAGCCATCTTTACTTTGCATGGTAAATGGCGTATGAACTACATCTAATGCACTAATATTAGATTTTTCGTATACATATTCGTAACGGGATTTAGCATAAGCAGGAACCCACCAACCTTGGTGGTCTTCTGTAAAGTTAAATTCTGTTAGTTCATCAGTGATATCTATTTTTGAAACTGTAGTTTGTTCTGGTAAAGAATATCTAAATGCAACACCATCATCATAAGCTCTAAAAACAATATTAAGTTGAATATTTGAGGAAGCTTCTTTTACTGTTATTGATAGTTGCGTATAGTTATTTCTAATAACCCTTTCTTCTCCCCACGGTTGTTCCCAAGTAGTATTACTTGATGTTTCTTCGCTATTAATCAGGGTTAAATTGCTACCTAAAGAAGGGTATTGTTTAAATTCAAGACCTAACCTGCTCCATTTAATAATTTTTTCATTATTGTGACTTACAGAATAATAAGGAACACCATGTTCTAATTTAAATGTTATTTCATTTGTTTTATTTGGAGATTCTATAATTATGTTTTTACTCTCTGAAGCATTTGATTTAAAGATGATAAGTAAAAACAATAATATACATATTGCTGGTGATTTTTGTTTTATAATTTGCATAAACTTGAATTTAAAAAATGATTATTTTTTACTATTATTTTTTTTGTAGATATAGCTATTGATAAGGGGTGTTTCATAGTTTTAGTATAATTGTAAAAAGTGTTTTTTGTTATTTCTGCTTGCTCTGTATTAGAGATATTTATTAGAGAAAAATCTCCTTGATGATTTATGAATTGATTATTCTTAATTTTAATATTTGAAAAAAAGTTAAATGGAGAATCTAATCCATCTGGACGCTTAGGCAATGTTACATTTATGACTGATGGTTGAAGCTTTATTGTTTTGGTTTTATCCTGCAAATAACAATCATCAAAAACATTATTTTCAATAAGAATGTTTCCTGCAACTAACCCTATATCAGATGCTTCTTCTAAAAACCCCAGATAAATAGCATTAGCACTAGACCCTATAAATTTATTATTTTTAATAAGTCCATTTTTACTTAAAGTAAGCAGTCCAAATCTTCGTTGGTATTTAAAAGTATTATCTTTAATAACAAAATTAGGGCAGTTTGTAGAGATATTCCAGCCTTCATATCTAGCATCTATTCCTTTTAATTTCATGTTTATATCATGAAACTCTGGTAGTTTCTGATCAAATTTCAGTAAATAGGTTCCATTTAATTTAGCTGTTACACTCTTAATAAGTCCTTTAAAATGATGTTTACCAAGGCTATTATCAAAAATATTTATGGAGTCGTTTTCATGTAAATATATTTCAGAACGTGTTTTAAACTGATTAATCTGAGAGCCTACAACCAAAGTATAATCAGATTTTCTTTCAACAATTTTAAAGCCTTTTGTGTGCAAGTTTATACCGTCATCTCCATTGCCTTCAAAAAAACATCCTTCTACCCATGGGCCAATTCTAGAATTTCTTTCTATAAAAATATCTCTTGTTATACTATGCCATCTATCAGTATCAGATTTAATTTTAACTTCACAATCTATAATATTAACAGCATCACTTTTTTGAGCTCCCATAAAAACCCCACCAGCATATTGATGAATATTTTCGAAAGTAGTTTGATAAGAATTATCTATGCTAAAGCAATTACCTCCTCCAGGTCCTAAATGAACATATTTATCTCCTACTTCAATATTTTTAATTGGGCTTTTAAAATTTACATTAAAAACGCCTTTTTCTAATTCAGACCAATCATTAAATAGCGTATAAACATTCAAACAGTCTCGTTTTTGTTTTCCTGAAGTTTTTGGATCTTTTATTAATGCCCAATTTTTTCCCATGTTTCGATATTTGGGATTGTTCAAAGTAGGCCAACCTTCTTTAAGTTTTACTGTAATTGATTTCTTCTGATGGTTAACATTTAAAACGTATCCTTGTGTAAAGGGAAGCGGATCAAAATCTATTACAACATTTTTTACAATTATTTGCTTGCAGTTATTTAAACTTAATAACCCAGCAGGAGTATTAAATATAATTTCAGAGCCTTGAAAATCTATAATTAAATTTTCTGCATCTTTTAATGAAAGGTATTTTTTTTGGCTTTCTAATATGTGATATGTTCCTTTTTTTAAGGAAATAACGGTCCAATTTGTTAGGGTATTGTTTTTATAATTTTTTAATGCCTTTTTTAATTCTATAATGTTTTTTACTCTAATAGTATCTATTGATGAACTTGCTAAAACATCAGCACTTCTTAAAGGGAATTCTCTAATTTCTTGAGCTTCAACCTTTGTACAAAAAAATAGCAGCAATACTATTATTGAATACGTTTTTATAGGATTAATAATTCGCATTAATATTATTTTATTCTATATTATGTTTAGGTGTAACTTTAATTTTTTTATTATGCGTTTTTAGGTTTCTTCTACAAGGCCAAGGTATTTTTAAATCTTCTCCCAAAACTCTTTCTAATGGAAACCCTATAGCTGTATTTTTATGCCATTTATTGCTTTTTAAAACCATTTTATCTATAATCTTTTGGTAATCTTCATTTTTTGACAAATCGACCTTTTCATAAGGATCTTTAACTAAATCGTATAACTCAGCATCACTATTTTGAATAATAAGTTTTAAGTTTTTAGACCGCATAACCAAACGTTCTTTATGCATCCAAAACACATCTCTTTTTTTAAGTTTTTTTTCTTTTTTCAAAGTTTTCCACAGGTTTATTCCATCTGGCTTAAGCGTCTTATTTACAGTTATCCCTGTTAAGTGTTGTATTGTAGGAAAGATGTCCATAGAAAGCATTAATTCCTTATTAAGTAAACCAGGTTTTAACATCCCTTCCCAATAAAAAAATGCCGGTACTTTTATTCCTCCTTCATACATAGTCCCTTTATCTCCTCTTAGTCCACCATTTACATTGCCAGCTACAACACCTCTTTGTTCTCCTCCATTATCAGAAATAAAAATCACTAATGTGTTTTTATAAATATTATGCTTTTTAAGGGACTCCATTATTCGTCCTACTCCTTTATCAACAGATGCCATCATGTCTGCATATCTCCTCATATAAACATCATCAGTCATTTTTTTATCTACTCGATATTGCCAATAATCATCTGTTCTCAAAGCTGGATCATTAGGGCCTTGCATAGGCACATGTACCGCTGCATGTGGCAGGTATAAAAAGAATGGTTCTTTATGATTTTTTTCTATGAAGTTTACTGCAGCATTGTTTAATAGTGTGGTGGCATAACCTGTCTCATTTTTTAATTCATGATTAATCCACCAATCTTCCTTACTTCTGGTATTGTGATGAGAAATAAAGTCTATATTTCCATCTAAAAATCCTGTGAATTCATCAAAACCATGACTTGAGGGTCTATACCTTTCTTCATCTCCTAAATGCCATTTTCCAAAAACACCTGTATGGTATCCTACTTTTTTCAATTCTGAAGCTAAAACACTATTTTTTTGAGGGTCTAAGCCATCACCATCAATACAAGGGTAGTAAAGGTGATCTAGCCCAACTCTTTGTTGATACCTTCCTGTTAATAATGCTACTCTAGTAGGTGAACATACGGGACCGTTACTGTAAAAATTGACGCATTTAACTCCATTTTCAACCAAATGGTCTAACTCAGGGGTTTTTATACCAACACCTCCAAAACTGCTTAATCCAGCATAGCCCAAATCATCAGCCATAATTAAAATAATATTAGGCTTTTCTTGCTTTGGTCTTATTTGTGAAAACAAAGGAATACTTGCAAACCAAATACCAATAATTATTAAATGTTTTATCATCATTTCTATATTAAAGCCTTTAGCTTTTGTTCTATATAATCTGACGCTTCAAAACCTGATCTCATAGTCTTCTTTATTTAAAATTTACTTTTTTACCTGTTTTTGCACTTTTTCGTGCTGCATCCAATATTTCCATTACTATTAAATTATTTTCTATGGATGCTTGTGAAAAAGGCTCTATTTTTTTCCCACGGATTACATCAGCAAAAAAGCCAAATGGTTCATTTATTGGGTAACCAATAGCATTAAACGATTCTTTAATATTTTTTTTATCTGGTAAATAGCTATAATTCAAATGCTCTGAATCTTCAACTTTCACAAATCCTTTACTTCCGTATATTTCAATGTCTTTTCTTGGAATGGCCCAATTCCATGATGCCATTAAGATACTTTGATATTCAGGGTATTCTAATACGATTAAAGCATCATCATCTACCTTTGGGTAAAGCTCTGGCTTATATTGATTTGTTACCGCATATACTGAAACCGGTTTTTCCCCTTTATTCAACCAAGTTGTTATATTGGCTCCATAGCATCCAAAATCCATTATGGCTCCACCGCCATTTTTAATGGGGTCCGTTAACCATTCAAAAAAATAATCGGCACCTCTACCTCTTGTTGTTCCATTATTTCCATGGTGAAAAATGATTTTTCTTAGTTTTCCAATACTATTTTTTTCAAACACTATCTTTTGAGCTTCAATAACTGAAGGGTGCCAAGTAGTTTCGTAATTTGTTACTACATTTATGTTATGTTTTATTGCCAATTGCTGCATAGTTTCAGCATCTTTTAAATTAACTGCTATAGGCTTTTCAACCATGACATCTATACCTTTTAAGGCACATTTTTCAACAACTTCAAGATGTTGTTTTGTGCTTGTAAATACTGCGACCCCATCTGGCTTTGAAAACAACAACACATCTTCTATAGTATTGAAAAAAAGAGAATCTGAAAGGTTATGTTTTTTCTTAAAACGATTAACAAGCGTTTTATTAGGCTCTGTAATACCTACAATCTTTACTTTATCTGAATCTAAAAACCTAAAAACAAGTCTAGCATGCCCATGGGTTAACCCAACAATTGCAATCTTAACTGGTGGAGCACTATCTTGAGCATTGGCCAAAATAGCCGTAAGTAAAAACAAGAATGTTAAACTCCTTTTAATGGTTTTTAAAAAAGACTGGGTATAAAAAAGAAAGAAAATCATAAGCCTTCAGTAACAGAACTATTATTAATTAGTTTTCTTTTCTACTCTTACCATTCTATGTCCATAATCACCAGTAATACTGGCATATCTCATTCTAGTAGGATCATAAGGCTCTCTTTGTTTTTTATAACCTTCAAAAGTTACTTTTAAATAGTATTCTCCTTTTGGTAATTTTACATCGTCAATAATTAAGTCTTTATCTTTTTTATTGGTATAGCCAACAAACTGCTTCCCGTTTGCCCATACAATAGCTTTTGTATGATTGGGTAATACTCTATGTTGTATATCTTCTATTGTTATTTTATAATTTCCTGATTGCTCTACTTTTACAGGCCACCCATTAACTTCTGCCACTTTTTCAAAATAAAACAGATTAACAATAGGTTGCGCTTTATTGCCTATGTGATTAGGATATGAAGGCAGGTTATTTACATCTATAACTTCATCTAACCAGTTTAAATAACGCTGACGTAATTCTTTTACTTTTTCTGGTTTACTTTCTGCTAAATCAAATTTCTCATAAGGATCTTTAGCTAAATCAAAAAGTTTATTTCCGTCCACCAATTTATACTGCCCATCATAAGCAACAGCTTTTTTCCATGTTCTCTCTTTAAAAGCTTTAGCTCCTTGTTTTGCAGAGGGTGTTATAAATTGATTGAAATACGTTCTATTCCAGTCCGTGTTTTCTTTGTCAATTAATGGCTTAAAGCTAATCCCATCTAATTTTTTAGTGTTTTTTATTGGTATATTACATATATCCATTATTGTTGGTAAAATGTCTATATGCGCTGTAAATTCATCTACTTTCTGTGTATTATCTAATTGCCCTACCCATCTCATTAATAATGGTACTCTTATACCTCCTTCAAAACCTTCTCCTTTTACACCTCTATAATTATTATTATATCTGTTTTGTCCTCCTCTTCTAGGTCCATGTGAAGCGGGGCCATTATCTGATGTGAATATAACCAGTGTGTTTTCATCTAGCCCTAATTCAGAAATCCTTTTCATTAAGCGACCTATATTCTCATCTACTTTAGTAACCATTCCATACACCTCTTTGGTGTGTTGTATTAAATCTTCCTCTTTTTCAAATGGTTTAACATACTTATCTGGCACTTGTTTACCGTCGGGGTGGGTATGTGGCAAAAACGTAGGAATGTATGCGAAAAACGGTTCGCTTTCTTTTGATTTTCGTTCTACAAAATCTATCGCTTTATCAAAAATTAAATCGGTTAAAAAATGGCCATAAAAATGCTGACTTACGCCGTTTACATCCATAATGGGGTTAAGTCTGCCATATTGCATTTCTTCCCAGGTTACCACTTCATCAAAACCTTGATCATTTGCCCTCATTGGGTAATTATAACCTAAATGCCATTTTCCAAAAAGCCCAGTGCCATAACCAGCTTCTTTTAAATATTCTGCTATTGTAATTTCATCAGGATACATATTCACCCTGCTTTTGTTAACACTGGTAACTCCTGCTCTATAATTATACCTTCCTGTTAATAAAGCCGCACGAGTTGGTGCACATACCGCAGATACATGGAAATTACTTAAGAATAAACTTTCTTCTTTTAGTTTATCCATGTTGGGTGTTTTTAAATAGGGGTTTCCAAAACAGCTAAAATCACCATACCCTTGGTCATCCGTTAGAATAAAAATAATGTTAGGCTTCTTTGTTTCTTGAGCCTTAACTGTAATAGTGAATAATAAAATTATTATTAATAAGCTATATCTGTATTTCATATTTAATCTGGTTTTACTTAAAAAAACACAATGTTTTGGTGATGCAATTTCAAAAAATAATAAAAAAAAGACATGTCGTATTGTAACTATTTATTGTTTTAAATGCACATAATGCCTAACAAAACAGAAAGATTGTACACATTTACTTTTTATAGTAAATAGCACAACATGAATTCAAAAAAATTATATACTGATTTATTAGTTAGTTATTTTTTAGAATATTCACTAGGTGTAGTTCCATATTGCTTTTTAAATGCTTTAGAAAAATATGAACTACTTTCCATTCCTATTTCATACATCACCTCTATAACTGTTAAGTGTCCTGTTTTTAATAATTGAGCTGCTCGTTTTAATCGTATAGAGCGTATAAACTCTGTTGTAGATTGCCCTGTAAACATTTTTAGTTTTCTATGTAATTGCATCCTACTAACGCCCAATTGTTCACAAAAAAATAACAAATTAAAATTACCATCATTCATGTTACCTTCTACTATTTTAACAGCTTTCTGTAAAAACATCTCTTCTGGGGACTCAATTTTTATTGCTGAAGGGCTCAATATAAAATCACGTTTTAATCTGTCTTTATTTTTTCTTAAATCATTTAAATGGTTTTCTATTTTTATTTTGAATTCGTTAGGGTCAAAAGGTTTTATAAAGTAGTCTGCGGCACCTATATTAAGGCCTTCTATTTTTTCACTCTCAGACGCTTTTGCTGTTAAGAAAATAATTGGAATATGTGATGTATTAATATCTGTTTTAAGGGTTTTACACATTTCAATACCATTTATTTCTGGCATTGAAATATCTGAAATAATCATATCTGGTAAAAACTTTTTTGCACTTTCTGCTCCTTCTTTTCCATTATTGGCAACAATTGTTCTAAAGTCAGACAACAAGTGTTTTAAGTATTCTCGTATATCACTCTCATCTTCCACTATTAATATAAGAGGGAGTTCTTCTTTTTGAGAAATTGTATCTTCATATTTTTCTTCTTCATATTCACCACTAATCCAAACTGGAATATTATCTATTCCTTCTTTAGCAATCTGATTTTGAATTTGATCAAAAAATGATTCTTCCCCAACAGGTATTGTAACCGTAAAATCACTTCCTTTTCCTAAGGTACTTTCTACAGTGATTACTCCTTTATGTATTTCTACAAGTTTCTTTACTAAAGCCAAACCTATGCCGGTCCCCATAGATTCATGATTTCCTTCTTGAAAAAAGCGTTCAAAAATATTTTGTTTATTTTTCTCTGAAATGCCTTTACCCGTGTCTGATACTGAAATAACTATTTCATTCTTTTTTAAAGATTTAAATGCTATAATAACACGCCCACCTTGATCTGTATATTTTAATGCATTAGACATTAAATTATGAACTATTTTTTCAAGTTTATCTTCATCAAACCAGGTTATAAATTCTTTACGATCAGTTTTTATATCAAGATGAATATGTTTAGAGTGCGCCATTTCTGAATAGGACGTCTTTATACTTTCCAACAGACTTATTACATCACCTTTTGATAAATGCAGTTTTAAATTGTTGTATTCTGCTTTCCTAAAATCAAGTAATTGATTTACTAAACGAATCATTCTATTGATGTTTACGTTTAAAGGAAGTAATATTGAATAAATTTTAGAATCTTTTTTAAATAAATCTATTAATTCTAAAACAGGCCCATGTATAAGGGTTAATGGTGTTCTAAATTCATGTGAAATGTTAGTGAAATACCGTAGTTTTATTTCGTTTAATTCTGTTTGTTTTTCTCTTTTAGAGATTTGCAAACGTATTTCGTTTTTAAGTTTTATTCTGGATTCCCATATGTTTGTTATTAAGTATATAAATGCTATAATTAAAACTCCGTAAAAAATAAAAGCCCAAGTAGTTTTCCAAGGCGGAGGTAGCACATCTATTTTTAATAATTTTGGATTAGGCGTCCATATACCATCGTTATTTGATGTTTTTAGTTTTAGTGTATAACTTCCGGGTAACAAGTTTGAAAAATAAGCTACGGGATTGCTTGAGTTTTTTATAATCCAATCATCATGATACCCTTCTAGTTTATACGCAAATTGGTTTTTTTCGGGAATAGCATAATGTAAAGACGATAAGCCAATAGCAAAATCATTTTGCTTGTAATTAATGGTTATCTCGTCCATTTCTTCAATAGTTTTTGTTAAAATAATGGAGCCATTTACCATTTCACCTGGCTTAATTTTTTTATTAAAGACAGAAAGTGAGGTAAATGAAGCTTGTGGAATGGTTGAGTTAAACTCAATCTCATTAGGAGAAAATGAAACGTATCCTTTTACTGTACCAAAAACCAAAGATCCATCTTTTCTTTTAAATGACACATTAGTAAAAACATTACTAATTAAACCATCTTTAATAGTATACGTTCTAATTTTATTGGTTTTAACATCTAAAAACGAAAGTCCATTGTTTGTTCCAATCCATATATTACCATCATCATCCTTTTCAATAGAGTTAACCAAACTGCTTGTTAAACTACTTTTTTCATTAAAAAAATCGCTTACAATATAATCTTCCTCTGTTTCAGAAAAAACAAGCTTTTTTAATCCATTATCTGTACAAAGCCATATGGCATCAGCATTAATACATATATTGTTTACAGTATTAGATTTTAAGCAAGCATATCCTTTTTTTTCATTATTAAATATATCAAAAGATACATTTTCTAATGTTTCATCATAATTCATAATGGTTAAACCACATGATCGCTGTAAAATCCATAATTGAGGTTTTCCCGGATAGGTTTTAACCATTTGAATATCGCAACCTGAAAACTGGTAGTTATTATCGATTTCTATCTTTTTAATATTCTCTATACTACCATCATTACTTCTTTTAATGTACATGAGTCCTCTGTCTGATGCTACCCAAGTATTTCCATACAAATCTTCATTTACATAATTAAAATATTTATTTTCAGTATTTTCATATCCCCATTTAGCAATATCTAGTTTATCTATTTGTTCTAAAGAAGGTGTTTTATTTTTTTTTGGGTTAAAGACAAACACACCTCTTCGTGTAGAAATCCAAACTTGTTTGTATTGATCTTCAAAAATGTTTTTGGGGAATATATTATTCTTTTTATATATTATTTTTTTCTTTTCATTATCATAAACTTCAATTTCACCGCTGTTAAAACCTGTCCATAAATAATTATTTGAATCTAACAATGACGCAACTATATTAGGGGTTATCCTATCTTTAAAAATAGTATTGATATTTTCTAATTTATTGAAATTTTTAAATGATAATTCAAAATTAAATGCACCAAGGTTAGGAGATGAAAGCCAGAGAACGTTTGAATTATCAACCATTTGTACTCTTAATCTCGTATGATCTGCATAAAATGAACTTAATTTGGGGTTTTCTTTATAAACATCACTAATTTGAAATACTCCTTTTTTATAATCAGTTAATATAATATTCCCTCCATATAAAGCTATTCCTGTTACATTTAGATTATTTGTAAGAGGTATTTTTTTCCAATTTTGAATGGTTGATCTGCCTTTTTTAGTAGCATGGATTGTAAAAATGCCATTTGTTGTACAAAAAAACATTGTATCCTTATCATCTTTCTTAACTTTAGAAAAAGATAAGTTGCCCGCCTCAACTAGATTTATATAGTATGTGCTAGTTTTTGTGTTTGTATAGTCTATTCTAAAAAGCCTTCTTTTCCAATCGATTAACCAAACTTCATTAACACCCTCGCTAATTTGAATAATTCTATCTAAATCCATTTTTTCTTTAGAAAAAGATAAATTTAATTTTTCGAATTTTGCTGGTTCTCCATTTAAAATTCCATTAATATCATTCAATTTTAAACGATATAATTCTCCTGCTCTTGTTCCGCATAAAATATCTCCATTAGATAATTTTACTATCGAATGTATTACGTTATTAAATACGTTATTATGATCTAGCTTAATATTAACAAATACATTTGTTTCTATATTTAATACTTGAACACCTCCAAATTCGCTACCTGCCCATATATTTCCATAAGGGCCTTCACAAATAGAAGTAATACGGTCATTTTTAAGCCCTCCTTTTACAGTAGGCTGAGCATAATAATTAGCTATAGAATTTCCATTTAAACGGTTAATTCCGTTTAATGTTGATATCCAAATATAGCCTCTGGAATCCTGAAGTATATCTGTAACAAAATAATGGGACAGCCCTTCATCAACCCCTATGTTTCTAATATAAGGGTCGTTAGGGTTTGCCCATATACTATTGAAAAGAAAAAGAAAAAAAGAAAAAAAGCAATACTTTATATTTAAGAATTGATTATACGAATGCATTTTAATATATAGTATTTTATCTTATGTAAATTTAGTGTAAAAAAGTAAGAACTTAATTTTTTAAGTCCTTACTTTTTTATATGATTATTTATTTAATGTACTAATTTGTTGTAGGGTATCCTGGGTTTTGAACAAAATTAGGTGATAAAAATAATTCTCTACTAGGTATAGGATACCACATTTTATAAGGTGTAAAATTATTTTGTACCTCTCCAAGTCTACCCCTTAGATTTGGTGCCGTTTTTACTGGATCAATAGCAGCTATTTTAGAAGCATAGGTATTGGTACGAAACAAATCAAATCGTCTTTGACCTTCAAAACACAATTCTCTAGAGCGTTCCTCCATAAGTTCTTCCATAAAATCTGCTTTGTTATATATAGTATTGAGTGTAGCCACATCTGTACCTTCTGCTGATCGTGCTCTTACTTCGGTTAACATATCATCTGGGACTCCTGTTCTACTCCCCGTGGTTTTATAATATGCTTCTGCTCGCATTAATAATACATCTGCATACCTTATTAATGGCATGTTAAAATCTGATGTAAATCTATCTAATTCTGGTGATTCCCCTAAGTCTAAAGCAGGTTTTCTCCACTTAGCTATATAAAACCTATTGTTGGCTGTAGTAGAAGTAACAGGCGGATAAGGGCGAAATTGCACGCCGTTAATCACTTCAACATTCCCTCCTCTTTGCAACTGATTTCCTTGAAGGTATTTTATTCTTTCGTCACCTGCATCAAGTTGATCAAACATTTGGTGGTTTGGTCTTAAATGTCCATTACCGCCTCCAGCACTAGGATTACCTCTGGCTAAAAACGCACGTTGTCCTCTAAAAAACCGAACAGCAGAAAATTCAACATTGAAAATAAATTCATTTCTTGATTCCGGTTCACCTGTTTTCATAAATAATAATTGGTAGTCATCAATTAACGTGTATTGCCCATAAACCATATCTGTATAGGTAGCAACATTAGCATACCTTTCATTCTGGTTTACCCAATCAAAAGAATTTAACGGAAAATCTTCAATACCATTGTTAACATTGTTTTCTGCAGATGATGCCAGATATAGGTTTAATTTTGCCAAATAAGCAGCAGCTACCAGCTTTCCTGCTCTACCTTGATTGTCCATTTTATCTTTACTCATGTTTTCTAAGGCAAACAACCAGTCTTGTTCTATAAATTCTGCTATTTCTTGAACACTGTTTCTAGATAAGGTGTTCTCATTTGATGGTGAATCTAGTAAAGGAACACCGCCATAAAAACTCATTAAATAGTAATAATAAAACCCTCTCATAAATCTTGCTTCAGCAAGAATGTTGTTTTTTCTTATTAGATCATCAGGTGTTCCTTCTGTGTTAGCCCTTTCAGTTCCCTGAATAACCAAATTAGCTCTATATACACCCTCAAACATGCCTACCCAAGTAGAACCTATCTGAATATTATCTGGTGTAAAAGAAAAAGTAGATAATGGTGTCCACGCTACACCACTAGCTCCGTTCGTTTGAATAACACACTCATCTGTATTACATTGTGTCATCCACTCCATGCCTCTCCACCAAGTTCCAGAGTTACCAAAACCTGAACCTATACCATGACCACTTTCTCCCATTAGAGAGTATACTCCTAGTAATGCAACTTCGGCTTGATCTAAATCTTGATAGAATATATTTTCTGGTATTCTTGAAAAATTATCTTCTTCTAAAAAACTATCACAGGCTACTAAAGAAAGAAGCCCAACTATAATCATTATAGTTTTAATATAATACTTTTTTGTTTTCATTTTTATATTCTTTTAAAATTTTACATTTAATCCCATTGATATAGTACTCGGTCTTGGATAAGTTGCCCTGTCAATACCTCTTACTAAAGGGTTTATACCACGAATTTCAGGATCATAACCATTATAATTTGTAATTGTCCACACGTTATTTGCCGAAGCAAAAACGGTAAGTTCATTAATGCCAAGTTTTTTAAGATCTTCAAATGTATAAGACAGATTAATTGCCTTTATTCTTAAGAAAGATCCATCTTCTACATAATAAGTAGATTCTGCAGATTTACCACCTTGGTCTAACACGCTAGGTAATTCATAAACACCGCCATCTGGTCTCCAAAAATTATCATAATACTGTTGTGTTATATTATGGCCAGATCGCCAACCTTCTAACAAAACTCTAGATGCATTGTAAATCTCATTTCCATAAGAATAAGTCATATTTACCTTAAGTGAAAGCCCTCCATATGTAAAAGTATTGGTAATTCCACCAGAAAGGTCTGGGTTACTATCTCCAATAATGGTTCTATCAAGCTCTGTAATTAAATTTTCTGAACCTTCTTCGTCTACAAGGTTTTTAAACTTATAAGACCCTGGTCTTGGGACGCTTGATTCACTGAATGGAATACCATCTCTTAGGGTGTAAGCTACTTCTGGATCATAAAGTGCTGCGGCTTCTTGTCTGGACAAGCCATCAAACTGCGTAAAATCTTCAAAATCATAAATCCCATCATATACAAATCCATATAAAGTTCCAATAGCCTCTCCTTCTCTTAAAATACCAAGATTTCTAAATCGTGCAGTACCAGTAGAAACCCTTCTCTCTGGGCTATCTCCTAAATCGACAACTATAGATTTATTTATGGAACCATTAATTTGGGCTTTCCATGAAAACTTTTTACCATTTATAATTCTGGCTGTAAGCCCTAATTCTATACCTTCATTATCTACACGACCTATATTTAGAATTTGTCTAGACTGTCCAAAATGTCCTGGAATTTCAGAATTCAATAAAAGATCTGTTGTTCTTTTTCTATAAACATTAAAATCAAAATGTATTTTATTATTAAAGAGTCCAGCGTCTAAACCTAAATTGAATTGTTCTGTTGTTTCCCATTTTAAGCTAGGATCTCCAATGTTTGCAATTCGTAATGCCACTTGGTCTTCATCTGAAAAGTTTGGATAAAAACCAATTCCATAATTTGTTAGGGTTCGTCCATCTGGTATTCTATCATTTCCTGAAGTACCATAACTAGCTCTTAGGCTTAATTGAGAAATAAGCTTTGAATCTTTTAAAAAGTTTTCTTTTTTAAGTTTCCAAGCTCCAGATACTGAATAAAAATATCCAAATCTGTTATCGGCTCCAAATTTACTGGAACCATCTGCTCTAAACGTTCCTGATAAGAGGTATTTATCAAACAGATTAAGTTCCCCTCTAGAGAAAAATGAAGCTCCAGAACTTTTGTTTCTAGAAGATGTTGGTGTCTGTAAATTAATCCCTTCTTGAATATTATCTACACCTCCAAGTCCTAAAGCAAACCCTCTATTATTAATTGTTTTTGCAGACCTTTCTATAGTACGTGTTTCAAACCCTCCTAGTAGTTTATATGTAATATTATCTCCTAAGTTTCCATTATAAGTTAAAGTGTTTTGAAAATCTAATCTTTTAGACGTAACCGAATTTGTTCTAGCTCTACCATCTGGAGCTCCTTGAGGAATAAAGCTTGGGTAGAAAAGGTTAGCTTCAGAAAAAGAAAGTTGCGATGAAACTTGAGTTCTAAAAATTAACTTATCGGTAATTTTATAGTCCAACCCTAAGCCTGCAATAAATTTGGATAAAGACGTATTGTTAACGCCAAATTCGATAAGATCAGAAGGATTTGCTAATCCATTATTTTCTGGATCTTCTTCTAATCCATCTTCACCTACAATAATTCCTGGTACGGCATTCAAAATACTACCAATAATACCACTAGTATTAAGGTTTCCATCACCATTATATCGAATTCCGTTTGATTTAGAATAAGCTGCGTTTAAAGTTGAATTAACTGTGATCCTATCATTAACTTCCAATCTATATTTTAGGTTTGAAGTAACTCTATTATAGTCTGTACCTAATACAATTCCTTTTTGATCTATAAAACCCAAAGAAGCAGAGACATTGCTATCATCTCCTCCATTGGCAAAAGAAATATTTACGCTTTGATTTAAAGCAGCTCTAAACAATTCTTCTTGTAATCGTCTATTTATAATTTGATCAGAACTATACTCTCTGGCTACAAAAACAGGGTCTAAATCGGTACCAATATTAGTGCTATAAATTGGGGAGTCTCCTGGATTTCTAAAATGCCTATATGCTATATAATCTTCCATACCCAGAACATCTACTTCACTAGGAAGTATTGAGAGGCTTTGGGAAAGGTTTACAGAAAGAGAACGGTGATTAAATTTCCCCGATCTTGTAGTAATTATAATAACACCATTAGCTCCTCTAGATCCATAAATAGCTGTAGCTGATGCATCTTTTAAAATATTGACTGATTCAATATCATCAGGATTAAGAAACGAAAGCGGTCCTAATCCAGACAATTGGTCGGTTTCTGATCTTGCAACATCAGAACCATCCGCTTCTACTTGTATGCCGTCAATAACATAAAGTGGCTGCGTTCCTCCAGTAATAGAACTTGCCCCTCTAACAAGAATTTCTATTCCAGCACCAGGCGCTCCAGATGAAGACGTTATTTGAACACCAGACACTTGACCCTGTAAACTGCTTAATGCATTTCCTGTTGGTGTTACTACTAAGTCTTCATTTGTTACAACTGAAACGGCTCCAGTTAAATCTTCTTTTTTTGTTGTACCGTAACCAACCACAACAACTTGATCTAAACCGACCAAATCTTCTTCCATGACAAGATTTATTGTTGTTTGGTTGCTTACTTTAATTTCTTGTGTTTTGTATCCTATATAAGAAAATAATAGTGTAGCATTCCCGTCTTTAACATTAATGGAATACTTCCCGTCAAAATCGGTTGAAGTACCATTACTAGTGCCTTTTTCTAAAATAGTAACACCAAGCAAAGGAGAATTGTTTTGATCTGAAATTTTGCCAGTTATCTTTAATATGTTGTTTTGAGCAGACACAAACCCAATACTTAACATAAATAATATTATTAGCATTTTCAACTTTTGTTTCATATGATTTAGATTTAATTAGTTTATCCAATATTAATAATTGAATCATTTTTAATATTGTTTAATTGTAACTTTATATAGCTTTAATGTAACTAAAGACCTAAACGCAAATATTTAGGGTATTTAAAGGATATTTCTAACTCAGATTTGAAGCAAAAAGGGGTTTTAAAATGTAAATCAAAGAATAAATTAGAAAAGAGGTTTTATGGTTAAAAAATGAGGTTTTTAACCTCCAGATACTTAGGTAAATAAAACATGCATTTAGCATTTAAAATATATTAACTTTATACTGACTGGTAATTATCTTATCTGGTATTTTTTCTCAATAGATTTTGATTGACCAGCACTATTTTTTTTCCCTGGCCATGGTTTGACATTACATCTTTTAGCCCAATTTTCCCATTCTTTTTTTAACTTATTAAAAACTATGGGGTGCTTTCGAGATAGATCAAACGTTTCTGTGCGGTCTTTTTTTATATTAAATAATTGCCATGGTTCATGATTAAAAGAAACTATTTTCCATTGTCCATTTCGTACAGCTCTATTCCCTTCATGTTCCCAACATATTGGAGCGTCTCTTTTTATTTTTTTTCCTTTAAAAATTGGCAATAAACTCTCTCCTTCCATTGGCAAAATACTATGTCCCTTATACTCATTTGGATAAGATGCCTTTGCTATTTCAATAAAAGTAGGCATTATATCCATAATTGTTCCATATGAATGTTCAATAAACCCATTTCTCTTTGCAGAAATACCATCTGGCCAAGAGATAATACACGGTGTAGAAATACCTCCTTCTGTTGTAAAATGCTTGTATCTGCGAAATGGAGTATTAGAAAATGTTGCCCATGATTGCCCTTGAAATATATTAGAATCTACTGTTCCTGATTTCTCTATACCATCATATCTACCATAAGGCCCTTGTTCTGCACAAGCTCCATTATCAGACAAGAAAACTATTATAGTATTTTTTAGAACACCTCTTTCTTTCAAGCCATTTACTACAGTACCAACCGCCTTATCCATCCTTTCTACACATGCCGCATAAATTTCTTGTATATGCTCCATGCGTTTTGTGTGTTCTGAAGATAAGTTGTTCCAATCTGGCACATCGGGGTGTTTTTCTGAAAGCTCCCATTTTTCATTAATTAACCCGCTTTTTATTTGTTTGTTATAAACATCTTTACGCAATTCATCCCAACCTTCGCTAAATTTTCCTTTATACTTTTTAATGGTTTCTTTAGGAGCTTGTAATGGGAAATGAGGAGCATTAAAGGCCAAATACAAAAAGAAGGGTTTATCTTTATTTAATGCTTCGTCAATAAATCTTAATCCAAATTCAGCATATAAATCTGTTGCATACCAATTCTTTGGTAGCTCATCAGAAAAAGGGCTTATTGGTTTTCCATTATAATGCAGTGTTTTTGCGTGCTCTGATTCAGCATAATAAAACGCCGGCTTAATAGAAGATAATGAACGCATAAAGCCTCTATTCCATGGGTTCACACCATGTCTTGCTCCAACATGCCATTTCCCTGAATGTGACGTTAAATAACCACTTTCTCCAATTACTTCTGCTAGGGTAACACATTTTGTGTTTAAATGCCCTAAATAGCCTGGCGCCTCTTCACCATGAGTTTTAGCCTCCATAAAACCAACACCCGTTTGGTGAGGATATAAACCAGTTAATAATGATGCTCTTGTTGGACAACATCTGGCCATATTATAAAACTGTGAAAACCTAATACCATCATCCGCAAGTTTATCTAGATTGGGTGTTTCTATTATAGTCCCACCATAACTTCCTAAATCAGAAAACCCCATATCATCTGCCAAAATCAAAACAATGTTTGGTCGATCAACAGTTTGAGCTGTTAGGTTTATAGAAATTATCATTCCCAATACAAGGTTAGAAAGCACATTATGTTTCATTGTTCATTATGTTTAAAATTATATAATAATCTTTCTATAAGTTCCTAATAATGCCTTAAGAATATTGTTCCTTTATATAATTAATGGGCATATATGTTATTTTAACTTTATAGTATTTAGTCAATAACTTTAATATTAAACTTGTAATAAGGCTTATTACCTCTTCTCTTTTCTTTATGCAATAAACGTGATACTTTTAGACAGATGCCTTGTTAAAATCATCAAATCTGTTACCCAATCTACCTTTTACTTAAATGAAAGAGAGGTTCTATCACGATAAATAGATATATTTTGCCTCATACCATATGGGAGCATCTGTATATAATGCTACAAATTTTGATTCTTTCATCAAAGAAATCACTAAACCTCAATAGGCCCTTTACCTCAAAAGAAACCTTGCCAAGGAATTATTATAAAAATTCATTCTATTTTATAATAAAACTCTTCCTTCTGCATCATAGTGTTATTTTTAAATAAACAATAATGCTTATAAAAGGAAGAGCTTTAAAATAATTCTTAAACGTTAACTTCTACTTCTTCAGAACCTTATAATTCTCAACAATGCCATCTTTTTTATGCAATCGTAAAATATAAGTACCAGAGTACAAACCTGAGCAATCTAATTTACTTTGTGTACTTTCTGGGTTTAAATCTCCTTTGCTAACAACTTGTCCCATCATGTTAATTATTTCAAAATGCTTAAGTTGTCCGTCAATCTGATTGATTATTAAATGGCTTTGCATCGGGTTTGGGTAAATGCTAATTTCTTCATCTAAACTTATATCATTAGTTTTGGATTGAGCCTTGGCTGCTGTTGTTGAATTTTTGTCATAATTCCAAACTCTGAAAGAATATAGAGTTACTCCATTTTGTTGACTATTATTTGTAAACAATTCAAAATCCGAAGGAGATGTATTTATATCGTACGAGGTCGGTGTAACATCCCAAGCAACAGAATTATCGTCCATTTTTAAATTTACAGAGTCATCTTCATCAATGCTAAGTTCTATTTTTGTATGGGTTGAAAAATCTTTTGTAAGAGTAGCCGTTTTAAATTTTACATTATTTCCCAAGTCTAAAACTATTTTTTTACTAGGATTTATATGTAATTTCATGTAATTACCTTCGGTATTTTCACCATACGTAAAAAGATTTGGCCCAGTAGTATTTGATAAACTTACATCTTGAGCAAACTTAAACCGAACATGTATGGTTCTTGGATTATCTGCTAAAACCTGTTTTGCGATGGAGTCAGGTAAATGATAACTTTTTTCTCCAAAGTCAGGTATCGAAATATTTCCACTAGCATCAATGTTTAAGCTATGATAAGTATGTCCTGCACTAACTTCATTGCTATGTGTGCCAGCAGTATTGCTATTTAATGTACTATTAAACCTTAATATTTGTGCATCTGCAAAATATTTCTTTGTAAAGGTATTATTTGCTGCACTGTAAGTTACATCAGCGTCTTCAATTTTAACAGCTTTACTCTGGACTGAAGACAACGGAAAATTATATGATTGAAAAGTGTTATTCGTAATATTTGATTCTTTACAATTTGTCATAAAGATAGTCGTATTATTATAATCTTCATCAAATGTATTATTGGTTATAGCAATGTTTGTTATTGGTTTATTTGCATTTGTATTACTTCCATCATCATTGCTATTTGAAGTAAGATTGAAAATGAAAGGCGCCCCTTCATCTGAGCCATAATGCATTTGTGAAATGTTATTATCAGTAAAGGTATTGTTTCGTATTTTTACATTTTCAGGTAGATATCCCAAACGTCCCTGAGATAACACTTCGATGGCTTTTCCTGTATTTCTATCAAAAGTATTATTTTCAATAATACCATTTCGACCATACAAAAATATTGCATGTCGCCTCAAAAATCTAAATTTACAACCTTTAATAATAAAATTAGGATTAGCTTTACTTATATTCCAGACTTTTATTTCACCATGGCTCATCAAATCTGAAGGAATAGTATTTTGCATTTCACAAACCGCGTGTTTTATGCCTTCACTGTCAACAGTAGTTGTAAGAGCATCAACTACATCACGATGATATTCCTTTTCTTCTCCATACTGAAAAAACACTATAGTGTCACCAGGTATCATAGATATTTCACCAGTACTTCCAAAACGATTCATTATTGACTTAATTGTAAGTTCACCATTAGGGACATCTATAGCTTCAAGTACATTGTTTTCTATATTCATATTAATACCATCATCACCATTTGCTTCAATAACACAATCTTCAAACATAGGCCCAATGGAGTTCGTTGAGAAAATAGCCCCATCACGTGTATTGCCTTGAATCCTATCGGTATTTGGTTTCAGTATACTTTTGACCCTAATAAAATTTAACATGCTAGAGCCCTTTCCATACATCAGTGCACCGGCTCCAGAATATTGGTTAACATCTTCAACAGTTACCTGTTCACTATTATTTATTCGTATAAGATTTTTAGCGGAACTTATTGGCATACACCATTTATCCCCAACAGCGATGTTTGTCATACTTGAAAGCCATATCCGTATCTGATTACTATTATCCGGGTCTGTTACCCACTTCTTGTTTTTATTGATAACGTAAACATTATTACACCCCTTCTTCATCATCCCCCTTACAGTAGGATCTTTAATAAATAGCCATAACTTTGTGTTATTACCGCCATCTTCAGGTAATTGATAATTTGTGTTGGTGACTGGGTTATCATACCCCGCATCAAGAGTTACATTAATGTAATTACTTGAAGTATTTACTTCTTGAACCGTTCCTTGACTAAAAGGCAAAGGATCATGATCAACATCAAAGTTTTTTAATATTACATTTTCACTATTGTTACATTCAAAAAAACGCAGCAACTTTTTACCAATAATTGTTGAACCGTTTCCGTTGATGATTACATTATTCTTATCACTTATTTTAAAAATGGCAGATTCTGTTATATTTTCAACTTCGTACGTTCCTTTAGGAATATCAAACTGGAGATAGTTTGTAGTATTTCCTGCTACATAGTTGTTTTGTAAAGAATCCTGAAATGCCTGTGACACATTGCTTCCGGGTGTAACCGTAACATGTGTAATGAGTGATTCAAGAATGTTCTCTGACCTCAATTCAGTAGGTCTTTGCGCCACTAATAAAGAGCAAGGCACAATTAATAATGTTAAAAAAATCAGTTTCTTCATTTGAAAAAAAAATTAAATTGTTAATAAATAATTTTAGCACAATCATTAATTACAAAAAAATTGGTGCCAATCAATCTATTTGCAGAGAGAAACCAGTTGATCGAATTTAACACATAATATTCATCACTTACTGCTTATATGTATCTTTCATTTGCTTATTTGTAACGTTGTTTTTTTTCTTTATTCAAGAAACAGTTTAGATGCTTTTTCTCACAAAGCTGTTTTTCAGACTTTTAATTTATTTTTAATGATTACAGGTTGTAGATTTTATTTTTTAAGGTTTTCTTGGTTAAAAATTTGTCTTTGCTTTTGAAAACTTTATTCTAGTAAACTACCTCGATGCAAGCATACGAGGCATTAAAACAACTTTAATTGATGATTTGCTTTAAGTTGAGTGTATT
>CANKVS010000055.1 GCA_947487155.1 uncultured Flaviramulus sp.
GTTTTTGATTAATTTACGCTTCACAACGCAAATATCGGCAACCCTTTTTATTTGATTAATAAGTTTAAATCACTTCAATGAATAAAATTTGGATAATAATAACAGTAATTGCAATTTTCTTGATAATTAATTTTCTCTATTATAAAAGCATGAAAGGTTTTATAAGAGAATCATTAGGTAAAAAGTGGTTGAGTGTATGGGGAAACAAAGTTTATTTCTGGCAAAGCTCAATTTTTGTTAGTACAGCTGGAACAGCTTTAGCAATATATATTTTAAAATGGTCAAATGTTTTGACTTTTTAGAAATCTAAAAAATGGAATAACTTTATGTATAAACCGATTTTAAAACTGTTTTGGAATTGAACAAGTTTGCGAATTAAAAAACCCGACTGATAAAAAAAAATTGGAATCGAAATTTAAGGTTTACTGATGTTTATCTTGAATGAATACTTGGGTAAGTTTTTCTATGGATTTGACTTAAGTAAATTGATAAAATAAAAACTGTTGCAAAGTTGTATAAAAATAATGCTTAAGTTTAATCTCAAATCAAAAGGTTAGTGTGTATTTGGTCACTCTGATTTTCCTTCGGAAAATCCTCGCACACAAACACGCAACATTTCATATATGTAACCGTTCGTCATTTTTTAAAATCTTAATTAAAACTCCACCCTTTATAACTATTAGAAGCCTCAAGTTTATTTTCTAATCCGTCGTCTAATTCAGGAAAAAAATCAATTCCTGTTAATTTTTCAATCTTGTCAACCGAAACCACAAATTCATATAAAGGTTTATGAGATGCTTTATGAGGTATTAAAAAAGCAATCATTTTTGTGTTTCCAGAATTTGTATCAATAAGTACTTTATAGAATTGATTTGGAACTGCTACGTGTTCGTCTCCAATGGTTTTCATGTTTCCTTTTAAAACACCTCCTGTTACTACAAAAACACCATTATATTTACTTGACCAATAGCGTACTTTCTGCTCTAGTTTATTCCAAATACCAGAATTAAAATCATGTTTTTGCGGACTAATATTGCTTGTTAAAAAAGTTTCATCATGAGCCAGTTGACTGTAACGTTTGTCTCCTGCCGGACATAAATGCCCACGATTGTAACCTGAATTTTTATAATTTCGCCAATGTGCTGCTCCTGTTTTAACAGCGGTATCAATTTCAAAATATGGGCGTTTAAAATTAGTGTTTGAAAGATGAGATTTCTTTAACTCGTATGCAACCCATTCTGCTTGTTCATGTGTTTCACTATACGACAATGAATATTCTTGATGGTGGATAATTTGACCTGTGGTACTTGTTGGCAAAAAATATTCGTTGGTATAGTATCTTTTACCGATTCTCCTTTAAAAACGGCTTCGTTTCTTTCTTCTTCAGTTAAAAAATACTCATAGCCATAAACACCTAAAAGAAGTAAAATGGCTAATAACGTGTATATACTTCTTTTAGTCAATAAAAACCTTTTAATCTAAAACAAAATCTAATGGTTTACCAATAGCTCCGTTTGGAAAACTAATTCCTAATAACGCAGACATGGTTGGTGCTATATCTGTAATCTCCGTTTTTTGAATTGTTGAACCTGGTTTTATGCCTTTTCCAAAAAATAATAGTGGTACGTGCGTATCGTAATTTAAACCACTTCCATGAGTAGATCCCGTTTTACTATAGCTTATATATGCAGGGTCATCAACCAAAATAACATCGCCAGATCGTTTTTGATTAAACCCCTTTTGTAACAAGGTCTCCAAACCTGTTGTAAAATTAGTAAAACTCATAGTATGCGCGGTATACGCTTTTGATACATGCGCATAACCAATTTGTTCATTAACTATGGCCTCTTGAACGTCTTTTAAATTCAACCCTAAGACTTTAACTTTTTCTCTATCTAAAAAGATTTGATTGTTACTTATATTTTCAACAATATCTGTTGTACCATAAGTATCTACCAAAAACTTTTGAAACTTTTTCTTTCTCTGGTTATTATTTAAATAGCCCGCTGGTATTTTTAAAGTCTGCAAATAAGCTGGCACATCTATAGCACCATGATCTGCTGTTAAAAACACCGTGTATTCGTCTTTCCCTACTTTCTCGTCTAAAGTATTGAATAAACGTTCTAAGTCCTTATCCAATCTAATATAAGTATCTTCCACTTCCTTAGAGTTAACTCCAAAATTGTGCCCCACATAATCAGTTGATGAAAAACTAACTGCCAGCACATCTGTAAAATTATCTTTCCCTAATTGTTCGCCATCAATGGCAGCAATTGCAAAATCGGCTGTTAAACTATTACCATAAGCTGTTGATTTTAAAATATCAAATCCACCATTGGTATCCTTTAAAACACTTAAATCATATGGAAAGGTTGCCGTTTTTTTTCCTTTAAAGCCACGTTCAAAATTATTTAAATCACTTCCACTTTCATCATAAGTTTTAATATCATATAACGTATTCCAAATTTTAAAGTAAGACTCAACACTATCTGAAGCATTAAAATCACTTACCCATTTTGGCAAAGCATCCATATAAAATGTACTAGATATCCAATGCCCTTCATTCTCTCCTTGAAACCAAAAAGCGGCATTAGCAGAGTGTCCTGCAGGTAAAATAGCACCTCTATCTTTTATTGAAATCCCAATAGTTTTTCCGCGTAACTGCGTGAAGAGTCTATTCTCATCTGCGAATGTGGTTGTCTTCATTCTATGTGGAGACATTCCAGATTTATTAGTTATTCCTACAGATTGTACAGTGGTGTCGCCAGCGCAATATACTGAAGCTTTCAACTCTTTATCATACCAACTATTACTAATAATACCGTGGTACTTTGGGGTTGTTCCAGAATATACTGAAGCATGTCCAGGTCCTGTATATGTTGGCACGTAGTTAAAATGATTGTTTTTACAGTTAAACCCTTCCTGCATCATACGTTTAAAGCCTCCTTCACCATATTTATTATTAAAACGTGTTAAATAATCGTATCGCATTTGGTCTACTACAATACCGACAACAAGTTTTGGATTTGTTTTAGAATGAACCGCTTGTTGCTGCTTTGATTGTACACTAGTAGTTTGAGCTTTACATGATACACATATAACAACTAATAAAAACTGTAAAATTGTATTCTTCATTTTGCTTTTTAAATTTGAAATCAAAAATACATATTTTAATACATCAAATTTCAAAACATAGTTTAAATACATGCATTTTTTTTACTTTAGCACTAATAAATTTTTGTATGACATACATTCATAATATAGGTTCTTATTTTTTAATGATTGCCGAAATGTTTCGCAAGCCAACAAAGTGGTCGGTGATGAAAAAATTAATATTTAAAGATATTGATGATTTAATTATTGGGTCCCTTGGTATTATTGCGTTTATATCCTTTTTTGTTGGTGGTGTTATTACCATTCAAACCGCATTAAATATTAGCAACCCACTTATTCCTAAATATTTAGTAGGTTTTGCTACAAAGCAATCTATAGTTTTAGAATTTGCACCAACCTTCACCTCTATTATTATGGCTGGTAAAGTAGGCTCTTTTATTACATCCAGCATAGGAACAATGCGCGTAACCGAACAAATAGACGCTTTAGAAGTTATGGGTATTAACTCTTTAAACTATCTGGTTTTCCCTAAAACTATAGCCTTAATGTTATACCCTTTTGCTATTGCTATTGGTATGTTTTTGGGCATTATTGGAGGTATGGCTGCTTGTGTTTTTGGCGAATACACTTCTTTGGCAGATTATACTTTAGGGCTACAAACCGATTTTAACACATTTCATATTATTTATGCCTTTATAAAAACATTTATTTTTGCTTTTATACTCGCTACAATACCATCTTATCATGGGTATTATATGAAAGGTGGTGCCTTAGAAGTTGGTAAAGCTAGTACAACCTCTTTCGTTTGGACTGCTGTTGTTATTATTTTATTGAATTATATATTAACCGATATGATGTTAGGCTAATGATAGAAGTAAAAGACTTACATAAATCGTTTGATGAAGCTCATGTTTTAAAAGGCATAAGCACAAATTTTGAAAAAGGCAAAACCAACCTTATTATAGGGCAAAGTGGTTCAGGGAAAACCGTTTTTCTAAAATGTTTATTAGGATTGTTTGATTATGAAAAAGGATCTATTTCTTATGATGGGAAAATATTTTCGCAATTAACCGAAGATGAAAAACGAAATTTACGCGCCAAAATAGGCATGGTATTTCAAGGTAGTGCATTATTTGATTCTATGACTATTGCAGAGAATGTTATGTTCCCCTTGCAAATGTTTACCAATCAAAGTAAAAGTGAAATGCAAGACCGTGTCAATTTTGTTTTAAAACGTGTAAACCTTGAAGATGCGCACCATAAAATGCCTAGTGAAGCATCAGGTGGTATGCAAAAACGTGTAGCTATTGCCAGAGCTATTGTTAATAATCCGAAGTATTTATTTTGCGATGAACCTAATTCTGGTTTAGATCCAAAAACGGCTATTGTTATAGATAACCTTATTCAAGAAATTACAGACGAATACCAGATAACTACAGTTATTAATTCTCATGATATGAATTCGGTTATGGAAATTGGCGAAAAAATCGTGTTTTTAAAAGATGGTTTAAAAGCTTGGGAAGGCTCAAACAAAACCATATTTAAAACCGATAACGAAGTGGTTACCGATTTTGTGTATTCTTCAAATTTATTTAAAAAGGTACGAAAAATGTATATTGAGGAGAATAGCTAATTTAATTTCTTCTTAAAATAATAGTGTCTGTTTTCAATTCACTTTTTAACCACTCGCTAAGTTTCTTTTCTTTTTCTATAACCAAACTATCTTTTAAAGACGATCGCCATTTTACATTAGCAACCGTTATGGTATCTATATTTATAAAATCTTTAGATTCTAACATTTTAGCATAGCCAAAATATTGCAAATCACTAAACCTAACTTTGGCATCGCGAGATAAATTGGTAAAGGAAACCATAGTGTTTTGAGTGCTATTACTTTCTATCACTTTATTTAAATCTGTAATTTCTACTTGTAATTCTGCAATCTGTTTTTGTAACCCAGAAATAACATTATCTTTTTTATCTAAATCGATAATAGCTCTATCGTAAGCATCAGATATTTTATCGAAACTTCTATTTTTATTTCCATAAATTTCTAAATCGAAATCTTTAATTTTTTCGTACTGCTTAATCTCGTTTCTCAAATCTGCTTCTGTAGCTTCCAAAATTTCGCCATTAAAAAACAATGTTATTTTATTAGTTTCTTCGCTCCATGTTCCTTTTTGAAACCATAATTCTGGATTTGATTTAATTTCATCTTTTACGAAATTATTATAGTCATTTTCAAAACCACTTTGTCTTATAAAATTTATGAATGTCCAAATGGCAGGAGCCATAACCAATATTGCAAGGATAGATGCTAACTGAGCTATGCGCTTTCTTTTTTTAGAATTAGCATATTTTAACATTGGAAAACGCAAGACTTTCAAAACTATAAATGTTGCCAAAGCAATAAAAATAGTGTTAATGGTGAACAAATACATTGCTCCTACAAAATAATCCCAATTATGAGCCAATCCATAACCTGCAGTACATAACGGCGGCATTAATGCTGTAGCAATGGCAACACCAAAAATAACAGATGCTATAGTTCCTTTTTTTGTTCGTGCTATAATTAATGCTGAGCCTCCAAAAAAGGCTATCAATACATCTCTTACATCTGGCTTTGTACGACCAAAAAGCTCGTTAGTTACTAAGTCTGCCGTTGGGAAAAACTTAAAAAACAAAAAGGCTGTTAACAAACTTAACACAATCATAGTTGCTAAATTTATTAATGATTTTTTAAGCGTATCAATATCATTAATCGCAATAGACATACCTACTCCTAAAATAGGACCCATGAGTGGCGAAATTAACATGGCTCCAATAACAACTGCAGTAGAATCTGCATTTAATCCAACGGAAGCTACAAATATGGAACAAATTAAAATCCAAGCCGTGGCGCCTTTAAAGGGAATATCTCCTTTTATAGCTTCAATAGTGGCCTCTCTATCTGTATCATGACGAAAATCAAGGAGCTCAACCAAGAACGTTTTAACACTTAAAAACAAACCTTTTGCATCGGCTTTAACAGCTTGTTTAGACTGTTCTACACTCTCATCACTGCTGATTTCTTCTTCAGAAAAATTAAATTTATTTTCTTCCATTTATTTCATTTTAGTGTCGAATTCTCTAATATAAAAAATAAATTTGAGGCTATAACGCTTATAGCTTTGGAGTTTTCAATATTATTTAGACCATAGTTATCCTAAATGGTCACCATATTTAGTTTTTACTTTTTGAAGTACCATCTTAATATCTTGCTCTTTTGATTTCGGATAAATTAGCAACACTTCGTCTTTATCAACTATTATATAGTCTTGTAACCCATCAACCACAACAACTTTATCTTTTTTGCTTCTAATCATATTTCCAGAAGCATCTTCTGTTAAGGTTTTAGAGTTTACAACAGCATTTCCAGCTTCATCCTTATCTAATTTATCATATAAACTTCCCCAAGTTCCTAAATCGTTCCAATCAAATTCGGCGGCAATAACATTTACATTAGTCGACTTTTCCATAATGGCATAGTCTACCGATATATTATCGGCTTTTGGGTAATTCTCTAATATAAAATCATCTTCTAAATCTGTATTATATATATTAATTCCAGATTCAAAAAGGCTATACAAATTAGGTTGATTTTTTTGAAAAGCCTCGACAACACTTTTTGCGCTCCACATAAAAATACCTGCGTTCCATAAAAAATTACCTTGTGATATAAATTTTTTAGCTGTTTCGTAATCTGGTTTTTCTCGGAATTGATTTACAGACTTAATGCTTGAAGAATTAGATTTGTCAAATTCGATATAACCATATCCTGTATTTGGAAATGTAGGCTGAATACCTAAAGTCATTAACGCATCATTTTTAGAACAGTAATCGAAGGCTTGCTGTACATTGGTAGAGAACGTTTTTTCATCTTCAATCCAATGATCGCTAGGAGCAACTATCATTACTGCATCTGGGTTTTCCTTTTGAATCTTCAATGAAGCATATAAAATACATGGTGCAGTATTTCGCATTGCAGGTTCTAAAACCACTTGTCGTTTGGTTACCTCTGGTAATTGTTCTAAAACCAAATTGTTATAACGCTCGTTGGTTAAAATAAAAATATTTTCTTTCGGAATTAAGGTAGCAAGCCTGTTAAATGTTTTTTGAATTAAAGTATCTCCCGTACCTAACATGTCGTGAAACTGTTTTGGGAAATCTTGTGTGCTTACAGGCCAAAATCGCGATCCTACACCTCCTGCCATTAATATAGCATAATAATTTTTGTTCTCCATTGTCCTTTAAATATTTCCCTAAAGGGAAAACTATTTTAATTAAAATTAATACTAATTTCAAAAGATTCCCACCTTCGTGGGAATAGAATTAATTTTCAATTAATTCTACCTCTGCATTTGGATTGAAAAGATACAACTTTCCTGTTTTAACCTCAACGCACTCAAACCTTTTTACTCTTTTATTCCCTCTTTTAAACACCTTTCCATTATACAGTTTAAAGGTATGACCTAAAGGCACATCGAAAATATAAGTTTTATTGTTAGGTTCATCAAATTGTTTTAGAGCTAATGCTAAATTAGCATCTGTATCGCTGCTTGCTTTAGGGTTTTTAAAATGCTTCGCCAAAAGGGGTAATATGCTTTTTGGAAAAATATTAGGATTTAAAAACGGTAGCATTAAATGTTGAAATGTGCGTTTCCATTCTATACCGTGTGGTTTTATAAATTTACCATAGGTTTTATAAGCTTCAAAATGTGCAACTTCATGAATTAAAGTGATTAAAAATCGGTATTCATTTAAATTTGAATTTATGGTGATTTGATGCTTCCCATTGGGTAATCGCATATAGTCGCCATGACGTGTTCTTCGTTCATTTTTAATCTTAACTACCAAATTATCGTGCTCTAAAAGTTTTAACACTTGAGGTAAAGATTCTTCTGAAATATACTTTTGAAGTAGGTTTTGCATTAAAGCAAAAGTAATAGAATTATTTTAAGATTAAATCATATTTAAAAGAGAAGACATTGTATTAAATGTTTTAGTAGCTTCGGCCTCCAACTCATTATTATAGTCGTGTGCGGTAAACCCTAACACATCAAAACCACCTTGTTTTGCAGCACGAACCCCAGACAAGCTATCTTCAATAACAACACATTCGTTGGGTTTAAAACCCATAGTTTCTGCAGCCCATAAAAACACGCTAGGATCTGGTTTCCACTTTTGAATTGTATAGCAACTAAATATATTATTCTTAAAATACGGTAATAATCCCGTTAGTTTTAAATTGAGTTTAATTTTACTTTCTGGTCCACTAGACGCTACACAAAAAGGGATTGTTAGTTTATTTAATACATCTGAAACACCTTCTATGGGTGTTATATTGGTTTTAAAAGCTTCAAAACTTCGTTTGCGGTATTCGTCTTCAAAAGTATCTGGAAGATCTGAACCTATTAATTTTGAAATATGTGCTTTACATTCATTTAAAAAGCTTCCTTTAAAATGTTTTAAAGCGTACTCTAAATCAATTTGAGCGCCTAACTCGTTAGCCATATCAGCAAATACTTGGTTTCCTATAACCTCGCTATCTACTAAAACGCCGTCGCAGTCAAAAATGACACATTTGTATTTTTTCATAATCAAGGCGTAGAATTAGAAACCTGTAACATTTTACCGTTATAATACTTGTTTCCCGTTAAAGAAAAATTGAAAATATACTGTGCCATTTCTAAAGCTGTTGTTGGTGCTTGATACTCTGGAAAAGCTTCAGCTAGCATTTCGGTTTGTACTGCTCCTATAGCTAACACGTTAAACGAAATACCTGATTCTTTATATTCTTCGGCCAATAATTCGGTTAAAGTGATAACTGCTCCTTTACTTGAGCTATATGCTGATAACCCTGGAAACTTCATACTGCCTTGTACGCCTCCCATGGAACTTATTGTTACTACATGACTACCTTTTTCCATAAACGGAATGATAATTCTAGTCATTTCTGCAACTCCAAAAACATTGGTTTTGTAAACATATTCAAAATCTTCAATCGCTGTTTCAGAGAATGGTTTATTAAGTAAAGTTCCTGCATTATTTATTAAAACATCAACATGCTTCCATTCATTTTTAATAAATTCTTCAACTAATTTATAATCTTTAGGTTTACTTAAATCGAATGGTAATGCTGTTACATTTTCTAATTGTAAATTCTGTATTGGTTTTTCATTCCGCGAAAGCGCTAAAACGTTATACCCTGCACTAGAAAATAGCTGTACCAATTCAAAACCTATACCCCGACTAGTTCCTGTTATAATTATATTTTTACTCATCGTTCATTTGTATTTCCTGCGACGGCGCATTAATCATACCTTCTAAAGCAGGAATCATAATATTCATAAAATTAGTCATATGCTTAAAATCCATCTTATCTGCTTCATCATCTACATGGTGATAGTAATCGAAATTGGTAAAATCGAATGTAGAAATAGCATGCGCAGGTTTTTTAAAAGCTTTATAAAACGGATAATTATCAGACCTCATAAACAATTGAAATTCTTTAGCTTTTGGAAAAAAACCAACAACTTCTGTTTGGCTATATTCATTTAATTTTTCAGCTAAATTAGATTTTTCATACCCAGAAACATAGGCCATAATTTCTTTTGAATCTCTTGGCACACCTATCATTTCAAAATTAATCATGGTATATAGATTAAAATCCGCTTCCTTTAGTCGTTTTGCTAAATGACTAGAGCCTTTCAATCCCTTTTCTTCCGCAGAATATAGCGTAAACAAAATGCTTCGCTTATTGGTTTTATGTTTAGAAAAATATTTAGCCCATTCTAAAACAGCCACGGTACCAGACGCATCATCATTAGCGCCATTTGCAATTACATCTCCATTAACTTCTTTACCCTTACCTATATGGTCATAATGAGCTCCAAGAACAACAAATTCCTTTTTTAATTCTGAATCGGTTCCCTCTACATACCCAACTACATTATAACCAATAATATCTTTTAAATTAAAACTATCTCTATAGGTTTCAAAATAGGGTTTGATTTCGTTTTTTTTGAATATATTTTCAATATAAATAGCTCCTTTTTCTATACCCTCACTACCTGTATCTCTCCCTTCTAACTCATCTGAAGCTAAATATTCTAAGCTAGACTTTACGTGTTTCTCTAAAATACGCCCCATATTATGGGTTTTAGAAGTAACGTCTTGAACTTCCTCTTTAACTTCATTTATATTAGTTTTAACTTGAGTTGTATTTTTTTGCGTTCCACAGCTTAAAATTACAGATCCAATGATAATACTTAGTATTTTTTTCATAGACTTTATTTATTAAAAATTAAAGATAAAAAAAACCTGCTTCAAATTAATGAAACAGGTTTTTAATATTATAGATTATATGTTACACTAACATGGTTACTGGATTCTCAATATAGCCTTTTAAAGTTTGAAGGAATTGCGCTCCTGTTGCGCCATCAACCGTTCTATGGTCACATGCTAAAGATAATTTCATGGTATTCCCAACTACTATCTGACCATTTTTAACTACTGGTTTTTCAACAATATTCCCAACGGATAGAATCGCAGAATTTGGTTGATTAATAATAGAAGTAAAACTATCTATCCCAAACATCCCTAAGTTAGAAACTGTAAAGGTACTACCTTCCATCTCTTGAGGTGTTAGCTTTTTATTTCTAGCTTTTCCTGCTAAATCTTTAACTTCTGCTCCTATTTGAGGTAAACTTTGCTCGTTAGCAAATTTAACCACTGGAACAACCAAACCATCTGGAACTGCCACGGCAACACCAATATGTACATGATTATTTAATCGCATTTTATCTGCAAACCACTGTGAGTTTACTTGCGGGTGCTGTTTTAAAGCTAAAGCACAAGCCTTAACAATTATGTCGTTATATGATATTTTAGTATCTGGAATTGAATTGAATTGCTGGCGGAATGCAATTGCATTCTCCATATCAAACTCTACATTTAAATAATAATGCGGTGCTGTAAACTTAGAATTAGTCAACGCTTTGGCAATAGCCTTACGCATTTGAGAATTAGTAACCTCATCAAAATCTTCTTGACCCGTTGGCACAAACTTACCAACCGATGCAGCAGCAGCAGGTGTAAAGTTTTCTATATCGCGTTTTATTATACGTCCGTTTTCTCCTGTACCGCTAACTTGAGACAAGCTAATTCCTTTTTCATCAGCCATTTTTTTGGCTAAAGGTGAAACAAATAATCGCCCGTTTGATGACGATGTTGCAACAGAGTTACTTGCTTTTGGTGTATCTTGTTTAACCTCAACCTTTGGAGTTTCTACTTTTTGAGGAACTTGCTTTGGAGCCTCTTCAGTTTTAGTTGAACTTGAAGCTACCTTAAAATTACTCGCCACATTAGAAACATCTGTTCCTGCTGGACCAATAATTGCTAATAAAGCATCTACTTTTGCCGACTCTCCTTCGTTTAAACCAACATACAATAAAGTACCAGATTGAAACGATTCAAATTCCATAGTTGCTTTATCGGTTTCTATCTCTGCCAATATATCGCCTTCTTCAACTGTATCACCAACTTTTTTAAGCCATGTTGCAACAGTACCCTCTTCCATAGTATCACTTAAACGTGGCATGGTTACAACAATAATACCTTCTGGCAGTTCAACTTCTTCACTCGCTGGTCCTAAATCTTCATTAGAATCAACTTCAGGAATAGACACATTCTCTTCTTTTACTTCTGCGGAAGCGTTACCATTTAATAAACCCGAAATATCTTCACCTTCGTCTCCTATAATGGCTAAAAGTGCATCAACTTTTGTGGTTTCACCTTCTTGTACTCCAATATGAAGTAGTGTTCCTTCGTTGAAAGATTCAAACTCCATAGTTGCTTTATCGGTTTCAATTTCAGCTAAAATATCACCTTCTTCAACTTTATCGCCAACTTTTTTTAACCAAGCCGCAACAGTTCCTTCTTCCATTGTATCGCTTAAACGCGGCATATTTACTACTATTGCCATAGCTTATATTTTATGTTGTATAAATGGATAATTTTCTTGTTCGTAAACAACGTCGTACATAACATTCTTATCTGGAAATGGAGAGTCTTCCGCGAATTTTTCACATTCAGCAACCAAATCCTTAACGCGTTTATCAATCACTTTTATCTCCTCTTCGGTAGCGTATTTCTTTTCGAGAATAACATCTTTTACTTGCGTAATAGGGTCAATTTTCTTGTATTCTTCAACTTCAGCTTTTGTTCTATAATGCTGTGCATCACTCATAGAATGTCCTCTATAACGGTATGTTTTTAATTCTAAAAATGTTGGCCCATCGCCACGTCGTGCGCGCTGAATAGCTTCATCAAATGCTTCAGCAACTTTTATAGGGTTCATGCCATCAACTGGTCCACATGGCATTTCATAACCTTTACCAAGCTTCCAAATTTCAGTATGATTTGCTGTACGTTCAACCGACGTTCCCATAGCATAACCATTATTTTCGCAAACAAAAACAACTGGAAGTTTCCAAAGCATTGCTAAGTTAAACGTTTCATGCAATGAGCCTTGTCTTGCAGCGCCATCACCAAAACAACATAAAGTTACACCATCAACATTATGATATTTATCTCCAAAAGCAATACCTGCTCCTAACGGAATTTGACCGCCTACAATACCATGACCGCCATAAAAACGATATTCTTTTGAAAAAATATGCATAGAACCACCAAGACCTTGTGAAGTCCCCGTTGCTTTACCATAAAGTTCTGCCATAACACGTCTAGGGTCTACGCCCATACCAATAGGTTGCACATGGTTTCTATAGGCCGTAATCATTTTATCTTTAGTCAAATCCATAGCATGTAAAGCGCCTGCTAAAACAGCTTCTTGACCATTATATAAATGAAGAAATCCTCTTACTTTTTGTTGAATATAAACAGCTGCAAGTTTGTCTTCAAACTTTCTCCAAAACAGCATATCTTCATACCATTTAAGGTATGTTTTTTTAGTGATTTTTTGCATCGACTAATATTGGGTTTTAATGAATCCTATTTACCCTTTAAATTTACTATAAAAACGTCCTTTTTTCCTTTCTACCTCAATAAAAAAAGAAACCGTAACTAAGGCTATGCTTTATTTTTCTATCTTCTATAAAGAAAAAAATCATCATTTTATTCTATAGCAAATTCAAAGTATAAATAGTATAAACGAAATACAAAAGTAATACATTGCTAGGTATTGCAAAAACACTTATTGATTAAATTTACACGAAATCGTTATAGAACAGATTTATCGAACATTAAAGGTAGTAGGTTTGCTAAAGAATTTGATTTAACAATTTTCCCTATTTCTCCCATAAAATAAATCTCTATAGGTGTATTTTGCTTTATCTCATATTCAGCAATTACTTGTCGGCATGCACCACACGGTGGTATTGGATTTGTAGTTTGTTTATTTTTAGAACCTGCCGTAATTGCCATTCGAATAACTTTAGCATTTGGATATTGAGACCCTGCATAATAAATAGCTGTACGTTCTGCACACAATCCTGAAGGGTACGATGCGTTTTCTTGATTGTTGCTTGTAACAATTTCGTTATTATCTAAAAGTAAAGCGGCACCAACATAAAATTTTGAATATGGTGCATAGGCTTTTTCTCTTGCTTTAATAGCCTTTTGCATTAATAACGTAGCTTCGTTGGGAAGTTCTTCAAAATTTTTAAAAACATATAGTTTAGATTCAATATTTACTTCCTTCATGTTCTAGTATATCTAATAAAGTTAAGAAACTATTTTAAACAAAAAACTATTGCTCAACGAACAATAGTTTTTTTAATATTTTTCAATCATTCTATTTAATACTCTGTGTACTCGCCTTCTCCTAAATTAAACGTTAAAGAAAAACGTAATGTATTTTCTAAGGGGCTTTGCACTTTCGATGCAGAAAACAAATAGGATAAATCAATATTAACTACGTTTGCCTTAAATCCTGCTCCTAAAGCTAGAAATTTTCTAGCGCCTTTATCTTCACTTTCATTAAAATATCCCATTCTAAAAGCAAATGAATCTTGATAGACATATTCTGCACTAAGTGAATATGTAAATTCTTTTAACTCTTCGCTAAAACCATCTGGAGCATCTCCAAAAGATTGAAATATCCCCGATAAAAAACTCACATCTGGATCCTTACCTGCTACAATAACTGTAGGTTCTGTACTCTGGTCGTAATTACCATCCCCATTATTATCAACAAATCCATAAATAGGAGGTGTTGGCACTAATAATTTTCCAAGTTCTGCTGTTACAGCTATTTTATTATAGTCATCAAATATAAAATCGAATCCTGCTCCTAATCGTAAATTAGTAGGTTGAAAGTTTTCTTGACCGCCTTCATCATATTTAAACTTAGGTCCAATGTTTTGAAGAGCAAACCCCATTCGCCATCTCCCATTAAAATCGTTGTACGCTTCTTCTTCACTTTGATAATATCCAGATATATCAACGCCAAATGTATTGGCAGCAGCGATATCATTACCTCCTGTATTTAATCTTAAATCTGAACGTAAGTAACGCATAGCAACAGACATGGCAAACTGATCGCTTAGGCGTAATGCATAAGATGCATCAATAGTAAGTTCGTTTGGTCTTTGAATTAAGGCTTGCGAAAATTCATCTTGAACAAATTCAATATCACCTAAAGAGAAATACCTAAAACTTGCAGCAAAAGCACTTCGCTCATCTAAACGGTTAAAATAAGTCACATTTCCAAGAAAAATATCGTTAACCAATTTACTTAAATATGGTGTGTAACTTACAGCAAATCCTGATTTACTTTCTGAAAACGCATATTTTGATGAATTCCATTGTTGAGAAAAAGCATCAACTGAAGTTGCTACACCCATATCCCCTAAAGCTGCAGCTCGCGCATCAGAAGCAATTAAAACAAATGGCACTCCTGTGGTAATTACTCTTCTATCTTGGTTATCAAAAGGGATTGTTTCTTGAGCATTTGCCTTAAACATAAAAACTAATGCAGCTAATATTAATATTCTGTTCTTCATGAATCAATTTTATTTAACAAATATAATTTATTATTATAGTATAACAAGTTTCTCTATTTTTTCTACTTTTTTATTCAATACGTTTGATTGAACGGTAAGTTTATATATATATACACCTTTACCAATTTTATCACCAAAATCGTCTCTCCCATCCCAAACAATGTCTCTAGACAGTGTGCTTGTTACTTTTAAACCCTCATTAGTTTGCCCATTAAGTGTTCTTACGAGTTTACCTGAAACGGTGAATATCTGTATAGAAACGTCGAGAGGTACAGAACTATTGTGATTAAACCAAAATTCGGTATAATTTACAAAAGGATTTGGGTAATTAAGCACATTATTTACAACTAATTCTTGGTCTTTATCGAACACAACAAATTGAATTTCAGAAATTGAAGAATTATTATACACATCCCAAACTTTTAAGGTTAAAGTATGTAACCCTGGTTCTAAATCTCTAAATGGATAATTTACTGTTCCTTTTTGATAGTCGTCTACTTCGGTTTGATAATAGTCATTTAAAATAAACGGATTGGTTTCATCACCATCTATAATAGCTACAATATCGTGTCCAATACCACTTGCTGTATTTATACCATTATCATCTTCTAATTTAGCCAATAATGATGGAGATTCGTTTGTAATGCCTCCCGAAACAAAACTCTCGTCATTCATAAACAACGTAACAACTGGCCCTGTATTATCCTCTGTAGCATTCTCATTTAATCCGCCAATTCTAACCGTATTAATACTTACCCCAGATTGATCTTCGAGCAATGCTTCGTTTTTTGAATAAAAACTAACCTTACCAAACCCTACTGGAATTCCTATATCTTTAGGCACCACAAAATCGAACTCAAATTGACCATTAGTAACAGATGCTTGCCCTCTAAAAATAATTTCACCTAATGTGTTAAAATCTAATTTTACAAGCGTGCCATTTAATCGCGTTCCATCATTTGCCAGTGTTTGTCTGTCAATATTTTTATCGTATATTGTTGTAGAAAGTGTTCCGTTATAATTACTTAAAAGTGCTCCTGAAATATCTGTAACTTCTCCTGCAAGTTTTACATAACTTAATGCCTTTAAGGTATCGGTAGCTTGACCAATTGGTACATCATTAATTTTTGTTAATCGTATATTTGGTTTTGGAAAAGCAAGTTTCATAGCTGGGTCTCCAATAAAAAACACTAATCGTTTTTGACTTTGACCAGAAATTGCAGGATCGTTTTTTGTTAGTATTAAAGCTTCTGCCATTGACGGGTATTCATAATCTTGATACGAATCGTTATCGCTAAAAGAAAACAGATACTCCTCTAATACATTATTAAACGTAATACCAAAATTAACAAATACTTGCCTTGTGGTTGTAATTAAACCTATGGCTCCTGCTTGTTTATTCCAATAGGTAAACTCTCCTGCTGTTTCTCTAAATGGGTTATCGAATTTTGTAAACTCGCATGTTACCGTAACAAAGCAATTAAGCTTACAAAAGTTTCTTAAATTTTCAATATTTGGTTTTAATAGAATACGCTCTTGTGCTAATCCATCTTCTCCTCCATGTCCAAAATAATTAACTACTAAAGCGCCATTATCAACTGCATTTACTATAGATTCGGTTACTTGTGGGTATCTATTTCCTCCAGCAGAAGATTCCTGTTCAAACGCATCAGCATGAATTTTAACAACATTAATGAATGGCTTTTCTGTACTTACCATGTTTCCAACATTATCTGTTGTTTGTTGTAATATGCCTTCCCAATCTCTATCAACATCATCAGAAACTACCACAAAATTATTGCGCCAACTACCAAACGCTTCTTTCACATAATACGACTCAATTTTATCAACCATTTCTTTTGCTCTTTGGGGGGTATCTGCAAGAATACGCCCTACAGCAATATCTAATTTATCGCTAATAGCCATAGTGCCTTCATTAGCGTCCATCATACCATAAAAATCATCAGAAACGTAAGAATTAGTAAGGTTAAAACTATTATACGAGTACCATGAAGGCACTATATTTGTATTATTTTGAATTCTATCTTTATAATCAAACGAGCCATCACCAAATAAACATAAATACTTTAACCTGTTGTCTGGCACACTCGCATTATCGTAAACATACTTTACCATATTTCTAATAGCCCCCACATCTTGATTTCCTGTACTAAATTCATTATAAATTTCATTTAGCCCAAACACCTTAACATTTAAACCATATTGTTTGGTATTTATTTCTGCTAAACGGTTAGCTTCATTAAGCATATTATTTGGTGCAACTATAATATAATCGACATCCTGAAATTGCCCGTCTTCATTTAAAAAAACGGTGCCTTTAATATTCTGGTTATCAATTTTTTTATCAGCATCCATTTTAGGTTCAAAAAAGTCTAATGGCGTAACTGCCATATATGTTTTAAGTTCACCTAACAAAGCCGTAAAAGAAAATATAGCACTAGCATCTGTATTTACAACATTGGTAACATTATATATATCGGTTATATCCCAAACTTCAGAAACTTGTGCTGCATTTGTAATGGTATACTGCCCAATGCCAGACGCAAAAGCAACAGCATTATTTTTAAATTGAAGTTGGCTATTGGAAAAGTTTAACGCTCGTGTTGCCTCAATAGAAATATAATCTAAATACCCTAATGCACTTGGGTTTCCTTGATTATCGAAATTAAGATTGATAGTTATTGAAGATGAATTTACATTTATAGCACCATTATACGATGCGCCACTAGCTAAATTAGGATCTGAAGCTCCTGCAATTGATAATGTTGTTGCAACACTACCATTTGCACTTATTTGCATTGCCGTTTGTGTTGTTGATGCCGCAGCAACATACACTCTAAGATTAACAGGTACAGATGTTACCAAGTCTGGGAAGTTGAACTCGAATGCTTTTTCATTTTCAATATCAAAACGATCTCCAAACCAACGCCTTCCTAATAAGGCAATATTATGTTCATCTATTTCATGGAATTTGTAATCCTGAAAAGTATCAATAGTCATAGCTATCGTGCCACTAGGTTGATTAAATGGCTGAATTCTCTTCCCCGTTCCAGAACCTACATGTATATAATAATACGTTTTATCGGTATAACTATTAATATTGGTATTACTTTCTGCATGAAACTCTTTTGACCCTTGTGCATAAAATAAAATATAGTCGTCGTTGTTAAAAACACCATCTTCTTCACCTATAAATTGAATGGCATTTTCTGTTACATCAAACGGGTAAGCTACTGCATTAGAATACGGAATCATGCGTCCACCATTTCCAAAAAGTTTAATATTTCTAGGATCTACACCATTAACATTAACTCCCAATTCTTGTAAAAATTTTTTAGAAAGTTTATAAACCCCAGTTGTATCGACATAAAACCGATACCACTCTCCAGAATTTAAAACAGAATTAGATATTACTTTTGATGCAGTTGAGATTTTACTAACTAAAGACCTACTAGCCATACTACCTTCACTATAATTTATTTGAAAAGAAGTTACTTTTTTATAAGTACCATTGGCTTCTTTTATAATCGGAGATAATTGAAATAAAGCATATCGTTTTTCTCTTCCGTAAGAATTCTTTAAACTAAACTTTAAATTGTTAGGAATATTATTAATTTCTAAATCTTCTAAGTCCTGTTTTGAAATTGAAGCATAATTTACATGACTTAACGACACTGAAGATTCGTCTATACTACCAGAAATTTTCCATTGCGCAACAAACTGTAATCCCTTTTCAAAGTCGTAACTAAAGTTCTCTTTATTAAAGGCAGGTACTTTAAAACTAAAATTCCCACCAGATATGGTTTGAGCGTCTTCCCATGTAATGGTATATTTTTTTTGTTGTGACAACCCAACAACCGAAATAAATAAAAATAAGAGTAAAAATCTTTCTTTCATCGCTAAAATAACGTCATTAATAAGTCGTTATTATTAAAAAAAATAACAATTTTAAAAACTGCATCAAAAATACAATAATAATTTAGTAAAACGTGCGTTAGTACATCATAAAACAATGGCTAAAAAACTTAAAATCATCGATGTAATGTTTAAAAATTAGGGTGAAATGCGCTTTTTTTTAGTCAAAATGTCAAAAATCGTTTGCAATATTGGGTTTAATTCTTATATTGCAGCACCAAAAATATTATTAGCTTACTTAAAAGTATGGATATGAAAAAAGTAGTAGCATTTAAGGTATTGTTAGTTTTAGCACTATCTGTAGCCACTGTTAGTTGTAAAAAGTCATCAAGTTCTAAAAATAGTTCTAGAGCTACAGGATGGCAAATTAACAATAGAGAAGGCGGTTTTCAATACAACACAAATTTCCAAGAACAGGAAACTTCACCAGGATTAGTTTTTGTTGAAGGCGGTACTTTTACAAAAGGAAAGGTACAAGATGATGTTATGCACGATTGGAATAATACGCCTAATCAGCAACACGTTCAATCTTTTTATATGGACGAAACAGAAGTTACCAATATTATGTATTTAGAATACTTAGATTGGATTAAACGCGTTTATCCACCGTCAGACGAAAACTTTAGAGCCATTTATCATGGTGCTTTACCAGATACTTTGGTTTGGAGAAACCGTTTAGGCTTTAATGAAATAATGACAGAGAATTATTTACGTCACCCAGGTTATGCAGAATATCCTGTAGTTGGTGTAAGCTGGATTCAAGCTGTAGAGTATGCTAATTGGAGATCAGATCGTGTTAACGAGTATAATTTAGAAAAAGCTGGCTACATAAAAAGAAACGCTAAAACTATTGATGTTAATGCAGATGCTACTTTTAGCACAGACACTTATATTAATGCGCCTACCTTAACTTATGGCGGAAATGAAGAAGTTATTAACGGTGATGGTAAAAGAAGAAATGTGCAGACTGATGCCGATGGAAACGAAACTAATATTTATGCGACTCGTGAAAGTGGACTTATTTCACCAAAATACAGACTACCAACTGAAACAGAGTGGGAATATGCAGCTTTAGGATTAAGTGAATTAAGAAGTTTTAATCTGTATCGTGGTCGTAAAAAATACCCTTGGGATGGACAATATACACGTTCTGGGAAACGAAAAATTCGTGGCGACCAAATGGCAAACTTTAAACAAGGTAAAGGTGATTATGGCGGAATTGCAGGTTGGTCTGATGATGGTGCCGATATTACAAACGCCGTAAAATCATACGAGCCTAACGATTACGGTTTATACGATATGGCTGGTAATGTTGCCGAATGGGTTGCCGATGTTTATAGGCCTATTATTGATGACGAATTTAATGACTTTAACTACTACCGTGGAAACGTTTATACTAAAAATGCTATAAATGAAGATGGCACAGTAAAGGTTGTTACTTCTGAAGATATTGTTTACGATACGTTATCAAACGGAAAAGTAATTGCTAGAAACTTACCAGGAGAAATTTTACAAGTTCCTGTTGATGAAAATGAAACATATTTGAGAACAAACTTCGATAAAAGTGATGCTATAAACTTTAGAGATGGTGATAAACGTTCGTCTCGCTATTACGAAGATTTTAATGATGAAGAAGAAGTAGACGGAGAAAACACAGGTACAGATACAAGAAAAATGTATAATTCGCCTAAACATACCATTTCAAGAGATGAAAATGGTAAAATAATTAGAGAGTACGACAAAGCAAATAACAGAACATCTTTAATTAACGACCAAGTAAGAGTTTACAAAGGTGGATCTTGGAAAGATAGAGAATACTGGTTAGACCCAGCACAAAGACGCTACTTCCCACAAGATATGGCTACGGACTATATAGGGTTTAGATGTGCAATGTCTCGTGTAGGATCAAAAAGTAAAAACAAAAACAAAACGAAGAACTAAAGTATTTAACGTCTTCAAAATAATATTTAAAAGTCCTAGCATGTTGTTAGGACTTTTTTAATACTTTTAATCTTGTAATTATTATATATAACATTTGGCAACTTCAACTTCGCTAAGTAGCCATTAAAACTATTAATATTGAAAATAGAACAAATTCACAGCCTTTTCCTCGATTGTAATTCAGTTTGCACAGACACGAGAAAAATTCAAAAAGACGATATTTTTTTTGCATTAAAAGGCGATAATTTTAATGGCAACACTTATGCTGAACAAGCTTTAGAAAAAGGTGCAAAATATGTAGTGATTGATGATGCGGAATATAAAGCCTCAGTTAACACTATTCTTGTAGATGATGTTCTTGAAACACTTCAAAAATTAGCAGCATACCATAGAACATATTTAAACATACCTATAATTGCATTAACGGGGAGTAATGGCAAAACCACAACCAAAGAGCTTATAAATAGTGTACTATCTCAAAAATATAATACCACAGCAACTATTGGAAATTTAAATAATCATATTGGAGTACCTTTAACTTTATTATCTATGGATAGTAACACCCAAATAGGTATTGTTGAAATGGGTGCAAATCATTTAAAAGAAATTGAATTTTTGTGCCGCATAACCAAACCAGACTATGGCTATATTACCAATTTTGGAAAAGCACATTTAGAAGGTTTTGGTGGCATTAAAGGCGTTATTAAAGGCAAAAGCGAAATGTATGATTATTTAATTGCAAATAACAAAACTACATTTGTAAATACAAACGATGAGATACAGTTTGAAAAAACAAATACAGCCAAAACTTTTTCGTTCGGGAATAGCTCTAGTAGTTCTAATGTAAAAATAGATTTTAAAGACGCAAAGCCATTTGTAAATTGTGTATATAATAATCATTCCATACAAAGCCAGTTAATTGGCGATTATAACTTTAACAATATTGCTGCGGCTATATGTATTGGAAATTATTTTAAAGTAGAAGATAGTGCTATTAAAAATGCTATTGAAACCTATACTCCTACTAACAACCGATCTCAAATAACACAAAAGAAAACTAATAAAATTATTCTCGATGCTTATAACGCCAACCCATCGAGTATGACAGTAGCATTACATAATTTTGAAAAACAATCTGGACATAAAATAGCCATTTTGGGCGATATGTTCGAACTTGGCAACCAAGCTAAACAAGAACATCAAAATATAGTTGATTTGGCGCTTTCGTTAAACATTAATCAGGTTGTTTTTATTGGAGGAAATTTTCATCAAACTACTGTTGAATCTAAAAAAGCAAACAAATTCAAATCTTTTGATGATTTTGAAAATGAATTTAATTTATCGCAAATAAAAAATTCAACGTTTTTAATAAAAGGCTCAAGAGGAATGGCTTTGGAACGTGTGCTAAAATTGATGTAAGTGTTTGTTAAAAATAAAATTAATAATGTCCCGATAAAAGAATATAGATTGCTTCGCTTTTAGAACTAAGACCAAAGATTTGATTGTAACTAATTGAAAAACAACATAAAACTTATATTTATTTTTTACACCTTGACATTGTTAAGCTTTGTAAAAAGCAAGACGTATTGTTTTAAAGTGTCTTAAAGGTCAATGCTCTTAACTAACCCTAGTATGTTTAATTGGTCGCCAATAAAAAATCTTATTATTATTATTTTTCTTCAGCTAATTGATTTTTTAAATCACTAAGTAACACTTCAATTTTAGCAATAATTTGTTTATTATTCAATGTTGCTTTATAAGTTTCTATACGATCTTCAACTCTGCTTTCATCAGCATTATCATCTCTCAACAGCCAATTGAGATCTGTTTCAGGAAATTCTTCAATTATTTTGGTTAAAAATTCAATAGATATTTTTTTACCATTTACATACTGTGAAAGTTGCGTATAATTCATATCGAACTTTTCAGCTAAATCACTCAATCTATTGTACTTACTTTTTATTAGTTGTTTCAGTTTATTTTCAAACTCCATAATTTAGAATAATCAATAAGTTATACAAATAATTAAAATTTTATTGTTTTATTTAATTATTTGTATATATTTGTGTGTAAATTCACTCAGTCCCAAGTAATATTACTCAAGTCATGACAAATTTAAACAAATTATATATATATTATGACGTTCATTCGCCTAAAGAACAAGAAACTTTAAAAGATTTACTTACAAATCATCTTCCTAAAGAATACACTGCAAAAGTTATTTTAAAGCTTGCTAATGAAGATATTAAAGTAGACTCTCAAACAGTTAGAAATGTAAAAAGTGGTATTAGTAAAAATATTCTAATATTTAATGCTATAGTTGAAATAGCTAGTAAATATAAAGCCATATCAAATCGTTTGAAGAAAAATTTAAACAATTAACATATATATCTCCCGCTCTCTCTCCCAAATCTGCCTTTCTAATAATACATTTTATTGACTGACTCTAATAAAAAATAAAACTTTACTAAAAATAACAATGAAGAAAAAACATTATCGAAAAATAGAAGAAAAACTTAAAAACATATTCAATACTGAAATACAAAAAGGAAATCAAGACTTCCAGTATGATAGTGTAATAACAATTATTAATGAGCCTTTAGTTAGACATCAAATTATTCAGTTAGCAAAACTCTGTGAAGAAATCCCTGTTAACGTAACACTAAAAAGTATTAGTAATGGAGTCTTTATTGAATTTTGGTAGGTGATTGAATTAATTTAGGACTTACAAAATTTTTATTTGGTTGTGAGCAATCAAAATTGGCTATTAGTTTTAATGAGTGGAAATAGCTAAGACAAGCCTCCTTAAACAATAGGAGGCTTATTTATTTTATAAAAAAAATGCATACTTTTAATTATGAACAAAATAAAACTATCAAAAGACAAAAAAAAGAGCATTTTTAATTGCTTGCTAGACCTAGAATACTATTATGCAAATCATGGAAATCAAAAAGATTATGAAGATTTTGAAATTTTACTAAAATTAATGCGGGTTCATAAAATTAAAACGCCTAAATATATAAATAGTAGTAAAAACAGAACTATTTAAATATTCTCATGAGTATGATTCCTTTTAGGCTTGATCTCCAATTTTTCCTTTTCCCCACAACAACACGGATCAATCTCAAAAGTTGTGTGTGAATTAGATAAGGAATGATATTTTTGCATAAAAAAGACAAGACCTTGCATTTA
>CANKVS010000056.1 GCA_947487155.1 uncultured Flaviramulus sp.
AATTCAACACTTTAATTTACTAAATATTCTACTTTTTCTATACTAAAAAAACACTTTTTTTACGTCGAACTCAGGTTGATAATAAATAGAAAATTCTAAGAGTTGAAAGTCGAATTGCTTGGTAATTCAAAAATTTCTAAGTTGAAATAAGGAAGTGCTGCGATAAGGTGATCGAAAACATCAGACATAATATATTCATAATTCTCCCAACGCTTATCACTACTAAAAGCATATATTTCTAAAGGAATACCTTGTGTTGTTGGCGCTAATTGTCGTGCCATAATCATCATATCTTTATTAATGGCTGGATGCTGATTTAAATATGAATCGATATATTTTCTAAAGACACCAAGATTGGTTAAGTTTCTGCCATTTAATAAAAGGTCTTTATTTACATTATTGGCTGTATTATACGATTTAATATCGCTTTGGCGTGCCTCTAAATATGATGAAATTAATTGAATGTCTTTAAGTTTTTCAATTTCAGATTCGGTTAAATATGCAACTCCGTCTTGTTTAATAAACAGAGCCCTTTTAATACGTCTTCCATCAGAACTTGTCATACCTCGCCAATTCTTAAACGAATCAGAAATTAACGCATAAGTTGGAATAGTAGTAATGGTTTTATCAAAATTCTGAACTTTAACAGTTGCTAAATTAATTTCGGTAACATCGCCATCTGCTCCATATTTCTCAAAAGTTATCCAGTCTCCAATGCGTACCATATCATTTATGGATACTTGGATACTTGCTACAAACCCCATTATGGTATCTTTGAAAACGAGAATGATGACTGCTGAAGCTGCTCCAATACCAGTAATAAAGTTTATGAATGGTGTACCTGTAATAATTTTAACTGCATATAATATTCCAATTATCCAAGCAAAAATCATAAATACTTGAATATAGCTATCTATAGGCTTATCTTTTAAACGAGGGAAAGTCTTAAGATAATCTTTTATGGTGTTTAGAAGGCTTCTAACTATCCATAAGGTTAGTATTATAGCAAATACTTCTAAGCTTTTTTCTAATATATTCTCAAAAGCAGGAAAATCTGTAAGCACATCAGGAATAAACTTAATAGCTATTAATAAAGGAATAATGTGAGCAATATTCCTAGATACCTTATTTTTCACCATCAAATCATCAAAATTAGATTTTGATGCTGATGCGAATTTGTTAAACGCTTTCAATAATAGTTTTCTTGTAATAAAATCAACAATAAAAACAACGATTAATAAAGCTAGTAATAATACAAGCATATTAAGGTATTTAGCTGAGGTAACGCTGAAATCAATAGAAATCAAATAATCGTAAATCTTATGACTTAAATTTAAACCAGATTCAACCTTATCTTTTACCGCTGTTAGTTGCGTTGTTTCTTGAATCATTTTACAGGTTTTAGATATTTCCAATCAATATAAAATGTTCCGAAAGGGATTATAGAAGCTAAAAGTACAAGCCAAAACTGCTTATTAGTCCAATTCATGTCTTGTTTTATCATAAAAACTAAAATAATGTATCCCATAAATAATAACCCGTGAGGCATACCTAATAGTTTAACATATTGCGGATCGCCTAAAAGATATTTTATAGGAGTAGCAATAAATAGTAATAAAATATAAGATACCCCTTCAAGAAAAGCTACAATTCTGAAAATATTGATAAATGAAAACATAAACAACTATTTTAAAGTGCAAAAATAGTGTAGAAAAGCATATAAATAATGCTTTAAATAACTTTTTTAGAAAACATTAAATATGATAAGCCCGTAAATTAAAAACCTAAGTAATCGCAACGAACCATAGAGCATTACATTATTAAAAGAAAAGTTAATAATACCAGCAGCCATACAAGAAATTGAAAATGGAAGTGGGAGTAGAGCGCCTACAATTATTAAAAAACCGCCCCATTTTTTTGAATTTTTAAGCTGCTTTTCCATTTTAGTTTCTAAATAATTATGAACTAATGGAATTTTAGTTATTAAACGTCCTATCCAATACGATAATAATCCACCAAAATATGATAAAACCGCTAGTAAACTAAGGTATAACCATGGATTTGATAACTTTCCTGACCAAGCAATAAACATTTCTGGAGGTACTAAGCCCAAAAGAGTTTCTGAAACGAAAAAGAATACCAAAACGCCATATATAGGTAATGTTTCTGTAAGTCGAACTAAAGTATCATTAATATTAAAATACTTATTCAATATGTATATAAGAATAATAAACCCAATTATAATAGGTAATGCTTTTTTTACAGCTTGCCATACAAATGTATAAAAGCCTGTATAGCTGTAATACTGGTGCAAAAGTTGAAAACGAGATTTTTCTGTTTTAGGTTTTTGAGGTCTAGGCTTCATTATTTAGCGTCGTAAATTTAAGGCATACAAATATATAAGTATACTTTTTATTAATGAAATCTATTATTACATTTTCTGTTTTTTAACAGAAATAGGGTGTTATTATAGTTTTTAAAAACATTCTATTTTACATAATATAAATTATAGTACAAATGTATTGTTTAGTTAATAAGAGTGGTTTATCCATTTGATAGCTATAATGTAGTATTATGTAAAATATCCCAGAAGCATTCATTTTCATTAGAATAATTGGAACTTGGGTCATTAAACTAATAAGCGGTTTGCTTCGCAGCGTTTTTTAAAACATTATGTATCTATAATTAGCCGTTATGTAAAATAGCCGCTACCAAGCGCTCGATTGTTTTATAAAATCAAATTGCTTTGGCAATTTATTTTACACACAATTATCCATCGCTTGCCAACGCCAAAATAAAAGCTAACCTTTTTGCTCTTATTAAAAATCGCGTATTCGATAAAATGTACGTAATAAAAAATTTTACGAGATTCTCGTGAGTTTGCCACAAGAGTATAAAATTTAAGAAAAATAAATTTCTATACACTTGTTATATGTAGCGTTTCAATTTAACTTTCTTTTCTTGTTTGCATTATCTTTTGTCTTGAAACAAAAGAAATAAAAATTCAAGGCTGCATATAATTTTGGAAACAATTAACGGCTCATTCGCTATATTTTAGGAAACATTGTAACTGGTTAATATTGCTTTGAAATCCATTGAATAAATGAAACACTTAAGAAACTGTATTACTAAATCCCTAAAATATGCACGCTCATTTCTCCTATTGTTTTAACCAAAATTTTATGAGGCCAAGGTTTACATCGTGATTCTATTTTAGATAATATTTGTTCATAAAATTAATGCATTTAATTATGTTTAAATAAATAATTTCAAATATATTTGACAAAACTTGACAAGTCAATAATTAGCAAAATGAATTTAGACAGATTAGAATTAGGTAAATATTTGCGTGAGTTAAGAAATTCAAAGGGCGAAACCTTACATCAGGTTTCAAAAGGGACAGATATAGACTCTCCCCTTTTAAGTAAAATTGAAAGAAGTGAACGACTACCTACCTCTGAACAAATAAAACGACTTGCCGAATATTATAAAATATCTGAAGAAAAACTAAAAATACAGCACGTTGCAGAAAAAATATTGAAAGATTATGGTGTTAATGAGATTACGTTTAATGCTGTTAAGCTTGTAAATGAACAATTGATAAATTATAATAAAAAGAATAAAAACTAATTATTTTGAAACAAGATATAAAGAAAATAATTTCAAAATTCAATAGTGAAATAAATACTACTTGCACAGAAATCTCTGTTTCAGATTTAAGTGTATTTTTCTCTGTGCTTATTTCAAGTTTTATTCTCAAGAATAGAAAGCCAAATACTCATCTAAATAAGATTCATTCTGAGAATGTTTTATTGGCTTTTAAAGATGAATTACTGATTATTGAACAAAGGTTTCCTGAACTTATTAAATCATTTAAAGAAACCTTAAAAATCATTAATCTTAAACTGCTGAATCAAACTTTAAGTAGTTTGCAGTTAAGTTTTGAAAATATAAATGAAGATGTAATAGATATTATTTCTTGGTCTTTCCAATATTTAAAAAAGGAATTAACGAATAACGCATTCAAAAAAACTGGTAAAAACAGAAATAAAATTCAAGATGCAGAATTACTTTTAACGACCCAATTTTTTACAGATAGCTATATGGTTAAGTATTTAGTAGATGAAACGCTATCAAGTATTGAACCTCAAGAACTTGAAGAAATAGTGATAATCGACCCTGCTTCTGGAGGAGGTAATTTTCTAAATTATTCATTTGAAAAATTATTTTGTTTGTTTAAATCTCACAAAAAAGATTGGGCAGATAGTAAAATTGTTGATTGGTTATTAAACAATACAATTATTGGCTATGATTTAGACCCAAATCTTTCAAAAATTGCCTCATTATCTTTATTTATTAATGCTTGTCAATATTCAATACCAAATAAAACAGTATCAATAAATATTTTTGGAGGAAAAGAAAATGATAATTTAGGTTTTTTAAATTCTAAAATTACTTCAAATTCAATTCAAAGGTCTACTATCAATTCTAAACTAAAAAAGTTTAATAAAGATAATTTTAAGAAAATATTTTTAACAAATCCACCTTTTATGGGGAAAAGGGATATGGATATATCACTTAAAAGCTATTTGTTAAATAATTACCCAGAAAGCAAAGGAGATTTATGTGTTTCTTTTATTCAAAGGATTTTGCAAATAATGAATAAGAACGATATTCTAGCTGTAGTAACTCAAAATAATTGGATGTATTTGTCTTCTTTAAAAAGATTTAGAGAATTATTTTTAAAGGAAAACAGTTTAAGAGTTTGTGTAGATTTAGGAACTAATGCTTTTGAAGATATAAATGGAGAGAAAACAAATGTAGCTCTGTGTATCATAGAAAAATCAGATACAAGTCCTACCCTATTTGTTAATTTGAAGCATAAAAAAGGTAACGAAAAAAAATTATTAGTCTCTAGTAATAATATGCCTATAGAAGTTGTGTATAGAGTTAATCAGAATGCTTTTTTAGATAATTTAAATTTTGAGTTTAATTATGAACTAACAGATAGATTTAAAACTATCAAAAAGTTCAATTTATACTCTAATTATGGAAACCCAATGCAAGGTACATCTACAGGAAATAATAAAGAATTTATAAAGTATGCTTGGGAGGTTAATGGAAATTCTGACTGGAAACTTGTCAGTAAAGGTGGCGGCTTCAGCAAATGGATTGGATTAAACTATTACAAGGTACTTTGGGGTGAAAATGCAGAATATATAAAAGCAAATAAAGGAAGTGCTCTACGCAATATTAATAAAATACCATTAACAGAGTTAGTTTATAGCGATACAGGAACTCTAGGATTAAATGTGCGAATATTAAAAGACAACCAAGTATTCATTGCTTCTGGCCCTGGAATTCAAGTTGTTAAAGGCGATAAATATGCTCATTTAGCTTTTTTAAATTCTAGAGTTGCAACTTTTCTATTAAAATTAATTAATCCAAAATTTACAATTAGTGCAGGTTATATTTCTAAAATTCCTGTCCCAGAAAACATATTAGATTCTAAATATATATCTAATAAAAGTAAAGAATGTCTCAACTTAAAGGATGATTATTTAAAAAATAAACTGCCAAATTTTGAGTTCAATCATATTGATTATTCCTCTATTAACAATTTAGAAAATTTTATTTATGAATGTATATTAAAGGATTTGGATAATGATTTTCAACGCTTATTTTTAGAATTTAAAATTGAGAATAGGATTCTTGTAGAATACAATTTTGGAAAGGAAGAGTTAAAAGAAATGAAAAGAATGGTTGGAGAATCACCATTTAATAATAAAAAAAACCAAAAAGAATTATCAATTTTAGAATTGGATTCATTTTTAAGTAATTGCATTGATATCAATTGCCTTTCAAGAAGTAAGACAATTAATGGGTTTTCTATAGGGAGTGAAAGTGTATTAGAAGAACTTTCATATATATATGATTTAAGCCCTAAAGTTATATATATACATCTTGTTGAAAACATTAAATTATTGAAATCGACACAAGATAAATATTATAAAGATTTACTACACAAATTAGTACTTTATGAGTTAGGTGTTAACCATATTTCAGATTATACAAAGGAAATTATTGATTTGAATGATTTAGAACAATCATTAAAACATAAGTATGATTTTCTAGAAAAGTTAAAGGACTTGAATAAAACAATTTCTCATATTGTTAATAAACATCATAAAAGTAGTTTTTTGAATAAGCCATTAATATCAATAAAAAATGAATCTGTAATTGTTGGTCAGGAGTAGTATGATTAAAGCATTAGAAATATTTTCAGCTATACTAAAGGAATATCTTTCCTTAAGATTTAATGGTTTTAATAATATTAATCCAGTTGAACTTAATAAAGAGCGATTTAGAATAAGAGCTACTTTTATAGCTATAGTTCTATATTTAAAAAACAATAATAGCAGAAAAAATGAATTTGTTCTTGTTGAAGCAAACAAATGGCTAAAGCTTAACTTTCATAAGGAAAATTTCTTCTCTTCGATATTGAATAATATACCAGAAGATCTATCATCAATCATTGAAAGCAGTTTTGCGAATTTCAGCGGTATTAATGATGTTGATATTATTACTCTATATGAAGATTTATTAAGTGTTGAATCTTTTACTGGTGATATTGAAACAACAATTTCAACCGCTAAAAATTACAGAAATAAGTTAGGTAGTTATTATACTCCTAAAAGTTTAGCGAAAAGTATAGCACAAAAGACAATTGATACTTTTTTTGAACTTAATTATAATATTGAGAATCTTTCTAACTCCAAAAACATAAACTTTAGCAAAGAAATTTTAGATGATTTAAAAAAAATAACATTTGCTGATTTTTCTTGTGGAGGAGGAATTTTTCTTTTAGAAGTGATTAATTATTTTGAAACCCTCTTCGAAAAATCCAATCTAAATTCAACAGAAAAGGAGGAGTTATTGGTTAACATTGCCCAAAATATTTATGCTTATGATGTTGATTGTATAGCACTAGAAGTTGCGAAAATACTTTTAACATTGAAGATTAATCAAACTTCGAGTTACAGTTTAATAAACCGTAATTTCAATCATTGTAATTTTCTATTGCATTCAGATTTCGAAGAATCTTCATTAGAAAAACAAAAAATATTTTCTAGTGGATTTATATATCATAGTAAGTTATCCGTCAAAAATAAAAATTTAAGAGAAATTGATGTTATACTTGGAAATCCTCCTTGGGAAAAAATTAGGTTTGAAGAGAAGAAATTTTATGCACTTTATGATGATATAATTTCAAACATCCATTTTAAATCTTCAAGGATAGAAGAGATTAAAAAGTTAAAAGGCAAAAATTTAGAATTAGCAGAATTTTCCAATTCATTCAAAGAAGAGATTAATTTAGCAAAGACCAAATTGAAAAAGGACGTTTTCTTTAATTTATCACATAAGGGAGAACTAAATACTTATGCTTTATTTACAGATGCAGCGTATAAATTAAAAACCAAAAGAGGTGTTATTGGTTTAGTTTTGAAAAGCAGTATTGTTACAAGTCAAGTTAATAAACTATTATTTAATACTCTTTCGAAAAGCAATTCTTTAATTGCAATTTATGATTTTATTAATCGAAAAAAAATATTCAATATTGATAGTAGAGAACGATTTTGTTTTCTGCTTTTAGGAAATTCAAAAACGAACTCATTCTCTGTTTCAATGAATCTATTGGATAGTGAAGATTTGAATTATTCGAAATCTAGTGTAACATTATTGAGTAGAGATTTATTTTTAATTAACCCTCTTACTGGAATGTTACCAAACTTTTCAAATAGAGATGAAATTAATTTTTTAATTAAAGTTTCAAAAAACAATCCTTATTTCGAAGATGTATATGATGATGTGAAATTCGGTCGAATTGTTCACTTCACAAGCCATTCGGCTTTTATTGCTAAAAAGAAAACATCTGAAAATTTAGGGATTTTTGAAGGGAAGTTTTTTAATCAATTTGATAATAAGTATTCAGGATTTAATGAGGTTGAAGATGAATTACGATATGGTAGTAAATCTTCATCTAAAATTATTAAAGATTTTCAAAAAAATGATTTAGCTTTTTATCCTGAATCCAGATATTTTATAGATGATAAAAAATGGAAAGAACTTTCTAAAAATCATACTGAAGATTATATGTTATCGTGGAGGAGTCTAACTTCTGCAACTAATACCAGAACTTGCATTGCAACTGTTTTACCATTTATTCCAGCTTCTCAATCAGTTCAATTCTTGACAACGAATAAAAAAGATTTGTTTTATTTAAATGGACTTTTTAATTCTATAGTTTTCGATTATATATTGAAGAAAAAAATTAATGGAATCGATTTAACCCAAAAATTAATCAAACAAGTTCCTGTTCCTTGCAATGAATTAATAGATAAAGAAATAGAATTTTACGGCTCTATTTCTACAATTAAACAACATATCTCATTTTTTGTTTCCTTATTATACAAAAATGACAAAAAACTATTGAATCTAGTATATGCATATGAAAACAGCAATTCAAAACTTAATAATTTAACTCGGTTTGAAATAATTAGATATATTGATTTGCTATTTATTAATATTTATCAATTAAATAATAATGAAATTGAACTAATTCTTCAATCATTCAAAAAACAATACTCAAATAAGGATTTAGAATGGTTTGTGAAAAACAATTCAATTCTACTTAATAATCCCAAAAAGATAAGGACTACTGCCATTTTTAGCCCATAATGATGAATTATCTTTTAATTTATCTATCTCACTTTCATCTAATACTTTTAATTTATAAGAATTAACATTTACCTTGGTAAATAATAGTATTTTGTTTTGAAATGCACCAGGTAATCCCAATGTTGGTCTAGTAATATCATTAAATTTTTTGTTATCATCAGTTTCTCCATAGAAATTTAATCTCCAAGACCCATTTCTTGGCGTATAATGGACTTGATTTCCTTTATAAATATCACCTGCATATTCTACTTCAATTTGAACTGCATTAACATCCACATCCGGATTAATTCCAAAAAAAGCTACACTTCCATTAACAAGAGATTTATCAAGCAGCTTTCCTTTTTTTGAAAGTCCCAAAATATTACGAGCTGGACTAGTCATTAAACCTGTCTGAATCCACATTCCTCCTTTTGGTAATTTAATAAGCTGATTTGTAACTTTAACTTTTGTCTTGGCCTTATTACAAGTTTTAACAATAGCCTCAACAACTTTTTTATGGCCTTTAGGAGGTTTTTTTAATTTGAGTTTTTTGAATTTATCTAATAACTCCTTATAAGCACTTAAATCTCTCTTTGAAAACTCCTTATTAATCTTATTATGCTTAGATCTAGTGGCTTTTTCTGTTAGTACAATTTTACTATTAACTAAAAAATTTAATAAATCAGCAGTAAGTAATTGACAACTAGGATTGCTATTGTCCAAAATTGTGTTATAATATTCATACACCTCGTTTAAAAACTGAGTGCCTTCTTCTTCTTCATTATTAAAGCTAATAGATACAGATGCTTCTATACTTTGAAAAAGACCTCTTGCAGTAAAATTTGATGATCCAATTATAGCTTTTGAATATTCAGCACCTTCAAAAGCATATATTTTAGGATGATAAATTATGTTATTTGGTGAAAACACAATGTAAGTTTCAATTCCTAGTTCAATCAATTTCTCCAATGCTTCTTTTGAAGTACTATTTAAATCGATACCTACATAGAGTTTAACGGTATTTCCTTTATCAATAAATGCTGTAAGCTGTTCTATTATGTTGTTAATTCCACTTTTACTCACAAAAGCAACAAAAGCACAAAAAGAAGTATATCGATCATCTTCTAAAGATGTTATAATATGATTTCCAGTTGCAACATCATTTTCTGAATCCAATCCTTGGCCAATAAACTTTAATTCCAATTATATCTTGTGTTTAAATATTAAGGAATAAATGTAATAAAATATAAATGAGTATTTTCTTTTAACTAATAATTTTTATGTAAAATTTCCATTCCACACACATTCCACTTCTCTCCTATCGTCGCTTCGTAAAAAGAGTGTTCCATTAACATTCTAGAAGAAACTTTTTAGTATAAATTTTTTAAAGAAACTGAAGTAAAAACTTTCGCTTTTTACCAAAGCTCAAGTTACATAACGCAGAACATTATAATTCATTTTCAATATTATAATCCGACATTATATAAAATTGCTTTGTAAACTTTAATTTTTTAAGTTTTATTGTAATAGCCCTAAGAAAAGCTCTATTTATAGATTATTTTCATAATCCATACTTTGATTCAATACACGAACAATTAAAACATCAATATCTGTAGCTAAATAAAAAATAGTATGGGATTTATACGAAAACCTTTTTAATGATAGCATAAATTCTGATGCATCACGTCCAAGAGTTGCATTATCAGCTAATATTTCAAAAAGCGTATGCATTCCTAATAAATACGTTTGAGCTTGTTTTAATCCAAATGTTTCGATGCCATATTCATACATTTTGGCAAGATCAATTTCGGCTTTTCCAGATACTTTATAAACGCCCATCAGCTCGCATACGTTCTTCGACTTCCTTCATAATATCAGGAACAGATTTAGTACTAACACCACTATCCATACCTTCAGTTATAGCTGCTTTAAGGGCTGAAAATTTAGCGTTTTTTGCTTGATCACGCCTTACTAGATCACGAAGATATTCACTATCATTAGTAAATTCTCCTATGGTAATTCGTGACTTTATCCATTTATCCTGCTTTTCCGTAAATGTTATTGTTTTTCTAATTGTTGACATGACACGCCTGTTTTAATAATCATACTATTGGTGCAATTTAATGTATTTAATTGAATATTACAAAATTATAGAGTTCAAATTTATGCATTCGATAATCATTCCCATTCTATACACATTTTGCATCCTCTCTTCTATCCTTTCTGCAAAAAAAGTATTCCATTACAGTTGCCAAAGAAACTTCTAGAAAGAAAAAAATAAAAGAAGAGTTGAAATAAGAACTTCGCTTTTACCCAAGCAAAGTTACATAACGCAGAACATTATAGTACATTTTACAACAATTAGCGAAATAGCGCTTTTGGGCAATATTTGACATAATTGCAGATATAATGTCTTTAGACTTATATCGATAGTAATTATGTCAAGCTAATTGTGTCTTCGTTATAATAATTTAGATATGTAGCTATAATGTTATATTATGTAAAATATCCCATAAGCATTGTATTCCATAAGAATAATTGGAACTTGGGTCATTAAACTATTAAGTCGTTATGTAAAATTGCCGCTCGCAAACGCTCGATTGCTTTTTAAAAATAATTACGCTGTTACCGCAAGAGAATAAAATTTTTCCAGCGCATTATCCAGTCATAAAATTTTATACACTTACTCAAATTGTGCATTTGTTTAAAATTTTCAAGTGTTTGCATATCCTTTTTTCTTGATAAAAAAAGAAACAAAAAAATCAAGGCTGCATAAAACTTTGGAAACAATGTACAACTCAATCGCTATATTTTTGAAAACATTGAAGCGTTTTAAGACCGCTTAGAACTTGCTTTAAGTCTTGTTATTATAAAGAAAAAGAATATGTATTGCAAATCCTCTAAAATATGTACGCTCATTCACCTATTGTTTTAGCCAAAGTTTTCTGAGGCCGTTTTGCCATCGCTTCATCTGGGTAAAAACGCAAAGTCTATTTTACATAATATTATAAAACTAAACTTTTAGTTTTTCTACCATATTATCTAACGAATACTTCGCTAATGCTGGAACCGTATGACTGGTCACTTTAATCTCCCAATTTGATAAACTGGGCATTAAACTTACATCATTTTCTATAAAAAATTCTGAATTTGATTGTGCTAAATCTATAGATGGAATAAGATAAAAAGCTCTAGGTTTATCATCAATAATTAATACTAAAACAACAAATAAATTAATTTTTGGTGAACCTAATTCTTGTTTGGATATTTTGATACTTCGTTGCCCTGCATCAGCATTAATGGGTTGAAAATATAATTCATTTTCACCAACTAAAAAGCCTACTCCTTCTCTCCCGTCGACTTTGGCAATTAATTCTAAATTGTGTCTTTTAAGTTCGGATTTTAAATGTTCTATAATCATCATTCTTTTGTAGAAACTAATAGCTCTCTAATATCCACATCTAGTATTTCTGCAATTCTTTTTAAATCTTTTAAGTGTGGTTGTGATTTATTATTGCAAACAGCTGTTACAGAAGTCGTACTTTTCCCCAATTCTTCAGCAAGCCAAACTTGTGATTTGCCTTGAATCACTAAAACTTCTTTTATTCTATTTATCCTTTCTACTACCATTTCCGATAAAGTCAAGAAAACGCATTTGTTAATAACTCCTATTAAATTCTTAACTCTAAATTCAGAATTTTGAATTGAATTTTTAACTTTGTTATCTATTCAATAAGCATCATGAGATGCTGAACTAAATTCAGCAAAATTGGAACACTTTGTAGTATCGGCAAGAAAATACAGACCACAAACGTTTAAAGACGTTGTTGGTCAGCAGGCTATTACAAATACCTTATTAAATGCTATTGAAAACAATCATTTAGCTCAAGCCTTACTATTTACAGGACCTCGTGGTGTTGGTAAAACAACCTGTGCACGTATTTTGGCTAAAATGATTAATAGTGATGGTTCTGAAACCGAAAATGAAGATTTTGCTTTTAATATTTTCGAATTAGATGCAGCTTCCAACAATTCGGTTGATGATATAAGAAGTTTAACAGATCAAGTTAGAATACCACCACAAGTAGGTAAATACAAAGTCTATATTATTGATGAGGTGCATATGCTCTCTCAAGCAGCTTTTAATGCCTTTTTAAAGACTTTAGAAGAACCGCCTAAACATTGTATTTTTATTTTAGCGACTACGGAAAAACATAAAATAATTCCAACTATTTTATCGCGTTGTCAAATTTTCGATTTTAAACGTATAACGGTTAAAGATGCTAAAGAATACCTTAAATATATTGCAAGTGAACAAGGTGTAACTGCCGATGATGACGCACTACATATTATTGCCCAAAAAGCAGATGGCGCCATGCGAGATGCGCTATCTATTTTTGATCGTGTTGTGAGTTTTTCAGGTAAAACCCTGACCAGACAAGCCGTTACCGAAAATTTAAATGTACTTGATTACGAAACTTATTTTACAAGTACAGATTTTATTTTAGAGAATAAAATCCCCGAATTGTTACTTCAGTTTAACAATACGCTTTCAAAAGGGTTTGATGGTCATCATTTTATAGCAGGTTTAGCATCGCATTTTAGAGATTTACTAGTAAGTAAAACTGAAGAAACTATTAAACTGTTAGAAGTTGGAGAACAAACCAAAATTAAATATTTAGAACAATCTAAAAAGGCTTCACAGGAATTTTTACTTCAAGGGATAAATCTGGCTAACGATTGCGATCTCAAATACAAAACCAGCAAAAATCAACGATTACTTGTTGAACTTTGCTTAATGCAGCTTGCCTCTATCACTTTTGATGGAGAAAAAAAAAATAGCAAATATTACATAATTCCGCCATCTTACTTTAAAAAGAAAGGCATTACTCCTATTCCTGTTAATGTACCTGCTAAAACACCAAGTAATAAGAAGACAACAGAAACTTTAATAGAAAACACAAAAGATGTAGAGCTTACTAGCAAAGCTTCGCCACATTTGGAAAGTTTACAAGTAAAAACACCTCCAAAAATTGTTTTAAAACAAGATAAAAAACGATCATCTGGCCTCTCATTAAGTAGTATTAGGGCAAAAAAAGAGCACCTTATTAAGCAAATGGATGTTGTTATTGACGAAGAAGATTTACCAAAAGACCCCTTTACAGAAAAAGAACTTATTACAGTTTGGAATCAATTTATTGAGGAACTACAGAAACAAGGAAAACACAATTTGGCGTCAATACTATCCATCGATACCCCAAAAGTAAAAGGGACTGTTGTTTATTTAGAATTTCCTAATGCCACAAACAAGATGGAATTAGAGCGTCAGCAATACAATTTACTAGGGTATGTTAGAAAGTCTTTAAATAATTTTGACATTAGTTTATCCATTAGTGTTAACGAAGAAATGGAAAAGAAATACGCCTTTACCGATATGGATAAATTTGAAAAAATGAATGAAAAAAATCCAAATTTAGATACTTTAAGGAGAACTTTCGATTTAGATATTTAAATCATTGTATATGAATAAATTATTAGTTTTATTATTTATTTTTGTTGTAACGCTTTTTAGTTGTGATGGGCGAGATAGAAAGCACAAAACTAACGTTGACGTTTTAAAAGAAAACAACCTACTAGATGCTTTTTCAGAGAAAATAAAATATACACCTAAAGCTTATGCAGAAGTTTTAACAGATACCATATTAAGCAATGGGTATACTATAAAAATTAAAACATTTTCAGACATGTCTCATTCGTTTCTTGATGAATTTAAAGTAAACGCAATAACACATAAGCATTATTTCAGAAAAATAATTTCTGAAGTATTTATAGAAAAAGACAATACTATTATTTTTAATACGACTATAGATAACACATTTTTTAAAACAAATTCAATTTCAAATACCATAAATTTTGAAGATTATATTTTAAACCCTATAGAGGTTGACCAATTACAGTCTATTGACAACAACAAAGTTATTTTAGTAGCTTCAATGCGAGTTCCAAAAACGGTTAATACTGCTGTATATAATATTATAATTGATGAAAACGGTTATTTTGAATTACTAAAAATTGATTATGCTAGGACTTAAACTACCAACAGACCCACGTTGGGTAAATATTGTTGAAAAGGATATTGAAGAAATACTTACTGATCATGCTTTTTGCGAGCAAAAAGCAACAAGCACTGCTATTTCATTAATAGTTAGCTTCCCTGAATATACAGAACTGGTGCAAGAAATGACTGCTTTAGTAAAAGAAGAAATCAGTCATTTTAAAATGGTTCACGATAAAATTATAGCACGCGGTTGGACGCTGGGTCGAGATAGACGTGATGATTATGTAATACAATTGATTAAATTTTTTCCTAAAGGCGGAAGTAGAACCACACAATTAGTACACAGATTACTGTATGCTGCTTTAATAGAAGCACGGAGTTGCGAGCGTTTTAGATTGCTTTCTGAAGAATTGCAAGATAAAGAATTAGCTAAGTTTTATAGAGATTTAATGGTAAGCGAAGCAAACCATTACACTATGTTTTTAGGGTTTGCTCGTAAGTACGGAAATAAAAAAGAAGTTGATACCAAATGGCAACAACTTCTTGAATATGAAGCAGAAATTATGTCTGGATTAGGAAAACAGGAAACTGTACACGGCTAAGCCAAAACTAAACACAACAGCTTAGTACTAAAACTTATACCCTACTCCTATTTGTATATTAGAATTTTTAGCTTTTACATTTAGTGCATCATCAAAAATATTAGATATACCATAGGTGTACCTAAGATCTGCAAATAATACATGAGAAAGCTTATATTCAATACCTCCAATTCCTGAATAAGCGAAGTTTTTTACACCATCTTCGTATTTATGAACTTTTAAACCAACCTGTGGACCAACTCCAAAATGAAGTTTTTCACTTAATCTGAATTTAAAGAAAATTGGTGCTTGTATATAATCTAAATGTAAAGGTTCGGCGTTAGCACCTTCAGCAGAAAATTGAATTTCTGGTGCTATAGAAAAGCCTTTAGATAAGCCAATTTCAGCAAAAAAACCAAAATAGATACTGTTTCTATGTTTATTTGTAGTAGTAGGCACTTCATCAAAATTTAAATTTGAAATGTTGTATCCACCTCGTACACCATATTTTACACCTTGAAAGGCTGAGCTTTTATACTTTGCTTGTTCTGTGCCTTTATCTTCATTGGAATCGTTATCTTGAGAAAATCCATAAAATGAAAAAACAAATAGTAAGGCAAATAGTAATACATGTTTCATAAGTTATTGTTTAATTATTTTTAATAAGTCTATGTAATTCACATAATTAAATACCGAAAAGTGTCGAAATTTTAGTTATGTTCATTTCATAATTAATAGGTTTGGGATTAAAAAATATAATAATTATATGCGGACGAATATATATTATAAAATATAAATACATCTATTTTAAAAGTTAAAGTGCAGAATTTTACTGTGTATTGCTAGAAACTGTCTCGTAAAAGATGCTTTTAATTATGCCATCGGCTAAACCTATTTTAGGAACATATATATTTTTGGCACCACTCCATTTCATCGCAGAAAGATAAATTCGCATGGCAGGAATAATAACATCTGCTCTATCCTGATTTAAACTTAACTCCGTAATTCTTTCTTCGTAAGAATAACTTTGAAGCAAATGATAATAGGAGCTTAAATAGAAATATGTTAAGGGTTTACCAGCCGATTTTCCCGATATTTTAAATATTTTATTAATATTTCCACCAGAACCAATAACTTCTATTTTATCATACTTTTTAGCATGTGTACCTATCCAAGCTTGTAAGTTTTTCCATTTTTCTTTTTTTACCATATCGTTAAGCAAACGCACAGTTCCTATTTTAAAAGATTTTGAGGCAACTTGCTCACCTCTGTTAATAACAGTAAACTCTGTACTACCTCCACCAACATCGACATATAAATAGGTTTTGTTTTTATCGATAAACTTATTCAAATCGGTTGCTGCTATAATTGCAGCTTCTTCTTCTCCATTAATGATATCGATACTAATACCCGATTTTTTCAATACCAAATCAACCACTTTTTTCCCGTTTGAAGATTCTCGCATTGCGGAGGTAGCACAGGCTTTATATTTTACTACCTTGTGAGACTTCATCAACAACCTAAAGGCCAGCATAGTATCTAGTATTCTATCTATATTTTCTTTAGATATTTTGTTTTTCAGAAACACATCTGCCCCCAAACGAATGGGCACCCTAACCAGTGAGTTCTTCTTAAACTGCACAGGTTGCCCTTTTTCTTCAATAATATTTGAAATTAATAGTCTAACCGCATTCGACCCTATATCGATAGCTGCATATTTTTTTATTGAGAGCATACTAACTTTCTAGCTTTTTTAAATAATAATCGTAAATAGCAAATTGCGACCTTACTAATTCGTTATCGTTCTTTTTGTATTCGTTTTCTTCTGAAACACTTAATACTCTTGCCTTTACATTATCGTTCCAGCAAATATTAAACGTTTCTATTATTTCTTGCTTCAAATCTTCAGCATAAATTGGGCAACTCACTTCTACCCTAGTATCAATATTTCTTGTCATCCAGTCTGCTGAAGAAATATATACTTTAGCTTTTTCATTATTTCCAAAGATATAAAGTCTAGAATGCTCTAAAAACTTATCAATTACACTTATTACTTCAATATTTTCACTCATTCCTTCAACCCCTGGTATTAAACAACAAATACCTCTAACAATCATTTGTATTTTTACTCCCGCTCTACTTGCCTCATACAATTTGTCAATCATTTTATAGCTAGAAATGCTATTCATTTTCAATCGAATAAAGCCTTGATTTTCATTTTTAACCTTTTCAATTTCTTTGTCAATAAGCTTATAAACTGAACTTTGCGTATAATGAGGCGATGTAATTAAATGTTTATACCTGAATATTTTATAATTTGTTTGAAAGAAATTAAATATTTTATTAACATCTTTTAGAATGCTTTGATCTGATGTAAATAGTGTGTGATCGGTATAAATTTTAGCTGTAGATTCGTTGAAGTTTCCTGTACTAATGAAGCCATAACGTTTCATTTTTTTTCCTTCTTCTCGCTCAATTACACACATTTTACTATGTACTTTTAGCCCTTGAACACCAAAAATTAAATTCACACCTTCTTTTTCCATTTGTTGTGCATAATCAATATTAGCTTGTTCATCAAAACGTGCTTGCAACTCAATAGAAACGGTAACTGTTTTACCATTAATTGCAGCATTAATAAGTGAACTAGCAATATGCGATATTTGAGCAAGCCTATAAATAGTAATTTTTATTGTCTTAACTTTTGGATCAAGAGCAGCCTCTCGCAAAAACTTAACTATATATGAAAAGGTTTGATATGGAGCATAAAGCAAATAATCTTTTTTAGCAATAGCCTCAAATATGCTAACTTCTAAACTTAGCCCTTTTATTGGTAATGCTTCAATTTTATCATACAAAAGATCTGTTCTGCCTAAACTAGGAAAGCTCATATAATCTCTTCTGTTATGGTAACGTCCTCCTGGGATAATACTATCTGTTGTATCAATTCCCATTTTAGACAATAAATATTGTAGTGTTTCTTTATCTATGGTTTTATCGTACACAAAACGAACAGGTTCTCCTACTTGCCTATGCTTAACACTATCGGAAATTTTATCAATAAAACTTTTACTCAAATCACTATCAAAATCCAATTCGCCATCGCGAGTGATTTTTATCATATGAGCAGAAATACTTTTGTAATCGAAAATGTTAAATATATCACTTAAACAATGACGAAGTAAATCATCAACCATAATTAAAAAACTCTTATCTCCTTGTTTTGGTAGCTCTACAAAACGATTTACAGATTTTGGTATTTCGATTAAAGCATATTGTTTATCATTATTTGAAATTTCCATTCTTACTGCTAAATATGCAGCACTATCTTTTAAATTAGGAAGTTCTATCGAATCATTTAAAATAATTGTTACAAGTGCGGGACTTACTTTTTGTATGTAATATTTCTTAATAAAGTCATGCTGAGAACTATCAATTTGGGTTTCATTAATAATATATATGTTCTCTTCTTCTAACTTAGATGTAATATTATTTAAAATTTCTAAGCTTTCTGTTTGTTGCTTAATTACTATTTGAGTAATAATTTCCAACAATTCTTTAGCCTTAATACCTCCTAACTGATTTTTCCCTTCTTTTCCTGCATCAACAATGCGTTTAACAGTTGCATACCTAACTTTAAAGAACTCATCTAAATTATTAGAGAAAATTCCTAAAAAACGTAATCGTTCAATTAAAGGTACGTTTTCATCTAAACCTTCTTGAAGAACCCTCGCATTAAACTGTAACCAACTTATTTCTCTATTTATATAACTGTTATTGTGTTTTTCGGCTTTTGTCATTTAATCATTTAAAAATGGTAACATTACAAATATATTCTATTAAGCTTAATAATACAGACTGAAAACGTTGAGATTTTTTAATTTTTTAAATCTCTTGGAAATACTGTTTTTAAAGTTTTTCCTTTATTTAGATTTTCCCATTTATCAATATTAAATTCAATAATTACAACACCACAAGTTGGTACGTTTTCAATATATTGACTCCCATAAGTATTAACAAAAGCAGTAATAGCGTGGTTATGTCCAAAAATCATCAATTCATTTACTTTATCATTACAATTTTTTATCACCTTAAGCAGGTTACTTCCTGAAAAATCATACAAATCGTGGTTTAAATGAACTATATCTTGATTAATACTAAGGTTTTTAATAAATGCAGTAGCGGTTCTTTTAGCTCTAAATGCATCGCTAGACAACACTAAATCAATACTTGAAAATGATTTTTTTAGATGATTAGATACTATTTCAACATCAATTTTCCCTCTAGAATTTAAAGGTCTTTCGTGATCTATAACATTGTATTTCCATGAAGATTTGGCATGTCTTATTAATATCAGTTTTTTCATAAACATTCGGTTAAATGCTTTTTTTTATCGATAAAAAGTTGTTTTTATCGATAAAAAACAGGTTATTTGTTCTATAAAATTAAATCAAATTTAAACAAAAAGAGTTTTTAAAATAAATCAAAAAGGTAATCATCAGACTATTAAACAGTTAAATAATTAATTATTGTTATCAATTTATTAATTCAATTTAAAGCAATTTGAGCCTTTAATCGAATTTATGAGTGATTTAGCATATTTTTTTGACCAAATTGTTAGATAGTACTTTTTTTGTACTACCTACTAAAATATAAAGTTATGACCCCAAATCTAATTTCACATAATAATATAGCATTATTATTTAATGCACTTCCCTCATTGTTTTTTCCCCTCAAAAAACGTTATTACTTTTTTATTAATTAACATTTACCTCTAACCGTGATTATTGTATCGCTATTGGAGTTTATATAAAGTATAGTTTTAAATTAAAAAATAATTTTATTGAATCATGAGAAATAAATCGACTTTAACGTTTTACACCTTCCTGCTTATATGTTGTGTGTCAATAATTTCAATAGAAAAAACATCAGCTCAAGAAAATGAAATCTATGAGCTAACTGATGATATTAACAGCCCTCTTAAAAAACCAGAAGCCAGAAGTACTTCTAAAAAAACTAAGATAAAAAAAGTTGAAGATAATAGTAGGTCTAAGTTTTATAGTCTAATAAAAAAAATGCACACTACTGCTTATATTAAAAATAGTGCTGTCACAAAAATTTATGGAAAAGGTCCAATAAAAAAGATCACTTTTAAAGATGTTAAATCTTTTAATCTTTTGAATAAAAAGAATGAGAAGTATGATCATGCAGAACTTTTAACTGTTTCATTAAAAAATGTAAATGACTTGAATAATTATTTGAACTTATCAAAAGCTCAAGGTGTTAATAAATTAAGGTATGTATTTATCAAGTGTCATTTTAAATGTACAAAGAAACAAATCAAAAAATTTGTAAAAACAAACTCAAATTCCAATATCAGGATTTTTTACAAGACAGAATCAGCATCACAATAAAACCAAGTCAATTTAAAGATTAAGACATGAAAAAACTATACACTAATAAAACATTAACAAATAACTATTCAATAACGTTGATGTTATTTGCTGTTTTGTTTATAACCACAATTTTTAGTAGTTATAGTCAAGTTAGAGTTCCTTTTTCACCAAGAACTGGTACAGCAACACCAACTCAAGAAATTTACACGGTTAAAGGTGACTTTACTATGATTGGTAATACCAATCTTACCTTGGTTAACTACGGTGTAAATACTGACAACAACAATGATATGATTTATGTTGATGAAGATGGCATTGATGCAACTTTTAATTCGTCTTCTTCAACATTAACATTATCAACTGAAAATGGAGCAAACCCTAGTTGTTCAAATATTATTTATGCTGGATTGTATTGGAGTGGTAGAGCTGGAAGTGATGAGACGTTTGACGTAACCAAAGGAATTGTTACTAAAACATTAGATAAAAGAAAAGTTTTAATTAATGGACCAGACCCATCAGAAGGTTATATAGAAGTAACAGCAAACGTAGTTACAGATGTTACGGAACCTAATAAAAATATTTATTTTCCATCGGGTACAGATGGAAACATGTATTCAGCATATGCAGATATTACTGCCTATGTTCAAGCTAATAAATTAGGTGAATATTTTGTAGCAGATATTGCAACGCTAGAAGGTAATGGTGGTAATATTGGTTACTATGGCGGATGGGGTATTGTTGTGGTTTATGAAAACCCTCAAATGAAATGGAGAGATATTACTGTTTTTGACGGACACGCATATGTAACTTCTCAAGGTGGAAATGAATTTATAGACATTAATGGTTTTAAAGCAGCGCAAACAGGTGATGTTAATATTAAACTAGGAGTAATGGCTGGTGAAGGTGATGTTGGTGTTCCAGGAGATCAATTAGCAATACAGAGACAAGACGATCCTTCTGGCAATACTTATGAACCATTATCTCATGGTAGTAATTCGACAGGAAACTTTTTTAACTCGTCTATTGCTACTGGTGGAAATGTTCGAAACCCAAACTTACAAAACAATTCAGGAATCGATATTGCAATGTTCAATATTGATAATACAGGCAACGGGATTATTGATAATGGTGTACCCGGACCAGGCACACAATCTACTCGATTTAGATATAATTCTACTCAAGACACTTATATCATTTTCAATCTTACCTTTGCTATAGACGCATATATACCTGAAGCTGAAGGTGTCTTAACTGTAACATCTGTAAACGGAGACACCTCTCCCCCAGCAGGAACAGCTTTAGAACCTGGTGAAAATGCTATTTACAAAATAGAAATAAAAAATACGGGAACTGAGGCTATTAATAATACAATTATTACTATTCCTTTAACAGAGGCTGTTGATCCAAATAATTTTAATTTTGATTACAATCCTTCAACATTACCTATCCCTTTATTCAACCCAACTATAGGAACTTATGGGGCAATTGTTTGGAATATTGGCACTTTACCAGTTCCTGCTGATCCAGATACGGTTTTAGCCGACATCAGTTTTACATTAACTGTTACAACAGATTGTTCGATTTTATTAGATAATGATTTTAATTCTAACGTTGTTGTTAATGGTACGATTAGTGGTACAGGAGCTATTTCAGGAATTTCTTTTACAGATGCACCTTTAATTCAAGGGTACGAAACATCTGGACCATGTATAGGAAACCCAATCCCTACACCTATTGTTATACCTATTGATTATACAAATTATGTTGATAATCAACCTGCTCCTAGTATTGAAATAGATTCTCAAAATAATGTACTATGTAATGGAGAAAGCACTGGAAGCATTGATATTACTGTTAGTAATGGAGTGCCTCCATATACTTATTCATGGACTGGACCAAACGGATTTATAGCAAGCTCTGAGGATATCAATAATTTAGTTGCTGGTACATATAATCTAACTGTAGAAGATTCTAATACTTGTGGATCACAAACTGCGCAAAATCAAATTATTATTACAGAACCTGCTTTAGCTGCTTGTGATATTCAGGTTTCAGATTGTCCTCCAACGATAGGTATTACTTGTGCCGACACTGATTTAGGAAGTAATGTTTTTTGGACGCCTCCTCAATTCTCTTATGAATGTTGTACAGCAATTACTGGAGATGATTATTCTTTCTTTGTAGAATTCGATTTACCTGAATCTTCTAGTGGTTGTTGGACTTATAGTGGAGTACAACGTATAGGAAGCAATAATTTAAGATTATTTCAATCTAACGGTACCTCTATATTTACAATTTCTCCTTTACAATACTTTGATAATACTAATGGAACGCCAATAAATATGGAGTTTATAGTTCCTAATGGCATTTTTGATTGGACATTAGAAGTACTTGATGGAACTAATGTTGTTTATACGCAAACCACTACAGGAATTTCTAATACTGGACTTCAAACGATTACTATTCCAAACACAGTTCCAAATGGAGCTTATAATTTAAGACATGTTTTTGATGATAATGGAACAGGATTAGGTGCCAATGACCATATTGAAGTTGATAGAATTTTCTATAACGCTACGCTATTAGATTCTGCATGTTCTGGTGGACTTAATTTTGTAGTAACTTCAACTCATAATCCTGGAGACTTATTTACTCCTGGAGATACTACAGTAACTTATACAGCAACATACACCCCAGGTAGTGGCGATCCTGTCGTTTTAACTTGTGATTTTGATGTTACTGTAACTTCCATAGACACCATTGAAACCATTGCAAATCATATAAATGCAACTTGTATAGATAATAACGATGGTTCCATTACTGTTACTGCCAGTGGTGGTGAAGAACCTTACAATTATAGCTTAGATAATGTAGATTTCACTAATACATCTGGGACATTCAACGGACTTGCCCCTGGAGATTACATTGTTTACGCTAGGGATAAAAATGGTTGCTCGGATCTTTCTCCATTGCAAACAACAATAACTGTAGAAGATAATATAACCCCTACTGCTATCTGTCAAAATATTATTGTACGATTAGACGTTAATGGTAACGCTTCTATCACAACTAATGATATTGACAATGGCTCTAGTGATAATTGTGCGATCCAATCGCTTGATATAAACGTAGATGCATTTGATTGCTCTAATATTGGAGACAATACGGTAACTCTAACTGTTATTGATGTCAATGGTAATCAAGCTACTTGTGATGCAACTGTGACCGTGGAAGACACAACTGATCCAGATACTCCTACATTAGCAAATCTTACTGGACAATGTTCGGTAACAGCTACTGCGCCTACTACTAA
>CANKVS010000057.1 GCA_947487155.1 uncultured Flaviramulus sp.
AATAATTCAATTATTATACTAATTTATGGAAATATGTCATTGAACTTGTGTCTTCCGAACACTTATGTTTTAAAAACATAACAGGTCTGCACATACTATGATGTTTTATTTTGATTCAACTATAAATATAATTTTGGCTATGTTTGGTGTATTTTGTTGAAACTTAAATTATAATTCTTTTCGAAAGAAGATAGCATTCATAAGTAATTTATTAGTGCCATACCAAAACGCTCTAAAGTTTGTGTTGTCTGTAAATGCAATTACTTTGCCTTTACCAAGTTTTTTTATTTGAACAGGAACAGAACCAGACAAAGCCTCTAAATTTGGTTTTGAAATATACCCGCTTAAAAGTGGGTTTTTGGTGTATTGAATAGGGTTGTTATAACTCACCGAATCTGGCTTTACAAATACAGTTGTATTTCTGAATAAGGCTAATTTATCATTCTTAAAACCAAAATTAATGGGGTGAGAGCGATCTAGTTTCGCTTGAAAAATAGCTCCGCCAATTCTTTGTGCGCCATTAAAATCGGTTTTATCTTCAAAACTTATATTTTTTGCTAGTACATTAGTTTTTATAAAATTTAGTTTAATAAATTCTTTTTGGTTAAGCCATTTTACCGTGTTTCTATAACCAATAATAGTACCTCCATGTTTTGTCCATTCTTTAAGTTTTTTTGTCTTATTATCATCTAAAGATGCTGTATTTGAAACTATGATGGTATTGTAACGACTCAAATCTGCTTTTTCAATGCTTTTAGTGTCAAGTTTTGTAACTGTAATGTTATAACGCGTATCGAATAAGTGCCATATTTCTCCAGCATCATGAGATGTAATACCTGCACCTACAAGTAAGGCTATTTTTGGTTTAACTAAAGTTTTAAAATTTCGACTACCCAAATCTATACCTTCTGTTAACCCTGTATTTACGGCGTTAATTTGCACATAACTTTCTTTTGCCAACCTATTTAAATAAGAATATAAATCGCTTTTATTCAATTTTTGATTCTGAGTTGGAATCATAATTGTTCCGTAGTCATATGCTTTTCCATTTATTTTAAATTGTTTTAGAGCTACTTTAGCACGAATGCTTTTATTTAATAATTTATTCAGAATTTTTGGAGAATAATATTCATGCCATTCCATTAAGTAGGCATAGGCGCTTTGTCCAGATACATAACCTGCTTTTAATTGTAAATTGGTGACTTCTTCACCTAAATGGTTTGTTGAAATATTTTCGGCGTAATCTACATTAAAAGCCAAAGGAAAAGACCAAGCAGAAACATCATAAAATAAACTATCTTGAAAAGTGATTCGTTTTTCGAACATCGCGTTAATAAGGCGTGTGTTTTTCTGGTTTTTAGGAACTATATAACTGTATCCTTTTTTAAAACATTTACCGTTTACAGTAAAATCTTGTTTTATATCATGAAACTTAATGTTGTGTCTGTTTAATATTTCAGCTAAGTGATATGTTTTAGCAGCATCCTTTTCATCACCAAAAACAATAGCTTTAGTTGCTTGTTTAGCACTTTCTTGTCTAGCGTTTTTATAGAAGTTATGTTGATATTTTAATAACTCTTCACGCATGTTTTTAGCAGCGTCTAAAGTTGATAAAGCCGTGGTAAATTGATTTCTTATAGTAAACGGAAATGTTAAAATACCGTTTTCACTCTCTTGAATATGACCTCTTGAGCTTGCTTGTTCAAACAAAATGCCAATGGCACCATTAATATCAGGAAAGGTAGAGCCTTTACCGTAATAGAAATCGTCATAACTTTCTTCGGTATAATATAATGAGCCAATTTTATTTAAGGCTTTAGCATGAAATTCACCGATGCTTTTAGTTAGTTTCTGATTTAATTTAGGCGTTAATGGATGTGTTCTTGATGGAATACCAGGTTGAAAGAAAAAAGTAGCATTTGTACCCATTTCATGGTGGTCTGTTAAAATGTTAGGTAACCACTCGTAAAACGTTTTAATCCTAGCCCTAGATTCTGGAAGTTGCACGGGTAACCAATCTCGATTCATGTCAAACCAGTAGTGATTGGTTCTTCCTCCAGGCCAAACCTCATTATATTCTCTATCGTTAGGATCTGGGTTTAGGTTTATACTTTTATTTGTATTTGCCCAATATGCAAAACGCTGTAACCCATCGGGGTTAAAACAAGGATCGAATAAAATAACAGTGTTGTCTAGTAAATCCGTTATGTAATTGCCTTCGGCAGCTGCTAAATAATAAGCTGCTAACAACCCAGCGTTAGAGCCACTAGCTTCGTTACCATGAATAGAAAATCCTTGGTAAACCACTATAGGCATATTAGTAGTGTCTATAGAATTGTTGCTATTGGTAGCATTTATATGTTGCTGTTGTATTACATCAATATTTTGATGATTTTTAGGTGAGGTAATGGTTAAAAGTAACATCGGTCTGCCTTCAAATGTTTTGCCTCTATTTACTATTGAAATTCTATCTGATGCCTTTGCAAGCGCATACATATATTGCACTAGCTTGTCGTGCGTAACATGCCATTCTCCAACTTGATGTCCAATAATGCTTTCTGGAGTTGGTATGTTTTTATTGTAAGCTATATTTTGAGGTAAATAATATAAGTTTTTTCATTAGGAATTAGTCAGATTATAAATATAAAAAAACCGCCATAGTTAACTATAACGGTTTTAATTTATTTTGAAAAACGGTTTGTTATATGTCGTCAAAATCAATATCTGTAAAACTCTCAGGAGTTTTTACATCATCTTCAGTTGTACGTGGTGCGCTATCGTATTCTTTTTTAAAGTCTTTTTGATGACGCTCGCTAATAACTTCGTCTCCTTTTTCTCTTATAATATAATCAGTCATTTCAGCTAAAATATCTTTAAACTCTGAAAAATCTTCTTTGTAAATATAAATTTTATGCTTTTTGTAATGGAACGACCCGTCATCATTTGTGAACTTTTTACTTTCTGTAATAGTAAGGTAATAATCTTGAGCTTTGGTAGCTCTTACATCAAAGAAATATGTACGTCTCCCAGCTCTTAATACTTTCGAAAATATCTCCTCTTTCTCCATCATGCCATTATTGTTCATAGTTGTATTTTGGTTTATTTGATTATCATTTATTTGTATCAAAAATCTAAAAAAAAGAGTTACTAACCAACAAATTTTGATTTTTCTTTTTTAAATGTCAATTTTTATTGAATAAAATTAAAAAAATAAAGAGAATCATTACTGTTTGATAAAAGAGTGTAGATCGCTTCGTTTATAGAATCAAGAGCAAAGACTTGGTCGTAGCTTATTGAAAAACAAGGCGTAAGTATATTTGTTTTTTTTAAACTTTAACATTATAAAGTTCTGTAAAAAGCAAGATGTATTGTCTTAAAGTTCAATAAGATCAATGGTTTAATTATTGTTAGGCGATGTTTGACTTAATTGTTTTAAATACAAATGTTTATAATAACCATCTACATTAATAAGTGTTTCATGAGTACCTTCTTGTACAATCTTGCCGTTATCTAGTACAATAATTTTATCTGCATTTTTAGCCGAAGACACTCTATGACTAACAATTATAGTAGTTTTTCCAGTTGATATTTTATTCAGGTTTTTTAATATCTTTTCTTCAGTTTCGGTATCTACAGCCGATAAGCAATCGTCGAATAAAAGAATTTCTGGCGATTTTAATATGGCACGCGCAATAGAAACACGTTGTTTTTGCCCTCCAGAAAGCGTAATACCCCTTTCACCTAAAACGGTATCGTAACCATTATTAAATTTAATTATATTTTTATGCACTTGTGCATTTTTTGCAGCTTCAAAAACAGCGTTCTCTGTCGCGTCTTCTTTTCCAAACTTAATATTATTTTTTATAGTATCAGAAAACAAGAAAGCATCTTGCGGCACATAACCAATACTATTTCTTAAATCTGAAAGATTATGATGATTTATTTCGATTTTATTTAGTGTAATAGCGCCTTTATCTATATCGTAAAGCCTTCCTATTAAATCTAAAACAGTAGATTTTCCAGAACCTGTTTTACCTAAAATGGCTAAAGTTTCTCCTTGTTTAATGTTAAAACTAACATTGTTTAAGGCTTGAATATTAGTATCATCGTACGTAAAACTAACATTTTTAAACGCAATATCTCCTGTGATTTCAGTATGGTTTTTAATCGTATTTTGTATTTCAGGCTCTATTTTTAAAAACTCATTAATTCGTTTTTGTGATGCTTCAGCTTGTTGTACAATAGAGGTTACCCAACCAACAGTAGCTACAGGCCATGTAAGCATATTTACGTAAAGAATAAACTCTGCAATGGTACCAATACTTTCTATTTCACCATTTATATATTGCATGCCACCAATGTAAATTACTAGTAAATTACTCGTTCCAATAAGTAATATCATCATGGGGAAAAACCAAGCTTGTACTTTAACTAAATGTATTTGTTTTTGTTTGCTTGTAGCAGAAAGCGACTCGAAACTTGATGATGTTTGAGGCTCAATTCCGTATGCTTTAATAACAGAAATACCACTAAACGACTCTTGTGTAAAAATTGATAATTTCGATAAACATTCTTGTACAATGGTACTGCGTTTATGTATTTCTTTACTTAATTTATAAATTATAACAGATAGTATTGGCAATGGCACAATGGTATATAATGCTAGTTTTGGTGCAGAATTAAACATATAAATTAATGCAATTACAAAAAGTGTAATTGTATTGATACTGTACATTATGGCGGGACCTGAGTACATTCGTACTCTCATAACATCTTCGGTAATACGGTTCATTAAATCGCCAGTTCTGTTCTTTTTATAAAAATTTAAAGATAGTTTTTGGTATTGTTGGTAAACCTCATTTTTTAAATCGAATTCAATATACCTCGATACGTTAATGATGGTTTGACGCATAAAAAAAGTAAGAATGGCACCAATTAAAGCAGCACCAATTATATATATAATAATTTCAATTAATTCAGTTTTAAAAACAGCCTTTGTTATTGACCCATCTAAAGCTTTTTCAACAACCACAAAAATTTGTTTTATATAGCGTGGTGTGTAGAGTAAAAAAAATCTAGCAACAATAGTAATAATTATACCTATTATTAGATGTACTTTATATTTTAAAAAGTATTTATTTAAATGCTGAAGTTCTTTCATCTGTTAATACTAGGTTTTTAAATTTTGGTAATACTTCGACTGCGTTTAGTACAGGTTGTAATATTTATATGATATTGAATATTTCATATAGAATTTAAAGAAAGCAAATATACAGGATTAAAACAATAAACTATACTCGTCTTAAGTTTACAATTCCATTAACTTAGCTAAAATATCAAAATAATGGTGTTCATTCTAAAAGTATAGAAGGTTGAGTTTTGGCATAGATTTTTAATGTGTATCTAAATTGAAGTTCAACATCTTTTTTTATAAGTTAAAAGTAATTTCTGCTGTGTCTTACTATTGAGGTTGCTATGATTTAAAAATATCATAATTTCTAATTTTAAGTAATGAAAATTTAATACCAATCACTTCATAAAATAAATATTAACAATTTTCACAAAATCGTTTGTACTAAATCAATATGCCGATAATATTATAATTTTTCCTAAGTAATGTTTGTAAGTATTTAAAACTTTAACATTTTTTTTAACAAAGTGAAAGTCTTTTATGTAAAATAAATTCCTACATTTATAATCTCTCAAATTTATTTAGGAATATTTTGTTTTCAATAGGTTCTCTATTGAAAATTATTGTTTAATATATTTATATTTAACCTGTTATTATGCATAATTGCGTAAATGTTACCAAGCAACTATTAGCTTCGTTACATATTAAGTCTACTTCAAAACATTTAAAAGATAATATTCTATCCCATCCAGATTACCCTAGTTTATTATCTATATCCGATACCTTAGAAAAGTACCTAATAGAAACTTTAGTAGTAAAAATTGATTTCGAAAAACTTAGAGAGATGCCTTTACCCTGTATTGTGCAAGTAGAAACAAATAGAGAATCTTTATTTTTTGTATTAAAAAATGTGCTCGATAACAAAGTGTTTTATTATGATGATAAAAACAAATTAGTAGAATCTTCTAAGGAAGAATTTATTAAGCTATGGACAGGTATATGTTTATTGGTAGAAACTACCGAACACTCCAAAGAAAAAGATATAGAAAAAAAGATAACAGCAAAACGAATACAAAACATTTTAATAGGGAGTATTACTGTGTTGTTATTGAGTTGGATTTTGATTAGTTTTTTCAATTCTGAAGCTAATAGTAATATATCATCTATATTATATACTAGCATTTACACTATTTTAAAAGTTATAGGACTAATTGTAGGTGTGTTTTTGTTATGGTTTGATGTCGGTCAGTATAATCCTACCCTCCAAAGTTTTTGTAAAGGAGAAAATAAAAAAATTAATTGTAATGCGGTATTAGGTTCAAAGCATGCTAAACTATTTGATGGAGCACTTAGCTTAAGTCTTTTAAGTTTTTCTTATTTTTTTGGAACACTATTATATTTAGTAATTAATAGTTTTTCTTCAATTGCTCTATCCGTATTGGGTGTCATCAGTTTTATAAGCGCACCAATTATAGTCATTTCAATCTATTATCAAGCTATAGTTATTAAACAATGGTGTAAGTTCTGCATCATTGTTCAAGGAGTGCTTATTGCCGAAATTGGAATTTCTTTTTTAAGTAAACTTTATAAAACTCCAATAGCGTATGAAACACTTCCTTTACTATTAGCTCTATTATTAATTCCAATACTAGGTTGGAAGCTATTAAAACTACTGCTAGAACAAGAAAAAGAAACCAATGTACATAAACGTGGGCTTAAAAAAATAAAAAACAATCCCGATGTTTTAGAAGGTCTATTAGTAAAATCTAGAAAAATAGAGACTAATGCTGAAGATTTAGGAATCTCTATATATAATGAATCTGCTAAATACCATGTTATAAAGGTATGTAATCCCTATTGTGGGCCTTGTGCCAAAGCACATCCTGTTTTAGAAGACTTAGTTAATGCAGGTAAAATAAACTTACAAATACTGTTTACAGCTAGGTCAGCTGAAGATAGAATAGGAAAGCCTGTAAGTCATTTTTTAGCTATGGATGAACAAGGTGATAAAACTAAAACAAAACAAGCCTTAGATGATTGGTACCATGCCGAACAAAAAGATTATGATGTATTTGCCAGTAAATACCCCATGAATGGTGAGTTAGAACAACAAAATGATAAAATAGAAGCCATGCGAAAATGGTGTAATGCCAAAAACATTACCCATACCCCAACCATATTTATAAATGGGTATGAGTTACCAAAAGAATATAGTATAGAAGACTTAAAAGAAGTGTTACAATAAAGAAACGTCGTTGCGAATCATACTTTTTTGTGTGATGTGGCAATCTGTTGAATATAGAGAAATAAAAAAAGCCCAAAGTAAAACTTTGGGCACGAACAATATCCTTTTGCGCAAAAGGCAGACACAAACCTTGAGTGTCTTTAACTGTTCAAGACAAATATAATTATTATTAAATTTTTTATTATGAAAAAATTAAGTTTAAAAAATTTGAAGTTAGAATCTAATGACTTGCTTCAACGTAATCAATTAAAAAATGTTACTGGTGGAAAAAATTGGTGTTATTTAACATTATCTGGTGCTAGTGGTACAGAATATGCATGGTATGGTACGACTAGTACTGGGGCAGAAGCTTCTGCTGGCGCTAATGATGCATGCGTAGATTTAATCATAAATGAAGGATATTCTAGTTGTCATTATGATTGTGATTATGATGGGTATGGACAATAGTAGACTTTTTGAAAATAAAAAAGAGTTCTTTATTGATAGCAGACTTTATGGTCTGCTATCTTTAATCGTAATTTTTTTGTTTTTTTCTTGTAATAAAGAAAGTAAGACCAATAGTTCTATTGAAAACTCAAAGAAAGGAATATCTGTCAATAATGCTTTGTTAAGAGACTCTTTGCCTATTTCCATGAATTTAAAAAGTAAAAAGACAACCGGTTTCAATGTTTTCGGTCATAACTATATGAGCTATCCTCTTGAGTTTAATAATGAAAGTGTAAAAGATAGTATTATTGTTAAAAATTTACCAAAACTACCTTATGGTCAAGTTATTCATTATTTATTTCTTTCAGAAATAGACGGAAAACTTAAATCCTATAATTATTATTATTTTATTGCTAAAGATGCTTATGAGCTTTGTTTTGAATTTAATAAAGGTGATATATACTTGAAAAAAGGAAAAGGAGCTACCAATGTAGATGACTTGTTTAAAGACTATAATCAATTAAAAAATAAAATTAGAAAGGCAAAAGAAAGTAATAAGAAAAATTTTGAAAAAAAACTGAATAGTCTCTTTAAATTTTATCAAAAGAAATATGTTTCAAAAGAAAAAGAATCATTGTCCAAATTAAATAAACTGAATTATATAACAACACTTCAAATAATATCTCCTTTTGATAATAGAGTAGAAGAATATATAATGAAGCTTAAAGAGCCTATACCATGTGCTCCCTATAAAGAATTATCATATTTATATGTCAAAAACAGGTTGATGTCGTTTGATTTTAACAAGTTGAATATTCTTTATCACTCATCACAATATATTGACTTTTTGTCTTTAGGAATACATACCTATCTGAAAAATAATAAAGGAAGTCAAAATTATGCTGTAATTTTTAAATGGTTTAAAAAAACAGATTTTTATAATCAAAATAAGAATAAAATAGATAAAAATGTTTCTACGTTAGACAAAGAAAGCTTTACTGAAGGATTAAAGGCTTTTAATCTAAGGAGTTTATCTTTTAATGAATTAACTTTCTCTGACTTAATCAAACAAAACCCATCTGAGTATTATCTTATAGATTTTTGGGCAACATGGTGTGCACCTTGCATTAATGATATTAAATTAATGAAAGGACTGATGTTACCTGACAATATAAGGGTTATTAGTTTAAGTGTTGATAAAATGAAAGTGAAAGATAAGTGGCAGGCAAAATCTAAAGAATTAGAGTTGAACATATCTAATCTTGTTGATAATAAAAAAGAAAATAAAGACTTTATAAAGATGATAGGATTAAATGCGATTCCAAGATATATACTAATTGACAGGGATTTTAATTTAATAGATGCAAGCTTCTTGCACCCTTCTGATCCAGATTTTTTAAAAGAATTAAAAGAACTTAAATAGTGAGATAAGTAAGGCATTGAAAAAAAACTTCCCCTTTTACAAACAACCCGACTCAAAAGACTGTGGCCCTACCTGTTTGCGTATTATAGCCAAACACTATGGTAAACTTATTTCCTTACAAGATATCAGAGATTTATCAGAAACCACAAGAATTGGAAGTAACCTGTTAAAATTAAGCGATGCAGCAGAGGCTATTGGGTTTAAATCATTAGGAGTAAAAATTGATTTTCATAAACTAAAAGACGCTCCACTGCCTCTTATAGTCCATTGGAACAAAAATCACTTTGTAGTGGTATATAAAATAAAGAAAGATGTGGTATATATTTCTGATCCTTCTTATGGTTTAATTAACTATACCAAAACAGAATTCATTCCCCGTTGGATGGGTAATAATGCGACAGAAGACACCAAAGAAGGTATTGCCTTATTATTAGAACTCACCCCTAAATTTAAACAACTCAACTGGGAAGAAACTGATAAAAAATCTTTTCGATTCCTATTTCAGTATTTATTTAAATATAAAAGCTTACTTCTACAACTTGTTATTGGTTTATTCGTCGGGAGTTTGTTACAACTTATTTTCCCATTTTTAACACAAAGTATAGTTGATGTAGGGATACAAAACCAAGACATCAATTTTATTTATATGGTTCTCATTGCTCAAGTTATGCTATTTATAGGGCAAACCAGTGTTGGTATTTTTAGAAGTTGGATTTTATTGCATTTAAGTACGCGAATAAATATTTCATTAGTTTCCGATTTTTTTATCAAATTAATGAATTTACCTATCGCCTATTTTGATACACGAATGACAGGAGATATAATGCAACGTATTAATGATCATAATCGTATTGAAAAGTTGTTAACAGGCTCTACATTAAGTACACTCTTTTCTATGGTAAACCTATTTGTTTTTGGAGCAGTCCTTATCTATTACAGCATGTCTATCTTTTTCATATTTGCCATAGGGAGTATCATCTATATTCTTTGGATTTTGTTTTTCTTAAAACGAAGAAAAGAACTAGACTACAAACGATTTTCACAAATGAGTCAGGAACAAAGTACGGTAATAGAGCTCATTAACGGGATGCAAGAAATTAAGATGCATAATGCCGAAAAACAAAAACGTTGGAAATGGGAATATGTACAGGCTAGATTATTTAAAGTCTCTATGCAAAGTTTAGCCTTAGAACAAACTCAAGGCGTGGGCTCATCATTTATTAATCAAGCAAAAAACATCTTTATCACCTTTACTTCAGCACTTCTGGTTATAGAAGGCTCTATCACTTTAGGAATGATGTTGTCTATACAATACATTATCGGGCAATTAAATGGTCCGATAGGACAATTAGTAGGCTTTATACAAGCCACACAAGATGCCAAAATAAGCTTAGAACGTTTAGGTGAGATCCATGATAGAGCGGATGAAGAAAGTAAAGAAAAGCATTTAATTTCTAATATAAAACCAGATCAAAATTTAGAGCTTAGTGATATTACGTATAGGTATCTAGGAAACGATGAAAATGTCATCAAGGGCATAAGCATGCAAATTCCTGCAAATAAAATTACCGCTATAGTAGGATCCAGTGGTAGTGGTAAAACCACCTTAATGAAGATTCTTTTAAAATTCTATGACATTGAAAAAGGCAACATTATGTATGGTGAACATTATCTGAATGCCATATCTCATAAAGCATGGAGAGCTAACTGTGGAGTCGTCATGCAGGAAGGGTATGTGTTTAACGATACCATTGCCTATAATATCGCTGTAGGTGAAGATACCGTAGATCAAGAACGCCTAATACAAGCCACTAAAGTAGCTAATATTTATGAATTTATTCAATCTTTACCCCTAGGTTTTAATACCAAAATAGGTAATGAAGGTATTGGTATAAGTACTGGACAAAAGCAGCGCCTATTTATAGCTAGAGCTGTATATAAAAATCCTGAGTTATTATTTTTTGATGAAGCTACTTCTGCATTAGACGCAAAAAATGAACGGATTATCATGGAAAACTTAAACACCTTTTTTAAAGAGAAAACGGTCATCATTATTGCTCACCGTTTAAGTACCGTTAAAAATGCAGATCAAATTGTGGTGATTGATGATGGTAAAGTGATAGAGTCTGGTAAGCATAAAGAATTATTAAACCAAAAGGGGGCATACTATAATTTAGTAAAGAATCAATTGGAATTAGAAAAATTAAGCACAGATACCGATGCCTAAAAAGGAACAACAAGATAATTTAGAATTAAGATCGGAAGAAGTTCAAGAGATTTTATCCAATCCACCTGTATGGATTGTAAGATGGGGGATTACCCTTATTTTTATGTTTACCTGTATTATTTTGACTCTATCCTTTATGATTAAATATCCAGATTTTGTAACAGCAAAAGTATTGGTAACTACCAAACAACCAGCAGAAAAAGTAATTTCGAGATATTCAGGACAACTGGATAAAATTTTTATTAAAAATAGAGATACCGTTCAAGTTAATAAAAAGCTAGCCGTTATAAAAAATACTGCTAATTTTGAGGATGTTTATCTGTTAAAACAAATTATCGATACGATTCCTTTTAATTTAAAAAACTTTCAATTTCCATTTAATAAAACGTCGCACCTAATACTTGGAGATATTAGTTCAGCTTACATAGGTTTTGAAAAAAGTTATACCGATTACTTTTTATTAAAAGATTTAGATCCTTATACGAATCAATTAGGGGGTAATAAAATATCATTACAAGAAATAAAAAATAGACTTCAAAATCAAATCACTCAAAAAAAATTATTAGAACAGGAATTTGTTTTAAAACAAACAGATTTAAATAGAAACAAGCATTTATTTGAAAAAGGAATTATTGCTAAACAAACTTATGAACAAAAGCAATTGGAATTTATACAAATGCAAAAAAATATTAGTTCTATGGCGATATCTATATCTCAAATGCGAGAAGCTATTTCTTCAGCTAGCAGAACCTTAAAAAGCACACGTATAAATGAAAAGGAAGATAACACTCGATTTTTAAATAATTTAACACAATCTTACGATTTACTTAAAGAAGCCATTCGAAATTGGGAATATAATTATGTGTTAAAGTCTTCTATAAATGGTGTTATTAGTTTTCAAGATTATTGGGGTGTTAATCAATTTGTTAATTCAGGTAGTATTGTATTCTCTATTTTACCTACCGATACTTCAAGTTTAGTGGGGAAATTGGTAATACCTGCTCAGAATGCTGGAAAAGTAAGCATAGGGCAGAAAGTATTTATAAAATTAGATAATTATCCGTACCAACAATACGGAATGCTTATTGGTAAAGTGACTAACTTTTCTATATCACCAAATAATGAAGGTAATTACACTGTTTTTATAGATTTACTAAATGGAACTAAAACGTCTTACAATAAAACGTTTGTATTTACACAAGAGCTTCTAGGGAATGCAGAAATTATTACAGAAGATTTAAGTGTAGCAGAGCGTATGTTTTACAAATTTAGAGAAGTATTAACTTATAATTAAATATTGTTAAAAATCACACAAAATAAAATGATATCTACACAAAAAAAAGAAATAGAGGTTTATACTTGTATTGAAAAAGCATTCAAAACTAAAAAAGCTTTTATTTATTCTAAAAAAAATAACTCTGAGTATGAAGTTATTCCTTTTGATAATTTATTTGGAGCAATACAAGATATTGGGGATACACCATTATATAAATCAGGGATTCCAAGAGAATTGATAGCTCAAGTGGATATGAGTTTAGAAACCCCAAAGGTCACTTATACAAAGGATGATAGTGTAGCATATTATTCTCCCTTTGAAAGTGATACTCCTGAACATGTATTAACCATAGTAAAGCTATTTAATCAATTATCATCTATAAATATTACAATTTTCACATCACTAGAAATTCAAAATTATGTAGAAAGCTTTTCTAATTCAAATATTAGTTTTTGCAGTTATAATAATCCAAAAGAACTTTCTATTAAAGCAAATAAAGTAATCACTTATGGGTTTAGTGCACGTAGTTTTATACAACAAAAAATTCCAACAGTTATTATTGGAATTAATGGGTTAGGTGGATGGATAACTCCTGATAACATAGAATATTTATTAAAAGATAATTTCAAAGGAAGACCTAGTGGTCGATTTAATGAACTTATTCCTTTAGAAATTCTTGTTGATGAGTTTTCAGAGGTTAAAGAAGAAAAAAGCTTAAAAGAAATTTTAAATGAGAATGCTTTAATAGTAACTAATTATATAAAAGAGTTTTCTCCTGAAAGGATGACTGATTTTATTGATAAACAAGACAAGCTTTATCATGCTTTTATAGACATAAAAAAACGAGCTGCTTTAATCCCCAAATTAGCATCTAATGTAGATATGATTAAGGAAAAAGAAACAACTATGATACAACGTAGAGAAATTAACGATGTGCTTTTTTCTTTACCAGAAAGTGATTTAGAATTTTTAGAGGATTTAAAAAATAATATATCCTGTAAAGATTTAAAAGAGAAACATGAAATGGATGATGATGAATTTTGGGAAATAATGATTCCACTTTGGGAACGTAAAGCAATTGTTTTTCAGAATGAGGTATAAAAAAAGAAGCAATATTATAGATTTTTTTGATGTGAGCATTGTCATGTCTTTTTATAAAAAGTTAAATGACTTTAAGAAGGTTTTACCAAAAAACGCCCCTTATTTTCAAAGAAATGGTATTGAGATTATTATTGTTTTAGACGAGCCAAGTGAGGAACGAGAACTTTTAGAATTTATATCTCAATACCCTTTTATCAATTTTAAAATTATTATAAACAGAGAACCTCATGATTGGCGTAATCGTTGTAAAGTATTAAATGTTGGTATAAAGGCTGCTTCTTTCAATTATATTTTAGTTCTAGATCCAGAGGTAGAGTTAGTGACTGATGTTATTTACCAATTACGATACACCATGTCTTTTTATCCAAAAACGTTTGCAACAGGGGTTGTTGCTTTTATTGATTATGAAGATGATGAAAATAACATTTCAGAAAGAAATTGGATTCCCTACAGCAGTATTATGGTTTCTAAAAATCATTTGACAGAAATAAAAGGTTATGATGAAAGCTTTAAAGTATGGGGAGGGGAGGATGATCAAATACGAAAAAGATTAGAATTATTTGGGATAAAAAAAATGGAAGTTTTAGATGCTAAAACGCTTCACAGAGAAGAAAAAAGTGATGGACATAAAGCTAGATCATCAAGAAAAAAGGAGATGTCAATTAAACATTTAAAGCATATTCTATATCCAAAAAAAGCTATTTTTAATACTGAAAATTGGGGAGATGATTTTAATGAAAGTATTTGGGATTGGAATACTCATAAATCATTTTCAGAATTAAAAAATCATATCTCAACATTTCATGATTATTCTATTTTAAATGAAAAAATATGTAGTGAGAATTATGAAATAATGGCCTTAATACAAGTTAGAAATGAATCTAAAAACATTGATGAAATATTGCCACATATAGAAGGTTATTGTGACGGTATTATATTATTAGATGATGGAAGTACTGATGATTCATACAAAATAGCTGAGCATGATAAAATTCTTGTTAAAGTACAGAAAAACTATAAAGGTTATTTTGATGATTTAGAAAATAGAAATGATTTACTAAAATTGGCTAGTTTCTTTAAGTCTAAATGGTTCTTTTTTATAGATGCAGATGAACGTTTTGATCCAAGATATGGCGATATAAGAAATCACATTGCTAATAATGAAAAATTTGATGTCTTTCGATTTTATTTAATTGATTTATGGGATGATGTAGAAACCTATAGAATTGATATGCCAGATAGAATGCATAATGGTATTGCAACAAGGGCCAGAATGTTTAGAAATAAAGGGAGTATGCAAATATATACAAATCGTGAGATACACTTTCCTGCAGTTCCTTATTCCTTTAATGTAAAAATAGTGCAGTTATTGTTACTACATTATGGAAATTTTAATCAAGAAATTAGAGAACGTAAGTATAAGTTATATACCGCACAAGATCCTGATGAAAAAAAACAAGCACATTCTTATGATTTTTTGATGGACACAAAAGTAATTTTAAAAAAAGTTAAAAACATTAATTTAGGAAATCAACTTACATTTAATAACCCAAATAATAATTTATAGTTTTTTATAGAATTGAGTAAATTAACCTTTATAAAGTAATGAATAAAAATACCTTATATAAATTACAACTAACAACTATTTTGTATAATAAAGCAAATGAAATAACAGATTTGGGGTTGATGAACGGAAAAATGGGATTGAGTATTTTCTTTTCTCATTTAGCACAAGAAACTAATAATGAGGAATACCAAAATTTTGCAGAGGAACTTTTAGAAGAAATTTGCGGAGCAATAAATTTGGCATCATTTGATTTTGAATCAGGTATTCCAGGAATTGGTTGGGGCTTAGAATATTTATTGCAGAACAATCTCATCAAAGTTGATGCTGAAGACGTATTTAAAGAATTTGATGTTATGGTTTTGGAATACTTACTTTTAGATATTAACTTAAAGACTAATACATTGGATAAGCTTATTGGATATGGAGTATATTTTTTAAAACGTATTCAAAATAAAAAATATGCTTCTAATAATGAAGACGTTGTAAAAAACAAACAAAATTTAATATGTATTATTGACGAATTAGACAAAAGTACTAAAAATACGTTTGAATTGGTTAATGAACCATTATCATGGAATCTAAGATGGAGTTTACCCATTTTGATTTGGTTTCTTTCTGAATTGTATCTATTAGATGTTTTCAGTGTTAAAGTAGAAAAAATACTTAAACGAATTACTGAAGAGATAAATACTAGAACTGATTACCCGAAATTGCATTGCAATCGTCTCTTTTTAAAATGGAGTGTTTCCAAATTATCGCAAGATTGTACAAATCTAATTACATTAAAGAATACATTAGATGAAGTTGTCAATTATATTGATCGAGAAAAAATAAAGATTGAGCTACCGCAAAATGATTTCACATTTCAAATGGGTACTTCTGGCATTGCATGGATTTATATAGAATTGTATAAAATAAAAGATATTGATATCTATAAAGAAGAAGCTAATTATTGGTCAACTGTTACATCAAAAATTGCTGATACTTCTGAGTTTATAGATTTTATAGAAACTAAAAAGAAACCATATGGCTTACTTACTGGTTTAGCTGGAGTAGGTTTCATAACATTGATAGATAGAGGAATAACAAAACTACAACCCAAATGAGATACCCATTAATTAGTATAATTACAATAGTTTATAATGGAGAGTTACATTTGGAACAAGCAATGTGTAGTGTGTTTGAACAAACATATTCTCCAATAGAATATATTATCATTGATGGAGGGAGTACGGATGGGAGTATTAATATTATAAAGAAACATGAACATCTTGTAGATTATTGGGTTAGCGAGATAGATAAAGGTATTTCTGATGCTTTTAATAAAGGTGTTTCAAAAGCAAACGGAGAGATTATTGCTTTTTTAAATTCTGATGATTGGTATCAGCCAGATGCAATAGAAAATATAGTAAGCTCATATTTGATGGATACTGATTTTGATGTTTATTATGCAGTAACCAAATTTCATAAAAAAGAAGAAGCTTTTTTTTACCCATCAGGAGTACTCCCTCATTTGTCTTTCGTAAGAAAAAATCATATGGCTATTGCTCACCCATCTACTTTTGTTCGAAAAAAAGTCTTTGATACAATAGGTGATTTTAATAAAAAATATAAGATAGCAATGGATTATGATTTTTTATTACGAGCGATGATTAATGGGGCAACATTTAAGTTTATTGATGTTTTTACTACCAATTTTAGGACTACGGGAATTAGTAGTATTTATCCACAAAGGGCAATAAAAGAATGTGTAAATATTAAAGAGCAACTTTTATCGTATCAATAGATGGGAATAAATAGGTTTATGTAAACAGCATCTTTTCACAAAACCATTACAGAATGGTAGAATAGAAGCCAAACCTATCTATCAAAAGCAAATAAAACAGAAGCTAAGCGTATTAAAACTCAAAATTTTTATATGCTACACTACTATTGAATTAAATGTAACCATTGTTTTAAAATTTTTAATTCCTCTTTTTTTACGATATTATTTTTTAACAAACTTTGATATGATCTCATTAAATTATCTGAAATAGATATGTCTTTTGAGATGCTTTTAGAGACAATCTCTATTATTTTTTCACCATGAAGATAGCAAGGGATTTCTTGTTCAAAATCTTTTAAGAGGTTATGCTCGTTTCTTTCTTGATATACAGTTGCCTCTGTGAACCCTAAAGAATAACCCATAGCCCAAATAGGTTGTGCAATTAAGCCACGTAGGATATCTGTAAATCGAAAAGTGACTGTACTTGGTAAATATAATAAAGGAAATGTTTCCTGTTTAAAAGCGGTATTTTGCGAATTAAATGGTGAAACAACTCCTTTTTCTAATACTATTTGCCCTTTTTTATCAAAATAGCAAGGTTTGTTATTGGTAAGCCTATATATGGCATCTACATCAGGATCTTGATCAGCTAATCCTTGCCAAATACCAATTGTCATCTGTTTTAAATCGATCTGATTTTCGTTAAAAAAGTCTTTTTAGAATTAATAAGGTTTAAAGGCAAACCTCTTGGCCAAATTTTTTCATGTGTATAATGTGAATAGATGTTAACAAAACCATGTTTTGATTTTAATACTGGAAATTTGTCTTCAAATTTAGGAAAGGACCAATCTAGGTATGGTATATTATCATCATCTGTATCAATTATGATTGCTGCTTTATTATCTATAGCATGAATATACCCTATCATTTTACGGCTATAATGATTTTTTGGGATCATCTTGCCAAATTTTGTGTTTAATTGATCTTCTAGTGAAATGTATAACGAGTTATGTGTACTCCAGCCACTAGGTGTTTTAGCATCACCCACAATTATAAGATTATAGTTATTTAACTCTGCAAATTTTAAAATAGCTTTGGTTGGAGGATGAATAGTTGTTATTACAATATAGTTTTCTTTGTTTGTTGTTTCTTTTTTTATCATAAATTTTTAAGGTTAAATATTTACTGAGATATTTTGATTGATAATATCTTGCCATTTGTTTTTTGCTTCAACATCTTGTTTTTTTCCAAAAGTGATTAAATCATGGTGCATACGATTAAAATCGGCTTGACTAATTTTTATTTCTAATTCTTCTAAGCTATCAAAGGTTTCGATAGGCCAATTATACCATTCGCAATATTTCATCCAATGGTATACTGAGTGAAAATCTATGTCGTTATTTGGATCTGGTATTTTGTCATCTATTCCTGAAATACTTGAATTCTGAGTAGGATACGGAATATTGTTTCTTTCCACTAGATTAAAATAAGTTACATGCCAGTGTGCCATTAATCTGGGACTAGGGAAAAACATAGGGATTCCCATACTTAAATATTCAACTATTGCCCCTGTATATACTGTGTAAGGAATAACAATAATAGCTTTGCATTCACAAAGGTCTTCATATTTAAAATAATTTCCCGAATATTCTTTAATCGTTTTAATTGAAAAAGTTGATTGTTTATTTAAGGCATTTTTAACTTGATTATTAATACCATAACCAGATCTATAATGTCGCCCTGTCCCAATCAAAATGGTGTTGTTTTTTGGCTTATATCTAGGTTTAATATAATCACCACACAAAGGTATTTTATCAATATCTTGCCCTGTAAAGTATTTAAAGTATTGACGATCATATTCGTTAGATGCAATTATAGTTAATTGTCCTTTTTCTTTTAATGACAACAATTTATTTTGCAATCTTATTTTTTCTTTTTTTTTTGTATAAATATAGCCTTCATATCTGAAGCTTAATTGTAGGATGATAGGTTTGTCACAACTTGAAACAATATGAGCCATGGAAGTTGAAAAGCTACACCAGAAAAAATCTACATTCTTCTGAGCCCATTCATAGTATTTTGCTTTAAACCCCTCTGATAAATTTTCGAAATGAGTATAAGTGTAGGGAACAAATAGATTTTTTCTATTTATGGCTTCTAATCCGATACTAGGGTCTCTATAATAAAAGAATCTCCATGCACCAGACAAACAATAATCTTGAAACTCTATATTTAAAGGAGATAATTGGTATTTGATACTTTGGGTTGTGAATACATGAGTATCAGAAACCCAAAATTTTATTGGTTTTGAATCAAGTATCTCATTATTAGTAACAAATTGATTTATAAAATCATCTCCTTTTGATGAAATAATATTTTTAACTAATTTATTACTACTATTTAACTGCAACGCATCTCGATAGTTAGCAAGAACTTGTCTCGATTCTTTAGAATCACGATAATTTCCCCATTGTGAAGGATCCCTATATAGAGAAATTCCTTTTTTAGCCGCTAGAAGCGATAGTATAGATTGGTCATGTCTATGTTCTTTATAATCTGGAAGTTCATCTTTTTGAATACTTGGACTATCACTTATAATATCATAATTACAGCAAGTTTCAAGAAACTCTTTTATAAACGACATACTTTTTTTATTTTTTCTATATACTTGATATCCAGCAGAACATTGAAAAGAATCATAATATTTCTGTTCATCCATTCCCATCAATACAAAGGAATCTCGTTTAGTCCATATTCCATTTGTTCGGGTATGTAACTCGTTTTCAAATAAAAGAATCCCATTTCTTTTATTACATTCATCAAAAAGCTTTTCAGGAGATTTGATAAAATAAGAAGAAGCATCTGCATAAAAACAAAAATCACCCTCATTTAGTTTATTAAGTGTTTTTAAAATAAAGTAGGGTTTCCAAAGCCAAAACCCAAACCCGCGTTTAAATGAGAAAATTTTTTCATGCTTTTTTAAGAATTTAGAACCTATATCATTTTCTTGATAACTAATGATTTCGTCAAAGTAAGAAAGAGCACTATTTTTAAGCCTTTCTTGTGCTTTATGGTAAGGATTATTTCCAAATGATATGAGTGTTTTCTTCATAAGATATTATTTGTTACTTGAAATATGTCTTTTCTAAATTATAGATTATATTAATAGATTTGGTTTTTATTAATAATAATTAAATGTAGTAATTTAATTACTATATTTAATTTTTTAAACAATTTTATTTAATGGACATTTATTAATGTAGTAGATGTAGTTAACACAAATTTCTACAAATAATTAAGTGCTTTTGTTACTTAATTATTTGTAGAAATATACAGGATTAAAACAATAAACTAATTATGAGCCTAATCGATAACTGTTAAATATACCCTAAAAAAGATGATGTAATAAAAAAGATAATATCGATTGTTTTTTTTAAAATAGTATTATTTTTGCAGCACGAAAATCGCTAAATATTTTTCGTGTATTTAACTTAAAGTTCTTTGTAATTATGCTAAACAGAAGACATATTCGTGTAAAAGTAATGCAAACTATGTATGCCTTTAAAGGAGGAGAGAGTGACGACTTTAGTAAAGAGCAGAAGTTTTTACTGTTTAGTATAGATAATATGTACAACTTGTACTTATTATTAATTTCGTTGCTTATTGAAGTCCAAAAAAGAGCGGAAAACGATTTACAAAAAAAACAAAAAAAGCATCTTGCTACTAAAGAGGATAAAGACCCCAATAGAAAGTTTGTAAATAACGAACTTCTTAAATCACTTAAAGAAAATATTCAATTACAAAATCAGCTTGAATCTCATAAAATTACCAACTGGGAATTAGACGGCGAGTATATTGATGTTATTTTTAAAGCCATTATTTCAAGCGATTTGTATAAAGATTATATGCAAACCAGAGTTTCTGATTTTAAAGAAGATAAAAATTTTATTGTAGATGTTTTTAAAGATGTTATTGCACCAAACGATAAGCTTTATGAATACTTGGAAGATAAAAATTTAACTTGGTTAGACGATCTTCCAACGGTAAACACTGCAATATTGAAGTTGTTAAGAAAAGTTAAACCAGGTTCAGCCCAAAGTCATTTTATACCTAAATTGTATAAAGATATTGATGATAAAGAGTTTGCTATTGAGTTATTTAAAAAAACACTTTTAAATAAAACGGCAATTAATAAAGAAATAGAACTTAAAACCAAAAATTGGGATGCAGATCGTATAGCAAACGTAGATTATGTACTATTACAAATGGCTATTTCCGAATTAAAATACTTTTCATCTATTCCTGTTAAAGTAACCATTAACGAATATTTAGAAATTGCTAAAGAATACTCCACACCAAAAAGTAGCATTTTTATAAATGGTATTTTAGATAAGTTGGTAAAAGAGTACGAAGCCGCTGGTGAATTAAATAAAATAGGAAGAGGACTTTTATAATAAGGAAAGGGTTTTTTGTAATTGTATTAAAATTTCCGTTGAAATTACAATTTAAAGAAGCTGAAAACCTAAAATGAAGAAATTTAGAAATTCTATGTTTTTTATCTTAAGAAAGATATAAAAATTTTTATACGATTAAATAATTACTATTTTTACAACCCGAATACTAAAATAAATAAGCAAATGAAAAAAGTAATATTAGGATTAAGCACATTATGCTTAATAGCATTCACTTCTTGTAAAGAAGATAATGCAGCAAAGAAAATTGAAGAAAGTAATTTAACAGCAGCAGCGGCAAGAGATGCTGTAGCGTCTAAGTTTCCAGTTCTTGAATTCGATAAGAAAGAACACGATTTTGGCGAAATAGAAGCAAAAACACCTGTAGAAACTGTTTTTAGTTATAAAAATACAGGAGAAGCACCTTTAGTAATTACAGATATTAAGAGTTCTTGTGGTTGTACTGTACCAAAAGATTGGAGTAGAGAACCATTGGCAGCTGGAGAATCTGGGAAGTTTACTGTTAAGTTTAACGGTAGCGGAACAAATAAAATTACCAAAACAATTACGGTTACTGCTAATACAGAAAAGGGTGTAGAAACAGTTAAAATTACAGCTTTTGTAAAACCAGATCCAAATGCTATTAAACCATCTGTAAAACCAGCAAATAAATAATATAATGGGAGAAGGAGGAATTGGTAGTTTTTTACCGTTTATTTTAATGTTTGTAGTTGTGTATTTCTTTATGATTGCACCGCAAATGAAACGCGCTAAAAAAGAAAAGAAATTTGCTGCCGAATTAAAACGTGGCGATAAAGTAGTTACTAAAAGCGGTTTACATGGCAAAGTATTAGAACTTAACGATAAAGATAATAGTTGTATTATTGAAACCATGTCTGGTAAAATTAAGTTTGAACGTTCTGCTATTTCTATGGAAATGAGTAATAAACTTAATGCACCAGTGGTAGCTAAAAAATAAGAGTATTTACTACTTTATAAATTGAAAAGCTTCCTAATTTGGAAGCTTTTTTTGTTAGAAAGGCACTTTCAGGAGTAGTTCAACCTATTGACTTTCAGTTGTTTAATTTGTATTTTAGATAAAACAAAACCCCGA
>CANKVS010000058.1 GCA_947487155.1 uncultured Flaviramulus sp.
GCGCCTACTACTAATGATAATTGTACAGGAACCTTAACTGGTACAACGTCTGATCCGTTAACTTATAATACACAAGGCACTTTTACTATAACTTGGACATTTGATGATGGTAACGGAAACTCTATTGATGTAGACCAAACAGTTATTGTTGATGATACAACTGATCCATTAGCTCCAATAGCACCTACAAATGAAAGCTATCAATGTTTAAGTGACGTCCCTTCTCCTGGTGACTTAACCGCTGTTGATAACTGTGTTGGTAATGTGACAGTAACAGGTGTGGATAGTACTGATGATTCAGATCCTTGTAATATTGTGATAACACGTACTTGGATTTTTGATGATGGTAATGAGAATTCATCATCCGTTTCACAGTTAATAACAGTTCAAGATACTACAGCTCCAGTAGCTCCAATAGCACCTGCAACTGAAAACTACCAATGTTTAAGTGATGTCCCTTCTTCTGGTGACTTAACTGCTGTTGATAACTGCCTTGGTAATATAACAGTAACAGGTGTGGATAGTACTGATGATTCAAATCCTTGTAATATTGTAATAATACGTACTTGGACATTTACTGATAACTGTAATAATACTTCTATTGTATCGCAAACTATTAATGTATCAGATACAACTCCACCAGTACTTACACTACCAGCAAACGTAACTGCAGAGTGTAGTGATGATCTATCGCCTATAGCATTTGGTACAGCTACAGCTACGGATAACTGTGATGCTAACCCTTCAATATCGTTTGTTGACGTTAGAACAGATGGTGCTTGTGAAGGAACATATACAATAACCCGTACATGGACAGCTACTGACGAGTGTGATAATACAGTGTCTGCAGATCAAATAATTTCGACATCAGACACTACCCCACCTATATTTGTAGAAGATTTTCCAGAAGATATTACTGCTGAATGTGATAATATTCCGGCTATTGATAGTGTGGTTTTAACAGCCACTGATAATTGTGGTACAGCAACCGTTACGGTTGAAGAGACAGTAACACAAGGTAACTGTCCTTCTAATTATACCATTGCAAGAGTATGGACAGCAATAGACCAGTGTGGTTTAACTACAACACACGTACAAACTATTACGGTTCAAGATACTACAGCTCCTCAATTTGTGGAATCACTTCCAAGTAATATTGTTACAGAATGTGATAATATACCAGATGCCGAGACATTAACGGCTACAGATAATTGTGGTGATGCTACTGTAAGTGTTGAAGATGTAAGAACCAATGGTGATTGCCCATCTAATTATACCATTGCTCGTACTTGGACTGCTACTGATGAATGTGGCTTAACAACAGCGCATACACAAGTTATAACTATTCGAGATACAACAGCACCTCAATTTGTGGAATCACTTCCAAGTGATATTACTGTTGAGTGTGATAATGTACCTGATGCTGAAACATTAACTGCTACAGACAATTGTGGTGATGCGACGGTAAGTGTTTCCGATGTTATAACAAATGGTGATTGTCCATCAAATTATACAATTACTCGTGCTTGGATAGCAACTGATGAATGTGGCTTAACAACCTCTCACATACAAACCATTACAGTACAAGATACTAAAGCACCAGAACCAACAACAGCATTTGAAGAAGAAATAAGTGTTAGTTGTACTGATATTCCTGATGCTCCAACTTTAGAGTTTATAGATAACTGTACGTCTAACATTACGATAGTATTTAATGAAACAAATACATTTGATGAAAATAATTTAGTTGATTATGAAATCATCAGAACGTGGACAGTAACTGATGAATGTAATAATTCAGAAACTTACACACAAACACTTAATGTAAGTTTAGATGAAGTTATTATAGAATTAACTGTAGGAGACAGATGCTACGATGACGGTATTATTGACTTAAATGACTTTATAGGTGATTTAAACACTAATGGTACTTGGGAGCTTCTTGTAGGCGATCCTGCGGCCACACTAAATGCTAATATATTTGACCCTTCAACTCTGGAGCTTAGCGAAGATTTTCTTCCGCAAGACGGTGGTATTGACTATCTATTTAGGTATACAACTACAGATGAAGGTTGTATAAGCATCACTGAAATAACCATGAATGTAAATGCAGATTGTGTGGTATTGCCTTGTGGTGAAAATGATGTCGTTATATCTAAAGCAGTAACACCAAATGGAGATGGATTCAATGAAACTTTTGATATTGCTGGAATTGATTTATGTGGATTTACTGCCGAAGTAAAAATATTTAACCGTTGGGGCGCCCTAGTCTATGAATCCAACAATTATACACTTGGTAGTATTGAAACTTCTGGGGCAAATGGAGATTGGAGAGGTAATGCTCATAAATCTGCTGTTGGAAACTCTGGTACTGTACCAGCTGGAACATATTATTACATTATAACCTTAAAAGATAGTGGATTAGCCCCACTTACTGGACCTGTATATTTAGGAACTAAATAAAATCTTAACCTATGAAACGTATTAAACATTACATACTTGCTATTGCGCTGTTTAGTTGTACTATTTCACTAGCACAACAATTACCACAGTTTACGCAATATATGTATAACACCATATCTATAAATCCTGCTTATGCCGGAAGTAGAGAAGCTTTAAGCATTGTTGGATTACATAGAAGCCAATGGGTTGGTTTTAAAGGAGGCCCTATAACACAAACACTTTCTATTCATACTCCATTAAGGAATGATAGAATTGGTGTAGGCTTATCTTTTATTGAAGACGATTTAGGTCCTGAAAATTTCACTTATGTATATGGTGATTTTTCATACGCCATCCCAACAGGCACCAGAGGTAAATTAGCCTTTGGTTTAAAAGCAGGATTCACACAATATAGCTTAGACGCTGATTTTCGTGAAGACGAATTTCTTGATCCCTCAATTAGAGGAATAGAAGACCGTTGGACACCAAATATTGGTTTAGGTGCATATTGGAGTAACGACAGAATTTATTTTGGATTATCAACACCTCGTGTGTTAAATACAGACAGAAACAAAGAAGAAGGTTTTGAAGCCTTAGAGCGTTTAAGTTACTATTTTACAGGTGGTTTTGTAATAGATTTAAGCAAAACAATTAAATTAAAACCTGCAGCTTTAGTAAAAGCAACAAATGGAGCACCAGTGTCTTACGATTTCACTGCCAATTTACTATTCAACGAAAAACTTTGGTTAGGTGGTTCGTATAGACTTAATGAACAAACTGCTGCTATTGGTGCCATTGCAGATTTTCAAGTCTCTAGACAGTTACGTGTTGGGTATGCTTACGAAAAGCCAATATCTGAAATCGCAAACTATACTACAGGAACACACGAAATTTTACTTATATATGAATTTAAATTCTTAAGTTCTAAATTAAAATCACCTAGATATTTCTAATACTTATCTTTCTATGAATACTAAAAGTTACATATTAGTCTGTATCGCATTAACGCTAAGTGTCTCAGCGTTTTCTCAACAAGGAAAACAAAAGAGAGCAGATACATTATTTAATAAATTCTCGTTTGTAAAAGCTGCTAAAGTTTACAGAGAACTTATTCAAAATAACTATAACAAAGACTATGCAACAAGGCAACTTGCCGATTGTTATTCATATTTAAGAGACCCAAAAAATGCTTCACGATACTATAAAAGTGTTGTTAAGCAAGAAGATGTGCCAATAGATTACTACTATAAATATGCACAGTCGCTTCGTGGTATGAAAAAATATAAAGAATCTCAAACATGGCTTCAGCGTTATAAAGATTCTGGCGGTGTGGTTAGTGCAAATGATTTTTCTAAAGACATTAATTTTATAACCAGCATATTTGGTGCTAAACAACAGTATTTTTTAGATAGAGTTCGCTTCAATTCAAAATACAGTGATTTTGGTGCTTTCGAGCATGGAGATAAAGTCTATTTTGCATCATCTAGAGACGAAGGCGTCTCTGTAAAACGTTTATACGGATGGAATGAACAACCGTTTTTAGATGTTTATGTAACCGATGTAGGCTCTAAAAGAAATGTAGATCACACTGGGAAAGTTAAAGGTGATATTAATTCTATATATCACGATGGTCCTGTTACTATTACAAAAGATGGTAAAACCATGTACTTTTCTAGAAACAATTTTAATAAAGATGTTGAAGTAAAGGATAAAAAAGGGTTAACCAACATGAAAATCTATCGTGCTACTTTAGTCGATGGAGAATGGACAAACCTTGAAGATTTACCTATAAACGGCGATGCGTTTTCCACACAACATGCCGCTTTAAATAACGACGATTCTAAATTATATTTCGCTTCAGACAGACCTGGAACCAAAGGAGGTTCAGATATATGGGCTGTTGATATACATCATGATGGCTCATTAATAAACTTGAGAAATGTTGGTGATGTTGTTAATACTGAAAGTGCCGAAGGATTTCCGTTTATAAATAATGAAGGGGTATTATTTTTCTCTTCAGACGGGCATACAGGTTTAGGTCTTTTAGATATTTTCGCAACAATTAAAGGCGAAGATAGTGATGACATTGTAGATGTTATTAACCTAGGTGTTCCAGTTAATTCAAATAAGGATGATTTTTCATTCGTTATGAATTCAAATGGTATAACAGGTTACTTTGCTTCAAACCGTCAAGGCGGACGCGGTAGTGATGATATTTATGCGTTTCATAGAGAACCTGTACTTCATGTAGAAGGTGTTATAACAGATGCTATAAATACCAAGCCTATTGCTAATTCTATAGTTACGCTATTTGATGAAAACAATCAGCAGGTAGCCTATATGGAAACTGATGAAAATGGATATTATCAAATAAATATTGATAGAAATAAAGATTACAAAATTGTAGGAAGTCAAACTAAATACATTGATGACTACAGAACATTTACATCAAAAAATATTCAAACAGAACTTACAACTATAACCGCTAATTTATTGCTAAACCCTGTACAGGATGTTGTAAAACTTGCAGAATTAAATACCATTTATTTCGATTTTGATAAACACAACATTAGGGAGGATGCCGCTTTAGAACTTGATAAAATTGTAAGCTTAATGTTAAATGATTATCCTGAAATGGTTATTCGTATTGAATCTCACACCGATTCTAGAGGTAAATTATCATACAATGATAAATTATCTATTGATAGAGCCAATGCTACTTATGAGTATTTAATATCGAAAGGCATAGTACCAGAACGAATTACCGAACATCAAGGTTTTGGTGAGCGTAGATTAACTAACGGTTGTGAAGATGGACAAAACTGTGAAGAAGAAGAACATCAATTAAATAGACGTACACAATTTATTGTTGTAAAAATGGAATAAAAATAAGTACGCACAATATTAACCTAATTGTGTTTATATAAATAAAAATATCTTATACCAAATGAATTTTACCAGTTATTTTAAAGTTTATTTGGTATTAAAATACTAGATTTTTTTAATTAAAATAGGACCCCATGAAATTAAAAAACTACATTATAATTTGTATTGTGTTGCTAACAAATAGTTTAGCTTTTGCACAATATGGCGCACAAAAGAAAGCCGATAATTTATTTAATAAATTTTCTTTTGTTAACGCTGCCGAAGTTTACCATCAGCTTATCGAAAAAGATTTTAATGCAAACTATGCCACTAGACAACTAGCTGATAGTTATGCTTATATGAGAAATCCAGATAGTGCTGTGGTGTATTATAAAAAAGCAGTAACTCAAGAAAACATTCCTGTAGATTATTATTATAATTATGCACAAGCTTTACGTGGGGTAAAAAAATATAAAGAGTCACGTGTTTGGATGAAACGCTTTAAAAAAGCAGGTGGGGAAATTGATGAAGCTAAATTTTTAAAAGATAGCGATTTTATTAATTCTATTTATAACGCGAAACAACAATACTTTTTAACCGATGTACCTTTTAACTCAAAGTATAGCGATTTTGGAGCATATCAACACAACGGAAACATTTATTTTGCATCGGCAAAAGACGAAGGTGTTTCTACAAAACATATTTACGGTTGGAACAAAGAACCTTTTTTAGATATTTATGTAACAGAAAAAAATGCTAATGATAGTATTGTAAACCATAAATCTAAACTCAAAGGCGATATTAATTCTATATATCATGAAGGGCCTTTAACCATTTCAAAAGATGGTAAAACCATGTATTTTTCTAGAAACGATTTCAACAAAAAAGTTTTAGGAAAAGACAATAATGGCGTAACACATTTAAAAATATATAAAGCATCCCTAATTGATGGTTTATGGACAAATATTGAAGCACTTAGTTTTAATAGCAATTCGTATTCTAACGGGCACCCTGCTCTAAATAGCGATAATACTAAACTTTATTTTTCTTCTGATATGCCTGGTAGTATAGGTGGATCTGATATTTATTATGTAGATATTAATAACGATGGCACATTCGGAACACCACAAAATTTAGGTGCTGTAGTTAATACAGATAAGAATGAAATGTTTCCATTTGTTAACAGTGAAAACGCTTTGTTTTTTGCTTCAGATGGACACCCTGGGTTAGGACTTTTAGATATCTTCGGAACGATTACAGATAAAAATAATAGTATTGTAAGCGTATTAAACCTTGGAGTACCTGTAAACTCAAGAAAAGATGATTTTTCATTCTTTATGAATGATGATGGTTTATCTGGATACTTTGCCTCCAATAGAAATGGCGGTGTTGGTAGTGATGATATTTATGCTTACGACAAAGTTCCGCAATTAAAAATTGAAGGCACCATTACAGATGCTATTACCAATGCTCCTGTTCCAAATGCAACAGTTTCTTTGTTAGATGCAAACGGTAAAGAAATTGCAGTTATTGAAACCGACAAAGATGGATATTACGACATAAATATTGACAGAGATGCTGATTATTATGTTAAGGTTAATAAAGATAATTACATTGAAAACACAACGCCTGTTACTTCTAAAGGAATTGAAAGAAGTGCAACAAGTATAACTGCTAATTTTGTTTTAAATCAAGATAAAAAAGAAGTTATACCTATTACAGAACTGTACCCTATTTATTTCGATTTTAATAAATTTGATATTAGACGTGATGGCACAGTAGAACTAGACAGAATCGTGAATTTAATGATGAACACCTACCCTAATATGGTTATTAAAATAGAATCGCATACCGATTCTAGAGGTACGCACGAATACAACGATGTACTCTCCAAAGAAAGAGCAAATGCCACTTATAAATATTTAATTAAGTATGGTGTGGATGCTTCAAGAATTACGGAGTATGATGGATTTGGTGAGCGTAAATTAACTAACGATTGCGATGGCAGTATAAACTGTACCGAAGACCAACATCAATTAAACAGACGTACACAATTTATTGTGGTAAAAATGGAATAATATCTAAGTTAAATTTAATATCAGTAAAAAGCCATCAAGAGTGTTTTCTTTTGATGGCTTTTTTATATATTAGGTATTATTATAATTCAAATCCTTTAGTTATGTGTAATTTAGTTTACCCTTGAAATTAAAATGATTTTACCTAAGAATAACTACTTAAAAGCAAGAGACTTCATATTGACAAATGCGAGAATGATAGAAAGGCGTTTGTTTGAGTTTTATTTTGATAATGGAACTTCGGAAGGTGTTTTTAATGCTGTTTATGCTTACCGAAATCCTGATGGTGGATTTGGACACGGAATGGAACCAGATACAGCATCACCAGAAAGCCAACCTCTTTTTAGCATTATAGCACTTGAAATCCTCGATGAAGTTGGTTATCTGACCAAAGAAATCATTCTAAATGACTTTATGGCTTATTTTGAAAGCGTAACAACAGAAAAAGGTGGAATTCCGTAGATGTTTAGACCCAAAAGCAACTATCCTTGTGAAGAACATTTTAAAACAGTTAAAGAATGGGCTGCTTTAAGTACCACTGCACCACTACTTGGGATTTTAGAAAAATATAAGATTGATATTCCTTGGATGAAAAAAGCGGAACAGTTTGTTTGGAGTGAATTTGAGAGAATAAAAGATAAACATATTTTTTGCTATTTATGTATACCCAGATGGTTAATATTTTTAAAGTATACTAAGAATCAAAATAAAGCTAAAAAAACAATTAACAACTTAAAGAATTGGATAATAGTTGACGGAATCATTTGCAAAGATAAATCAGATGATGGTTGGGGTCTTTATGGAAAACCGCATAGTTTAAATTATGCACATTCTTCTGAAAGTATTCTATATTCTTTATTTACTAAAGAGACTATTGAATCTGACTTAAAAGAAATAATCAATAGACAAGAAAATGATGGTCGGTGGAATACTTGGTATGGAAGTGGAATACTTGGTATGGAATTAGCGAAGGAACAAAATTAGAATGGGCTGGAATACAAACATTATGGGCGTTAAAAATTCTGAAAAATTATGATAAAATTGAAAAGTAGATAAAAAGTTTTACATAATGCAGTTTATAATTTATTACTAATTCAAGCATACCTATAAAAATTAAATCAAAAAATCCCCTCAGAAACTGAGAGGATTTTATACCTAAAGCTAAATTTAATAACCGTTAAGTTATCAATAATAACCAAATTAATTCCTTTATTATATACCAATGTTATATAGTTTGTAATTAAACAGTAAATTAAAATGGTTATGTTTTAATTGCTTAAAAACGCAATTTTATTTTTTTACGAAGATGTTAGTATAATACCACTTTCCTTCTTCATTTTTTTCTGCTGAAATATCAAAGTTTGTAAAATCACCTTCTATATTGGCTTTATGTTCTGTACTCTTTATCCATCTATTAACTACAGATTGTGCCGAACTATAGCCATAAGCAACATTTTCTGATACTCTTATGGCTCCAGCATTTGCTTTTAAATACTTACTGCGTGTATAAAAATTATCATGAGAAGGTTTATTATTACTTACCATATAATCGGTATGGCTAAAGGCTACAGATTTAACAACAGACATTGCTGCTAAAGGATTTAACCCTTCAGATAGTCTGTGATTATTAATAAGCTCTAAAATCTCAATTTCAATAGGCTTTGTTTCTGGAACAACTAATATTAATTCTTCAGCTTTATCATCAATGCTATCTGTTGAACACGAGAATGCCAACATAGCAAACAATGCCAATAAAGGCAGTTTAGTTAATAACTTCATAAGTAGGTAAATTTAGATTTGGTTCTGTAAATTTAACAGCCTACTTAGAAGTAAATGTTAATGAAATGTTAAAATCGATGAAAAACGTGTCGTTAGTCTATTTTAAGTGTTTTTAGTCGATAAAATGCAATTTTAACTCATCGAAGCAAGTATTTCATCGTGTTTTTATGGAGATAAGCGATTAATTAACCAATTATAATCGTCTTGTAATTGATACCGAATTCTATCATGTAATCTATTGGCACGACCCTGCCAAAACTCAATTTCAATGGGTTTTACAATATACCCCCCCCAATTATTGGGTCTTACTATTTCTTTACCTTCAAATTCTTTTTCTAGAGCATTAAGTTTGTTTTCAAGAAACGTTCTACTTGTTACAATTTCACTTTGAATAGAAGCTATAGCACCTAACTGGCTACCTCTAGGTCTGGTTTCAAAATACCCATCGCTTAAATTAGGTGCTATCTTTTCAGCTTTTCCTTTTATTATAATTTGTCTTTCGGCACCATGCCAAAAAAAAGATAAGCAAACATTAGGGTTTTGCGCGATAGCTTTTCCTTTTTCACTTAAATAATTTGTATAAAATATAAAACCTTCGTAAGTATATTTTTTAAGTAACACTACTCTACTTTTTGGGTAACCATCTAGCCCAAGCGTAGAAATAGTCATAGCATTAGTTTCGTCTTTTGCAAAAAACGTATCAACCTCATAAAACCATTTCTGAAATAATTCCATGGGATTGTCTGGAACATCTTTTAATAAAAGTTCATTTTTTTCATAAGACTTTCTATAATTACTTAAATCCTTTTCCATAATACGTAAATAAAAATTTAATGTGCTCTTAAACTAAATATTGAAAGAATCTTCTTAACTTAGTACCTTTCAACAAAGGTAAGATGAAATTTGAAGATTCTGAATTTTTCAAAAGCTTAAAACATTTTAAATTAGAAATGCCTTTTGGTAATTACTATTTATGTGAAAAGTTTTTTGTTGGTGAATTGAATGAAGGGGTCCATTTTGACTGGAAAAAAGTAAAACGAGTAGCCAAGGAGTTATTAGAATTTTATGGTGAAAACCCCAAATTAGTTTTTATTTCCAATAGAGTTAATGCCTATTCTGTAGAACCTCAGAATTGGATTAGAGTTGAAAAAGAGTACAATATTATGTTTGCAAGTGCTATTGTTATATATAATAAACCATCTTATTTAAACGCCTCCTTAGAAAAGCGTTTTTCTAAAAACAGTATAAAACGATGTAAATCTATAAAGGAAGCTATAGATTGGGCTAACGGTTTAACTGAGTTTAATTAAAAATTGAATGTTTTTCCGTCTTTGCTTAATTCTACATTATCAAAAACCTCCTGAGCTTCTTCTTTAAAAGTATTTAAACCATCGTAGCGTGTAGAATAATGCCCAAGCAATAATGTACCCACATTAGCCTGTTTAGCAATACTAGCAGCTTCTTTTGCTGTTGAGTGTTTTGTTTTGGATGCCAAATGTGCATGCTTTTCTAAAAAAGTAGATTCATGATACAATACATCTGCATTTTTTATAATAGGAACAATATTTTCTTTATAGGTCGTATCACTACAAAACGCATAACTTTTTGGTTTAACTCCTGCTTGGGTTACCAATTCATTTTTTATTAATACGCCGTCTTCATTTAAAACATCAAAACCTTGTTTTAGTTTTCTAAAGTAAGACTTATCAATGTTTGCTTTTTCTGCTGCATAAATATTTAGTTTACGCTCTCCTTCCTTTTCTTTAAACAAATAACCATTGGTGTAAACCCTATGATTTAAAGGAATGGTGTAAACTTCAACTCTATCGTCTTCAAAAATTAATTCAGATTCTTTTGAGGTTAATTCATGAAAATAAAGCTTGTAGTTTGTCCACGAATCTGCTAACTTCATTTGTAGTGTAACAATTTCTTTAATGCCTTTGGGACCATAAACATGCAAATCGGCTTCACGAGTTAATAGGCGGAATGTTGAAATTAATCCTACTAAACCAAAAAAATGATCGCCATGTAAATGCGATATAAAAATGTGTTTTATTCTATTGAATTTAATTTTGTGCTTACGAAGTTGTACTTGTGTACCCTCTCCACAATCAATTAAAAACATGTGATTATTAATTTCTAATACTTGAGAAGTGGTATTATTTAAGGCTCTTGGGGTGGCACTATAGCATCCTATTATGGTTAATTTCATTAACTGTTCTTTTGTTAGTTTTGAGTAGTTGAGTCGAATTATCTAAACAACTATACGATTAACGAATAATCGCTAAAACCCCAAATCACGTTCTATGTCTTCCATTTCAATAATATCATAGGCTTCTTGAAGTGTTGGCACAATAATTATTTCATCTAAAGATTCCTCTACATTTACTTTATTTGTAACAATAACAAAAGATTGTTTTGACACTCTATGTTTATTTGATATTTGAAGGAATTCGACAATATCTGAAACATTTACGCCTTCTAAAGACGTTAAATTAACGATAATATTATTGTTTTTAAATTTTGGGTATAAGACCTCAATTTTTTTTACCAATTCTATAATTGTGGCTTTCTCTTGTGTAATGATAGAGATATTGTCGTCTTGACTTAAAATCATGATTACTGTTTTATTTTTGAAGCTAATAAATATATAACGGCCATCCTAATAGCAACACCATTTTGAACCTGATCTAAAATAATAGCTTGTTTAGAATCTGCAACATCGCTGGTAATTTCTACCCCTCTGTTTATTGGTCCTGGGTGCATAATAGTAATCTCCTTGTCTAAAGAATCTAACAGTGCTTTATTTACACCAAATTGCTGTGTGTATTCTCGTGTAGAAGGAAAATAACTTATATCCATACGTTCGTTTTGTATGCGTAACATATTTGCTACATCGCACCAATTTAGTGCTTTACGTAAATTAGTTTCTACTTTTACACCTAATTCATTAATATATTTGGGTATTAAGGTTTTTGGTCCGCAAACCATAACTTCTGCGCCTTGTAATTGTAAGGCAAATATATTTGAGAGCGCTACCCTACTGTGCAAAATATCGCCAACTATTACAACTTTTTTTCCTTTTACCTCGCCCAATCGCTCTCTAATAGAATACGAATCTAATAAGGCCTGTGTTGGGTGCTCGTGTGCGCCATCGCCCGCATTAATAATACGCGCCTTTACATGTTTTGATAAAAAGACGCCTGCTCCTGGATTTGGGTGCCGCATAACCACCATATCTACTTTCATAGATAGGATATTGTTAACGGTGTCTATTAAGGTTTCTCCTTTTTTAACAGAAGATTGTGCTGATGAAAAATTAATAACATCGGCTGAAAGTCTTTTTTCTGCTAATTCAAAAGATAATTTTGTTCGGGTTGAGTTTTCAAAAAATAAATTTGCTATGGTAATATCTCGTAGTGAAGGCACTTTTTTAATAGGCCTATTAATCACTTCTTTAAAATGATCGGCAGTTTCAAAAATAAGCCGAACATCTTCTTTGTTAAGATATTTAATTCCTAATAAGTGATTAACACTTAATTCGCTCATGTTTTTATTTAGTATTCTGTGGCAGTTTTTAATTGCCCGTTATTTTCTTCTAGCTTCTAGCTAAATTATTATTTTTCAATTAAATACACGACGTCTTCATTTTCATTTTCTTTCCAGTGTACTATTACCTTTTCATTATTTATAACATCTACTTGTCGTCCTCTATAATCTGGTTGTATGGGTAAATGTCTGCTAAAACGCCTATCTATTAAGGTTAGCAATTCTATTTCGTTAGGTCTTCCAAAGGATTGAATAGCCGTTAATGCAGCCCTAATGCTTCTGCCAGTATATAATACATCGTCAATAAATACGATGTTTTTGTCTTCTACTAAAAAATCAATTTGGGTTGTATTGGCTTCCAAAGGTTTTTCACCACGTCTAAAATCGTCTCTATAAAACGTAATATCTAAATGACCTAATTGCACATTTTTCACTTTATAATCTTCTCGTAATAATTTGGCAATTCTATCTGCTAAATATTTTCCGCGTGGTTGTAAGCCAATTAAAACGGTATTAGAAAAATCGGTATGTTTTTCAATAAGTTGACAAGCCAATCGATGAAGAATGATGTTTACCTCTTTTGCGTTAAGTAAAACTTTCTGACTCATATAATATCCAAACGTATTTGGAGCACAAAGGTAATGCAAAATTTTAAAAAACTTAACACTTAAAACATGATAAATAAAATAGTGACAATTCTTAAGCAACCTTCTAATCAAAAATGCATCTTAATTATATAAAGTATATCTATGAATATAAGTAAACTAAACATTCCTGTCTTATCTCTTTTTATAATAGGTTTTTGTTTTATTGAGTCTTGCAGTAAAGATGAAATAGATGCAAATGTTTTATACTGGGACCAAACTGCGTGTGCAGACCCTTGGGATATTTCTAGCAATTCTTCGGACAAAGAACAGCTAGCTGCTGTAAAGGTGTATTTAAATGAAAATAATATTCCTGTTATTAAAATAACCATTAAAAAGGAATTAGAAGGGGAATTTTGTGAAGCATGCGTTTGTTTAACAGGAAAAAGAATATTTGTTTATGTTCAAAAAGAATATACCGATGATATGAAATTACTTGGTTTTAAATAAATTACACCTACAAGGTTTTGAAAACCTTGCAGGATAAAATGAAATGACAATAAAAAAGCCTTTCAATTTCTTGAAAGGCTTTAAAATTATATATAGGATGAGATTTCCGTTTTCACGGAAATGAAAAACATTTTTTTATTTACGCTTTCCCGTCCATTTTATCTTTAAGAGCTTGTAAAGCATCATTGGCATCACCTAAAGTTGGTTTTGCTTCTGCTGCTGCACTTGCTGCTTTTTTAGCAGCTGCTTTTACATTCTTAATTTCTTCTGCTTTAAAAATCGCTGTATGCGAAGCTACTATACGTTTAAATTCTTTATTGAATTCAATAACTTTAAATTCTGCAGTTTCTCCTTTTTTAAGCTTTCCGCCATCTTCTTTCTCAAGGTGACGAGACGGTACAAATGCAACGATGTCTTCGTTAAAAGTAACTGTAGCACCTTTATCAACGATTTCTGTTAATGCTGCTGTGTGTACTGTTTCTAAAGCGAATTCAGTTTCGTACTTATCCCAAGGATTTTCTGTAGTTTGTTTATGTCCTAAAGATAATTTACGTCCTTCTACATCTAATTCTAAAACAACTACATCTAATTTATCACCAACAGCACAGAACTCTGATGGGTGTTTGATTTTCTTAGTCCAAGATAAATCTGAGATATAAATTAATCCGTCGATACCTTCTTCTAATTCAACAAAAACACCAAAGTTTGTAAAGTTACGCACAACACCTGTATGCTTAGATGCTAATGGATATTTAGCAGTAATATCGGTCCATGGATCTGGAGTTAATTGCTTAATACCAAGAGACATTTTTCTGTCTTCTCTATCTAAAGTTAAGATTTGCGCTTCAACTTCGTCTCCTACAGAAACAAAATCTTGAGCTGAACGTAAATGTGTAGACCAAGACATTTCAGAAACGTGAATTAATCCTTCAACACCTTCTGCTACTTCAATAAATGCACCGTAATCTGCAATTACAACTACTTTACCTTTTACTTTATCACCAACTTTTACCTCTTCTGCAAGAGCTTCCCATGGGTGTTTGCTTAATTGTTTTAATCCTAATTGGATTCTTGATTTGTTTTCATCAAAATCAAGGATTACTACATTAAGTTTTTGATCTAATTCTACAATTTCGTTTGGATGATTAATTCTAGACCATGATAAATCTGTTATATGAACTAAACCATCAACGCCACCAAGATCGATAAACACACCGTAAGACGTAATGTTTTTAACAATACCTTCTAATACTTGACCTTTTTCTAATTGACCAATAATTTCTTTCTTTTGTTCCTCAATATCAGCTTCAATTAAAGCTTTATGAGACACGACTACGTTTTTAAATTCGTGGTTGATTTTAACCACTTTGAATTCCATAGTTTTATTTACATACTGATCGTAATCTCTAATTGGTTTCACATCAATTTGAGAACCTGGTAAGAATGCTTCAATTCCAAAAACATCTACAATCATACCTCCTTTTGTTCTGCATTTCACAAAACCATTAACGATTTCACCAGTATCATGAGCTGCATTTACGCGATCCCATGCTTTAATTACTCTTGCTTTTCTGTGAGATAATACTAATTGTCCTGTTGCATCTTCACGCACATCGATTAATACTTCTACTTTGTCTCCAACTTTTAAATCTGGATTGTAGCGAAATTCGTTTAAAGAAATAACACCTTCAGATTTTGCATTAATGTCGATAATTGCGTCACGATCTGAAATGTGAACTACAGTACCTTCAACAACTTCATCATTAAGTGTATCTACAAAGTTTTCTGCTACTAATTTTTCAAATTCTTCTAATTGCTTGTCATCAACTTCATCAATACCTTCTTGGTAATTGTGCCAATTGAACTCTTTTAAGAATTTTTCTGGATTTGCTTGAGCTTCTACTGTTGCTGCTTCAGTTGCTTCAACTTCAGCTTTTTTTGCCTTTTCAGCCATTTAAATAATTATGCAATATAATTAAGATTTCTGCTCTTACAGAAACGTAACTACATTACGTTTTGTATTCTGTTGTGCTTTGGAAGATTTAAGCGCGTAACACACAGAAGTGTTATTTTTATTTATAGTTTCAGTCCTTTTATCTGTCCAACGATTCGCTAAAAGGAGTGCAAAAATAAACATTTTTAACAAATAACCCTAATTTGAATACAGTATTTTAAATAGCTGATTTTTAACACTCTAATTAAACTATAAAACTCTTGATTATTGAAACTTGTTTTACTATATTTCTGACATGAATAATAATTTATTTAAGGTAAACGACCTTTTAAATATTTTTTCTATTAAAAAACTAAAACACATTATATTATGAGAGCAAAGTATCAAGGATTATTAGATTTAGGTGAATCGTTAAACATTAAAAATGGCGATGTACAAGAAGAAAATGGCATACTTAAAGTTTGGGGAACTACCAATACGCCCTATGAAAAAAATCTGCTTTGGGATAAAATAAAAGAAATTGGTGGAGAGAACCCTACCGATATTATTGCTGATATAAAAGTTGCCGACGATAGTGTTTACCACAGACATGTAGTTAAAAGTGGTGAAACTTTAGGCAAAATTGCGATTCAGTATTATGGAAAAGCATCTAAATATCATGATATTTTTAAAGCTAACTCAGATATTTTAAAGAATCCAGATATTATTCATCCAGATCAAGAATTAATCATTCCTAATTTATAAATAGAAATTTAGTACACCTAAAAAAAACGACTTGAATGAGTCGTTTTTTTTAGGTGTTATGTTATGTTTTTGCTTTACTCGAACTGCTTCAGTATTTTTATAATAATACGTACACAGTCTAATAACTGATTTTCATTTATAACCAACGGTGGCGCAAAACGAATAATATTTCCATGTGTTGGTTTTGCTAACAAACCATTATCTCGTAATGCCAAGCAAATATTCCATGCGGTATCACTTTCCTCATCATCATTAATTACTATAGCGTTAAGCAAGCCCTTACCTCTTACTAATTTAGCAATATTACTAGTTTTTATATATGTGTTTAATTCACTTCTAAATAGCTTCCCTAAAGTTTCAGCATTATCAGACAATTGTTCTTCTTTAACTACTGTTAACGCTGCAATAGCTACAGCAGCAGCCACAGGATTCCCACCAAATGTACTACCGTGGTTTCCTGGTTTAATAACATCCATTACCGTATTATTAGCTAAAACGGCACTTACAGGATATACACCGCCGCTTAAGGCTTTTCCTAAAATTAAAATATCTGGGGTTACATTTTCATGGTTAACTGCTAATAATTGTCCTGTTCGAGCAATACCCGTCTGTACTTCATCTGCAATAAATAAGACATTATATTGCTCACACAATGCTTTAGCTTTTGCTAAATACCCCGAGCTTGGTACATAAACACCTGCTTCTCCTTGTATGGGTTCTACCAAAAAACCACCAACATTAGGGTTGTTTTTTAAAGTATTTTCAAGAGCTTCTAAATTGTTGTATTCAATTTTAAGGAATCCATTAGTGAATGGTCCAAAATTTTCACGAGCCACAGGATCGTTAGAAAATGAAATAATGGTTGTTGTTCTTCCATGAAAATTATTTTCACAAACAATAATTTCAGCTTCATTTTCATCAATACCTTTTACTTCATAAGCCCATTTTCTACAAAGTTTTAAAGCTGTTTCAACTGCTTCTGCTCCTGTATTCATGGGTAACAACTTATCAAATCCAAAAAATTCGCATGCGAACTTTTCATATTTACCAAGCATATTGTTATGAAACGCTCTAGATGTTAATGTTAACGTTTGTGCTTGTTGCACCATAGCATTAACAATTTTTGGATGGCAGTGCCCTTGGTTTACTGCAGAGTATGCCGATAGGAAATCGTAATATTGTTTTCCATCTATATCCCATACAAACACACCTTCTCCCCTGCTTAAAACTACAGGAAGCGGATGGTAATTGTGTGCACCATATTTGTTTTCTAAATCGATCGCTTGTTGCGAAGTTAATTGGTTTAAAATTGCCATTTAAAAAAAATTAAATATTAAAAATATGCAATTCCTTATCTACCTTTATCCTTTCGAAGAACATCGAAAATTCAGCGTGGGAAAGAAATCATCCCTAGGAAAGGCAAAACTAATAAATATAAATGGCGAGGTGAAATATTAATTGGACATTTTCCCAGAAAGTGATGATACCTGTAATTCTAAGCGTTTAATTTCTCGTATTGTCGCATTTCTATGCATTTGCATCCATGCAAATATTTTAAGCATTCCCATAACCATAAAACAAAAAAAGACGCCTGCAATCCAAAGTAAGAGGTCGTTTGTTTTTTCAGCATCAAAGGTTTGAATAATACAATAGATAAGAAGTCCGAAAACTATCGTAGTTATAATGTGCATAATAATAGTAAGCCATGCATTTTTTCCTTTATACAAGCCTCCAACCATTTTAAATACGTTTTGCTCATCTAATTCATCATAAAACTTAGCTTCTTCCTGGGTTAATGTATCCTTAATTAATTTATCGATGTCTTCCATTTTAGTTTTCATTTGTTTCGTTTTTTATTGTTAATAATTGTCAAATGTAATTCGCCTCCATACTTAATAATGAATTTTACTATTCATAGTGGCTCATTTCATAATTTTTATGTTTTAATTTTAATTTCTCTCTCGCATGAAATAATCTAGATTTAGCTGTTCCTAATGATATATTTAAAATAGTGCCAATTTCTTTTAAAGAGTAATCTTCCTTGTAAAATAATCGTAGTACAGTTTGTTGATGCACTGGTAATGAAACTATGGCTTTTAGTAGCTGTTTTTTTAATTCAACTTCTTCACCCTTTTCATTATTCTCTATGCTAATCGTTTCTTGCTCATAACCATAAACCTTTAAACGTTCTCTCTTTTTATTATTAGATTTAATACTATTTAAAGATTTTGTATAAACAATGCGTAAAGCCCAACTACCAAAACTGTTTGGATCTTTTAAAGCTTCCATTTTATTTATTATAGTTTTCCAACTGTCTTGAGCTATATCTTTGGCTAAATCTGCATCTTTAACTATCCAATAGGCCTTTTCACAAAATAGTTTGTGCCAACGCTTAACTAAATATGTTAGTGCCTTTTTGTTTCCAGATTGATACTCTAAAACTAATTGACCGTCTATTAATTGCTGCTTTTTATTCATTAAGTTGAGCACCTGTTATACAATAAAGACATTGAAATATTTAAAAGGTTCATGTTATTTTAAATTTATTTCAAAATCTTATAAAGTTAATAGAAATAAAACAGTGTATATTTAATGCGATTATTATTTTTGCAGCATGTCTAGAAGAAAATCAAGAAAACAAGTTTTTGAAAATGTAGAAGTTATTGATGCTGGTGCCAAAGGTAAAACTATTGGTAAAGCTCCAGATGGTAAGGTTATTTTTCTGCCCAATGCCGTTCCTGGCGATGTGGTAGATGTACAAACGTTTAAAAAGCGTAAAGCCTATTACGAAGGAAAAGCAACCATATTTCATAAACTTTCTAATAAGCGTACAGAACCAGCATGCCAGCATTTTGGCACCTGTGGTGGTTGCAAATGGCAAGACATGGCTTACGAGCATCAATTATTTTATAAACAAAAAGAAGTAACCAATAACTTAACACGCATTGGACATATAGAACTTCCAGAAGTTACTCCCATTTTAGGATCTGCTAACCAGTATTTTTACAGAAATAAAATGGAGTTTTCGTTTAGTGATTCGCGTTGGCTAACCATTGAAGAAGTACAGTCTGATACAGATTTAGGTGATAGAAATGCGTTAGGATTTCATATCCCAGGGATGTGGGATAAAATTTTAGATGTTAAAAAATGTCATTTACAAGCAGATCCATCAAATGCGATTAGAAATGCCGTTAAGCAATTTGCTTTAGATAATGATTTAGAGTTTTTTAATACCAGAAACCAAACTGGGTTATTGCGTACCATGATGATTCGTACGTCTAGTACGGGCGATATTATGGTTATGATTCAGTTTTTTAAAGAAGATAAAACCAATCGAGAATTACTATTAGATTTTCTTGCAGATACATTTCCAGAAATAACATCATTACAATATGTAATTAACGGAAAAGCCAACGATACTATTTACGATCAAGAGGTTGTTTGCTATAAAGGCAATGACCATATTTTTGAAGAAATGGAAGGTTTACGTTTTAAGATAAATGCAAAATCGTTTTATCAAACCAATTCCCATCAAGCTTTCGAACTATACAAAATAACACGAGATTTCGCAGGATTAACAGGAAACGAGTTAGTTTACGATTTGTATACTGGCACAGGAACCATTGCGCAGTTTATTTCAAAAAAGGCAAGTAAAGTAGTTGGTGTTGAAGCTGTACCTGATGCTATAACAGCAGCTAAAGAAAATGCACAATTAAATAAGATAAATAACGTTGAATTCTTTGTTGGAGATATGAAACATGTTTTTAACACCGAATTTATTACAGCACATGGGCAACCAGATATTATAATTACCGATCCACCACGTGATGGTATGCATAAAGATGTGGTACAACAAATATTAAATATCGCACCTAAAAAAGTGGTTTATGTAAGTTGTAATAGTGCAACACAAGCTAGAGATTTAGCATTAATGGATAGTATGTACAAGGTTACAAAAACGCAAGCCGTAGATATGTTTCCACAAACATTTCATGTTGAAAATGTTGTACTTTTGGAGAAGAGATAATACTTATGAGAAAAACAAACCTACTTGCATTATTACTATTTATAATCGCTAATTTTAGTTGTGAACGCGACGACATTTGTCCAGAAAGCACACCAACCACGCCTAGTTTAATTATTGATGTTTTTGATATTAATAATCAAGAAAGTAAAAAAAATGTGTTTGGGTTACTTATTGCTGGCGTTGGAAACGATAATGTTTTACCAGGATACGGTATTGTTTCTACCGATAATCTTATTTTACCTTTAAAAACAGACGAAAGCTCTACACAATATAGACTCTTCCAAAATACAACTATAAACAACAATGGAACTCCTGATGATCCTGATGACGATTTTGCCGAAGGAAACGAAGATGTTATTACCATAAATTACAAACCCGAATTAGTATTTGTATCGAGAGCATGTGGCTATAAAACCATTTTTACAAATGTTACACTTACTATCGAACAAGATGGTGATAACTGGATACAATCAAAACAATCTATAAACGACAATCAATCTGTAGAAGATGAGACAGCAGCACATTTTAATATATTCCATTAGCATAAGTTTTATGCTGCTTTTTTGCGCATCTATAACCGCACAGAACGATAGTATAGTTAGCACCGCAAACGATACACTAAAAATTAAACAAAAATACGGACTACGTATAGGTGGGGATATTGGCAAATTAATTAGGTCTTTTGCAGATGAAGAATACAAAGGTTTTGAAATTACTGCCGATTACAGATTAAAAAGCAGGTTATACATTGCAGGAGAAATTGGAGTTGAAGAAAAAACCGATATTACAGATTACTTAAACATTACTACAAGTGGCAGTTATATTAAAGCGGGAATAGATTATAATTTATATCAAAACTGGCTTGATATGGATAACATGGTTTATACAGGTTTTAGAGCAGGTTTTAGCACGTTTAGTCACACACTTAATAATTTTACCGTGTATAGTACAGATCAATATTGGCAACCTCAATTTTCATCTAGTATTCCTAGAGAATTTAACGATTTAACAGCCATTTGGCTAGAACTTATTGTTGGATTAAAGGCTGAAATTTTCACTAATCTATACATAGGACTTAATGTGCAATTAAAAGGTTTGGTTACAGAAACCGAACCTGATGATTTCCAAAGCATCTACATTCCAGGGTTTAATAAAACCTTTGATAGCAGTGGTATTGGTGTAGGTTATGGTTATACTATTTCTTATAGAATTCCGCTTTATAAAAAGGATAAGTAATCTTTAAGCATCAAAATAACATAAATCCATATACATTATTTACTGAAGTGATTTAAACTTATTAATCAAATAAAAAGGGTTGCCGATATTTGCGTTGTGAAGCGTAAATTAATCAAA